>NZ_SRLC01000002.1:600000-1200000 GCF_004765605.1 Hymenobacter aquaticus | reverse complement strand
CCACTCCCCCGCCCCGCCCGATCTGAAGCAGATTGACTCCGGCGACTTCACCACCGCCTGGGGCGGCATTGCCTCCCTGCAATTGGCTCTGCCAGTACTCTGGACCGCCGCCCAAGCCCGCGGCGCTTCCCTCAACGACCTGACCCGCTGGCTGAGCACCAACCCGGCCAAGCTCATCGGGCAGAGCCACCGCAAAGGCCAGATTGCCCCCGGCTTCGACGCCGACCTGCTGATTCTGGACCCCGAGCAGACGTTCGACGTCACGGCCGACCTGATTCAGCACCGGCACAAAGTCTCGCCCTACGTGGGGCGGCAGCTGCGTGGCGTGGTGGAGCAAACCTGGCTGGCCGGGCAGCTGGTCTACGAGCGGCCCGAGTTCCGGGCTTTGAACCAGGGCCAGCTGCTGTAGGGGCGCGTTGCACGCGCCCGCCGGAACTGACGCGGCCGTGCTGAAAAATTTCCGAATACTGGTTTTTTCGGCGACCGAACTGTGACAAGCCGATTACCTCACAAAGTCAACCCAACGTCAGCTACGACCGGGCGCGTGCAACGCGCCCCTACTTCTATGGACGACAACTACACTTCCCGGGCCGAGAAAATCCTGCGCCGCATCGAGGCCCTGGCCGCCATCAGCGAAGATACCGACGGGGTGACGCGCACCTTCGGCACCCCGGCCTTTCTGCAGGGCAGCGCCCTGGTCAAGTCCTGGATGGACGCGGCCGGCCTGGCTACGCGCGTCGACAGCATCGGCAACGTGCGGGGGCGGCTGGTGAGCCGGAACGCGGCGGCCAAAACCTTCGTCCTAGCTTCCCATATCGATACGGTGGTCAACGCCGGCAAGTACGACGGGCCGCTGGGCGTGCTCATGGGTCTGGACTTGCTGGAGCAGCTCGTGCTCAGCCAAACCGAGCTGCCGTTTCATGTCGAGCTGATTGCCTTCAGCGACGAGGAAGGGGTGCGCTACCACACCACGTATCTGGGCAGCAAAGTCGTGGCCGGCTCGTTCGACCAGAATTTGCTGACTAAAACCGACGCCCACGGCATCACCCTGACCCAGGCCATTGAAACCATGGGCGGCACGACTCAACTTTTGGGCGCCGAGGCTATTCCCGGTGACCAGTGGCTGGGCTACTTCGAAACTCACATTGAGCAGGGCCCGGTGCTCTGGGAAAGCCGGGTGCCGGTGGCCCTGGTGACGGCCATTGCCGGGCAGCAGCGCGTGGAGCTGACCTGGCAGGGCATGGCCGGGCACGCCGGCACCGTGCCCATGCACATGCGCCAGGACGCCCTGGCCGGAGCCGCCGAATTCGTGCTGGCCGCCGAGCAGTTTGGCGTGGCTAATAAAGCCGAGCTGGTAGCCACCGTAGGCAAGCTCGACGTGCGCCACGCGGCCAGCAACGTCATTCCCGGCGAGGTAGTCTGCAGCCTGGATTTGCGCAGCGCCGACGCGGTCCGCCTGGCCTCGGCCTACGCTGAGCTGGAGCAAAAAGCCCGCGCCATTGCCCAAAAACGCAACCTGACGCTCAGCTGGAACCTGATTCAGTACACCGCGCCGGTGACCTGCGCCCCGGAAATGAATACCTTGCTCGGCCAGGCCATTGCCGACTCCGGCTACGAAGTCGTCCGGCTCGTGAGCGGGGCCGGGCACGACGCGGTGCCGATTTCGGCCGTGGCCCCGGCCACGATGCTGTTTATCCGCTGCGTCAAGGGCATCAGCCACAACCCGCTCGAAAACGTGGAGCTGGCCGACGTGGCCGCCGCCGTGCGGGTATCCGAGCGGTTTTTGCAGCTGCTTTTCTCCCATTACCAAACCACCCCTTCCGCCTAGAACTCATGGAAATTTCCGCCCTGACCCGCTCCGTGGTCAAGCACAACCACGCCATTATTGCCCCCGACGGCTACATCAACAGCAACGTGCCCGGCTGGACGGGCTGCACGGTCAACGTCATCATCAATGAGCAGATGGGCGCCCGCCTGGCCCAGACGCTGATTACCCTGCGCGACGGGGGGGAGCTGCTGGGCCAGACCCAGGCCGCCCAGATTTTCTTCTACGTGGTGGAAGGCCAGCTGCAAGCCAGCATCGACGGCCAGGAAAAAACTCTGACCAAGGGCGAATACGTGTACGTGCCGGTGGAGAAAAGCTACCGGTTTCACGGCCCCACCGAAGGCACCCAGGTGCTGACTTTCCACAAGGTATACGAGCCGCTGCCGGGCTACGAAACGCCCGGCGTGCTGTTCGGGGCCCGGGATATTGCCAAGGCCCCTATCTACATGAACGACGAGGCCCTGCGCATCCAGGAGCTGCTGCCCAACGAGCTGGGCTTTGACATGGCCGTCAACATCTTCACCTACGACCTGGGCGGCCACCTGCCCATGGTCGAAACCCACATCATGGAGCACGGCCTCATGTACCTGGAAGGCCAGGCCATCTACGTGCTCGACCAGCAGTGGTACCCGGTCAAGAAGGGCGACTCCATCTGGATGGCGCCCTACTGCCAGCAGTGGGCCACCACCATGGGCAAGGAGCCCTCGGTGTACATCTACTACAAGAACGTGAACCGCTTCCCGACGGTGCTGTAGCGCCTCACCCCGGCCGTAGTTGCCTCACCCCGGCCCTCTCCCGAGGAGAGGGGGCCAGACGAAACCAGTCACCAGCCTTTGGGCTGGCAACTGGCAATCATCTACTTACGCAGTAGGAATTTCGGCGCAAGCCGGAGTTCCGTAGGCCGAGCGACTGGCCCCCTCTCCTCGGGAGAGGGCCGGGGTGAGGCAAACTATTTCCCCCATGACTCTCCCCGAACTCAATTCCCTCCCCGCCCCCACCCGGGCCGAAGCCCTGGCCAAGTGCTGCGGCGCCACCGCCTGGGTGCAGCAGCTGAACGCCGCCTTCCCCGTGGCCGAGGCCGACGTGTTGTTTCAGCAGGCCAAAGATATTTGGTACAACCTCTCGGAAGCCGACTGGCGCGAGGCCTTTACCCACCACCCCAAAATCGGGGACGTCAATTCGCTCAGGGAGAAGTTTGCCAGCACCAGCCAGTGGGCCGAGGGCGAGCAGGGCGCCGTGAAGCAGGCTTCCCAGGATACGCTGGAAGCCCTGGCCGCCGGCAACGACTCCTACGAGCGGAAGTTCGGCTACATCTTCATTGTGTGCGCCACGGGTAAGTCGGCCGACGAAATGCTGGCCTTGCTCCAAGCCCGCCTGCCGAATTTACCCGCAGAGGAAATCCACGTTGCCATGGCCGAACAGGACAAAATCACCCGCCTCCGCCTCGAAAAACTCTTAGCCGCATGAGTCAGATTACCACCCACATCCTCGACACCACCCTCGGCCGCCCCGCCCAAGGCGTCACCATTGCCTTATCAAGCTTGCGGGAAGACGACACCTGGCAGGAGCTGGCCCGGGGCCGCACCAACCAAGACGGTCGTATTCCCGACTTGCTGGCCAAAGACCAGCAGCTGCCGCTGGGTACCTACAAAATGAAGTTTTTCACCCAGGAGTACTTCGAGCAGCAGGGCAACACGGGGTTCTACCCTTTCGTGGAAATCGTCTTCAACGTACTGGCCGCCGAGCACTACCACATTCCGCTGCTGCTCAATCCGTTTGGGTATTCGACGTACCGCGGCAGCTGAGCCTCACCCCGGCCCTCTCCCGAGGAGAGGGAGCCTGACGAAGCAAGACCAGCAGCTCTGGCTGCTGATCTTGCTCGGTCGTCAACTGTACTTTGTCATGACCCATTAAATGTTAGAAATTTTGGCGGCAGCCAGAATTTCGCTGGCCCTGCGTCTGGCCCCCTCTCCTCGGGAGAGGGCCGGGGTGAGGCCCAAATCCCACCGTATGAAACTCAGCCTACAAGACACCGACAAAAGCCAGCTGCTCGACCAGCTCGGCGTGGCCAACCGCCAGTTCCAGCAAACCTACCCCGGCGACAAGCCCGACCGCCAGCCGGTGCACACTGTCTACGGCGGAGCCAACCTGTTTAAGTCGGACACCTGCGTGCGCATGGGCGACATTGCCCTGAACAACCTCAAAATGTACGCGCCCAACTTCACCGAGCTGGCCCGCGTGCTCCAGCTTAAGGGCCACGAGCACCTGCCGACCCTGGAGAAAGACATTCAGGCCCTGACCGAGCGCCTCGACGCCATGAGCGAGGCCGGGCGCAAGCAGGAGCCCGCCTGGCTGGCCTATTCGGTCTATAACAAGATCATCAAGAAGCTGCAGCGCGAGGCCGTGGAAGACTTCCGGGTCGACTTCGAAGACGGCTTCGGCAACCGCCCCGACGCGGAAGAGGACGAAACCGCCGTGCGCGCCGCCCAGGAAGTAGCCAAGGGCATGCAGAACGGCACCTTGTCGCCCTTTATCGGCATCCGCATCAAGCCCTTCACCGAGGATCTGAAGGCCCGGGGCGTCCGCACCCTCGACATTTTCCTGACCACGCTGCTCGAAGCCACCGGCGGTAAGCTGCCCGACAACTTCGTGGTGATGCTGCCCAAGGTGACCATTCCAGAGCAGATGACCACGATGGTGCGCCTGTTTGAGCTCATCGAAAAGGCCAACAACCTCGCGCCCGGCACCCTGAAAATGGAAACGATGGTGGAGGCCACCCAAATCATCATGGATGAGGAAGGCCGCAACCCGCTGATGCGCATCATCCGGGCCAGTGAGGGCCGCTGCGTGGCCGCCCACTTCGGCACCTACGACTACACGGCCTCGGCCGGCATTACGGCCAAGTACCAGACCATGGCCCACCCCGTCTGCGACTTTGCCCACCACATGACCAAGGTGGCCCTGGGCGGCACCGGCATCTTTCTCTCCGACGGCGCCACCAACGTCATGCCCATCGGCCCCCACCGCGGTGACAACCTCACGTTTGAGCAGCTCAAGGAAAACCGCGACTCGGTGCACAACGCCTGGCGGCAGGGTTTCCACCACACCACCCACTCGCTCGTCAACGGCCTCTACCAGGGCTGGGATTTGAACCCGGCCCAGCTGCCGATGCGCTACGCGGCCACCTATAACTTCTTCCTGAGCAGCTACGACGACGCGCTGAACCGCCTCAAAACCTTCGTGGAGCGGGCCGCCATTTCCACCCTCACCGGCGACATCTTCGACGACGCCGCCACCGGGCAGGGCTTGCTCAACTTCTTCCTCAAGGCCATGAACTGCGGCGCCATCACCGAGGAGGAAGTGCTGGCCACCGGCCTCACCCTGGAGGAAATTCACACCCGCTCTTTCTTCCGCATCCTGGCAGGCCGCCGCAAGCAGCAGGCCTAGCCTTTTTCCCTGATTACAAGGCACGCCCCGCCGGTCATTTTCACATGGCCAGCGGGGCGTTTTTATGTACGATTGGCTACAAGCCAATCTACGCTGACCTCCGCACATTAAATTATTATTAAAGCCAATTACGGTTCTTTCTCACAGGCGACATAACATGCATCAACAGAGCCTGAATACACTATTCAGGGCAGAATAAGGGCAGATTAAAGCCTTTTCATACAGGAATATAAAAACAATTTTACACTACAAACCGACTCTTATACGCACCATTTCAAATCATTAACTTATTGACCATCAGTTAAATATATACATGTTCACCAAATAAATTAAAGACCAATTAAAGTTGTTATCTACCGTTAATTCTCCATAAAACCGAACAAATTTTTTTCATCGGTTTCTAATATCTTTTTAATAAGAATCTAATAACCTTATAATACTGCTTTAATTCTGGCTTCGTATTAAGCCTATACCTTTGTAATAGATATTCCAACCTTCTGAATTTGAAGTTCTTTTTACCGGCCCCGCAGATTAGAAGCTCTAATTAACGCCGGGCCGTCCGCACCTGACGCCACGTCGTCGGCTCTGCTTCCTGCCTTTTCGCTTTTTCGTTCCGCTTCGCGGCTTTCGGGCCGCGCCGGAATCCTCATGTCTGTATCGAAGCCTATGTCTACCGTAGCCGGCAGTTCCAAAACCTGGGACTTTTCCTATTTCAAGAGTGACTTCCAGGGCGGACTCGTGTCGTTTCTGGTGGCCGTGCCGCTGTGTCTGGGCATAGCCCTGGCCTCGGGGGCCCCGCTGTTTTCGGGCATTATTGCCGGCATCGTCGGGGGCCTGGTAGTGGGGGCGCTGAGCCGCTCGGCCGTGAGTATCTCGGGGCCGGAAGCGGGCCTGATTCTGGTGGTGGTGAGCAGTTTGGAGGCGCTGGGTTCGTTCAAGACGCTACAGCTGGCCATCTGCGTGGCGGGCCTCATGCAGCTGGTGATGGGCGTGGCCAAGGCCGGCATCATCAGCAACTTCTTTCCCTCGTCGGTGATTAAAGGCATGCTGGCGGCCATCGGCATCATCCTGATTCTGAAGCAGCTGCCCCACGTGCTGGGCTACGACGCCGACGCGGTGGAGTCGCTGGCGCTGTTTTCCTGGAACGGCGGCAACCTGGAAGGCCTGCTGGAGCACGCCCTGCGCGAGTTCAACGCCACGGCTTTGGTTATTGCCCTGGTCAGCCTAGCTATTCTCATTGCCTGGGAGCAGCCGTTTTTCAAGCGGAACAAGGTGCTGTCGGCGGTGCCGGCGGCGCTGATTGTTATCATCGTGGGCATTACCATCAACACGCTGGCCGGCCTGCTCAGCCCGGCTTACATGCTGGGCGGCACCCACCTGGTACGGCTGCCCGTGCCCACCAGCGCCGACGAGTTTATCGGCCTGTTTACCCTGCCCGACTTCTCGCAGCTGGCCAACGTGAAGGTGTACTCGGCGGCGTTTTCCATTGCCCTGGTGGCTAGCCTGGAAGCCCTGCTGGCCGTGGAAGCCACCGACGAGCTGGACCCGCTGAAGCGCAAAACGCCCACCAACCGCGAGCTGAAGGCCCAGGGCGTGGGCAACCTGGTGAGCGGCCTGCTCGGCGGCTTGCCCCTGACCTCGGTGATTGTGCGCAGCTCGGTGAGCATCAACGCCGGGGGGCGCACTAAGCTGGCGGCCCTGATGCACGGCAGCTTTTTGCTGCTGAGCGTGATTCTGTTCCCCCGGCTGCTGAACCTGATTCCGTGGGCCGCGCTGGCCGGCATCCTGCTCGTGACGGGCTACAAGCTGGCCCGCATCAGCATCTTCCGCCAGCATTTCCAGGCCGGCCTCACCGAGTTTCTGCCCTTTATCGTCACCATCGGGGCCATTCTGCTGACCGATCTGCTGATTGGTATCGGCATTGGGGCGGCCGTGGGGTTCTTCTTCGTGCTGCGCGAAACCTACAAGAATGCCCACTTTTTCCAGAGCTACTCGGTAGAAGGCCAGGAGCATCTGCGCATCAGCCTGGGCGAGCATGTCTCGTTTCTGAACAAGGCCAGCATCATGACCGTGCTCAAGGACATTCCGGTGAACACCACGGTGGAAATCGACGGGACCAACTCGGCCTTTATCGACCGGGACGTGCTGGGGGCCATTGAGAACTTCCGCGAAACGGCCCGGCAGCGCAACATCCGGCTGATTTTCCTGCGCAAAGGCGACGACTACGCCCAGAACCTGGCCGGCCAGCCCCACGTGAGCGGCAAGGAAGCCGACTTCGAGGCCTACTACAAGCTGTTCGAAAACAACCGCAACTGGGTGGCCGAAAAGCTGCGCCGCAACCCCCGCTTTTTCGAAGCCACGGCCCAGCAGACGCCCAAGTTCCTGTTCATCGGCTGCTCCGACAACCACGTGTCGGTGAGTGAGATGACCGGCACGGCGCCCGGCGAAGTCTTCGTGCACCGCAACGTGGCCAACCTGGTGGTCAGCACCGATCTGAACCTGGCCTCGGTGCTGCAATATGCCGTGCAGGAGCTCCAGATTCAGCACATCATTGTGTGTGGGCACTACGGCTGCCGGGGCGTGAAAGCGGCCATGCAGAACGAGGACGAAGGCGCGGTGAGCAGCTGGCTGAGCACGGTGCGCGAGGTGATGCAGCAGCACCAGCACGAGCTGGGCGCGCTGGAAACCGAGGAGGAACGGTACCGCCGCCTGGTGGAGCTCAACGTCATCGAGCAGGTGTACAACCTGCACCAGACCGCCACCGTGCAGCAGGCCGAAACCCCGCTGCACCTGCACGGCTGGGTCTACGACATTCACGGCGGCGTTATCCGGGACCTGGAAGTGGACGTGCGCCGCGACTTTGCCGAGTACGACACCATTTTCCGCTACCAGGTAGCCCCCGAGGGGTTGCGCCGCCTGGCCGGCACGCTGCATCAGCCGCCGTCCATCTACTCGGTAAGCACCGGGGCGGGCCGCGGGCCCATCATTGCCATTCCGCCCTTCGACGCCGACGCGGCCCTGGGCGTGCCGTAGCTGCTACTGCCTGTAAGCAGCGTGGGCTTCGGGCCGCGGCGCCCACCCGCCGACCCACCCCGGCGGCACCGGCCGAAACCCGCGCTGCTTTGTTTTTGCATCCCACCCTACGTGCCCTGTTTTACCCTGGGAGCCAAGCCCGCCTCCCCCCTACTTACGCGCGGATGAACATCTTACTGATTGAAGACGATTTGATTGGGGCGGCGCTGCTCAAGCGCAGCCTCGAACACCACGGGGCCCGGGTGGCCGTGGCCCTGGATACGGCCTCGGCCCGGCCCATGCTGGCGGGCGCGCCCTACACGGCCGTGCTGCTCAAGGCCGACTTGCCCGACGACAGCGCCTTTGCGCTGTGCGGCTACGTCCGGCAGCACTTCGCCAAGCTTTCGGTGCTCATGTTTACGGCCCAGGCCAGCACCGAGCAGAAGCTGCGGGGCTTCGACGCCGGGGCCGACGACTACCTGATTAAGCCCTTTGCGTTTGGGGAGCTGCTGGCCCGGCTGCGGGCCCTGCACCGCCGCTACCCGGCCGTGGAGCCGCCCGAGCCCGTGCTGAAGGTGGCCGATTTGCAACTGTTTGGCAGCAGCAAAATCGTGAAGCGCGGCGACAAGCGCATCGACCTCACGGGCCGGGAGCTGGCCTTGCTGGAGTATTTCATGCACAATCAGGGCCGGGCCGTGACGCGCCAGGAAATCGTGCAGAAAGTCTGGGATTTGGCCTTCGACACCCGCACCAACGTGGTGGACGTGTACGTGAACTACCTGCGCAAAAAGGTGGACAAGAACTTCACGCCCAAGCTGATTCATACCCTCAACGGCATCGGCTACATTCTGGAAGACCGGGCCGCCTGACCTTAGCCTTATACCAACTTATAGTTTGTGACCTGTGGTGCGGATGCCAGCCCGTAACCCCGGTCGTGGCGCATGCCGGGGCTGCAAACCCGGCCGCCACGCGGGGTTACGGGCTGCGCTTTTCTGGTCGGCGCCCAATGGCAGCCTCGTTTTTTGCCGCGTCAGATGTAGCCCGCAGCTACCATTCTCGAAGCGCAATCCGGCCGCGGACCCGCCCAGCCCGCCGCGTCGGCCGTCGTAAAAACCAACCGCTGGGAAAGTTGCCTCACGAATTGCAGGAGGGCTTTTTGCGGGAAAATAGGCGGCCGTATTCCGCGGTTGGAAATCGTAGGAGGCACCGAGTCGGGGCCGTGGACTTCGGGCAGGGGAATATCTTGCCATTTCGGCCTGATTCCACCGGGTCGGCGCACTATCCACGACACCGTACTTCCGATGAATCCCGATATAGCAGCCCAGGGTCTGTACCGCCCCGAGTTTGAGCACGACGCCTGTGGTACGGGCTTTATTACCTATCTGAACGGCCAGAAGTCGCACCAGATTATCAGCGACGCGCTGACCATGCTGGAGAATATGGAGCACCGCGGCGCCTGCGGCTGCGACTCCGACTCGGGCGACGGGGCCGGCATCCTGCTGCAGCTGCCCCACTGGTTTTTCCTGGAAGAATGCACCGCCCTGAGCATCCGGCTGCCCGAGCCCGGCAGCTACGGCGTGGGCATGGTGTTTCTGCCCAAAAAGCCCTCGACCAAGGACGCCTGCCGCCAGCTCATGCACGAGGCGGCCACCAAGCTGGGCCTGCCGGTGCTGGGCTTCCGGCCGGTGCCCGTGCGCCCCAGCGGCATCGGGCCCACGGCCCTGGCCGCCGAGCCCGACATGGAGCAGGTCTTCATTGGCCGGCCGGCCGGCGTGACGAATCCGGAGGACTTTGAGCGGAAGCTTTACGTGCTGCGGCGCTACGTCGGCAAGCTGGTGCTGGAAGCCAACCTCAAGGCCGGCGGCGACTTTTACTTCGCCTCGTTGTCGTGCAAAACCATCGTCTACAAGGGCCAGCTCACCACCTACCAGGTGCGCGGCTACTTCCCCGATTTGTCCGACGAGCGGGTCACCTCGGCGTTCGGCATGGTCCATTCGCGCTTTTCGACCAACACGTTTCCGTCGTGGAAGCTGGCCCAGCCGTTTCGGCTCTTGGCGCATAATGGCGAAATCAACACGCTGCGGGGCAATCTGAACTGGTTTTACGCCGGCATGCGCAGCTACGCGTCGCCCTACTTTTCCCCGGAGGAAATGGACATGCTGCTGCCCGTTATTGATGAAGGGCAGTCAGACTCGGCCTGCCTGGACAACATCGTGGAAATCCTGCTGCACTCGGGCCGCTCGTTGCCCCACGTGATGATGATGCTGGTGCCCGAGGCCTGGGACGGCAACACCCAGATGGACCCGTGGAAAAAGGCGTTTTACGAGTTTCATGCCACCTTTATGGCCCCTTGGGACGGTCCGGCCGCCCTTATTTTCACCGACGGCCAGCAGATCGGGGCCATGCTGGACCGCAACGGGCTACGGCCGTTGCGCTACGTCGTGACGGACGACGGGCGGGTGATGGTGGCCTCCGAAGCCGGGGTTTTGACCATTCCCGAGTCGACCGTTATTCAGAAGGGCCGGTTGCAACCGGGCAAGATGCTACTGATTGACACTGTGGCCGGCCAGATTATCACCGACCAGGGCATCAAGGCCCGGGCCGCGGCCCAGCAGCCCTACGGCGAGTGGCTCAACGACTACCAGATCCGGCTGGAAGAGCTGCCCGAGCCCCGGCAGGTGTTTACCGACCTGGCCGCCGACTCGGTGTTCAAGTACCACCAGGTGTTCGGCTACACCCGGGAGGACATCGACACGATTATCACGCCCATGGCCCTGGAAGCCAAGGAACCCATTGGCTCGATGGGCGTGGACGTGCCCCTGGCTATCCTCTCCGACCAGCCTCAGCATTTGAGCAGCTACTTCAAACAATTCTTTGCCCAGGTCACCAACCCGCCGATTGACCCGATTCGGGAGCGGCTGGTGATGAGCCTGGCTACCTTTATCGGCAACAACGGCAACATCCTCGACGAGGACAAGATGCACTGTCACTGCGTGGCCCTGCGCCAGCCCATCCTGACCAACCACGAGCTGGAAAAGCTGCGCAGCATCGACACGGGCCTGTTTAACGCCAAAACCCTGCTGTCTTACTTCAAGGCCGACGGCCAGCCCGGCTCCTTGCAGGACGGCCTGGCCCGCCTGTGCCGCTACGCCGAAGACGCGGTGAAGGACGGCTTCGAGGTGCTGATCCTCTCCGACCGGGGCCTGGATTCCAAGCACGCCCCGATTCCGTCCTTGCTGGCCGTGTCGGCCGTGCATCACCACCTGATCCGCAAGGGCTACCGGGGCTCGGTGGGCCTCGTGGTAGAGGCCGGCGACGTGTGGGAAGTGCACCACTTTGCCTGCCTGCTCTCCTTCGGGGCCACGGCCATCAACCCGTATCTGGCCCTGGCGACCATCCAGACCATGCAGCAGAGCGGCGGGTTCAACACCAGTCAGGACGCCGGGCAGCTGGTGAAAAACTACGTGAAGGCCGTGTGCGACGGGCTGCTGAAGATTTTCTCCAAGATGGGCATCAGCACCCTGCAAAGCTACCACGGCGCCCAGGTGTTCGAGATTCTGGGGCTGAACCAGCAGGTGGTGGACCACTATTTCACCGGGGCCGTAACCCGCATCGGCGGGCTGGGCCTGGATGAAATTGCCCGCGAAACACTCTACAAGCACTTTCAGGGCTTCAAGAGCAGCACGCCCGAGGAGCAGCAGCTCTTGCCCGACGGCGGCGTGTACCAGTGGCGGCGCCGGGGCGAGGCCCACATGTTCAATCCCGAAACCGTGCATTTGCTGCAACTGGCCACCCGCACCGGCAACTACGAAACCTACCGGCGCTACGCCCGCCTGGTCAATGAGCAGCCCGAGCGGATGTTTACCCTGCGCGGCCTGCTGGATTTTGCCCGCCACCGTCCTTCGATTTCCATTGAGGAAGTGGAGCCGGCCGAAAATATCATGAAGCGCTTCGCCACCGGGGCCATGTCGTTTGGCTCGATTTCGCACGAGGCCCACAGCACCCTGGCCATTGCCATGAACCGCATCGGCGGCAAAAGCAACACCGGGGAAGGCGGTGAGGACCCGATGCGCTACGAGAAAATGGCGAATGGCGACTCCATGCGCTCAGCCATCAAGCAGATTGCCTCGGCCCGCTTCGGCGTCACGGCCCACTACCTGACCAATGCCGACGAGCTGCAGATCAAGATGGCCCAGGGCGCTAAGCCGGGCGAAGGCGGGCAGCTGCCGGGCCACAAGGTGGACAGTTGGATTGCCAAGGTGCGGCACGCTACGCCCGGCGTGGGTTTGATTTCGCCCCCACCCCACCACGACATTTACTCGATTGAGGACCTGGCTCAGCTGATTTTCGATTTAAAAAACGCCAACCGCGCCGCCCGCATCAACGTCAAGCTGGTGTCGAAGGCCGGCGTGGGCACCATTGCGGCCGGCGTCGCCAAAGCCCACGCCGACGTCATCCTCATTGCCGGCTATGATGGCGGCACCGGCGCTTCGCCCATCAGCTCCATCAAGCACGCCGGCCTGCCCTGGGAACTGGGTTTGGCCGAAGCTCACCAGACGCTGCTGCGCAACCAGCTCCGCAGCCGCGTGGTGCTGCAGGCCGACGGGCAGCTCAAAACCGGCCGCGACCTGGCTGTAGCCGCGCTGCTCGGGGCCGAGGAATGGGGCGTGGCTACGGCGGCCCTGGTAGCGGGCGGCTGCGTGATGATGCGCAAGTGCCACCTCAACACCTGCCCCGTGGGCGTGGCCACCCAGGACCCGGAGCTGCGCAAGCTCTTCAGCGGGCAGCCCGAGCACATTGTCAACCTGTTCCGCTTCCTGGCCGAAGAGTTGCGCGAAATCATGGCCGAGCTGGGTTTCCGCACGATACACGACATGGTGGGCCGCACCCAGTTTCTGAAAGTGCGCGAGGGAATAACCCACTGGAAAGCCCGCCACCTCGACCTCTCGGGCGTGCTCCACCCGGCCGCTAACCCCTCGGGCGGCACGCTCTACCACAGCCAGGCCCAGGACCACGGCCTGGACAACATCCTCGACTGGCAACTATTAGCGCAAGCTGAGCAGGCTTTAAATGAGCGGATTCCGGTGTTTGCCGAGTTTGCCGTCCGCAACACCGACCGGACCATTGGCACGCTGCTCTCCAACGAAATTGCCAAGCGCTACCACGCCGCCGGCCTGCCCGAGAATACCATCAACTACCGTTTCCGCGGCTCGGCGGGGCAAAGCTTCGGGGCCTTCAGCGTGAAGGGCCTCTCGTTTGCCCTCGAAGGCGAAGCCAACGACTACGTGGGAAAAGGCCTTTCCGGGGCCCAGCTGGCCATTTTCCCGTCCGCCGACGGCAAGTTTGTCCCCGAGCACAACATCATTATCGGCAACGTGGCCCTCTACGGCGCGACTTCCGGGGAGCTGTTTGTGCGCGGGCAGGCCGGGGAGCGGTTTGCGGTGCGCAACTCCGGGGCCACGGCCGTGGTGGAGGGCGTCGGGGACCATGGCTGCGAGTACATGACCGGCGGCCGGGCCCTGGTGCTGGGCCGCACCGGCCGCAACTTCGCCGCCGGCATGAGCGGGGGCATAGCCTGGGTCTACGACCCCGATGGCACTTTTCCCGACAACTGCAACCAGGAAATGGTGGAGCTCGACCCGCTCGACGCCGACGACGAAGCCCAGATTCAGGCCCTGCTGCGCAAGCACCAGCAGCTGACCGGCAGCCAGCTGGCGGGCTACCTGCTGGGCAACTGGCCCGAGGAGGCCGGGCGCTTCGTCAAGGTCTTTCCCTCCGAATACAAGAAAGTATTGCAGGCCGCGCAGTACGCGGCGGCTCAGTAAGGCCTCATCAACAATAGCAAAAATGTCATGTTGGGCGCAGCTGGGGCGTCTTGCGGGCGAGACTCCGGTTCGGCTGCTGTAACAGCCGAGGGCAAGAAGCTTCGCTGCGCTCATCATGACGCCACGATATACCACCACATGGGACACGTCACCGGTTTCAAGGAATTCAGTCGGGAGCTGCCCGCCAAGTCCGCGCCCCAGGAGCGGGTGCAGCACAACCACGAGTTTGTGGGCACTTATTCTGAGCCCCAGCTCCAGCAGCAGGCCGCGCGGTGCATGGACTGCGGCATTCCGTTTTGCCACGCCGGCTGCCCGCTGGGCAACATCATTCCCGAGTTCAACGACGCGGTGCACCAGCAGGACTGGCTGGCGGCCTACCAGATTCTGGCGTCGACCAACAACTTCCCCGAATTCACCGGCCGCATCTGCCCCGCGCCCTGCGAGTCGGCCTGCGTGCTGAGCATCCACTCGGCCCCGGTGGCCATCGAGGAAATCGAGAAGCACATCATCGAAATTGCCTTCAGCAAAGGCTACGTGCAGCCCACGGCCCCGGTGCTGAAGTCGGGCAAAACGGTGGCCGTGGTGGGCTCGGGTCCGGCCGGGCTGGCTGCGGCGGCCCAGCTCACCAAGGCCGGCCACTCGGTCACGGTGTTTGAGCGCGACGACCGGCCCGGCGGGCTGCTGCGCTACGGCATTCCCGACTTCAAGCTCGACAAGTGGGTCATTGACCGCCGCATTCAGCTGCTGGAAGCCGACGGCGTGGTGTTTCGCTGCAATACCAACATTGGCCAGGATGTGCCCGCCGAGGAGCTGACCCGCACCTTCGACGCGGTAGTGCTGGCCGGCGGGGCCACCATCCCGCGCGACCTGAGCCTGCCGGGCCGGGAGCTGCCGGGCATTCACTTCGCCATGAACTACCTCACCCAGCACAACCGCCGGGTGAGCAACCTGCCGGTCAGCGGCGAAGCGCTGTGGGCCGAAGGGCACGACGTGGTAGTTATTGGCAGCGGCGACACGGGTTCCGACTGCGTGGGCACGGCCAACCGGCAGCGGGCCCGCTCCATCACCCAGTTTGCCCTCATGCATCAGCCCTCCGCCGAGCGGCCCGCCCACACGCCCTGGCCCCAGGAGCCGGCCATTTTCCGAAGCAGCACCTCCCACGAGGAAGGCTGCCAGCGCTACTGGGGCATTCATACCAAGGCCTTTCTGAGCGACGACCACGGCCGGCTGCGGGCCCTGCTCGTGACGGACATTACCTGGGAAACCGACGTGCTGGGCCGCCGCCTGCACTTCACCGAAATCGACGGCTCGGAGCGCGAAATTCCCTGCACGATGGTGCTGCTGGCCCTGGGCTTTGCCGCGCCCCAGTACGAGGGCTTGCTCCAGCAGCTCGGGGTAGAGCTCGACGACCGGGGCAACGTGCGGGCCCGGGAAGGAGAATATTCGACCAGCGTGCCCAAGGTCTTCGTGGCCGGCGACATGCGCCGGGGCCAGTCGTTGGTGGTCTGGGCCATTTCAGAGGGGCGCGAGGTGGCCCGCCGGGTCGATGCGCTGCTCACGGGCAAAACCGCGTTGCCCAGCAAAGACGCCGTGGGCATGTTTGCCTGACGGTAACCGACCGATTAAGTTGGCAAAAGCAACGCCCGCGGAAGTTTCTTTATTGGTTCTTCATGCGGGCGTCGTTTCTTTACGACCATGCCTACGTCTGCTCCCACTTCCATTTACTTTCACAACGCGCTGTGCACCATTTCTTACCACGACCTGGGCTACGTGAAGCTTAGCTGGACCGACGCCCCGGCTACGGAAGTAGAGTTGCAGGCCCTCTACGGCCACACCCTGAAGGCCCTGCAGCACCACCGCACCGGCTGCCTGCTCACCGACCACCGCCTGCGCCAGCCGCTGCCCATAGCGGCCCAGCACTGGATAGCGCAGCAGTGGGTGCCCCAGGCCGTGCGCGAGGCCGGCTACCGCCGCTGCGCCATCGTGGAAAACCAGACCCCGCTGGGCCGGCTGGCCGCCCGGGCCGTGGGCGACGAGGTAGCGGTGCCCCTGCAGTTTCGCTTTTTCGACGAAGTACCGGCCGCCGTGGCCTGGCTGATCCAGGTGTAAGCAAGCGTAAGGAAGGCTGCGAAAACGCCCGGCTTGTTTGTATCTTTGCGGCCCGTTAGGCTTTTGCCCGCAGCACAAAGCCCCCACGGTCAGTGGCGTTTAGCGCCTTATCGGTGCTAAGCGGGCGTTTGCGCCAACGTTTCCAGGGGCTTAGCTGTTAAGCCTCTGGCCGGGGGCCGCTCATCTTATTGCTTTGTTCATGACCAATTCCATTTCTACCGATATCTGCATTATCGGAGCTGGCCCAGTGGGCTTATTCGCGGTGTTTGAAGCTGGTTTGCTGAAGTTGCGCTGCCACGTGGTCGATGCCCTGCCCCAGGTGGGCGGGCAGCTGTCCGAGATTTATCCTAAGAAGCCGATTTACGACATTCCCGGCTTCCCCGACATTCTGGCCGGCGACCTGGTCCAGAACCTGATGCGCCAGATCGAGCCTTTCCACCCCACCTTCACGCTGGGTGAGCGGGTTGAGCGCCTGGCCAAGCTCGAGGACGGCTCGTTCCAGCTGTTTACCACCGACGGCACCGAGATTTTCTGCAAAGCTATTGCCATTGCCGGCGGCCTGGGCTCGTTTGAGCCCCGCAAGCCCGCCATCGAAAGCCTGGAAAACTACGAAGGCGGCCGCGGCGTGTACTACATGGTGCGCGACCCGGAAACCTTCCGCGACCAGCGCATCGTCATTGCCGGCGGCGGCGACTCGGCCCTTGACTGGACCGTGTTTCTGGCCGACGTAGCCAAGGAAGTAACCCTGGTGCACCGGGGCACCACCTTCCGCGGCGCCGCCGACTCGGCCGAGAAGGTGAAAAATCTGCACGAAGCCGGCCGGGCCCGGCTGGTGCTCTCCTCGAACGTGACCCACGTGCACGGCCAGGACGGGCTGGAAGCCGTGACCATCACGGCCAACGACGGCACGGCCGAAACCCTGCCCGTCGACTCGTTTATTCCCCTGTTCGGCCTCACGCCCAAGCTCGGCCCGATTGGCGACTGGGGCCTGGAGCTGGAAGACGACGCGGTGAAGGTCAACACCCTGGATTATTCGACCTCCGTACCCGGCATTTTCGCCATCGGCGACATCAACACGTATCCGGGCAAGCTCAAGCTCATTCTGTGCGGCTTCCACGAGGCCGCGCTGATGGCCCAGGGCGCCTTCAAATACATCAACCCCGACAAAAAGTACGTGCTCAAGTACACGACCGTCAACGGGGTACCAACTCTGTAGTTTTTAGTTGTTAGTTGTCAGTTGTTAGGTTTTGGTTCTTAACGGCCGATACTAACAACTGACAACCAACAACTGACAACGAACAACTAAGAAGATGACCGACGAAGTACGCGTATATGTAGAGGAAGCGCCCAGCCAGCGGCGTGAGGTAGTAGCTCCCACCGACATGGCGCTCAGCCTGATGGAGGTGCTCAAAGCCAGCGGCTACGACATTCAGGCGACTTGCGGCGGCATGGCCCTGTGCGGCACCTGCCACGTGGAGGTGCTGGCCGGCCCCGCCCTCGACGAGCCCAGCGACGACGAGCTGGCCATGCTCGAAAGCCTGCCCATCATGACCCAGGGCAGCCGCCTGTCTTGCCAGATCCGCATCACCAACCGCCTCGACGGCCTGGTCGTGCGCCTGATGCCCCAGAATACCTAGGCAGCAACTGCCCCGCCAATTTCCAGGCAACAAAAAAGGAGAACCGGTCTGGTTCTCCTTTTTTGTTGGTATTGGGGCGAAATCCGCTTAGCGCCGCTTTCTTGAGCTGCTTTTCTTCTTGGTCGAGGTCTTTCTCTTGGTCGAGCTGGTCTTCTTCGAGCTGCTTTTCTTACGGCTGGCGCTGCTCTTCTTTTTCGAGGATGAGCGCCGCCGGGCCGCCGAGCTGGACGAGTGGTGCGTGGAGCGCCGCCGGTGGGTGGTGTGGGGCCGGGCCGCGGGCTTGGCGGCCGGCGCGGCAGCCTCTTCCGGCTTGGCTTCCTCCGGCCCGATGAAGTTGCGGGCCGACATTTCGGCGGTGGCAGCGGCCTGCTGGCTGGCGGCCTCTTCCTGGGCGGCGGCTTTGAGGGCGGCGGCCTGCTTGCGGCGCACCGGCATCAGGAAGTCGCGCTCGGCGCGCTCCTGGGCCGAGAGCTTCTCCTCGCCGGGCAGCGCGGCCGTCACGGGCAGGGCTACCTGGCCTTTGTGGTTGGTCGGAACGGTTTTCTTTCCTCCTTGAGCGAAAGCCGACGCGCTGCAGAACAGCAGGCCAACCAGAACATATAAGGGACGCATAGGCAGTGTTGCAAAAGACTAGGAAATGGCAAAATTACTATTGCCATTTTTTACTACCAAACCACGCGGCCAACGACCCGGAGCTAAAAGCCTTTCTGACTGACTCAGCGGAGGTTTCATCCTGAAAAATGCAATTTCTTACTACCTCTTTCCAAGTGCCTCCACCTGCACCCGCGCCCCGGCCGAGTGGCTGGTAAACTCAGGCGCGTACAGGCACTGAATCTGGCTGAGGCCGCCCGAGAAATTGCCACTCTGGGCCGCGCGCAGCCGGTATTCGAACGTGTGCGTGCCTTTCGGGAAGCGGCCCATGAAGAAGTTGGTGGCCGCGTCGCGGGGACTTTCGTAGTAGCCCAGCCCGCCCTGGTACCGGTAGCCGCTGGTCTGACTGATCAGCTCCAGGCCGGCGGCCCGCTGGTCTTTCAGGTGCACGTATTCCAGGTCACGGTCGGCGCGCAGCACGAGGCGCACCACCAGCACGTCGCCCACCCGTAGCGGCGCGGCGGCAGTCAGGGGCTCCAGCACGGGGCCGGCGGCGGTGCGCTGCTCCCGAAACAGCTGCCGCTCCAGCTGCAGACCGGCAGCGGCCGGCGTCACCTTATCAATCTGCTCGAAATACTGCCAGTACAGCGCGCCCCAGGCCACCCCCGCGTCGGTTTTCTGCACCGTCACGGTACCCTGAACGGGCTTGATGTCGGCGGCGGCAAAGGTGGTTTTGAAGTAGCCGGTGCCGGCCTGTTGGGTGGTGGGCTTCACGGCTTCGCCGCCCAGCGTCACCCGCACGGGCTGGGCCGGCCGGAGCCAGTCGGAGCCGCGCAGCAGCAGGGCGTAGCAGGCATCGGCGGTGGCGCGGGTGCTGGCCCAGTTCTGGGTTTGCTTCTGCTTGAGCAGCCACAGCTTCATTTCATCCACCGATTTCTGGTCGTTGCTCACTTCGTCGAAGGCCTCGATAAGCGTGGCCTGGGTTTCGGTAGGGGCCTCGCGCCAGTAGTAGCCGCCGCGCACCTCTTTCCAATACATGCCCAGCTCGGGGGAATGCAGGGCGTTTTCGCGCAAGGCCGTCATGATATCCTTCACGGCCGGGGCCTGGCTTTTTTGGCGGTGCAGTGCCAGGGCCAGCTGCGCCTGCAAGTAGCGCGTCTGCGCGTTCCAAAACGTGGCAGCCTGCTGCTGGTAATACGCCAGCGCCGGCTGCGCCGCCTTCAGCCCCGGCTGCTTCGGCCAGAAGCTGCGGGCGTACAGGGCCTGAATCTGCAGGTCAGTGAGGTGGTTTTTCTGCAGATCCACGCCTTTCTGCTTGCGCAGCTCGGCGTAGTCGCGCTGGAGCTGGTCGTCGAGGTAGCGCAGGGCGTTGGTCAGCAGCGCGCGGGCCTGCTCGTCCTGGGTGGCATCGAAAGCCCCGAGCCGCTGCAATTTGCCGAAGCCAGCCACGATGAGCTGGGTGATGTAGCGGTCGGCGGGCATTTTCTCGAACCACGGAAACGCGCCGTCGGGTTGCTGCAGTTGGGCTAGCTTGGCCAGGGCCCGGGTGGTTTCGGCCTTCAGGCGGGGCTCGTCGAACAGCTCACCCAGGCGGCGCATCCGCTCGGTTTCGCCCTGGGCGTCGCGCACCCACGGGGTTTCCTGGAGCAGCAGGTTTTTCAGCTCCTGGTTTTGCTCCAGCTTGCTGGTCAGGGCCGCCTTGTCGCCGCTCTGGGCGGCGCGCTTCCACTCGTCCAGCACTGGTTTCAGCCGGGGGTTCTGCTGCAGGATGCGGGCCGCCAGCAGGTTGGCATACAGGCGGCTGAATACCTGCTCGGAGCACTCGTAGGGGTACTCCATCAGGTAAGGCAACGCCTGCACGGCATACCAGGCGGGGTTTTCCGTCATTTCCAGCGTCAGGGAGTAGTTGCGGCGCGTAGCCGAGGTAGTGCTGGTCAGCTTCTTGAGCTCAAACTCCCGCGTAGCCGGCCCCACGATGGGCAGCGGCAGGCTTTCGGTGATGAGAATCCGGTTGGGCAGCACCGGCAGGGTGTTTTCCTCCCCATCCTCTACAGTTGTTAGTTGTTGGTTGTTGGTTGTCGGATTGTTCTGGCGGCGCTGTTTGCGCTGCTCTTTCTTCTCTTTTCCTGACAACTGAGAATCAGCAACTGACAACTGCCCCCGCGCTACTACGCGGTAGGTAATGGCTTCCAGCGGCACTTGGCCCTCAGCGGTTTCCGGAATGGTCAGCTCCCACTCCAGGGCGCTGCTTTGGTTGGCGGCCAGGCTGAAGCTCTGTTGGGCCGGGCCTTTCAGCAGGCGACTTTCCAGGGGTTGCTGGGTGCGGGCGTCGAGTAAAAACAGCTGGGCCGTGCCGGTCAGGGGCTGGTCGGTGAGGTTGCTGAGCTTGGCCGCGAAGCGCAGCTGGTCGCCTTCCCGGAAGAAGCGCGGGGCGTTGGGGGTCACTTGCAGCTGCTTCTGCGTGACCAGCTCGCGGCGCAGCAGGCCGCTGTGCAGCTGCTGGTCGTGGGCCAGGGCCAGCAGCTGCCAGCGCGTCACGGCTTCGGGCATCTGGAACTCCAGCACGGTTTCACCCTGGGCATTGGTGCGCAGCGCGGGCAGCCAGAAAGCCGTTTCGCGGAAATCCTTGCGCGCCTGCACGTTGCTGAGGTCGGGGGCGGCGGCGGTGGGCCGGCCGGGCGCTTTGGTTACGACTACTTCGTTGAGTTGAGCAGCGTCGGCCGACATGCGCATGGCCATCTGGGGCGCGGCGGTGCTACCACTAGCTACCATCATTTCTTCATCCCGCTTAATCACCGGTGGAAGAAATTTTGTTCTGGTGTTCTTCGGTAGGAGCTTATAGTCGTTTCTGCTTTCCTCTTCGCCCAAAGAATACCTCCACCAATTCAGGTGAGGATAAAGAATTTCCAAATCAATATCATCCAACGCTACGCCAAACAGCTCCTGCGAATCCTCCGTCCCAAACCGCCCGTTCCAGGCCAGCGCGGCGGGAAAATACGGCTGCGGAAACTCCAGCGGCATAAACGAGTGCGGCCGGAACGTGTCCAGCGACTGGTCGTAGAGCGTGGCCAGCAGCTCGGCCGGGGCGGGCTTGCCCTCGGCGCTATGAATGGTGATGCGCCAGGTTTCCTTCTGGCCGGGCTGCAGCTTGTCGCGGAAGGTGGCAATGCTCAGGCGCAGCGGGGCGGGCGGCGTGGCCACCTGCACCGTGGCTGAGTGCAGGTACAGGCGGTTGTCGCGCACCTGGGTAGCGTGCAGATACAGCTGGGTTTGGCCGAGGCTGGCGGGCACCGGCACCGTGAGCAGGCGCTGCTCGCCGGCTTGCAGCGTGAGCCACTCACGGCGCAGGGTTTCGCCTTTGGCTTCAATTTCCACCAGCACCCGGGCGTTGGCTTCGCTGCTGCCCACCAGAAATTGGGCGGCCTGGCCGGGCGCAACGCTGTCTTGCAGGGCCACAAACCAATCGGGAGTAGGCACGGGCAGCTCTTTGGCCGTGGGGGCGAAGAGCGTGAAATGCTGCTCGGTCTTGGCCGCTTCACTGGCCGGACCACTGGTAGTAGCTTCTAAGAGGTAGCGGCCGGGCGCCTGCTGAGCCAGGGCCGTAGCCAACGCGGGTAGCAGGGGCGTTTTTTCGGTGTCAAATTCCTGAGTCAGCACTTCGGTCCGGGCCCAGGTGCTGTCGTTGTCTTCCGGGCCGTAGGCATCCAGCGGAAATTGGCGCTTGAACTCGGCCCGGCTCAGGGCTTCGCGCTCGGGCTGCTCCCAGGCGCGGGGGCGCAGGGCGCGGGCCGGGGGCGCGAGGCGGAACAGGCGCAGCTGGCCTTTGGCGGGCCGCGCTTCGCCGGTAGCATTGGTGCTGAACAGCTGCAACGCCGGCAGCTTCTCCCGGTTCAGCAGTTCGGGCACTTCCAGGCGCAGCGTGAGGGCCGCGTTGCCCAGGCTCACTCTTTGCTGCCCGGTGCGGGTTTCGCCGGCCGCGTCGGTTACGTCGGCCGTCACCTCAAACACGTAGCCGGGCTGCCAGCCGCCCCGCCGGCCCCGCGGCGGCGCATCGGCCTGAGCCGTAAACGTGACGGTGAAGCCGCCCGCCGAATCGGTCTGGGCCGTGCCGTTGCTGATTTCCACTTCCGGCTGCCCCCCACCGGGGTAGCCGATACGGCCGCCGAAGCCGCGCCCAAACAAGGGCCAGAAGGTGCGGCGCACCACGCGGTACTGCACCGTGCCGCCATCTACGGGCTGGCCGGCGTAGGCCGTGGCCTTGCCGCGCACCACCACGCGCTGGCCCAATACCGGCGTGCCCGACACCGGCTCAAACGTGACCTGGAACGTGGGCCGCTTGTAGTCTTCCACCGCGAAGCTCACGCTGCCCTGGTCGGTCTGCAGGCTCATTTCGCCGTTCAGCAGACTGGTAGGCAGCACCACGGAGCCGTGGAAGCTGCCAAACTCCGAAGTCGTAAACGGTAGCGTCTGCACGGTCTGGCCGTTGACGTCGACCAGGCGCACGGCCACGCCCTGCCGGGTCAGCAGCTCCGATTTGCCGGCCCGGGTTTCGGTCAGGATACCTTTAAAGTAGAGCGTCTGGCCGGGGCGGTACATGGCGCGGTCGGTGTACAGGAAGGTGCGGCGCTGGGCCTGCTCGGGTTCCCGCGTACGCCGGGCGCCGTAGTAATATTCTTCTTCCACCACCAGGGAATCGGCTTGGTGGGTGAGCAGCAGAGCCTGCAGGCGGGCTTGCTTGGTATCGGCGGTTTGGTTGGGCACCTGGGCCAGGCCTTCGGCGCCGGTGCGCTGCTCGGGGCCGCGCAGCTGCCGGAAGTTGCGCAGCTCGTTGTCGTAATACTGATACAAGGGCAGCACCGTCGCCTGCGCCAGCAGCTGCCCCGACTCGCGGTGTAGCAGCAGTATCTCCCGGTTTTCCGGCTGCGGCGCGCCCCGCCGCACGTGGCTGATGCTGCTCACACTCAGATTGGCATAGGCCGTGGTGGCACCCCCCGTTTGTTTGGCCTCGAATCCGGCGGCGGTGGTACTCAGCAGCACCACGTAGCGCCCCACGGGCAGCGCGGGGCCGGCGTGCTGCACGGTATGGGCGCGAAAATCGGCCGGCCCGGGAATTTCGAGCGTCCACTCGGCGGCGGGCTTCCGGCTGAGGCGGGACTTCTGCCACCATTCGGCCCAGGAAACGTTGCTGGCCATGCGCCGCAGCTCCTGCGCCGTGCTCACCCGGTAGGCTTTGGCGTACAGCCGCGGCACGTTGCGCACGTTTAGCTTTAGCAGCCACGGCTGGCCGGGCAGCACCACCTCCTCAGTCGTGAAGGCCACGTTGACGGCCTCAATCCGCTGCCGTAGCGCCTGCGCCTGCCGTGCCCCCCACGACTTAGGGAAGCGCTGCTCGGCCTGCAACGCCAGCTCCCGGGCTTTGGCGGGCTGGCTTTCTTCCAGATTTTCAGCCTGCTCGGCCAGGAACTCGGTGCTGATGGGCAGCGCCCGGTAGGTTTCGGCGGCGTGGGCCAGCGCCTTTTGGTACAGCGAGTCTTTGCTGACCAGCTCGGTGTGGGCGTACACGAACCGCAGGCGCTTCAGCTCCACGTCGGCCAGGGCGGCCTGGTTTCGCGCATCCTGCAGCCGGAAGGCCGTTAGCTGTTGCAGCACCTGTAGGGCGTGCAGCCGGCCGTTGAGCGAATCGGCGGCCGGGGCTTTGAGCGGGAGGGCGGCAAATTCGGGGGAGCCGGCAAACAAGGCCGCGGTTTTTAAGATAAACTGCTCGGCGGGGCGCGTCACGGAATACTCCTCATTGCCCAGCGCGTCGGCGGCGCGGTGCGCCAGCAGGTCGTAGAGGGTGGGGCGCAGGGCCCGGCCTTCCGCGTCGCCGCCCGTTACGGCGTAGCCCAGCCCAGCCAGCGCCAGCTGCTGCTGGCGCTGGGGCTCCTCTGCCACCGAGGCGCGGTAGTGGCCCACGATGGCGCTGCCCAGGCGCGTGGCGTCCCAGGTCCGGATATCGGCGGCGCTGCCAGCGGCGGCCGTGCGGGTCCGGTCGTAGAGCTGGTAGCGGTGCTGCTGGTAGTAGTTGGCGTAGAGCTGTCCGAGCAGGCTGTGCAGAATCGGGCGGGCCGGAAACCGGGCGGTTTTCAGGTCGGCCTCGACCAGCGCAATGGCCTTTTCACTGGCTTCTTCCTCTTTGGCTTCCAGCAGCCGCAGCCGGTAGAGCAGGGCCCGCAGATACTCGGGCGTATCCTGGCGCTGCCGGGCTTCGCGGTACAGCTTTTCGATTAGCGGCGCGGCCGAGGCCGTTTGGTTTTTGGCCAGCAAGGCATCGATCTTCTTCCAGGCACGCGGGTCGGGCGCGGCCGGCGACAATGGAGCAGAAGAGCCGATGAACATAGCGAAGCTGAACAGTAGAAACAGAAGGAGGATGCGCATAGGTAGCAAACGAAGTGGTTTGCAAGATATGATGCCCCCACCAGCCAGATTCCACAGCATGCTGGCTCATCCATTAAGTATTTGAAAATTAACGTTTTGCCATATTGTTATAATTATTTTTTAATTTCTTGCTCAACAATTCCTCCGTTATTGAAATAAAATACTTCCCATAGTCCTATCTTTGACCCGCTCAATCACTCAAGTTTTTCACCTATTCTTCATCCTCTCTCCCTAGAGCATTATGAAAAAGAATTTACAACACGGCCTGCTGGCCGCTGCCCTGGTCGTAGCTGGTGCTACCTCGGCTCAGGCTCAGGTTACGTTCGGTCCCCGCGTAGGCCTGAACGTATCTAAAGTTTCTCTGGATTATAAAGACAACTCTGCCGACGACGTTGACCCCAAGTTTATCTTGGGCCCACAGGTCGGCCTGACGCTGAACGCCCAGTTTGGCAACCTCTCTATTCAGCCCTCGGTGCTTTTCTCGCAGAAAGGCTACAAGGCTGAGCAATCTGAGACGTTTGCTGGCACGACGGAAACCTTCAAATACACGCAGCGCATGAGCTACGCGGAGATTCCGGTAAACTTCGTGTACACCACCGGTGGCACAGAAGGCTTTCAGATCTTCGCTGGCCCCTACGCCGCCTTCGGTATCGGTGGCAAGGCTAAGCTGGAGTATAGCGACGGTACGAACTCTGATTCGGAAGAAGTTGACATCAAGTTTGAAAGCAAGAACGGCAACGGCAACAACGTCTACGTGCGCGGTCTGGACTTCGGTCTGAACGCTGGCGTAGGTTACAAAGCCGGCCCGATTCAGGCGCAGTTGGGCTACGGCCTGGGCCTGTCGAACCTGATTCCGAATAGCTCGGATGACAAAGAGCCAGAAGACAAAGAAAAGAACCGGGTTATTCACCTGAGCCTGTCTTACTTCTTCGGCGAGTAATCGTATATCGACCGATAGAGCACAAAAAAGCCTCACCCAGCCGGGTGAGGCTTTTTTGTGCTCGGCTTGGGCCAGCAGTTAGGCCCGTTCGCTGCCATCGAGCACCCGCTCGGCCTGGGCGACGTGGCGCTGCAGGTGGGTTACGATGAACTCCAGCTGGTCGGTCAGGCGCAGGTAGAGCAGCGGAATAATCGGGTTGGGAATGCGCACGGCGTTGGCGTTGATGCCGCGGGCCTGCTGCACGATGTTGAGCAGCTCGTCGAGCTGGCGGCCAAATACCTCGACCACCGTGCGGGGCAGGCGGCTGCCGCTGGGCGCATACTGCTGCGGCGACTTGAGCGGCTTCTCACTGGCTGGCACCCGCATGGCGTCTATTAGCTTGCGGCCGAAAAAGCCCGACTTCACGGTATCGGCCGGGCGGCTGCCCCGCTCCTGGGCCTGCTTGAGCTTGCGGTTGATGGTGGGTAGGTAGTGCCCGCCCACGATGTTGAGATGCTCCAGGCACTGGCCGACGCTCCACTTGTCGGTGGCCGGCCGGCGGTTGAGCTGGTCGTCGGACAGGGGGCGGAAACGCCGGACCGTAATATCCCGCACGGCTTGCAGGTCGGCAGCAAGTTGGTCAAGAAAGTCGGTGGTACGGGGGGCAGACGTGCTCATGGCAGGCAGGATATAATGCGGAAGCGGCAACAGGCTGTAATATTACGCCCTAACGCCGGTTTATTGGCAATTACGCAGCCCGGGGCCTTGCAGATATTTCTATCCGCTTCCCAGGCCCAAAAATCAGGTCGACGGTTAGAAGCTCTGCGGCTATTTTTTTATACTGCAGCAATTATTCCCTTATTCTACGTGAAACATACCCTTACCCCTCCTGCCGGGCCGGGCTGGTACCGGCGGCTACGCCGCTATTTCAGCTTCTCGCGCCGCGAAACGTCCGGCTTCGTCGTGCTCACGCTGCTGCTTCTGCTGCTGCCTTTTCTGCCCCGGCTGCTCCGCCCGGCCCTGCCCCGCTACGACCCCGCCGCCGACCAGCAGCAGCTCGACCGGCTGGCCGCCGAGCTGGCCGCCCAACGCCAGGTGCGCACCTACAAGCCCCGCTACGCACGGCGCTCCTACCCGCGCCGCGCGCCGGTGCCGCAGGTCGCCCTGGCCCCTTTCGACCCCAATACCCTGGCCCCGGCCGACTGGGAGGCCCGGGGCGTCGCGCACTTTCTGGCGCAGCGCCTGGTGCATTTCCGCGAAACCATCGGGGGCTTCAAGGCCAAGGAGCAGATCAAGCGCACGTATGGGCTGCCCGATTCGGTGTACGCGCGCCTGGCGCCCTACATGCAGCTGCCCGACCAGCTCCCGCCCCGCGAAAAGCGCGCCCCCCGGGAGTACGCCGGTACGGCATTCACGCCCCGAGCGGCGGGCACCTACGCCCGCAAGCCCAAAAACCTGGCTCCTTTCGATTTGAACTCTGCCGACACCACCCAGCTGATGCAGATTCGCGGCATCGGGCGGGGCCTGTCGCGGCGCGTCGTCGACTACCGCACCCAACTCGGGGGCTTTCTGCGCGAAGAGCAGCTAACGGAAATCTACAGCCTGCGCGACGCGCCCGACCTGGTAGATAGCCTACGCAAATACACATTCGTGACGCCGGGCTTTGCCCCCGCCCTGCTGGATATCAATACCGCGCCTTTCGAAGTGTTGCAGGCTCACCCCTACGTGGGCAAGCGCCTGGCGCGGGTGGTGGTGGCGTTTCGGCAGCAGCACCCGCCCTTCAGGCAAGCCGACGACCTGCGCCAGATCCGGATTCTGGACGCCGAAACGCTGGAGAAGCTGCGGCCTTACCTCCGCTTCTAGGCAAGCAAAAACTACTTAGTGGCGAATGGCCAGCGCGACGCCCATGGCCCCGCCCGGCGCGTAGGTCGGCACCAACAGCAGCTTTTGGGCCACTTTCGTCGGGAGCAGGCGCGTGAGGGCCGGATATACGCGCCACACGGCCTCCGCCGACAAAAACCCGATGCCGGCGCCGGCTACCACGTCGGTTACCCAGTGGCGGTTGTGCAGCACGCGCATCGTGCCGGTGGCCGTGGCCACGGCGTAGCCACCCACGCTGATCCAGGGGCTGACCTTGCCGTACTGCTCGTGCAGCAGCGTGGCCGTCATAAAGGCCTCGCTGGTGTGGGAGGAAGGAAACGAGCTGAAGTCGGTGGGAATATCGGGCCGCTGCTCCCGGCAGATCTTCTTCAGGTTGCTGGTCAGGCCCATGTTCATCTGGTGCGCCAGCAGGTAAATCAGGGTGAAAGGCACGATGCCCCGCTCCCCCTTCACGCCGGCCAGCTGTAGCGCGTAGGCCGCCGCCACCGGCACGCGCCGGGTGTAGTCGTCGAGGCGGGTATCGAAGGTGGGAAAAGCTTCCCGGGTTTCTTCCTGTAGTTCTATTTTGGCCCGGCGCAGCACGTTATCCTGACTGCTCAGCCAGGCCACGCCAATCAAACTCAGCGGCACTGCTACCCGGAGCGTAGCCGGACGGGTGAGCAGGCGCAGCGGCGGCGTGGCCGGGCGCACTACCGGCGCCGGGGCCGAAACGGTGGAGTCGGGAGTAAGAGGAGCGGTGGGCAGTTGAGCGGTAGCACGAAGGCTGAGCAGGCTGCCTACCAGCAGCAGAACGTAGCGAAAACCCATCTAGTAAGCGGAAGAGTGAAGCAGATATCGTAGCAATATACTGCTAATCTGTTCCTTAAAAAACAATTGAGTTGTACTCCGCTACTATTTCCGCCGACGATCCGGCCTTTTTGGTGGCAGGCTGCGTATGGACGCAGGACTGTGGCACGTGTGTACGGCGCCCGGTTTTTCCGTTAAACACCGTTTCCAATGCTGTTTCTCCTGCGCGACAAGTTGTTTCCGGTTTTGGTATTTCTCCAATCTGTGCTCTGCGGCTGCGCCCAAGACGAGGGCCGCGGCAACTTCGACAAGGTCACGAAGGCGTACCAAGTGCAGCAGATTGGCCGCCTGAACAAGCAGGAAGTGGCCGAAAGCTCCGGCTTGGAAATAGCCAATTCGGCCGGCGACCTGTGGACCCACGCCGACGGCGGCAACACGGCCAAGCTCTACAAGATTACCCCGCAGGGCGACCTGCTCCAGACCCTGCAACTGGAGCCCCTGCTCAACAACGACTGGGAAGACCTGGCCCGCGACGACGATAACCGGCTCTACGTCGGCGACTTCGGCAACAACCAGAACAAGCGCCAGAACCTGGCTATCTACCGGCTCAGTGGCCCTACCCTGCAAGACGTTGACACCATCCGCTTTCGTTATTCCGATCAGCAGCAGTTTCCGCCCAAGAAGCCCCGGCGCAATTTCGACTGCGAAGCCTTTTTCTACCGGCAGGACAGCCTCTACCTGTTCACCAAAAACCGTGGCAAGGGCAACTGGGTCAAGCAGTACGTGCTGCCGGCCCGCCCCGGCAACTACACCGCCCGCCTGGTCGACAGCGTCCGGATCAACACCTGGATAACGGCGGCCGACATCAGCCCCGACGGCCGTACCGTGGCTTTGCTCGGCTACGGCCACGTCTACCTGATTGCCGTGACGCCGGGCCGCAAACTTTTCGACGGGGCCAAGAGTTGCCTACCGATTCCTTCCAGCGGGCAGGCCGAAGCCCTGGTTTTCGTGAATGACCACGATTTTGTGTTCAGCAACGAAAAAGGCAAGCTGTTTCGCGCCACCTACCAGCCGTAAGCAGCCGGCCGCTCCGCTGCATCTGTTCCGTTCTTCCTAACTCCTCCTTTCCATGCCTACTATTCTGGTTACTGGTGCCACGGGCAACGTGGGCACCGAGCTGATTTCGGCGCTGGCCAACCGGGGCCTGACCGTGCGCGCCGGCGTACATTCCCTGATTAAGGGCGACCGGCTCCGCAACCTTCACCCCGAGCTGCAGCTGGTCGAACTAGACTACAGCAAGCCCCAAACCCTGCACGTAGCCCTCACCGGCGTCGACCGGCTGGCCCTGATTACCCCGTTCAGCGAAGATCAGGTCGAAATCGGGAAGCGCGTTATCGACGCCGCTAAGCAGGCCGGCGTGCAGCACATCGTCCGGCTTTCGGCCGCCGGCGCCGATGCCGAGCCCGGCATTCAGCTCGGCCGCTGGCACCGGGAAGTAGAGCAGCACCTGGAGCAAAGCGGCATTGCCTACACCATTCTGCGTCCGGGCAGCTTCATGCAGAACTTCGTGAACTACAACGCCGAGTCGATCTGCCACGAAGGCAAGCTCTACATGCCCCTGGGCGAAGGCAAAGTCAGCTACGTCGACGCCCGCGACATTGCCGCCACGGCCGCCCACATCCTGAGCACGCCGGGCACCGAGCACTACGGCAAAGCCTACGAGCTGACCGGGCCGCAGGCCCTGAGCCTGCACGAGGTAGCCGCCGCCATCGGCCAAGCCACGGGCCAGCCCGTAACCTACGTCGACGTGCCGGAGGAAGCGGCCCGACAGAGCATGGCCCAGGCCCCGGCCTGGATGCGCGACGCCATGCTGGAGCTCTATAGCCTGTCGAAGGCCGGCTACACGGCGAGCGTTACCAATACGGTGGAGGCTATTACCGGCTGCGCGCCCCATACCATCCAGCAGTTCGCCCACGACAACTGTAACCGGTTCAAGGCAGCTCACTAATAGCCCAGCAGCAGTCGCAGTCTATATGAAAAAGCCTCCTGTAGCCCCAGGAGGCTTTTTTGTGGGCCTTGCGGCCGGCAATTTTAATAGATTCTACCTACCGATTACGTCCCGGATTCCGGTTCCAAAATCTGTTCATCTGGAAGCCTGGGCAGCACCGCTTGCCAGCTGATTCTCAACAACCAAGTGCCGCCGGAGGTGGAAAATACGTTGCAGCATTTGTTGCGGCTGGCCTCGGTTTGCGGGTCGTGGTGCGGCCAGTTGGCGGCAAGTTTATTCTGGATTCGGGCTATGCTACAATTAAAATTCCCCTTAGTTTTACTGCATTCTTTCTTACCAACCCTTTTACCAACACAACCAGGCCCTAGTTATGAAAACTGGCAAAGTGAAATTTTTTAATGAGTCCAAAGGCTTTGGCTTCATCGTTCAGGATGACACCAACCAGGATATTTTTGTCCACCAGACCGGTCTGGTGCACGAAATCCGCGAGAATGACCGGGTTTCTTTCGATGTAATCGAAGGCAAAAAAGGCCTGAACGCCGTTAAAGTCGAGCGGATCTAGCGCGAGACGCCAGGTTTGCTCCTGCCGTCAAATCCTGTCACCCTGCCCGGTTGTTTGCCGGCGCAGGGTGCTGTTTTTTAGGCCCCGGTAGAAGTTGGTACCACCGCCCGGCGGCTCTTTCCCGGCCCCCAGGCCCCATTGCAGGCAAGGCACTGCTGAATAGCGCTATTTGAATCGAAAAAAATCCTCTTACATTTACCTCATTCTTTCATCTCACCATTTCCAGCAATGAGTACCGGTATCATCAAATTTTTCAATGAAGCCAAGGGCTTTGGCTTCATCACGCCGGATGGCGGTGGTGAGGACATCTTCGTACACGCCACGGGTCTGAAGCAGCCCGTACGTGATGCAGACCGCGTAGAATTCGAAGTTCAGCAAGGCAAAAAAGGCCTGAACGCCGTTAGCGTGCGTCTGGTCGACTAAGTAAGCTTTCCGCAGGCCGCCTCCGGGCTACTGCACCAAAAAGACCTCCCCGGCTGCGGCCAGGGAGGTCTTTTTCGTTTAGTCAGGCGGCGCTACCGAGCCGCTTTGGCGACCCGCACGCCCACGGCCATAATACCGGGCAGCTGGTCCTGGCGCATGTACTGCTCGAGCACCACCTTGTAGACACCGGGCTCGGAAAACCGCTGGTTGCGCAAGGCCAGAAACTGGTGGTCGAAGATGTCGCCCGAGCCCTGGCCGCGGGGCTCGCCCGTCTGGGGGTCCATCAGCAGCATCTGGTGCAGCAGCTGCGACACCCGCTGCCCGCTGGGGTTCAGCAGTGTGTGCTTCACGTACAGGTTGTAATACCCGTACATCGACTCGTTGCGGATGTTGAAGTACACGTCGTAGCGCTGCGTCGTGTCCTGAATGTCGAACTCGAACGTCGGCTTTTCCTGTACGGTCCAGACGGCTTTATCGAGCTCCTGGTTTTTCTCGAACACCTGGTTGGCGTCGCAGGCCGGCAGCGCGAGCAGCAGCGCGCCGCCCAGCATCCATCGTAGGGCTTGGTGCATACGGCTACGAGTTGGCTGGGGCTGATCCTGCGTTTCCACCCTCTGCCCCGCCTCCCGACCGCGACGAGCGGCCTCCCCGGCGGGAAGAGCGGCCACCCCGGCTGCCGCGCTCCGCGTTTTCATCTCGGGGCGGACGCGGGGCGCCACCCTCGGCGGCCGGCGCACCGGTAGCCCGGGGCGGGCGGCCTTCGCCGCGCGGCGGCCGTGGCTCAGCGGAGCCTTCCGGGCGGGCACCATCGGAGCGCCGGCCTTCGCGGCCTTCCCGGCCCTCCGGCTTGGGTGCTCCATCACGGGGGGCGTCGCTCCGGTTCCGGTTGTTGCGGCGGTTGAGCGGACGGGCAGCGGCCCCGCGTGGGCGGCGTGGCTCGTCGCCGGCCTCGGCACCGCCATCGGCAGCCGGGGCTTTGGGTGCGGCCTCAGGGCGGGAGCCGGAACGGGAAGTACCGGGCGCGGCCGTAGCGGCCGGGGCACCTCCCTCCTTCTTTTTCTTGCGCTTGGGTCGTTTGCTGCCCTTAATCTTGTCGTCGAGGCGGTCGAGGTTGCCTTCCACGTGAGTCGAAACTTCGGGCTCACGCTCGGCTTCCAGCACGGGCGCCAGCAGATTTTCAGGCTTTTCGCCGCGCTTGTTCTGGTCCTGGATTTCGCGCACCCGGTCGGTGGAGAGCATCACCCAGTTGTTGTCGCCGCGGAAGGCGAACCACATGCGCCGCTTGAAAATGTCGGTTTTCTGCAGGAAGGCGTCGCCCTTTTCGGTCTGTAGGGGGCGCGACACCTGCGGAATGTCCTTTAGCGCGTCGAGGTAGGTGTCCAGCTCGTAGTTGAGGCAGCACTTAAGGCGGCCGCACTGCCCCGACAGCTTGGCCGGGTTCAGGCTCAGGTTCTGGTAGCGGGCGGCGGTGGTGCTGACGCTCTTAAAATCGGTGAGCCAGGTAGAGCAGCACAGCTCCCGGCCGCAGCTACCGATACCGCCGAGGCGGCCCGCTTCGTGGCGCAAGGAAATCTGGCGCATCTCGACCCGCACCCGGAACTCGTCGGCCAGGCGCTTGATCAGGTCGCGGAAGTCCACCCGGTCGTCGGCCGAGTAGAAGAAGGTCGCGCGGGTGCGGTCGGCCTGGTACTCCACATCGGAGAGCTTCATTTTCAGGCGCAGCTCCTCTACCACCGAGCGGGCCCGGAACATGGTACCGGTTTCCAAGTCGCGCACGGCTTCCCAGCGCTCCACGTCCTGGGGCGTGGCCACGCGCAGAATGCCCCGAATTTCCTTGGAATCGAGGGGAGTTTTCTTTTTGCGCATCTGCAGGCGCACCAGCTCGCCTTTCAGCGACACGTGGCCCAGGTGCCAGCCGTTGCCGGCGGCTTCGATTACCACCGCGTCGCCGGTTACCAGCGGCAGGCGGTTGGTGTTGCGAAAAAACTCCTTCCGCCCGCCTTTGAAGCGGATTTCTACTATATCAAACTCTTTAAAGTCGGCGGGCAGGTCTACGTCCTGCAACCAGTCGAATACGTTTAGGCGCGTGCAGCCGCCAGAGCTACAGCTGCCTTTGGAGCCGCAGCCCGATGCAGTTGTAGAGCAGCCGCCAGCGCCAGAGGAACATGAAGTGCAAGCCACGGCTTGGGAAGTTATATCGTGAGGTGAACCGGGAAGTTCACACGGAATCGGTTTTCAACAAAGATAAGCATTTCGGCCCCTCTGCCTTGGTTTGGCCCCAGGCCGCCCCAGCGGGCCGGCGGCCGGTACGAGGCGCGAGAAGTTGGCGGCCGCGCACTTCAAGCGTAACCATCTTGCAGTCTGAAATTTACGCCCAAAATCAGTCTGCCACTGGAATATTCCGATGCAGGGGTGCCCGCCAGGCGGCTGGGCTTTTCGGCTATTCACCCACCGCTGCTCTGGCAACTTAGCTGAGTTTCGGAAGAAATGCCGCTACGCGCCCCGACTGGAGGAGAATAAAGCCTGATCAGAACGCCTAATATATGTTATATGCTATAAAAGCACCCCTACAAACTAAGGACGCGTGCGGCCACGCACCCGCATACTTTGCAATTATTTTAAAGTTTCATTGAAAAACTGTTGACATTGAAAATTATTATACCTTATTTGAGCATATAATTCATCCATTCTTCACCAACCCAACCAAACCAACCTTTCTTATGAAAATTAACAAAGTACTTTCCGCAGTAGCGATTTGCGCTTGCTCGGTAGCCGCTCTGTCCTCCTGCTCGAAAGAGGCGGAACAGGTAGCTGCTAAAAACGAAATTTCGTCCGATGCCATGAGCAAAATTCAGCAGTTGGGCTTCACCACTAAGGATGCCCAGAAAGTTGAAGGCGGCTACCTCGTGGAAGGCGACATTATGCTTACCGACGACGCTCTGAACAGCAAGCCTGACTACAAAATGATGCGGGTTGGTGAAGAGGAGCAGTATCGCACCAACAACCTGGTGACCGGCCTGCCCCGTACCATTAACATCGCCGTATCCAGCACCCTGCCTTCGGCCTACGTAACGGCTACCGACGAGGCTATCCGCCGCTACAACGCCCTGGGCCTGCGCATCACGATGCGCCGCGTAACCTCGGGTGCCAACATCACCCTGACCAAGGCTCCCTCGGGCGCCGGCTACCTGGCTTCGGCTGGTTTCCCCTCGGGCGGCAATCCGTACAGCCAAGTGCTGGTAAACTCGACCTCGCTGGGCACCAGCTACGCCACGACGACCATCGCCAGCGTACTGGCCCACGAAATTGGGCACTGCATCGGCTTCCGTCACACCGACTACATGAGCCGTCAGTATAGCTGCGGTGGCTCGGCCGTCAACGAAGGTGCCAGCACCGTAGGCGCCGTCCTGATTCCCGGCACTCCTTCGGGCCCAGATCCGAACTCGTGGATGCTGGCTTGCATCGGCTCGGGCCAGAACCGTCCGTTCAACGCCAACGACGTAACGGCTCTGAACTACCTGTACTAGTCGGGTAGCTGACTAGCTCAAAAAGGCCTGATTCCGCAAGGAGTCAGGCCTTTTTTTGTGGTATTGCCAGCGGGCAGCTGATCCTGCGAAGTGCTCAACATTACATCCCCATCTACGGGGTGGCACTCTGGTGACGAGCAGCTCTGGTGAAGCGGGAATTTAAGTCAATGGGCACTGCCCTTATACGGCTCAGCTACTGCTCCTGCCGCTTCCAGCTCTTGCCCGGTTCTGCTCCTCCGCCCCAAAAGGAGAAGCCGCGCCGGGCTACTCGACAAGCAACTGCCCGTAGAGTAACCCGGCGCGGTCAGCAGGTGGAGGCTACAGCACCACCACCCGGGTCGTGCGTACGGCGCCGGTTTCGGTGCTCACCCGGATTAGATACATGCCTTTGGCCAAGCCCGTCGTTGAAAACTCCTTGACGGCACCCGTGGCGGCCGATTCGCGCAGCAGCCGACCGGTCATATCGTAGAGCTGCACGCGCACATCGGCGCTTTCGGCTACCAGAAGCTGGAGCGGCTCGCCGGCAACAATCGGGTTGGGATACACTTGCACTTCGGTGGCCAGCACATACTGCACTGCTTCCGTCTGACTATAGATGATTCGTCCGTCGGTCAGCTCCAGCCGCAGGCGGTAATCGTTGCGGCCGGGCAGCGGGTCCGGGTCCCGGAAGGTCATGCGTAGGCTAGTGACGGGCGCAACAGTCTGCACCGTAACCGGGCCGCCGGAGGTCAGGCGCTCCAACGACACGGCTTTGAGCCGGTATAACGTACCCACTTCCACGTCGAACAAAACCGTATCGGTGACAGCCGTGCGGGGCAGGAAATTGCGGACGTAGCAGGCGGTGCCCTGCTCGGTGAAATCAATAGTATTGCCCCGCTCCCCCACCAGCTTCCCGAATATGGGCGCTACGGCGTAGTTGCGAATCTGCAGCTGGGCTTTGGCGAGCAGCAAGGCCGTGTCGGGCGTGGTCAGGTAAGGCGTCAGATGGTTTCCGACCAACTGATACACCTGATACTGCTGCGCCCCGGGCGTACGGCGCCACTGAATCAGGGCTTCCTCGTCGCAGCTGTAGCCCACGCTGGGGGTCAGGGGGCGGGCAATGGTAAAGGTATCGGAGAGAAACGCGGTACTGCCAATTAGCATCCGCACCCGGGCAAGGGTGGTAGTATCGGGCACGGGCCAGCTGAAGGTAGTACGCGCCAGGGGCACATCGGCCTGGAGCAGCCGCCATTTCTGGGTGCCCAGCGGCTGGTACTCCAGGCGGCCCGTGGTGGCGTTGCCAGACCATTGCCAGTGCAACACCGCCGTAACGGCGGGCCGCAGGTTGGTAGCATCGCCGGGCCGCACCCATTCGAAGCCCGCGCTGTACTCATAGGCCAGGGCAAAGGCCTGCGCGGCGGCCACGGAGGTGGCGCGCACCCGGATGATATAGTCGCCGGCAGCTGGCACCGGCAGGCTGATTTGCTCGACGTTGTTGAGGTGGTCGGCGCGGCGCCGGGGCAGTTTTGCCAGCGAGTCGGCGTGCGGATAGGCGCTCAGCGCCCACGGTAGCCAAGTGGTGCCGGAAGCAACGTGCACCAGCTCCACATCCAGATCATGTACCAGCGCCTGGGCGGCCGTGGGCGAGGCTTCCGGGTCCGACCAGGCCAAGGTTACTTTTAGCTGCTGCTGCCCGGCGGGCACAGTAACGGGGAAAGAGCGTACGGTATTCTGGGTGGCGGTTCCCAGAAAGAAGCGCTGGTCGCGCACCGTCCGGATGGCTCCGACGGCATCCAGCTGCCCAAAGCCGGTTTCAAAGTCTATGCCGGGGCGGCCCATATCATCGGCGCTGTTGAGCAGCACGGCTTTCACCAGCGCCGCCGACGGCAAGGCACCGGCGTTTTGGTCGCGGAAAGCTTGCTGCACCAGCAGGCCGGAGCCCGAAACCAGGGCCGCCGACTCGGAGGTGCCGCCGGCGCCATAGGCTACCAGCTCGGGCTTGAGGCGGCCATCGTAGGCGGGCCCGCGGGAGCTGAGTGGCGCGACTTGCCCCAGCTCATCGGTGGCGCCCACGCTGAGGGTGTTCTTGGAAGTTTTGAACTGCCCGGTCAGATTCGCCACCTTGGGAATACCGGCGTACCGGCCCTCGGTGGGAGTCTGGGAACCCACGTTGCCCGACGAAAACACGTGCAGCAACGTGGGGTATTGCTGGCACTGCTGGTCGTAGGCCTGGGATTCGAGGCCGTAATAATTCTCGATGGCCGCGACGCCATACGAATGGTTTTGCACCGATATGCCGGCCGGCACCAACGTAGCGGCCTCATCCGGCAGCAGACTTTTATAGCTGGCGGTTGCCAGCCGGGCCTGCCAGGCCACGCCCTTGCCGGAAGGGGCCGAGTTGCCACCGCCCCCGACCAACGTGGCAATAGCCGTAGCGTGGGGCGAGAAAGCAGCTTTAAACAAGTCGCTGGGCACGATGCGACCCTTGAAGTCAATATCGGCCGGGTCGAAGGAGTCTTCTTTGATGGAAATCGTCAGTCCCTGCCCGGCCAGCTGCGGAAAGCGGGTGTGGGCCGTAGTAATACGGTTTACGGCCAAGTCGGACTGGTTGAGCTGCCGCTCGTCGTGGGCCTGGCGGTGAGGCACGTCCACGAAGTTGACCAAAGGCGAAGCACCCAGCAGCCGGACCTGCTCGGGCGTCAGCCCATCCAGCAGCAGCAGCTGGCCTTTGGCACCGGGCAGCACCGTTACCTGGCTGGCGGGCAGGTTTTGCCGGGCCCACGTCAGAAAAGCTTCTTTTTGCGATACGCTGATTCGCACCGTCTGCCGGGCGTTGCGGGCAAGCGCCGGCCGGCTCAGCGTCGGCGCTACTTTGCGGTCGGCGGGTTTGGCCTCCTGGGCGGCTACTGGGGCAGAAGCTCCCAGCAGTGCGCCAGCCCAAAGGATTCCCTGAAAAACCGGTAAGCAGTGGAATACTCTGGCAAAATAGCGCATCAAGAAAAGCTGAAAGGTGACTATCGAAACTGTCCGCGCTTACGCCGACGGGCCTGTTAAAGATAGAAAAAACGTCCTCAGCAGCCCCCTTGCAGAAGCATTCCTTTTAACAATCAGCTTATTATTTTATCAATATTGCAAACCTCCCCCCACTCTCTGCGGTAAAAGTCAACCGGTTTGCAACTCTTTCTCGGCGGGTAAACCGGTTCGTCGACTGCTTCAGAGTTTGTACACCCCAACACCGGCGGCCGTCAGGATATACGCATACTGCTCGCCCAACAGCACCTGCTGAATTTCGGTGGTCGTAACCGGCAGCGGCAACGTGCGCTCCGTCAGGTTGTAGAGGTGAAACAGGCGCACCGTGTTTCCGGCCAGGTAGTATAGCTCGTCGCCCCGAAACCCAATGGCGCTCAGCCCCGGGAAAGGCAGCTTTTTGCGGTAGTTGCCCAGGTTATCAAACACGAAAATGCCACTGGTACGGTCGACCAGGTACAGGTTGTTCTGGTACTGGCGCATAAACCGAAAATCCGGTTTGGAGCGGCCAATCAGGATGTCAAGCGGGGTGTTGAGGGCAATGCGCTGCCCCGTGGGGTCGTATTGGCGCAGCACCAGGCTGCTTTCGTCGAGTAGCCAGAGCCGGTCGTCGGGGGCCAGCGTGGCCGTGCGCACCATACCGTCGAGCAGGTCGGGCAGGCGCACCTGGGTGAGCGGGGCCATAAACCGGTCGAGCAGCAGAATTTCCTGCCGGTCGTCGTAGAATACCAGCACCTTGGCCGTATTCCAGGCTTCGAGCTGGGCCGTGTGGCCCGGCTGCGGGGGCGAATAGGTATTTAGTGGCTGCCCATCGGGGCCGTACTGGCGCACGTTGTTTTGCGCGTCGGCCAGGTAGAGGTTGCCGCGCCGGTCGAGCGAAGCCGGGCCCGGCCTGGGCAGGGCAATGGTGCGCACCAGCGTCCAGCCGCTGGCATCTACCGGATTTGGCTGGGCTGCCGCGTTGACGACCGGGGCCGGCGCCGGGGCGGCGGGCTTGCCGGCCGGAACCACCGAAGCCGCCGAGGGCACGGTCGTTTGGGCCGCTGCCTCGAGGGTAAGGAGCGCACCGGCAGCTAGGCCCATTGCCCAGCGGACCGGTTTAGTTCTGCTCAAAGTGCCGCAAGGCCAGTTCATGCCCATCATATACGGCGTAGGAGCAATAATTGACCCACTCGCCCAGGTTCACGTAGCGGCTCTGGGGCGTTACGGGCACGTCGAGCGGCAGGTGGCGGTGGCCAAACACGTAGTAGTCGTGGTGGTGCAGGCGCTCCAGCTCACGGCAGTACACCAGCAGCCACTCATCGTCGCCGAAGTATTTCTCATCGGCCGCCCCGTTCTGAATCCGACTGTGCTGGCTCCACTTATTGGCTAGGCCAATGCCGAAGTTCGGGTGCAGGCGCGCGAACAGCCACTGCGCCACCGGGCTGGCGAAGATGCGCTTAAGTACCTTATAGGTGTAGTCTTTGGGCCCGAGCCCGTCGCCGTGGCCGATGTGGAACTCCTGGTTGCCGATGCGCTGGCTCACGGGATGACGCATAATGGGAATGTTCAGCTCCTTGGTGAAGTAGTCGAACATCCACATGTCGTGGTTGCCGGTGAAAAACGTAACGGGAATCCCGGCGTCGGTCAGCTCGGCCAGCTTGCCTTGCAGCCGGATAAAGCCGCGCGGAATAGCGTGCCGGTACTCAAACCAGAAGTCGAAAATATCCCCGACCAGGTAGATAGCCGCCGCATCGGGGGCAATCTGGTCGAGCCAGCGCACGATTTTCCGCTCCCGCTCGGCCGAGCGGGCCGCGTCGGGGGCGCCGAGGTGAAAGTCGGAGGCAAAATATACGTTGCGGCCGGGCGGCAGGGCAAGATCAGGTAGTTGCTTCGGGCGCGTCATCCAGTAAAAACAACACGATGCTGCGCGGGCCATGAGCACCGAGCACCAGCGTTTTTTCAATATCAGCCGTACGGCTAGGGCCCGTCGTGAGCGAAATCATCGAGGGCAATTTATTGTCGTAGTCCTCCTGCACCCGCTTCAGCGCGTCGCCGATATCGGGCACAATCTGGGAGGCGCGGGCCAGCACCAGGTGCTGATCCGGGTAGATGCTCAGCCGGCGGCCACTGGCCGAAGCGCCGCTGACTAGCACGCTGCCGGTGCGGGCCACCAGGGCTTCGCAGGTCGTCAGGCCCGCGTCGGCCTTCTGCAGCCAGTCGGTTTCGTCGCCGATAAACCCGATGCCACCCGCGTGCAGCAGCTTTTTCAGCTCGGGCTCCCACACAAAGAGGTTGTCGAGGGCCTTTTCCTTCTTATAGGTAAAGAGCTGGTCGTAAAAGTGCTCTTCCGACACGCAGTAGTAGAACACGCCCCCGGCCCGCACGAAGCTTTCGGCGAAGGTCACGGCCAGGTCGTCGTGGGGAGGCAGGTGCAACGGCAGCGTGAAATCGGGGGCGGCCGGCTGCGGGGCCGGCTGCTGCAACGACTCGCGGATACGGCGCAGGATGATGTCGCGGGAGGTTTCGGACATAGGAATCGGGGAAGAAGCAACCAAAGATAGAAACTCGCGCCGACAGGTGCCTGCCGCACCGCTTGAAACCCAGGTAACAGAAAAAAAGCCAGCCTGAAGCAGGCTGGCTTTTTAGGGGGCATTAAATACTTCTAGACGTCAAACGAGACAGTGCTGCCCGTTGGTACATCGTTATTCGGATTTGTGTCGCGCGGCCGCACGTCGAGGCCGGGCAAATCATTTTCCGGCAGGTCGTTGCTCAGGGGCACAGGGTGCTCCTGCTTCCGCTCGCTCAGCGTCTCACTGCGGTCAGTACCAGCCATGTGGGCCTGGTAAGAAGTCTGGTTATCGTAGGGGCGCTTACCCACCAGACGCTCCAGATCTTCCTGCAACAGCACCTCTTTTTCCAGCAGCTCTTTCGCAATTACCTCCAGCTCGTGGCGGCGCTCGGTCAGCAGCTCCTTGGTACGGTTGTAGGCATTCTCCACGATGGTGCGCACTTCCTCGTCAATAAGCTGCGAGGTAGCCTCCGAATAGGGCTTCGAGAAACCGTATTCGTTCTGGCCTTTCGAGTCGTAGAACGAGATGTTGCCCAGCTTGGCGTTCATGCCGTACATCGTTACGATGCTGTAGGCCATCTTCGTAATCCGCTCCAGGTCCGAGAGGGCACCGGTTGAGATTTTACCAAATACCAGTTCCTCGGCAGCGCGGCCACCCAAAGCCATGCACATCTCGTCGGTCAACTGCTCGGTGTTGTAGAGGAACTGCTCGCGGGGCAAGTACTGCGCGTAGCCCAGCGCCGCTACCCCACGGGGCACGATGCTTACTTTCACCAACGGGTCGGCGTGCTCCAGAAACCAGCCAGCAATGGCGTGGCCCGCTTCGTGGTAGGCGACAATCCGCTTTTCGTTGGGCGAAATGATTTTGTTCTTTTTCTCCAAGCCCCCGATTACCCGGTCTACGGCATCGGTGAAGTCCTGCATCGTCACCATCTTTTTGTCGCGGCGGGCGGCAATCAGGGCGGCTTCGTTGCAGACGTTAGCAATTTCAGCGCCAGCAAAGCCGGGGGTCTGAGCGGCCAGCTTACGGGCATTCACGTCGGGGCCCAGCGTCAGCGGCTTCAGGTGCACGTCGAAAATCTGGGTGCGGCCGTTGATGTCGGGCTTGTCGATGCTGATCTGCCGGTCGAAGCGGCCGGGACGCAGCAGAGCCGAGTCGAGGGTATCCGGGCGGTTGGTAGCGGCCAGGATGATAACCCCAGAGTCGGTACCGAAACCGTCCATTTCTACCAGCAGCGAGTTGAGCGTGTTTTCGCGCTCATCGTTGCCGCCGGGCACGTTGCCGCGGCTGCGGCTGCGGCCAATGGCGTCGATTTCGTCGATGAAGATGATGCAGGGCGCCTTGGCTTTGGCTTGCTTGAACAAGTCGCGCACCCGGGCCGCGCCTACGCCCACGAACATTTCCACGAAGTCGGAGCCCGACAAGGAAAAGAACGGCACATCGGCTTCACCGGCCACGGCTTTCGCCATCAGGGTCTTACCCGTGCCGGGAGGACCAACCAGCAACGCACCTTTGGGGATTTTGCCACCGAGGACGGTGAACTTCGAGGGGTTTTTGAGGAACTCCACGATTTCCTCTACTTCCTCTTTGGCTTCTTCCAGGCCGGCGACGTCCTTAAACGTCACCTTCACCTTGTCGCCACCCTCGAACAGGGCCGCGCGGCTTTTGCCGATGTTGAAGATCTGACCGCCGGGCCCGCCCGCTCCGCTCATGCGGCGCATCAGGAACCAGAAGCCGATGAACAGCAGAATAATCAGCCCCCAACCCGAAATCAGGTCACCGTAGCCCTGGCGGGTGTCGATGTTGAGGCCCACTTGCTGAGCGTCGGGAATGGCGGCCTGCATCTTGTCCAGGTCTTCCTTGAAGGTCTTGCCGTCCACGACGCGGAAGCTGTACTGCGGACCCGCGTCCTGCGACAGAGGGCTCCGGCCGCGCAACTCCTGGTTGTACTTGGCGTTGCGGGCGGCTTCGGGCTTCAGGGTCACCTCCACGTTCCGGTCGTTCACCAGGGTCACGTCGCGCACGTCGCCGGCCAGCAGCATCTGCTTAAACTTCTGCTGGTTTATTTCAATGGTTGAGCTGCTACGATTGATGAAGAGCATCCCGAAGATGAACACCACCAACCCAGCCAGCACCCACATCTGCATACTCGGCCGGGGAGCCGGCGAGGGCATCATTGGTTTTTTCTTTTTGGGGGTTGTATCTGGCATGAAAAGGAATTCTAAACGAAGAACAAAGGCGGAACCGCCGCCCGCGCTAATTGTTAAGACGCATCCGGGCCGGTTTTACTTTAAACGGCTTCGGTTTCTTCCTGAATATATTTTATTTCGGCATCACCCCACAGCTCTTCCAGCGCGTAGAACTGCCGACGGTCGCGCAGGAAAATGTGGACTACCACGTCGACGTAGTCGAGCAGTACCCATTCCCGGTTCATGCGGCCTTCGGTTTGCCAGGGGTTCTGGCCGGTAAGCTTCTCCACTTCTTCTTCCACGGAACGCGCAATGGCGTCCAGTTGGGTATCGGAGGAAGCAGAGCAGATGATGAAATAATCCGCTACTGCGTTTTTAAGGTCCTTCAGATTGAGCACCACGATATCGGCCGCCTTTTTCTCCTGCATGCCGCGTACTACTACGTCTGCCAATCTGTCTGAATCCTGCCGAACCAGGGTACTTTTCATAGGGTATTATTAGGTTTGAACGCACAAAGTAAGAAAATCAGGTGGAGGCACTATCCCCCCAAACCCTCTTCACGGGCCAACAAATTGTTTGGTTGCCCGAATGCGCCTCGACAAACAGCGAGGCACAGGCCCTTATTGTCAAAAACAGCGCCACCGATGGTTGTACGGTGATAACCGACAAACAGACCGCCGGACGGGGGCAGCGCGGCAACCGCTGGGAGGCCAGTCCCGGCGAAAACCTGACATTATCGGTCATTTGGCAGCCCACCTTCCTGGCCCCCACCGACCAGTTCCAGCTGAGTCAGGCCGTGGCCCTGGGCGTGCTCGACTGGGCCCGCAGCCTGCTGGGCCCCGATGCCGCCCTGCGCCTGAAGTGGCCCAACGACATTTACTACGGCACCCAGAAGCTGGGCGGCATCCTGATTGAAAACACCATAAGCGGCTCCAAGATTCAATATAGTGTGGTCGGCATCGGGATAAATGTCAATCAGCGGGAGTTTGGCATGCCTACTGCCACCTCTTTGGCCTGGCTCACGGGCCGCGCCTACCCGCTGAAAACCCTGATTGCCCGGCTGCTGGAGTGCCTGGAGCGGCGCTACCTGATGCTGCGCGCGGGCCGGGTGGCGGCCCTGCGCTTCGAGTATCTGCAGGCGCTGTACCGCTACCAGGAAACCCACGCTTACGAGGTGGACGGGCAACCCGTGCAGGGCCAGATTGTGGGCGTGGATGAAACCGGCCGGCTGGTAGTACAAATTGAGCGGGAGCTCAGAAGTTTTTCACTACAGGAAATTAAATATATCCATACGTAGTTTCTTAGGCGACTTACCCGGTTAAACCTTCCGGTTTGCCGCTGTTCTAAATACCAGGCTGGCAACCTTTGCCCGGCAAACCGTGTCAGTCTTTTGAAAAAAGGCACGGTGCTTGTCTTTACCAGCCCATCACCCAGGCCGGTTGCCTGCTTGCTCTGACTCTATTGAATGAACATGAAAACTTCTACGCGTCTGTTTCTTCTGCTGGCTCTGGTGCTGGCGCAGCTTTCCACGCTGGCCGCTACCGTGAGCCTGACGAGGCGGCACCAGGTGCCGGTGCAGGCTCCCGCGGCGCGGGTGGCCGCCGCACCGTCCGTTACGCCTCAGCTGAGCGTGTACCCCAACCCCAGCAAAGGCCTAGTGATGGTGACGCTGGAGCAAAAACCCGCGGAAAACTACAAGCTGCGCTTTAGCAACATCATCGGCCGCGAGGTGCGCATTATCACGCTGCGGCCCGAACTCAGCCAGGAAGGCACGGCGGTAAACCTGTCGGATTTGCCGGCCGGGGTGTACTTCTACAGCCTGCTGATCAACGACAAAGTAGTGAGCACCAAGCGCCTGGTGCTGCAAAACTAAGCAACATTACTCGTGCGGCCCTGCCGGAAAGCAGCCAGGATTCCTGGCTGCTTTTTTTATGGTCAAGCCAGAATATAGTCGTTAATAGGTGTCTGACTGGCGGGTGCGGCATGGCCAGATTTATTGCCTACTTTTGGCCCTTCTCTGATTAAACCAGTATGCGGAGTTACAAAAGCCTGAATAATCTAGTTGGCTGGCTCGTTTTTGCCATTGCCACCCTCACGTATCTGCTCACCCTGGAACCCACGGCCAGCTTCTGGGACTGCGGCGAGTTTATTGCCTGCTCCTACAAGCTGCTGGTGCCCCACCCTCCGGGAGCCCCGACTTTCCTGCTGCTGGGCCGCCTGTTTTCGCTGTTTTCTTTCGGCGACCCAACCAAGGTGTCGGTGCTGATTAATACGCTGTCGGCGCTGAGCAGCTCCTTTACCGTGCTGTTCCTGTTCTGGACCATCACGATGCTGGCCAAAAAGCTGGTGCTGCACCGCCCCGGCATGCACGACGACCGCACGCTGGAGCCCACCGGCGGCCAGACGCTGCTGATTCTGGGCGCGGGCGTCGTCGGGGCCTTGGCCTTCGCCTTCTCCGACTCGTTCTGGTTTAACGCCGTGGAAGCCGAGGTATACGCCATGTCGGCGCTGTGCACGGCGGCCGTGGTCTGGATTATGCTGAAGTGGGAAAACCGTGCCGACGAGGCTGATTCCGACAAGTGGCTGATCCTGATTGCCTACGTCATTGGCCTGAGCATCGGGGTGCACTTGCTGAACCTGCTGGCTATTCCGGCCCTGGGATTTATCTACTACTACCGCCGCAACCCAAACCCCACGATGCGGGGCGGCATTTTCACGCTGGTTATCAGCAGCGTGATTGTGGGCCTGATTCTGGCCGGCATCATTCCCGGCCTGCCCACGCTGGCCGGTGCCTTCGAAGTATTCTTCGTGAACAGCATCGGGCTGCCCTTCAACTCGGGCCTGGTGTTCTTCCTGCTGCTGTTCGTGGCCCTGATCTGGTTTGGCTTCCGCTATTCCTTCAAGGCGCACAACCGCCTGATCAACACGGCTATGCTGAGCTTCGTGTTTATCCTGATCGGCTACTCGTCGTACCTGATTGTGCCGATTCGCTCCAGCTACCACCCCACCATCAACGAAAACGACCCCGAGGACGTGCTGTCCTTCGTGAGCTACCTCAAGCGCGAGCAGTACGGCGACCGGCCCTTGCTCTACGGCCCGCAGTTCAACGCCGAGCCCGTCGACCAGAAGGAAGGCGCGCCCCGCTACGTGCGCAAGGGTGATAAGTACGTGGTAGCCGAGCGCCGCCTCGAAACCATCTACCGCGACGAGGACAAGATGCTGATTCCGCGCATCTACAGCCCCGCCCCCGAGCACCTCTACAACTACAAGAAGTGGGTCGACATTCAGGAAGGCGTGAAGCCCACGATGGGCCAGAACCTGAGCTTTTTGTTCCGCTACCAGATGGGCCACATGTACTGGCGCTACTTCCTGTGGAACTACGTGGGCCGCGACAGTGACATTCAGCAGGCTGGCGTGGTGTGGCCGACCAGTGCCAACAGCGGCCTGCCCGAGCGGATTGCCAGCAGCCCGGCCCGCAACAACTTCTTCGCTATTCCGCTCATCATGGGCCTGATTGGCCTGTTCTTCCACGTGCGCCGCGACGGACGCAACGCCCTGGTTATCGGCCTGCTGTTCGTGTTTACGGGTCTGGCCATCGTGTTCTACCTCAACCAGCCGCCCATCGAGCCCCGCGAGCGGGACTACACCTTCACGGGTGCCACCTACGCCTTTGCCATCTGGATTGGCCTGGGCGTGCTGGGCCTGGCGGATTTGCTGAAAGCCGTGCTCAAGGCCGACGGCGCCCGCGCCGTGGCCGCCACGCTGATTGGCCTGCTGGCCCCCGGCCTGATGGTGGCCCAGGGCTGGGACGACCACGACCGGTCGGACCGCTACAACTCGGTGGACTCGGCCAAGAACCTGCTGAACAGCTGCGCCCCGAACGCCATTCTGTTTACCAACGGCGACAACGACACCTTCCCGCTCTGGTACGCCCAGGAAGTGGAAGGCGTGCGGACCGACGTGCGCGTGGCCGTGCTCAGCTACCTGAATACCGACTGGTACATCGAGCAGATGAAGCGCCGCTCGTATTTGTCGCAGCCGCTGCCCATCTCGATGAAGAGCGACAACTACGCGCAGGGTACCAACGACTACCTGCCCTACGTGGAAAACCCGGCGGTGCAGGAAGTAAACCTGCGCGAGTTCATCGGCCTCGTAGATCAGGGCAGCCCGCTGCTGCAAGTGCAGACCCAGAGCGGCCGGCCGCTGCTGTCGTTCCCGACGCGCAAGTTTTACCTGCCCGTCGATACCACCGCCGTGGAAGCCTTGGGCATTATCCCGAAGGAGCGCCGCAAGCAGCTGGTTTCCCGCATGGAGTGGGACATGGGCAAGGGCGCCATCGAGAAGAAGAACCTCGTGATTCTGGACATGCTGGCCACCAACAACTGGAAGCGGCCCATCTACTTCTCCAGCACGGTAAACTCCGCCGACTTCATGAACCTGCAGCCTTATTTCCAGCTCGAAGGCATGGCTTACCGCGTGCTGCCGGCCAAAGACCCCAACTACGACCCGCGCGGCAACGAGGGCTACGTGGAGAAGGACCTCATGTTTGAGAACATGATGAAGAAGTTTGCCTTCCGCAACCTGGACCGCGCCGACATCTTCTACGACGAAAACAACCTGCGCTTCCCGGCCAACTACCGCGAAAAATTCGCGCGCCTGGCCGAAGCCTACCTGGCGGCCGGCGACAAAGTGAGAGCCAAGGAAGTGCTGGACAAGTGCTTCGCCGTGATGCCCGACAAGTCGATTCGCTACGACTACTACGTGCCGCAGTTTGTGGTGCCGCTGGTGCAGGTGGGCGAAAAGGCCCGGGCCAACGAAATCATGGATACCATGACCAACCGGGCCCAGCAGTCGTTGGCGTATTACAGCACCACCAACAGTTCCCTGTTCGACATGGAAGTACAGACCAACCTGATGGCTCTGCAGAGCGTGTACCGCGCCGCCGAGGAAGTCGGCGACCAGGCCCGCTCCAAGAAAGCTCTGGATTTGCTCAACCAGTACTACCCACGGCAGTAATGCGCGGTAGTTAGCCTGTTATAAAACAGCCGTCCTGCTTTCAGGGCGGCTGTTTTCGTTTATCTGCCCGCGCCCACCCTTCGTACTATAGCCTTGAGGCTGTACGTTGCTTCGGTTGGCCACTCTGCCACCCACCCGCTTTTCGCTTAACCATTGCTCCTGATGCTGACTTTCCTCCGCTGCTTCGCGCCCGGCCTGGTGTTTCTGCTGCTCCTGACGGGCCGGCCCGCCGCCGCCGACCCGCGGCGCGACTTCGCGGGCCAGTACCAGCCGCAGCGCCGCCTGCTGGCCGAAACCCGGCGCGAAGGCGACAGTCTGCACATTTACCTGCGCTTCCCCGACGCCAGCGTGTTGCAGCGCGGCTACCCGTTGCGCGTTGCGGCCTGGGCCAGCTACGAGGCCAAGCGCCCCACCTGGCGCCGCACCGTGGGGCAGCTGGCCCGCCGCACCCGGCCCGAGCAAGCGGCGGCCTGGGTGGAGTTCAGCGTGGCGGCCTCGGCCCTGCTGCCCGGGCAGGTGCTGAGCGTGGCCTGCGGTGCCAACGAGGAAGACGATGCCGGGGAAGGGCTCTGGCTGCCTATTACCAAGGAGCGGCTGGGCCGCACCTTTCTGCTGACCGACTCAGTGGGCAACCCGCTGCTGCGCCGCTACGTGCGGGTGCACGAGCCGTTTCAGGTAGACAGCTACGGTCCGGAAAAGCCGTTGGCGGTTAAGCGCTACGATGCCAGCTTCCTGGCGGCCCTGCCACCTATGTCGGCGCCCGGCAGCCAGCCGGTGGCCCGCACCCTACCCGCCCGCGACTCGCTCTTTTTTCGGGCCGGCCAGCTGCTGCGCCTTTCGCAAGCGGGGCTTTACATGCTGCGGGTCGCGGAGGCCCCGGCGGGCTACGGCCTGCTCGTGGTCGACCAGGACTTTCCGGCGCTGAATACGGCCGACGAGCTGATTCAGCCCCTGATTTACCTGACGACTTCCGCCGAGCGCCAGAAGCTCACCGACGCGCCCGAGCCCAAGCGGGCCGTCGACCAGTTCTGGCTGAAAGTAGCGGGCAGCAACCAACCCGTAGCCCGGCAGCTGATCCGGACTTACTACGGCCGGGTGGCGGCGGCCAACGAGTTATTTACCACCCACAAAGCCGGCTGGATGACCGACCGGGGCCTGCTCTACGTGGTTCTGGGCGCCCCCGACGTGGTGTATCGGACGGCTACCGAGGAGCGCTGGGTGTACCGCGACCCGAACGGCAGCAGCGGCACGTATACGTTCCGGCCCAAACCGAGTACCTTTGCCCCCGAACACTATGAATTGGTGCGCCGGCCGGAGTACGAAATGCTTTGGTATGCCGCCGTTGAGCAATGGAGAAAAGGACTGACCGCCCGGAGCGGCCGCTGAATGAGCGGCGCACATTTTATAACAGCGAAAACCGCCCGGTAAGCCGCGACGACCGGGGCACCGGCGACGACCGCCGCGAGCCCCGGGGCGAAGGCCGCGACGCGCGCGACTCGCGCGGCGGCGGCGGCGACTATAAGCCCCGCTACCCCCACAAGCCCGCCGCCGACCGCAGCATTGAGATGCTGTTCGGCCTGCGCCCGATTCTGGAGGCGCTGAGCGCGGGCCGCACCCTGGAGAAGATTTATCTGCTGCGCGGCACCAAGAACAGCGTGACCCAGGAAATTACGGAGCTGGCCAAAGCTGCCAACATCCCGATGTCGCTGGTGCCCATTGAGAAGCTCAACGACCTAACCCGCAAAAACCACCAGGGCGCCGTGGCCTTCGTGTCGCCCATCGACTACCAGCCGCTCGACAGTATTCTGGCCGGCTTGTATGAGGAAGGCAAAACGCCCCTGCTTCTGCTGCTCGACCGGATTACGGATGTGCGCAACTTCGGCTCTATTGCCCGCAACGCCGAGTGCATGGGCGTGCACGCCATTGTGGTGCCCAGCCGCGGTGCCGCCCAAATCAACGGCGACGCGCTGAAAACCTCGGCCGGCGCCCTGAACCTGATTCCGGTGTGCCGGGAGCCCAACCTGAAGGAAACCATTACCTTCCTGCAGCAGTCGGGCGTGACGGTTATTGCCTGCACCGAGAAGTCGGATGCCAGCCTGGAGGCCGAAACGGTGGACATGACCGGCCCGGTGGCGGTGCTGATGGGCAGCGAGGAAGACGGCATCTCGCCCGAGTACCTGAAGCTGGCCGACCACAAGCTGCGCATCCCGATGGCCGGCCAGATCGGCTCCCTGAACGTGTCGGTCGCCAGCGGCATCATGCTGTTTGAGGTGCTGCGCCAGCGCCTGAAAAGCGGCCAGTAAGTTTTAGCGCCTTTCCAAGGCTCCGCATCCATCAAAAAGCCCTTTCCCGCCCGAGCAGGAAAGGGCTTTTGTTGTACGGCGCAGGCTTACTGCCTGATCGACGATTTGCGAATAATCAGGGCCGGTGGCAGCACGACGCCCTGGGTGGAATCTACGGCTGGGTCGGTGGGGTGCTGCAATTCGTGCAGCAGAATGTCGATGACGTTTTTGGCAATGCTTTCCACCGGCTGGGCAATGACGGTAATGGCCGGGGTGTAGAGCCGGAACAGGTCGTGGTCGTCGTAGGAAACGACGGCCAGCTTAGCCGGAATAGCCAGCTGCAGCCGCGCAATGGCCTCCAGCCCGTAGATGCACAGGTAGTTGGTGGAGAAGATGACCGCCTCTATTTCGGGGTTGCTGGCCAGAAATAACTGGATATCGGCAATAACCGGCTCCGTATCCTTGGAAATGGTGACGCGCTTTACTTGCTGGGGCAGGCCTTGGGCCTCCAGCACCTGGGTGTAGCCCTGCAGGCGGGCCTCCATCTGGGTTTGGGTCGAATCGGTGGTGACGAAGGCAACGTTGGTGTAGCCTTGGGCCAGCAGATGCCGGGTGGCATCGGCAGTGCCTTGGGCCCCATCCACCACCACGTAGTTGGTGGGCAAAGCAGGCAGGTACCGGTCGAAGAGCACCGTGGGCGTCTGCTCGCGCAGAATGTCGCTCACTTCCTTTTCAATGCCCTCGGACGGCACGATGATAAAGCCGTCCACGTGCCGTTCCTGAAACATGCCGATCAGCTCCCGGGCCCGGGCCGGCTCGTTGTTGGTACTGCAATAAATGATGCGGTAGCCCCGCTCGAAGGCCTGCCGCTCGATCAGGGCGGCTACGGTGGCGAAAAACGGGTTGGCAATATCTTCCACCACCAGCCCGATAACGTGGGTTTTGCCCGTGCGCAGGCTTTTGGCCAGGTGGTTGGGCTTGTAGCCGACTTCCTCGACGTACTTCAGCACCCGCTCGGCCACCGCGTCGCTGATGCGGCTTTGCTTGGCTTTGCCGTTCAGCACCAACGAGACGGTGGCAATGGACACTTCCAGGTGGCTGGCTATGTCGTTGATCAGCGTCCGTTTTTTCACCTTCGTACTCATACCAGGATGGTCTTGATTCTCATCTTTCAAAGGTATGATAATCGTGGTCAGCGGGGTGCCCGCATAAGCCCCAAAGCCCGACCTGTCCGGAAGATGGCTACTTTACGGGCCGGGGCGGGCAGCTAACCCCTGTTCGGCTTTACGTTCCGGCTACTTCTTTCCTTCCGATTCCGCGCTATTCCTGTATGGCACTACCCTCGCCTACCCTGCCCAGCCGGCCCGTTGCGGCGGGCACCACCCCGCCCCGGTACACCTCGGCTCTGAGCGCCGTAACGACCCTGTTTTTCCTCTGGGGCTTCATCACCTGCCTCAACGACATTCTGATTCCGTACCTGAAAGCCATTTTTCAGCTGTCCTTCGCCCAGGCCAACCTGATTAACCTGTGCTTTTTCGGGGCGTATTTCTTTATCAGCATTCCGGCCGGCCTGCTCGTGGCGCGGGTTGGCTACAAGCGCGGCATGCTCATTGGCTTTGCCGTGGCGGCCGTCGGGGCCTACCTGTTTTATCCGGCCGCCGAAGCCCGGGTGTACGGCTTGTTTCTGGGCGCTTTGTTTGTGCTGGCCTCCGGAATTACCATTCTGCAAGTGGCCGCCAACCCCTACGTGGCCATTCTGGGCCCGCCCGAATCGGCTTCGGCCCGCCTCACGCTCACGCAGGCCTTCAACTCGCTCGGCACCACTCTGGCGCCCTACGTGGGCAGCGCCCTGATCTTGAGCCACCTGCCCACGCTGAACATGGCGGCCAGCGCCGCCAGCATCGACGTGCGCGCCGTGCAGGTGCCTTACCTGGTCATTGGCACGGCGCTGCTGCTCATCAGCCTGCTGCTCGGCCGCGTGCACCTGCCCCAGTTGGAGCACGCCAACGAGGAAGCCGCTGCCGAAGCGGCCGGCCCGGCCCGTAGCGCCTGGAGCTACCGCCATCTGGTGCTGGGTGTGGTGGGCATTTTCGCCTACGTCGGGGCCGAAGTGGCCATTGGCTCCCACATTGTGAACTACCTGGCCCTGCCCGACGTGCTGCACCTGGACCCCAAAGCCGCCGGCGACCGGGTGCTGTTTTATTGGGGCGCGGCCATGATTGGCCGGTTCTCGGGCGCGTATCTGCTCCAAAAGTTTGCGCCCGGCAAGCTGCTCGCCTTCAATGCCGTGGGTGCCGCTGCTTTGGTCCTGATTTCGATTAACACTACGGGTGCCACCGCCATGTGGAGCCTGCTGGCCGTGGGCCTGATGAACTCCCTGATGTTCTCCACCATCTTCACCCTGGCCGTGGCCAGGCTGGGCCGGCATACCGAGCAGGCCTCGGGGCTGCTGTGCATGGCCATTGTGGGTGGCGCCCTGATTCCGATGCTGTTCGGTGCCATTGCCGACCACAGCGGGCTGCGCATGGCCCTGTTGCTGCCAGTGTTGTGCTACGGTTATATCCTGTGGTATGGGCTGCGGGGCAGCCGTAGGGTGGTTTTGAGCTAATGCATGCCGCACCTGCTGCGCAACTGTTGTGCAATTTTTCTTGATGAATTGCGGTCTGTGTTGTTCCTTGGGCTCGACTGGCAACGGTTCCGGTCGTAAACGCCTTGCCCTATGTCCGCCAAAAAGCAGCAAGTCTCCCTGCGGGATTTAGCCAAAGCCCTCAACCTGTCGACCTCCAGCGTCTCGCGGGCCCTGGCCGGCCACCGCGACATCAGTGAAGCTACCAAGGACCGGGTGCGCCAGATGGCCCAGGAGCTGAACTACCGCCCCAACCAGTTGGCCGCCGCCCTGCGCCGGGGCCACAGCAAAACCATCGGCGTGATTGTGCCTCACATCAAAGGCTACTTCTTTCCGGCCGTGATGAACGGCATCGAACGGGTAGCCACGCTGGAGGGCTTCAACGTGCTGCTCTGCCAATCGAACGAGGAGCTGCGGCGCGAGCAGAAGAACATCGAAACCCTGCTGGCAGCCCAGGTAGAGGGCATTCTGGTGTCGGTGTCGGCTACCACGTTCTCGGAAACGGACCACTTCGAGCAGGTGCGCCGCCAGGGCACGCCGCTGGTGTTCTTCGACCGGGCACCGGATTTGCCCCGCAGCATGGCCGTGGTGCTGGATGACTTTCAGGGCGCTTACCAGGCCGTGTCCCACCTCATTGCTCAGGGCTGTAAGCGCATCGTGCACCTGGCCGGGCCCCAGCACCTGAACACCAGCCGCAACCGGTTTCTGGGTTACCAGGCCGCATTGCAGGCCCACGGGTTGCCTTTTGAAGACGATTGGGTATATTCGCTGCCTTCCCTGACCCACGACGCTGGCCGCCTGGGTATGCAGCACCTGCTGGCCCTGGAGCCGCCCCTCGACGGTATCTTCGCCGCCTACGCCATTCCGTCGGTGGGGGCGCTGGAAGTGCTGCGCGAAAAGGGCGTGCGGGTGCCCCAGGAAGTAGCCCTGGCCTGCTTCAGCAACGAGCCCTTCACCACCATGACCCAGCCCCAGATGACGGTGGTGGACCAGCGGGCCGAGCAGATGGGCGAAACGGCCGTGCGCCTGTTTCTGCAGCTGCTCAAGCGGGGCCCCGCCTATGAGCCGCCGCACCTGGTGCTCAAGCCCGAGCTGATTATCCGCAGCTCGTCGTTGCACCAGTCGCAGGAGCAGCGGGTGCCAACCGAGGCCCGGTAGCCGGGCGCTTCCAGGGCAACAACTGTTGCGGACCGCCAGCAACCGGGCGTTTGAATGCCGGATTAAATATTTTACCTTTTGCCTCTAACCGATTATGAGTTCTGAGATGTCTAAGCAGCAGCTATTCCAGCAAACCCAGCAGCACCTGCAGGAGCAGGGTTTTGGCATTGCCCAGCAGGATCAGACCCGGCCCTGGGGCGGCTTTTTCGTGCTCGACGAAAACCAGGCCCAGCAGTTTGCCGACACCTACTTCGACGGGCTGCCCATCGACCAGCTCCGCATTTCGGGCAAGCTCAGCCCAAAGGTGCTGCTCGTGGCCCCCCACCAGCGCCTCTCCTGGCAGTACCACCACCGCCGGGCCGAAATCTGGAAGGTAGTGCGGGGCACCGTGGGCGTTGTTACCAGCCCTACCGACGAGCAGGGCGAGCTGAAAACCTACGCCCCGGGCCAGGTCATTACGCTCCGGCAGGGTGAGCGGCACCGCCTCGTAGGCCTCGACGACTGGGGCCTGATAGCCGAAATCTGGCAGCACACCGACGCCACCCAGCCTTCCGACGAAGACGACATCGTGCGGGTGCAGGACGACTTCGGCCGCTAGGCCCGGATCTTTGAACTCGACTTTTCCGGCAACGAAAAGGCCGGCTACCATCCGCTCAGGAATCGTAGCCGGCCTTTTTATTGGTGCCCGCAGGGGCCGCGCTTAGTTGTAGCCGTTGCCCTTCTTGGACTTCACGTCGGCCACAAACTCCTTAACCCGCTGCTCCTCGGTGCGCTTGCAGATCAGCAGCACGTTGTCGTACTCGGCAATGATGTAGCCGTCGAGGCCCTGCACCACCACCAGGCGCTCCGAAGGGGTTTTGATGACGCACTCCCGGGTGTCGTAGAGCAGCGCGTCGCCGTCTACCACGTTGTTGTCGGCGTCGTGGTGGCCCATGCGGTGCAGCGAGTCCCAGGTGCCCAGGTCGCTCCAGCCGAAGTCGGCGGGCAGCACGTACACGTTGTCGGCCTTTTCCATCACCCCGTAGTCGATGCTGATGTTGCGGCAGCGGGTGTAGGCCTGGGTGATAAACTCGGCTTCGTTGTCGGTGCCCAGCTCGCTGATGCCTTCGTCGAACACCTCGGCAATGTCGCTCAGGTACTGGTGGAAGGCGTGAATGATGGCGTCGGCCCGCCACACAAACAGGCCCGAGTTCCAGAGGAAGTCGCCGCTGTCGACGAACATGCGGGCTAGCTCCAGATTCGGCTTCTCGGTGAAGGTTTTCACCTTCTTCAGGCCCTTGGGCAGGCCGCTCTTGCTGTCCTCGTCGATGTACTGAATGTAGCCGTAGCCGGTATCGGGGCGGGAGGGCTGAATGCCCAGCGTGAGCAGCACCTCGTGGCTCTCGGCCACTTCCACGGCCTGCCGGATGATGCGGCGGAACTCGTCCTCGTGCAGCACCGCGTGGTCGGCGGGCGTCACGATGATGGTGCCCTTGGGGTTGCGCTTGGCAATGCAGTAGCTGGCGTAGGCAATGCAGGGCGCGGTATTGCGCCCGATCGGCTCCCCGAGAATCTGCGAGACGGGCAGCTCCGGCAGGTGCTGGTGCACCAGGTCGGTATAGTCGCGGTTGGTTACCACGAAGACGTTTTCGGGCGGGCAAATGTCCTTGAACCTATCGACCGTGAGCTGCAGCATCGAGCGGCCCACGCCCATCACGTCGTGAAACTGCTTGGGCAGCGTGGTACGGCTGAAGGGCCAGAAGCGGCTGCCGATACCACCGGCCATCACGACGAGGAACGTATTCTGATTCATCAGAAGAAGACGATTAAATGTTGGCTACCACGACTAGCAAGCGCAATCATGGTATTTAAGCGTAAAGTAATGTAACTATTTGACTATACCAAGCCTTCGCGCAGCAAGTCGTGCAAGTGGATGAAGCCGCTGAACTGACCACCGTCAGTGACAATGAGTTGAGTGATATTACGATTTTGCATCCGAACCAACGCCTCGGCGGCAAAGTCGTCCACATCAATGGTCATGGGCTGGGGCGTCATGATGTCGCGGGCCCGGACTTCTCCCAGCCGGGAGGAGAAGTTGGTGAGCATGCGCCGCAGGTCGCCGTCGGTGATGATGCCCAGCAGCTGCTGCCCGGCCTGGGCCAGCACGGCCGTCGCGCCCAGGCGCTTACCCGATATTTCCAGGATGATGTCCTTGAGCGGCGCGTCTTCCCGCACCTGGGGCGTCTGGTTTTGGCGGCTCAGGTCGCCCACCTTCAGGTAGAGCTTCTTGCCCAGCGTGCCGCCGGGGTGCAGGCGGGCAAAGTCGGCGGAGGTGAACTCGCGCGACTCCAGCAGACACACGGCCAGCGCGTCGCCCAAGGCCAGGGCGGCGGTGGTGCTGGTGGTGGGCGCCAGGTTGTGGGGGCAGGCCTCGCGCGTCACGGGCGCGTGCAGCACGTAGTCGGCCTGCACGCCCAGGTAGGAGTCGGCATTGCTGACCAGGGCCGCCAGCGGCACGCCCTTGCGCTTGAGCAGCGGCACCAGCACTTTTATTTCGGGCGTGTCGCCGCTCTTGCTGATGGCAATGACAAAATCCTCGGGCTGAATCATGCCCAGGTCCCCGTGAATGGCGTCGGCGGCATGCATAAACAGCGCGGGCGTGCCCGTGGAGTTCAGGGTGGCTACCATTTTGCCCGCAATGTGGGCACTCTTACCGATGCCGGTAACCACGACCCTACCCCGTAAAGAGAGTATGGCGGCTACGCATTGTGCAAAATCCGGCGTTTGGGCTATGGCCTCGGCCACGCCCCGAACGGCGTCAGCTTCTTCGAGAAGCACTTTTTTTGCAATTGTGATGGTGTCGTTCTGCTGTTTCAATCTAAATTTGTCTAGATTGAGTAGCCAACCCCGAAGTGTTGGTGCTCAAGTCTGCAACCCAAAAGAGCAAGTGGAAATGTCGATGCCAGCGGTAAAACAAGCAGTCAAGCGTGAGGCTGATCTGAAAGGCAAGTTAAAGGAAGTTTTTGGGTACGGTCAGTTCCGCGGTACTCAGGAAGCCATCATTCAGAACGTCATTGAGGGCAACAATACCTTCGTGATTATGCCCACCGGCGCGGGTAAGTCGCTGTGCTACCAGCTGCCCGCCCTCATTTTGCCCGGCACGGCCATCGTTATTTCCCCCCTGATTGCCCTGATGAAAAATCAGGTCGACCAGCTCAACGCTTTCGGGGTAAACGCCCAGTTCCTGAACTCGACCCTGTCGAAGTCGGAGATGAACCGGGTGAAAAAGGACGTCATCAGCGGGGAGGTGAAGCTGCTCTACGTGGCCCCCGAGAGCCTGACCAAGGACGAAACCATCGACTTCCTGCAGAAGGCCACCATCAGCTTCGTGGCCATTGACGAGGCCCACTGCATCTCGGAGTGGGGCCACGACTTCCGGCCCGAGTACCGCCGCATCCGGGGCATCATCGACAACATCGGGCAGGTGCCCATCATTGCCCTCACGGCCACGGCCACGCCCAAGGTGCAGCTCGACATCCAGAAAAACCTGCAGATGGACGAGGCCTCGGTGTTCAAGACCTCGTTTAACCGCACCAACCTCTACTACGAGGTGCGGCCCAAGCACAACACCAAGAAGCAGCTGATTCAGTACGTGAAGCAGCACAAGGGCAAGGCCGGCATCGTGTACTGCCTGAGCCGCAAGAAGGTGGAGGAAATTGCCGAGCTGCTGCGCGTGAATGACGTGAAGGCCCTGCCCTACCACGCCGGCCTCGACCCCCACGTGCGTATGGCCAACCAGGACGCCTTCCTCAATGAGGAGGCCGACGTCATCGTGGCCACCATTGCCTTCGGCATGGGCATCGACAAACCCGACGTGCGCTTCGTGATTCACTACGACACGCCCAAGAGCATCGAGGGCTACTACCAGGAAACCGGCCGCGGCGGCCGCGACGGCCTGGAGGGCAACTGCCTGATGTTCTACAGCTACGACGACATCGTGAAGCTGGAGAAGTTCAACAAGGACAAGCCCGTGACCGAGCGCGACAACTCCAAGCTGCTGCTCCAGGAAATGGCCAACTACGCCGACTCGGCCGTGTGCCGCCGCAAGCAGCTGCTGCACTACTTCGGCGAGCATTTCGAGAAGGACTGCGGCTTCTGCGACAACTGCAAGCACCCCAAGGAGCGGTTTGAGGCCAAGGACGAAGTGCTGATGGCCCTGAAAGCCGTGGTGCAGACCGAGGAGCGCTTCGGTATCGAGCACATCGGCACGGTGCTGATGGGCATGAGCAACGCCCACGTGGAAAGCTACGGCCACAATGCCCTGCCGATTTATGGCAAAGGCAAAGCCCACGACGCGGCCTTCTGGTACTCGCTGATGCGGCAGGCCCTGCTCAACGGCTTCCTGGAAAAGGATATTGAGAACTTCGGCGTGGTGAAAATCTGCCCGAAGGGCTTAGAGTTCATTGACAACCCCCATTCCATCAAACTCACCAAGGACCACAACTACGAGGAAGAGGTGAAAGAAGAGCAAGAAAAAGAGGAAGTTCAGGAAGCCGCCGGCCACGATGCCACGCTTTTTGAGATGCTGAAATCCTTGCGCAAGAAGATAGCCAAGGAGAAAAACCTGCCCCCCTACGTGCTGTTTCAGGACCCGAGCCTGAAGGAAATGGCCACCACCTTCCCCACCAAGATGGACGACCTGGCCCACGTGGGCGGCGTCGGGCTGGGCAAGGCGCAGAAGTTCGGCCAGCCCTTCCTGACCCTGATTCAGAAGTACGTCGATGAAAACGACATCGTGACGGCCGCCGACGTGGTGGTGAAGTCGGCCGTCAACAAGTCGAAAATCAAGATCTACATCATTCAGCAGATCGACAAGAAGATGGACCTGGAGGAAATTGCCTCCTCCAAGGGCATCGACATGCGCGAGCTGATGGAGGAAATCGAGCACATCTGCTACTCGGGCACCAAGCTCAACCTCGACTACTACATCGACGGGGTGCTGGACCACGACCGGCAGGACGAAATCACCGACTACTTCCTGCAGGCCAGCACCGACAACATTGCCGTGGCCCTCAAGGAGCTCGGCGCCGACGAGTACACGGAGGAAGACCTGCGTCTGATGCGCATCAAGTTCCTGAGCGAGTACGCCAACTAGGCTACGAATCTAGACCGTCATGTCGAGCCTAAGCGAGACATCTCGCGTGCTGAGGTTGCCATGCTAAGCATATACCACTGCACGCGAGATACTTCGGCTGCGCCTCTGCATGACGTTCTGGGTTGGTACGCAAACGACAAAGCCACCTCTCGCGGGGTGGCTTTTTCATTGCCCAAGAATAGGATTCTTCCTGGGCCGGCGGAAGCGGGGCAAAATCCCGGCGGATTTTGGGCAAAACATCAGGACGTTTCGGGCAAAACATAGTGATGTCCGGGGCAAGACATAACTATGTTTTGGGGCAAACGTCCTGATGTTTTTTGCCAGCCGCCGAAAAGTGCGTTTCCGGGCACTGCGGGCACTTTTCGGCGAGGCCGGCAGGAGAGCCATGCAGCCCGGCGGGCAAAATCGTGTAATTGAAGTATTCCGGTGCCGGCTTACCTTCAGCCCCGTATCTTCCTAACCCCCACTCCGATGCTTACATTCTCCTCCCTGAGTGCCCGGCAGCTGGGCTTCACGGTGCTGGCCAGCCTGGCCGCGCTGAGTAGCCCGGCCGCCGACAAGCCCGCCCCGCCCGCCAACCCGCTCACGCCGGGCTTCAACCAGGTCATCGACTTTCGGCGCGCCACCAAGGCCGACGTGAAGCGGGCCACCGACGATTTTATTGCCGGCACCAAGGCCTCTCTCCAGGCTATTTACAAGGTGCCGGCCGCCAAGCGCACCTTCGCCAATACCATGCTGGCCCTCGATAACCTGGGCGACCAGGGCGGCAGCGTGTACGGTCCCATCAGCATTCTGTTCAACGCCAGCCCCGACTCGGCCATCCGCAACCAGGCCCAGCGCAGCATTGCCCAGATCAGCAAGTACGGCAACGAGTTGGAGCTGGACGAGCAGCTGTACCGGGCCGTGAAGGACTACTCCAAGACCAAGGAAGCCCAGAGCCTGACCGGGGCCCGCAAGAAGTACCTGACCGAAACGGTGGAGGACTACGAGCGCAACGGCTTTGCCCTCACGGCCGAGAAGCGCAAGGAATTGCAGGCCATCAACGACAAAATCGGGGATTTGAGCTTGGCCTTCGGGGCCAACATTGCCAAAGACCAGGGCTTTTTGCTGGTGAATGCCGCCGACATGAAGGGCCTGCCCGACGACTACGTGAAGAGCCGCCCCAAGGCCGGCGACGCCTACCGCATCGGGCTGGACGGCCCCGCCTACGGCACCTTCATGAAGTACGCCGAGTCGGATGCCCTGCGCAAGCAGCTTTACACCTTATATAACAACCGCGCCGCCGACAAGAATCTGGAGGTGCTCAAGCAGCTGCTCATTGAGCGCCAGAAAAAGGCCCAGCTGCTGGGCTACAAAACCTACGCCGCCTACCAGACCAGCTCGCGCATGGCCAAAACCCCCGAAACGGTGTGGGCCTTCGAAACCAAACTGGTGGACCGCGTCAAGCAGAAAAGCCAGCAGGATCTGGAAGAGCTGCTCGTGGTGAAGCGCGCCTACACCAAAGACCCCGCCGCCAAAACCATCAACCCCTGGGAAAGCTCGTTCTACAACAACCTGCTGATGAAGGACAAGTACCAGCTCGACGGCGAGAAGGTGAAGGAATACTTCGAGGTGAGCAAGGTGGTGGATGGCCTGTTTCAGACCACGCAGAGCTTGTTTGCCCTGAAGTTTACGGAGGTGAAAGACCCGGCGGTGTGGCACAAGGATGCCCGCATGTTTGAGGTGCAGCGCGACGGCAAGCTCATCGGCCGCTTCTACCTCGACCTGTTCCCCCGCGACAACAAGTACACCCACGCCGCCTGCTTCGGCGTGACCAGCGGCAAGGCCACCCCCAAGGGCTACCAGCTGCCCCAGGCCGTGCTGCTGTGCAACTTCAACGCCCCCACGCCCGGCAAGCCGGCCCTGATGAGCCACGCCCAGGTCGTGACCTTCTTCCACGAGTTTGGCCACGTGATGCACAACCTGCTGACCACGGCCGAGCTCAGCAGCCAGTCGGGCACCAGCGTGAAGCGCGACTTCGTGGAGGCCCCGTCCCAGATTCTGGAAAACTGGGCCTGGAACTACGACGCCCTGAAGACCTTCGCCAAGCACTACCAGACCGGCGAGGTGCTGCCCAAGCCCCTCTACGACAAGATGTGGGCCGCCCGCAACGTGGGCTCGGGCCTGGCCGCCTCCCAGCAGATCCTGTACGGCACGCTCGACATGACCCTGCACGACAAGTTTGACCCCAACGGCCCCGAAACCAGCACCGACGTGGTGAAGCGCCTGCAAAACCAGATTACGCCCTTCGCCTACCTCGACGGCACCAACATGCAGGCCGCCTTCGGCCACCTCACCGGCTACGGGGCGGGCTACTACGGCTACATGTGGTCGAAGGTCTACGCCGAGGACATGTTTTCCGTGTTCGAGAAGAACGGCATCATGGACCAGAAGACCGGCCTGCGCTACCGCGACATGATCCTGGCCCGCGGCGGCACCGACGAGGAATACAACCTCGTGAAGGAGTTCCTGGGCCGGGAGCCCAACCAGGACGCCTTCTTTAAGTCCTTGGGGCTTTGATATTAGTTGTTGGTTGTTGGTTGTTAGTTGTCAGGTTGTGCTGGCACTTACTCATTAAAAAAGGCCCGAAGCGGATGCTTCGGGCCTTTTTGTTGGTTGTTAGTTGTCAATGAGCCGTCGAAACTAACAACTGACAACTAACAACTAGCAATACTCTTCGAACGCGCCTTGCAGGTTGTCGACGATGCGCATCAGGTCGTTGCCTTCGATGTGGTGCCGCTCGATGACGTGCACCAGCTCGCCGTCCTTGAACAGGGCAATGCTGGGCGAGGAGGGCGGGTAGGGCAGCATGTGCTCCCGGGCCTTGGCTACGGCCTCGGTTTCCATGCCGGCAAATACCGTGACCAGCTTAGCGGGCTTCTTCTCGGAGCTCGACACGGCCATTTTCAGGGCGGGGCGGGCTTTGGCGGCGGCGCAGCCGCACACCGAGTTGACGGCCAGCAGCACCGTGCCGCTCTGCGTGTTCAGAACCGAATCAACTTCTTCGGGGGTCATCAGCTGCTCGAAGCCGGCCGACGTGAGGTCTTGCCGGATGGGAGCTACCATGTATTCAGGATACGTTGCCATTGTTGGGAAATGGGCTGGAAGTGAGAAAAATCAGATGAGTAAGAGCCGAGGGCCAGACAAAAATACGCAAACTCCGGCCGCCACGCTTGCTTAAACCGCCGACGCGGCGAATGGTTAGCCTCCTAACACCGCCGCCCGTATTTCCTGTTCAATATATTTGCGCCATGACGTACGAAACCTTCGTGGCCAGCCTGGGAGCGGCCGAACCACCGACCGGCATTTCGCTGGTGCTGCAAGGGCTGTGGTACGCCGGCCGCCAGCAGTGGGAGCAGGCCCACACCCTGGCCCAGGTCACGGACCGGGACCAGCGCCACAACTGGCTGCACGCCTATTTGCACCGCCAGGAAGGCGACGCGGCCAACGCCGCCTACTGGTACCGCCGGGCCGGCCGCAGCGCGTTTGCGGGCTCGTTGGCCGACGAATGGGAGCAGCTGGTGCGGGCTCAGCCCGAAATCCGCCGGTAGAAGAAAGAAAAGCCGTGGTTGCGCCGTTCAGGCAAATTAAAAGTACATTTAACGAGTTAGCTGACTCTTTTTCTCTCCGATGCAGAAAGTCCTACTCCTTGCCCTCGGTCTTGGGTTGTCGGCCACGGCAGCCCAGGCCCAGGTAGATACCGTGCGCGCCTCCACCCTGCCCCCGGCCCAGCAGGCCGAAAAGCTCTACAACAGCGGGGTGGCCAAATACAACGGCAAAAACTACCGCGCCGCCATTCAGGACTTCGACCGGGCCCTGACGCTGCGCCCCGATTTTGCCAAGGCCTTCTACAACCGCGCCACCACCCGCTACGAGCTGAAAGAGTACCAGCAGGCCGTGCAGGACTACGACCAGGCCATCAAGCTGGAGGCTACGGGCTTCAGCAACTACTTCGGCCGGGCCCAGGCGCAGGAGGCGCTGGGACAGAAGGCCGAAGCCGAGCTGGACTACGGCAAAGCCGCCGAAATCAAGCCCGACTACGCCCCGGCCTGGTACTACCACGGCGCGCTGCTCTTCGAGAAAGGCGACTTCAAAGCCGCCAAGGCCGACTTCGACCAGGCCATTAAGGTCGACCCCGGCTACGCCTACGCCTACCACGACCGGGCCAGCGCCCAGCGCAAGCTCGGCAACTTCGACGCGGCCATCCAGGACTACACCAAGGCCCTGAGCCTGCAGCCCGATTTTCTGCCGGCCCTGCTGAACCGGGCCGCCGCCAAGCGCCGCGCCAACGACCTGAAAGGTGCCCTGGCCGATTATAACACGTACCTGAGCAAAAAGCAGGACAACGCCACCGCCTTCACCAACCGGGGCAGCACCCGCTACGACGCCGGCGAATACAAAGGCGCGGTGGAAGACTTCAGCAAGGCCCTGGAGCTGGACCCCGGCTACGCCTTTGCCTGGAACAACCGCGCCGCCGCCTACCTCAAGCTGGAAGACTACAAAAGCGCCGCCGCCGATGCCGCCAAAGCCATTGGCCTGAACGCGCAGTACGCCGAGGCCTACATGAACCGGGGCCACGCCCGCGAAATGCTGCGCGACGCCGACGGGGCCTGCCAGGACTGGCGCAAAGCCGCCGAGCTGGGCCTGGAAACCGGTACCAGCTACGCCGCCAACTCCGGCTGCGGCGCCGAATAGAATGCCCCGCTCCTCACCCTACGCTCTTCATACTCTGCAAGAAAGCTGTCCTCATGTCTAGATTTTTGCTGTTAGCGCTGCTGCTGCTGGCCCAGGTGGCCGCCGCCCAAAACGTGGAGTTCGACAAAGACAATTTCCGGTCCGACAAAGACGGGCTGAAGGAGGCCCAGCGGGAGGTCAAGACCGGCGACGAGTGGTACGACATGGACCCGCCCCGCTACGAGCAGGCCCTGCCCCACTACCTCGCCGCCCAGAAGTTTAACCCCAGCAACGCCCGCCTCAACCTGCGCATCGGCGACTGTTACCTGCACTCGGGCTACAAGCCCCGGGCCCTGCCCTACCTGCAGAAAGCCTACCAGCTCAACGCCGACATCGACCCGCGCATTCACTACCTGCTGGGCCAGGGCCTGCACCTGAACGCCAAGTGGACCGAGGCCATTGCCGAGTACAAAGCGGCCCAGCCCGCCACCGCCGGCAAGAACACGGCCCAGCTCACGGCCGCCATTACCAAGAAAATCAAGGAGTGTGAAAATGGCCTGAAGCTGGAGAAAAAGCCTTCCCGGGTTTTTATCGACAACATCGGCGCGGCCATCAACTCGCCCTACGCCGACTACGGTGCCGTCATTTCGGCCGATGAGTCGGTGATTCTCTTTACCTCGCGCCGCGACAACTCGACGGGCAAGGAGCGGGACCCCGAAACCGGCGGCTTCTTCGAGGACATTTACCAGAGCACGCGCACGGCCAGCGGCTGGTCGGCGGCCCGCAACCTGGGCAAGCCCGTCAACAACGAGGGCCACGACGCCACCGTGGGCCTGGCCCCCGACGGGCAGCGCATGCTGGTGTACGTGGAAGACAACGGCGGCGACCTGCAGGAAGCCGAGCTGCGCGGCGCGGTCTGGAAAAAGCCCGAGAAAATGGGTGCGCGCATCAACAGCAAGTACCACGAGTCGTCGGCGGCTTACACCCCGGACGGCCGCAGCCTGTACTTCGTCAGCGACAAACAGGGTGGCCTGGGCAGCCGCGACATTTATAAAGTCGAAATCGAAGGGCGCGGCCCGGCCGTCAACCTGGGCCCGACCATCAACACGCCCTACGGCGAAGAAGGCGTGTTTCTGCACCCCGATGGCAAGACGATGTACTTCAGCTCGGAAGGCCACAACTCGATGGGCGGTTACGACATCTTCAAGTCGGTGTTCGAGAACGGCAAGTGGAGTGAGCCCGAAAACCTGGGCTGGCCCATCAACACCCCCGACGACGACGTGTTCTTCGTGATTTCGGCCTCGGGCCGCCACGGCTACTACTCCTCGTTCCGCGACGATGGCCTGGGCAGCAAAGACATCTACCAGATTACGTTTCTGGGCGCCGAAAAGCCGCCGGTGTTGTCGCAGGAAGACCAGCTGCTGGCCTCCCGCGCCCAGCCGGTGAAGGAAGCTTCCCTGGCCCCACCAGTGCCCATTGCCACGGCCCAGGTCACGATTCTGAAAGGCGTGGTGACCGACGAAGCCAGCAAGCAGCCCCTGGAAGCCACCATTGACGTGGTCGACAACTCCCGCAACGAGCTGATTGCCTCGTTCCGGGCCAACGCGCAGTCGGGCCGCTACCTGGTGTCGCTGCCCTCGGGCGTCAACTACGGCATCGTGGCCCGGCAGGAAGGCTACCTGTTCCACTCCGAAAACTTCGACCTGCCCGCCGGCGCGGCTTATTCGGAAGTGGTGAAGGATATTGCCCTCAAGAAGCTGGACGTGGGCGTGAAAGTGGTGCTCAACAACATTTTCTTCGACTTCGACAAGGCCAGCCTCCGCAAGGAAAGTACCGCCGAGCTGGAGCGGCTGCAGAAGCTGATGGTGGAAACCCCGGCCCTGCGCCTCGAAATTTCGGGCCACACCGACAACGTGGGCAAGGCCGAGTACAACAAGGATCTGAGCCAGCGCCGCGCTAAAGCCGTAGTTGATTACCTCGTGAGCAAGGGCATCGACAAGGGCCGCCTGACTTTCGCCGGCTACGGCGACACCCAGCCCGTGGCGACCAACAACACGAAAGGCGGCCGCCAGCTCAACCGCCGCACCGAATTTAAAGTACTGGGCAAGTAATATTCCGTTTCAGGGGGTAGCCCTCATGCTCCCAGCTTCTTCCGCTATGCCTTTTTCCAACGCCCTTCTTCCCCCTTTCGAGCCGGCCCTGCGCGTGCTGGTGGCCGACGACAACGAGCTGAACCAGCTGGTGGTGTGTCGGGCGCTGGAAGACTGGAACGTGGAAGTAGCCCTGGCCGACAATGGCCGGCAGGCCGTGGAGCTGGCTACGTCCCAGGCATTCGACGTGATACTAATGGACGTGCAGATGCCGGAAATGGATGGCTACGAGGCTACCCGGCAGCTGCGCAGCCACTCGCCGCTGCACCAGCTGCCCATCATCGGCCTCACCGCCTCCGCCTCGGCCGCCGACCAGGCCCAGGCCCTGGCGGCCGGCATGAATGCCACCCTGGCCAAGCCCTTCGACCCCACGCTGCTGCACGCCAGCCTGGCCCATTACACCCGCCGCGCTACCCCGGCCTCCGATTCCGCTGCCGCTTCCGCAGATGCCCACGCAGGCAGCCCGGCCGCCCCCGACTGGAGCATTCTGGAAGAGCTGGCCGCCGGTAACGAAGGATTTATCGCGCAGATTATTGGCACCTTTCTGCACCAGACGCCCCCGCTTTACCAGGAGCTGGTGCAGGCCTCCGCTCACGCTGAGCCGGCTACGCGGGCCCGCATAGCCCACAAGTTGAAGGGCCAGGTGGTGTACTTTGGCGTGCAGCCTTTGCAGCAGTTGCTCGAACAGCTCGAACGGCCCGCTACTGCCATCAGCCCAGCCGCGGCTCAGCCCTTGGTCGAGGCCGTGGGGCAGCAGCTGGATGACTTGTACCCGCAGCTGGAAGCGCGCTTACATCCGCACACCTTCTGATACATATCCTCCCGGCTCTATTTCACTTCTCCGCTCTTCTTATAACCTTTGGCCCTATGCCAGTACCTTCCTCTCCCCTGCGTTGCCTGATTGTGGACGACGACCCGCTTTCCGTGCAGATTGTTGCCAACTGCATTGCCAATACTCCCTTTCTAACCGCAGTCGGCACCTACGACAACGCCCTGGCCGCCGCCGAGCTGCTCCGGACCCAATCCGTCGACCTGCTGTTTCTGGACGTCGAAATGCCCCTGATGTCGGGCCTCGACCTGCTGAGCACCCTGCAAAACCCGCCCCTGGTAATTCTCATCACCAGCAGCAAGGAATACGCCGTGGCCGCCTTTGAATACGACGTGGTCGATTACCTGGTTAAGCCCGTCAGCTACGCCCGGTTCCTGAAAGCCGCCCAGAAAGCCCTGGAACTATTCGAAGACGCCGCCGAGCCCGCGCCGCTTACGCCCGCCGCCACCAGCGTCGACCCCGACTTCACCTTCGTGAAAGTGGATACGAAGCTGGTGAAGGTGCTCTTCAACGATGTATGCTACGTCGAGGCCCTCGGCGACTACGTGCACATCGTCATGCCTCACAGCAAGCTCATCGTTTATAGTACTATGAAGGCCGTGGAGGAGAAGTTTCCCGGTGCCACCTTTGTGCGGGCCCACCGCTCCTTTATCGTCAATCTGAAACGAGTGCAAGCTATTGAGGATAATACCATTACGATCGAGAACAAGCAAATTCCCATCGGTCAGACGTACCTGCGGGAAGTACTACAGCGCCTGAATAAGTTCTAAACAAGATCCTGGCTAGGTGCCAATACCAGGAAAATATACAAAGCGCTGATCAACAAACCCGCTGGCAAAAGCGGGCTTGGTTAGGTTAAAACGCCACGAATGGCTGATGTATCCGTCAATGCCGGATACATCAGCCATTCGTGGCGTTCTTTGTTTTTATTGGCGCTGCTGTAATAGGCACACCTTACCGAAAGCAGAGTCACACTATTATTTCTTACCATACTGCAACATTTTTTTCGCTTCACTGCATTATATCAATATTGTTTTGTTTCTTTGTGAGCATTCTTACACACCTACTTCCTTTGAGTCCCTTTCTCATGAAGAAACTTTCCTTCTTCTTCCTTGCTGCTGCTCTGGGTAGCGCTTTGTCTGCCGCCGCCCAGCAAGCCCCCGATCTGCGCAACCAGGCGATGGATAACACTCGCCAGCTGGCCCAACGGATTGGGTTAGACGACGCCCGCACTCCCCAGGTGAAGCGCGCGACCTACGAGCGGCTCGTGCAGGAAAATGAGCTGAAGCAGATGTACGGCATCGACCCGGCTATGCTGCAAAGCAAGATGACCGTGGTAGACAAGGAGTATGCTGAAAAGCTGAAAGGAATTCTCACCGACGCCCAATATCAGCGCTATGTCGCGGTTACCGCCGCTGCCGCTACCCCGCCCGCTGCTCCTGTGGCGACGGCCGCAGTTGTACCAGCCGCCCCCGCTACTGTTCTTACGCCCAAGGCTCCGGCCAAAAAGGACGCCACGCCGAAGGCCAAAACGATGCCCGGTGCTCCCGTGAAGAAAGCCCTGCCCAAAGCGGCTACGGCTTCGGTGCCACAGCGTTCTTAGGCCGATATCCGGGCCCGGCGTGCCTGCTCCTCCGCTTTGTTGTCGGCCACGTTTGCCCGTAGAATGTCCAGCGTCATGCCCCACAGAGCTTCGTAGGGAATAATTTCGATTTCGGCATAGGCCTCGCCCGGCTGCGGCGCGTCGTGCAGCCGGTTCAGCAACGGCTGCCCTTTGCGGTTACAGGCCTCCGGATCGAAATTTTCCTTGACGGTGAGCACCAGCAGGCGGAAAAACAGCTGACTGCGCAGGGTCGCCGATTCGCGCAGGTGGCGCTGTTCATACTTGCGCAGACTCTCCAGCCGGGCCAGCAGATTTTCCACATCCTGGCGCCGCAGAAAGTTCAGGTACTGCAGAATCAGAATGGCCACGTTGTAGCCCTGTTTGTCGCGGCTATAGTCGGGTACGGTTTGCACAAACTGATTGAAGTGCCGCAGGGTCAAGGGCGAATTTTCGGGCTGTAGGAAGTAAATGTAGGCCTTGTATAAGTCCCAGCGCTGCCGGGCCGCAGCCCGCTGTTTCCGGAAATACGGATTCTTGTGGGCCATTTCCAGCAGCAGTTGCGCCTGGCTGTACTGCCCGGCGTGCAGGGCTAATAGCACGTAGTTCTCCATAAAGAAGAACCAGTTGCCGGACGAGGGATGAAAATCCTTCAGGTAGCCTTCCGACAGGGCCATGCCTTTGGCAGCTTGCTTACTGTGCAGATAGGCGTAGGCCGTCATATAGTTATTAAACCGGCTGTCAAACCGGCGCCGATTGATTTTTCCTTTCGCCCATAGCTTCTCCGTGGTGGTCGTGACTTTTATGATCTCCTCGTAATTGCCCGTAAACTCCAATAGCGTAAGCTGGGTCAGATACAGGTAGTTAAAAGTGATATAGCTCTGCGCTTTTTCGTGCAGCAGCTGCAACTGAGCCAGATAGCCCGGTAGCTCATTCAGCAGCGCCCGCCGGGCCCGCACGGTATGCGCCTGCGCCATTTTGCTGTTCCAATAGATCTGGCCAGCTTCGTCTTCTAGGGCCATCAGCTCCTGCAACTGCTTGAGTTGCTTGCTGGCTGCCCGGTAACGGGCTGGCTGACGCAGGTCTACGTAGAGCTTGGTCAGCAGCCGGGCCGCCATCACGGCGTATTCCGTAAATTCCCCTTCCAGTGCCTGCCGTAAGCACTTGCGCAGCAGCTGTTCCGCCAGCATGTACTCGCCTTCCCGGTACAGAATCGTAACCTGGTGGTATAACCCGATGCACTGCAATTCGTATCTTCTCGACACCAGGTGCCGTGGATCCGACTGCTCCAGAAAGTAGAGATGGTTCAGCAGCTTCTGCTGTACCCGCGACTTCAACTTGCGGAAGGAAATATTGCTCGTAGCCGAAACCTTGCCATACAAGGCTTTGGTAAGCTGAAGCTGGGTGCTGTCCGGCTCACTTTCCAGCAGGCGGATTAGCTTGAGGTCTTTGTTAAATGCTTTTTTAGCAGAAAAGTCGAATAATGGTGACTCTTTCACCCGACGATCTGTCACAATTCTGGCTAGATTACTCAGCTTTTCCATATCTAAAATAGCGTTTGGGGCTTTTAATTGGCTAACGCAAGTTGGAAAAAGGAAAATAAAACTCGTCACAAACGAACAAAATATTTCCTTTATTTCTTTGTACTTCCTGCTGCATATTTGTACTTGGGTAAGTGTAGCTTTTTTAAGGCTGAAAAGTCACAATTGGAAAGTATTCGTACCGAATAGTGAGCTAATATAAATCCTAATAGCTTATGATATTGAGTACATATTAACCTATTAATGAAAAAATTATATTTTTAATAAATAATATTAAAGTCACATCTATAAAATATCTTTCCTTTACGCCGGCCCAGAAGTACAGCAACTTTGTGTCATTCCAACTCCCGAACGACTCAATTTACTTAAAGCGCCATGTTAGAACTCATCGCCATTGCTCTGCTGCAGCTCGCCAGCTTCACCAACTCGCCCGAGCCGACCGACACGCGTACTAACTCTGATCAGCCTACTATCGTTGTAACGCCTGCTGGCAATGAGCAAGGCGGCGGCGGCTGGGGCGGCGACTAAGCTATAGCCACCTCTCGCTTGTGGCGTTCGGCTTCCTGTAGAATGTTAGTTAACTTGCCCGGCCTGTCTACCGGAGCAGTAACCTCTTCATGAAGCACCTACTATTTGGAATCCTGATTGGGATGAGCAGCGCGTTCTGGGCCTGCTCATCCCGCCAGGACACAGCCAAGATGGCCGTTCGCATTCGCTGGGAGCGGGATCCTGAAAACCTGGACCCGCTGGTTTTGCCCAATGAGAATGCCTTGGAGGCGGCCAACCTTCTGTATTCCAGCCTCCTTTTTGTTGACCCCAGCAAGCAGCAGTTTACCCCTTGCCTGGCGGAAGCACTGCCCACGGTAGTGCAGACGGACTCGCTGACGTTGCTGACGTATCGTATCCGCCCGGAGGCGGTCTGGGACAACGGCCAACCCGTGCTGGCGCGGGATGTGGCTTTCACGCTGAAAGTGATGAACTGCCCCGGCCTGCCCACCGAGAGCAATCAGGCGCAGTGGGGCTTTATCCGGACTATCCGCCTCGATTCCACCGACTCCCGCCGGTTTACGCTGGTCTGTGCCGGCCGCTCACCGGAGTATCGCTGGTCATCGGGCGACTACATTATTCTGCCGGAGTATCCGCTGGATCCGCAAGGGCAACTGCGCCCCTTCTCCCTTGCCGCCCTGCGCGCCGATACTGTCGCTGATCAACATCACGCGGCAATTGGCGCTTTCGTGCGGCGGTACAAGCAGGCCCAGCTCGACCATCACCCGGAGCGCCTGCCAGGTTGTGGCCCCTACACCCTAGAGGCCTGGGAGCCCAACCGCTTTGTTTCCTTCAAACGGAAGCCCACCTGGTGGGCCGATCAGCTTAAGTCGGCGTTGCTGCCCCTGCAGGCGCATCCGGCGAAGCTAACGTATCAGATTGTGCCTGACGCGGCTACGGCCGTGCTGGCATTGCGCCGGGGTGAGCTCGACGTTTATCCGATGATGCCGGCCAAGGAGTTTCAGCGGCTTCGGCAGACGAAAGGCAATTCGCCGCCGCTGGAATTTTACACGGCTGATTCGTACAAGATGATGACGGCTTGCTTTAACACCCAGCAGCCCCTGCTGCAGGACAAGCTTACGCGGCAGGCTCTCTCGCATTTATTCAACGTTCCGGCTTTAATCCAAGCAACCCAGCAAGGGCTGGCTTTCCCGAGTGCCAGCTTGATCAGCCCCCGCTCTGGCCGCCGGTACAATGATAGTTTGCCCCTGCCGACGTACGACCCGGACGCGGCCCGGGCGCTGCTGCGACAGGCCGGCTGGCAGTTGCAGACCGATGGCAGCTGGGCGCGCCAGAAGCCGGGAGCCGCCCTGCAGCGCCTTCGCCTCACGATTAGCTACCGGACCGGTGAGCCCGCCTTCGAAACCATTGCCCTGCAACTACGCAGTGCGGCGGCGCAGCTGGGCATTCCCATCGAGCCTCAGCCTCTGGAGCCGTCCCTGTTGCGGGACCGGCTCCGCGCTGGCGCGGTCGACCTGTACTTGTTTACGATTACCGGTAATCCTTTCGTGTACAACTTCGCTCCTATTCTGCACACGCAAAGCATTGGCACAAGCAATCATACCCGGTTTGGTACCCCCGCTACCGACCAGCTGATTGAGTCCATTGCCACGGAGCAGGATGAGCAGAAGCAAGTGCTGCTGTTGCGCCACTTGCAGCGGGTGCTCTACACCGAAAAGCCACTGACGGTACTGTTTTTCTTACGCTCCCGGGTTGCGGCCTCCAGCAAGCTGACCAATCTGCAGGTAAACGGGCTTCGGCCGGGATATATGGCTACGGCTATTCAAACGAAACCGGCCTCTTAATAGCGTATGACGGGCTTTTTGTGGACGCGCCTGATTCGCACAGTGCCGGCAGCCTGGGGAATTATTTCCATCATCTTTCTGCTTAGCCGGTCCTTGGCAACCAGCCAGGTGGTTTCGGAAGAGCTGCAAAGTGGTGTAGCAGGCCAAACGGCTACGCCCGGGCAGGTTCGGGCGACAGAACGGCTCACCCGCCAACGACTAGGCCTGGATCTGCCGCTGTTCTATCTGACTCCGGCCCCAAAGCCGACTACTGCGGCCGTGGCCTGGCGCTGGCGCTGGCACGGCACGCATAACCAGTACCACATCTGGCTTCGGGGCCTGCTGCACGCTGATCTGGGGGTGTCTTTCCGCAGCGGGCAGCCCGTGCTTTATCAACTGGGCCAGGCGCTGCGGGCAACCTTGCCCCTCACGGCAACCGCCTTTCTGGTCACGATTGGTCTGGCGCGGTGGCTTACCCTGCTGCTGGCTTACCACCCCTGGCTTCGGCCCACAGTTCTGACAATCTTACACGCGTTGCAGGCCCTCCCGCTTTTTGCCATTGCTTTGCTGCTGCTATTGCTGCTGGCCAACCCCGACGCACTGACCCTGTTCCCGGCCTACGGTCTTACCGGGTTTGCGGACGATGCTTCCGCCAGTGGGCAGCTACTCGACTACGCGTATCATCTGGCACTCCCGGTTCTGAGCCTCGTGCTGGTCAGTCTGCCTTCCTTAGTGGTGCAGCTTGATGCGGCACTGGCCCGGGAGCTGAGCGCCAATTATGTGGTAACCGCCCGGGCCAAAGGGCTGGCGCAGCCAGTGGTTATTCGTCATCATGCGCTGCGTAATGCGTTGCTGCCCGCCATTGCCTATCTGACGGACCTGCTCCCGGCGCTGGTAGCCGGGGCGGTAGTCGTGGAGCTTATTTTCGCGCTGCCGGGCGTCGGGCGGCTGCTGGCCGAAGCGGCGGCTTCGCGCGACTTTCCTCTGCTGCTCGGGGGCGTGCTGCTGATAACGCTGGCCCGGCTGCTGGCTCAGATACTAGCCGACTGGCTGTATTCCCGGGCTGATCCCCGTATTCGGCTGGAAGCGTGAAGCGGGAGGCGCGCGCAAGACCCCTATCCTGGTGGCTGGCTCTGGCTTGGCTGGGGCTGGTAGTGCTGGCGGGCATCAGCGCCGACGTGCTGCCCTGGCTACCCGCGCCCGACACGCCGGACCTGGCTGCTACTGCCCAGCCGCCGGGTCTGGGTCCGCATTGGCTGGGCACCGATCCTGCGGGCCGGGACGTACTGGCTGGCCTGCTTTATGGCGCGCGCACTGCCCTGCTGGTGAGCCTGCCAGCCGCACTAGTAGCCGCCTTACTGGGCACCACGCTGGGCAGCATGGCGGGTTACTGGGGCAACCGGGGCCTGCGCCTACGCACGACGAGCGTGGTTCTGACGGCCGTGTTTGTGCTCCTCAATTTGTGTCTTACGAGTACTTCCGCAGCGGTGTATGCCGGCATGGCCGTAGCGTTTCTGGGGCTGCTGCTCATTGCGCGGCGCGTACCCAACCAGCTAGCTCCGACCCGCGCCATCCCGCTCGACGCTTTGGTTCTGCTGCTTATTGCCCTGCTGACCTCTGTTCCACGCCTGGTACTGGTGCTGGCGCTGGCCGCCCTGCTGCCACCGTCTGTACCAACGCTAGTGGCTACGCTAACCCTGATTTACTGGCCCGCCACAGCACAGCTGGTGCGCGCTGAAATGCAGCGCATCCGGCAGCTGCCCTATATGGAGGCCGGCCGGGCCCTGGGCCTGCCGGATGGGCGGCTTATCGTGCATCACGCTTTGCCCGCTATCTGGGTGGCGGTGCGCGCTACGCTTCCGCTCAGCGTAGCTACTCTTATCGGGCTGGAAACTACGCTCTCCTTTTTGGGCGTGGGCCTGCCCCCACAAACCGCCAGTTGGGGCCGACTGCTGGCTACTGCCCGGCAGGACCCCACGGCTTGGTGGCTGATTGTGCTGCCCGGCGCAGCATTGCTCGGGACGATGCTGGCTCTACGATACCTGACCCAAGTAGCATCGCCCAGAACACAAAACGCCAAATAAATCTGTCACAAATAGAGCTCTATTTGCAAGCAATATTGCGTTTTAAGCCTCGATGAATAGCCGCCTAAATAGTTATAAAACAGCGCGAACAGGCTATAAATGGGTTTCAATAAGAAAATTAAGCCCAATTTACTCTCCATCATCTACCATTACGCCGGCCAATACTTAAGTCACAATTACGAATAAATCATCCTTTACAGCGCCTCATTCTTACCCTAATATTGTCATAAGAAACAGCCAGCAATACCCGCGCACTGCTTCTTAACCGACTGTTAGCAGTCAGCAGTATGAGTTACTTGATTAAACGCCGGCAGGAAAGTGCTTTTTGCTACCTAGTGCTGGAAATGGCCGTCTACCAAACCATGCGGTATGGCAGACACAGTTTCCAGACGTCGGACGGAGAACTGGTATCCTATACGGCAGGACAAGCGGCCTTGCGCAACGGCGCGGCCATGCTGATAGGCGGCGTATTAGTTGGAATATTTCCGCCGGAATCCGGCGTAAGATAAAAGAGAATGGGTGCTCCCGCGGCTCTGCTCGCAGCGGTGAAAACCCGAAGGTTGTTGCAATAGGTGTGTAAAAAAACCGCTGGCCTTGCCTGCGGTTTTTTTGCGTTTAAGCGAGTAGGAACAGAGTTACCGAGTATCGGTTTGCCGGGCGAGCAGGGCAATACCCTCCTGAAACGAGTGGGGCTGGTAGCCAAGCTCCTGCTGGGCCTTGGCAATCAGAAAGCCGGTGCGCAAGGGCCGCCGGGCGGGCTGCGAAAAGGAACTGGCATCGACGCGGCTGATCAGGGCTTTATCCAGGTGAAAGTAGTCGGCGACCTGTAGCGCCATTTCGTAAGGCGTCAGCAGTTCGCTGCTGCTGATGTGGTAGATGCCGGTGGCGTGCTGCCGGGCCACCAGCCAGCAACCCTGGGCCAGATCCTCGGCCAGGGTGGGCGTCCGGAACTGGTCGTCGACGACCTTTATGGCCTTACCGGCCCGCAGGGAGTCGCGCACCCAGAGCACGATGTTGGTGCGGCCGTAGTCGTGGGCCGTGCCGTAGACCAGCACGGTGCGCACAATGGCCCAGGGCGCCGGGCTGGCCTGCACGATCTGCTCGGCGGCCAGCTTGCTTTGCCCGTAAAAATTGACTGGCCCCGGCACGGCATCTTCGGCCAGTGGCCCCGCTTCGCCGCTGAAAATAAAGTCGGTGCTCACGTGGGTTAGGTGAATGCCCTGCTGCGCGCAGGCTTCCACCAGATACTCCACGGCCGTCACGTTCTGGTGCCAGCAGTCCTCCCGGTTCAGCTCACACTCATCCACGTTGGTCATGGCGGCGGTATGAATCAGGTGGGTGGGACGCTCGGCGGCCAGCACGGCCTGCACCTGGGCGCGGTCGGTGACGTCGAGGGGCACGAAGCGCACCTGCGGGTAGAGGGCAGCCAGCTTGTTGGTGCCGCGCGAGGAGGCAATCAGCTCGGTCTGGGGCTGCGCGTGCAGCAGCGCTACCAGCTTCTGGCCCAGCAGCCCGTTGGAGCCGGTAACTAAAATACGGTTGGTCATGGGCCCGCTACTCGTATTTGTAGCCGTAGAGCTCCGTGATTTTCTTCTTTTTCAGCTTCTCCACCTTCATCGTCATCTTGATGTCGGTAGTGGGCCGGTCGCGCATGTCTTTGGGCTGAGCGGCAATTTTATCCACGATGTCGAGGCCGCTGATAACCTGGCCAAACACGGTGTAGCCGCCGTTGAGGTGGGGCGTGCCGTCGTGGTTCTGGACGATGTAGAACTGGGTGCTGCTGCTGGCTTTCGTGGGATTCACGAAGTCGCCCTGCCGGGCGGCGGCCATCGCGCCGTACTTGTGCGTGAACTCGGGGCGGATTTCGGCCGGAATGGTTTTGTCGTTGTCGGGGCCCAGGCCGTCGTTGGCGGGGTTTGAATCCTTGGAGTTACCATCGCCGCCCTGAATCATGAAGTTCTGGATGATGCGGTGAAAGGTAGTGCCGTTGTAAAAGCCGGATTCGGCCAGCTTCAGGAAGTTGGCCTTGTGCAGGGGCGTGGCGTCGAACAGGATGATGCGGATATCACCCAGCGAGGTGCTGAGCGTGACCACCTGGTCTTTCTTGCTTTTTTTGGGCGCTTTGGCAGCCAGCACGGCCGGAGCCAGCAAACAGATCAGCAGCCAGCCGAGGGCCGTAGCGCGGAACAGAGACTTCATAGCAAAGAGTACGTGAAAGGGTAGAACGGCAAAACTACGTGGTTTCGGGCGCTGGCGCTACACCAGTAGCCCGCCACGCCCTCTGGCCCACGATTTTTTGGGCCGGCAGCCCGGCGAATCTGCGAAATATCCGTATTGTGCGCCAAGCTCGTCTTTATCTTTCCTTTGCTATGTCTGCTCCCCGTCCGGCCACCCCGCCGCCCCATTGGTTTCCCAAGCTGCTGTTGCTGGCTTACCTCATCCTATTTAGCGTTCTGGCCATTAATCCGGCCGAGCGGGGCACCTGGGTGGCCGAAAACGTGCCTATCGTGGCCATTACCGCCGCGCTGGTGGTGCTGTACGTGCGCGGCGTGCGGTTTTCCAACCTGGCGTACCTGCTCATGAGCGTGCTGCTGTTTATGCACACCATCGGCGGCTACTACACCTTCGAGAAGGTGCCGTTCGGGTGGTTCAACGACCTGTTTGGGTTCAAGCGCAACATGTACGACCGGGTGGCGCACGTCAGCGTGGGCTTCTACGCCTTTGCCATTTTGGAGCTGATTGACCGGTACCAGGTTATCCGCAACAGGGCCGTGGCCTACCTGTTTCCGCTCTGCGTAATCGGCACCGTGGCCATGACCTACGAGCTGATCGAATGGGTGTACGCCGAAACGGCCGGTGGCAACGCCGGCGCCGCCTTTTTGGGCAGCCAGGGCGACATCTGGGATGCGCAGAAGGATATGCTGGCCGACACCAGCGGGGCCGTTTTCGCCCTGCTGCTCTACTGGCTCCGGAGCCGCTCCTCCGCATCTCACCCCCAGCTTCAGACTGCGTAACCAACGAAAAAGGCCGGGATTGACTTCCGGCCTTTTTTATGCTTGATCCGCGGAGCAAGATTAGCTCACGGCCCGCTGGCTGCGAATGTCGTCCAGAATCTCACGGCCACCGCGGCCCAGAATCCGCTCGGCCAGCTCGATGCCCATGGCTTCTACCGCCCGCGCATCGGCAGCGGTGGTCAGGGTTTCTTCAAGGTACTGCTCCCCGTCGAGACTGATCAGGCCGCCGTGGAGCTGCACCGCGCCCTCGGCCGTGAAGGTAGCTAGGGCAAAGGAAGGAATGCTGCAGCCGCCTTCCATCGTGCGCAGAAAGGCGCGCTCGGCCAGCAGGCAGATGTGCGTGGGCGCATGGTCGAGGTGGCGTTGCAGCTCCGCTTTCAGGGCCGGCTCCAGGCTGCGGGCACATTCTACGGCCACGCTGCCCTGCCCGGTGGCCGGCACAAACTGCGTTTCGGGCAGCACATGGCGGATCAGTTGGTCGTATTCCATGCGGTGTACGCCGGCGTAGGCCAGCACCAGGGCGTGGTACTGACCTTCCTCCAGCTTGCGCAGGCGCGTCTGCAGGTTGCCGCGGGCCTCGGCCGTGGTAGCGTGCGGGTAGTGGCGGCGCAGCAGGGCCTTGCGGCGGGTGCTGCTGGTGCCCAGAACCAGGTCGGGCCGGCTCAGGTCCAGGTTGGGGTCGTAGCTGACGATGACGTCGTTGACTTTTTCCCGCTCCATAAACGCCAGCAGCTCCAGATCTGCCGGAATGGTGCTTTGCACGTCTTTGGCGCTGTGCACGGCAATATCAATGGCCCCGGAGCGCAGACTTTCCTCCAGCTCTTCGGTGAACACGCCCTTGGCCCCGATTTTATCCAGGGAGCGGTCCAGCACGATGTCGCCTTTGGTGGTGATAATGACGATTTCGGTAGTCAGCTGGGCCAGCTCCAGGCGGGCGGCCACGTGGTGGGCCTGCCACAAAGCCAGCCGGCTGCCGCGGGTGCCAATACGAATAGGTCGGTGCAAATCCATAAATGAGAGAAAAACGACAAGCAGAAAGGGCCGCCACCCCAGCCACAAAACTTACTTTTGGATTCCTGTGGATTCCGGTGGATTCCGGTGGATGGCGGCGCATTATTGATTCGGCAAAGGTACAACCCGGAGCAGCCCCGCGCCGGCTATGGCTACTTTAGCAGCTGCTATAGTAAATTACCAAACTGTATTTTCCGCATTTGCAGCCGCTAGGCGGGTATTTTCAGCAGCTCGGCGATGCGCAGGGAGGTATCCACGAACACCATGCGGGGGTTGGCGTTGCGCTCAATGTGGTAATGCGCGTCGTTGAATTCCTGGCTCAGCGCGTCGGCATTGCCCAGGTGCACGAAGCGGCTGAAACCGTTGACGAACTGCTGCTCGGCGGCGGGCAGGTGGGGCACAAACTGCGCGTCGATGCCGAAGAGCAGCACCTTGCGCAGGATGCCGAGGCCAAATTGCAGAAACTCCTTCTGATTTTCGCGGCCCATCTTCTGAAACTCGTCCGTTTTGGCCAGTATCAGGTCGACTTTGTAGCCATAGCACTGACGCATCCACTCCACGAAGAAGGTGAAGTAGTCGTTGTCGGTGGCGGCTTCGCGGGCGGCCAGGGCGGCTCCAAGGTTGCCTTCGACAAGCTGGGCAATCTGCCGGGCCTTTACTTCGGGCACCTGGTGCTCGTCGCGCAGAAACCCAGTGATTTCCGCCTCGGAATAGGGCCGCACCACCACCGGCTGCACCCGGCTGATGATGGTGGGCAGCAGCAGCTCGGGCGAAAAGCTGACCAGCAGGAAAATGGTGGCCGGTGGCGGCTCTTCCAGCAGCTTGAGCACGGCATTGGCGGCGGCCGGGTGCATTAGCTCGGGCAGCCAGATGATGACGATTTTGAACTGCGCCTCGAAGGCCTTGAGCGACACGAGCTTGAGCAGCTGCACGCTTTCCTCCTTCGAGATGCTGCCCTGCTTGTTGTCGGCCCCAATGTGCTGCATCCAGTCGTTGAGGCCCTGGTAGGGGTTTTCGAGCACGAACGTGCGCCAGTCGGCGGCAAACTTGCTGCTGACGGCGTCCTTGGCCACGGCCTTGGTGGTCGTGACGGGCAGGATGAAGTTCAGGTCGGGGTGAATCAGCTTGTCGTTTTTCTGACAGGCCGGGCATTGCCCACACGAATCCTGGGCCTCGGGGCCGCGCTGCTCACAGTTCAGAAACGTGGCGTAGGCCAACGCCAGGGCCAGGGCCGCCGAGCCTTCGGCCCCGCGAAACAGTTGGGCGTGGGCCACATGCTGCCGGTGCACGGTTTGCACCAGCACCCGCTTGACGTCGGCCTGGCCGGGAATTTCAGAAAAGCGCATTCGGGAGGTGGTTACTCGGCATTAGGTTACTTTCCGCACGCCCACGGGCATGCTCCGGGTGCTTACTCGGCAGCCGGGGCTGGGGCGTCTTTGCCGACGGCCTTTTCCCAGATCCGGTCTTTGGCCGTGGCCTCAAACACGTGCTGCATGATGGCCTGCTCGGTGGCGTCGTAGGCCAGGTGGCGGCGGGCCATGACGCGCTCCGCTACTTCGGCCACTTTGGGCAGCTTAAAGGTTTCGAAGCCCGCGGCCCCGCCCCAGCTGAACGACGGGATAAACGTGCGCGGAAAGCCGGCCCCGAAAATATTGGCCCCTACCCCGACGACCGTGCCGGTGTTGAACATCGTGTTGATGCCGCACTTGCTATGGTCGCCCATCATCAGGCCGCAGAACTGCTGCCCCGTATTCACGAAGCGGCCGGCGCTGTGGCTCCAGATCTTCACCGGGGCGTAGTTGTTCTTCAGGTTCGAGGTGTTGGTATCGGCGCCCAGGTTGCACCACTCGCCAATCACGGAGTTGCCGAGGTAGCCGTCGTGGCCTTTGTTGGCGTAGCCCAGCAGGATGGAGTTGCCGACTTCCCCGCCAACCTTGCTGAACGGCCCTACCGTGTTGTCGCCGCGCATCTTGGCCCCGGCATTGATGTGTGAACCTTCGCACAAAGCCAGCGGGCCTTTAATAATAGCCCCTTCATGCACCTGGGAGTTTCTGCCCAGGTAAATCGGGCCATCCTCGGCGTTCAGAATAGCCGCCCGAATTTTGACGCCTTCCTCGATGAAGATGTTTTCGGGGGCGTAAACAATCGTGTGGGCGTCGCCGACGGGCTGCGAGGTGCGGCCGGCGGTGAGCAGGGCAAAGTCGCGGCGGATTTCGGCGCCGTTGTGCAAAAACAGGTGCCACACTTCCCGCAGGGCCAGCACCGGCTCGGCTACTTCCTTGGTATGCGTGAAACCATCCTGAATCAGCTCGGCAATGCGGGCGGCATCCGCCAAGTGGGCGGCTACCAGCAAGTCGCCATCCATCAGCGCCTCGCCGGGCTGCAGGGCCTGCACCTGCTTGGTCAGCAGCTCATCGGGGCACACGGCCCCGTTGATGACCAGGGCGGGCCCGCCGACGGGACCGGCGGGGTATTTGGCTTGCAAGTATTGCTCGGTGAGGTAGTGCACCGGCTGCCGGAGGCGGTGCTGCCATTTTTCGGCCACCGTCAGGATGCCGCAGCGCAGGGCCGCCACCGGCCGCGTGAAGGTAAAGGGCAGCAGCTGGGGGCGAATGGCGGGGTCGTCGAAGAGCAGAACAGTCATGCGGGGCGGGAAATAGAAAGCGTAAGCTGAAAAACAGGAGGCAAAAATTTCGGAGCGGCAAGTTAGCGCCTTGCCCGTAGAACCGCTTGCTGCTGCCGCAACTTTGCGGGCACGCGGCCCCGGCAGCCGGGCCGGCACCAACAAAAAACTCCTTCCGGCGAGGCCGAAAGGAGTTTTGTATAATCTAGTACGCTGCAGGCATCCGCTTGCGGCCCCTGACCAGAACTAGGCTTTCTTCTGGTAGCGGTTGCGGAATTTCTCAACGCGGCCAGCGGTGTCGATAAACACGTTTTTGCCGGTGTAGAAAGGGTGCGAGGCGCTGCTAACTTCCACCTTGATGACGGGGTACGTCTTGCCGTCCTCCATCGTGATGGTCTCGTTGGAGTTCATCGTCGAGCGGGTGATGAATTTAAAGTCGCTGGACGTGTCCTGAAACACAACTTCGCGATACTCGGGGTGGATGTCTTTTTTCATGGTCGTGATGCCGTTTAAACCTTCTGGCCCTGCCGATTTTGCGGAAGGGACTGCAAAAGTACACGTTAGCTCCGGATTTTAAAAATACCGGCCGTCTTTTCTAGTTTTCGCGGTACTACCGGCCGATAGAACTGGAAAATGTTTATTTTTGGTTTCCGCCTAGCTACTGCCTATCCCGCCCCTGCTACCTCCCGCCTATGACCCGTACGGCTACTCTATTCGCTGTTTTATGTCTGCTGGTGGGGACCTTTGCCTACGGCGCGACTATCACCCTGTTTCAGGCCTCCTTCGACGGCAGCAACGTGCGCGTAGAATGGGAAGCCGCCAACGAAAGCGGCGTGCAGGGCTACGACATCTGGCGCAAAGCCAACAACGAGCCGTCGTTTACCCACATGACGGCGGTGTCGCCGAATGGGCAGCGCCGCTACCTCTACCTCGATTCCAACGTGTTCCGGGGTACTTCGGGCACCAACGCGGCCGGCCCCTTCACCTACCGCCTGACGGTGCACACCACCGCCGGCGACCAGAACTACTCCACCGTGCTCAGCACCACGCCCAGCGCCGTGCAGCGTTCCTGGGGCAGCATCAAGTCGATGTTCCGGTAGCGGTGAAATAGTGAATTGGTGAGATGGTGAATCAACCGGGCCGGCTTTCTGCCGGTTTTTTTGTGCGCGTATCTTTGCCCGGCCTTGTGGTGCTCTGCTTCTGTCGGTTCTGGCTTCCACTCTGGCAACCCGCTTCATACTCCCCATTTCACCATCTCACCGCCTCACCGCATGCGCATCTGTTTTGCTACGAATAACGAGCACAAGCTCACCGAAGTCCGGGCCCTGCTGCCGGCCAGCATCGAGCTGGTTAGCCTGCACGACATTGGCTGCCACGAGGAGCTGCCCGAAACCCGGGATACGCTGGCCGGCAACGCCCGCCAGAAGGCCGAGCACGTGTGGCAGCACTACCAGACGTCCTGCTTCGCCGACGACACCGGCCTGGAAGTAGCGGCCCTCAACGGCGAGCCGGGCGTGTACTCGGCCCGCTACGCCGGCCCCCAACGCTCGGCGGCCGACAACGTGGCCAAGCTGCTGCGCGAGCTGGGCGACCAAACCAACCGGCAGGCCGAGTTCCGGACGGTTATTGCCCTGGTGCTGCCCGGCGGGGAGGTGCACGAATTTGACGGGGCCGTGCCGGGGCAGATTACCACCTCGGTGCGCGGGGCCGACGGCTTCGGCTACGACCCGATATTCCAGCCCGAGGGGCACGCGCTGACCTTCGCCGAAATGACGCTGACCGAGAAAAACACGCTCAGCCACCGGGCCCGGGCCGTGGGCAAGCTGGTGGAGTTTCTACAGGATCTGGACGCTAAAAAGTAGGACAGGCGGATTTTTTCGGCCCGTCACGGGCCGAAAGGCGCCGCGGCCCACGGCATTTTGTTACTTTTGCAGGGTTGGCCCTGCCGGTACGGGCCATTTCCCACCCCCATGCAACACCCTTTCATCGTCGGTATTACGGGCGGCAGCGCCTCGGGCAAAACCACCTTTCTGCGCCGCCTGCTGGCCTCGTTTCCGGAAGAAGACATCTGCCTGATTTCGCAGGACAACTACTACCACCCGCGCGAAAACCAGTCAACGGACGTGAACGGCGTCACCAACTTCGACCTGCCTTCTTCGATTGACTCGGCCGCCTACGCCGCCGACGTGCTGCAGATCAGCCAGGGCAAGGAAGTGCGCCGCCAGGAGTACACCTTTAACAATCCCAACGTGAAGGCCGCCGAGCTGGTGTTCCGGCCCGCACCCATCGTGGTGGTGGAAGGCATCTTCGTCTTCTACTTCGAGGAAGTAGCCAAGCTGCTCGACCTGAAAGTCTACATCGACGCCCGGGAGCACGTGAAGCTGCAGCGCCGCATCGTGCGCGACCGGGACGAGCGGGGCTACGACCTGGAAGACGTGCTCTACCGCTACACCAACCACGTGGCGCCCACCTACGAGAAGTACATCAAGCCCTTCAAGCAGGATGCCGACATCGTGATTCCCAACAACCGTCACTTCGACCGGGGCCTGGAAGTACTGGTGTCATTTCTGCGCAATAAAGTAGCGGAAGGCAAGCAATAAGCCTTTTCTCAGCCCCTATGTAAAAGGCCCCGGCCAGCTCGTTTGCGGAGTTGGCCGGGGCCTTTCTCGTGGCCCCCGGATGCCGCCTTGCTCCCCCTGATTCCGACTTTACGGGCCGGCCGCTACGGATCTAGCCAACGTTTGTTGGCCCGAAGCAGGCTAATCTGGCCCGTTGGCCTTGCCCGCGCTGCCGGGTTTGGCTATATTTGTAGCCATTGCTTTGAGAATGTCGGTCTTTATCGCCCACTTTTTGCCCCGCCTGCGCTTCACGCTGCTCACAGCTACCCTGCTGTTTGTGCTGTCGCTGAACCACCAGGCCGTTGCCACCTACCGGATTCCGGCGGGGGGTAAGGAAACGCGCGTGGGCGCGGGGCCCAAGGCGGCGCTGGTAAAGCAGAAAGTGTTATTGGAAGCCACCGCCCCGCTGGGGTTGTGGCTGGCCCCGGCCGCCGATATCTGGCAGCCCGGCTTCGAGGCGCTGGTATGGCCCCGGCTCCGGCCGCGCCTGGTGGTGCTGCCGCCCCGGCCCAGTGCCCTCCCCGATTTATTCCGCTCCCGGCTGCTGCTCGCGGCCCTGTCGCCGCAGGCTCCCTAGCGGAGCTGGCCCGGTGCGCGGTTCCCGCTACGGGGCCCGCGTGCTTTTGCAAGTGCAGTTGACTCGATGTGCAGCAGGCCGCGCGGCCTGATCCGGATTGCTTTTTCCCGAATACATTTTATTTTCTCTCAATGCGTAATAAAGGACTTATTATCGCGCTTACGGTCGTCGTTTCGGCCTTGTGCGCGTACTTTCTCTTCTTCACCTACATTTCCCGTGGGGTGCAGAAGGATGCCGTGGCTTATGCCTCCAAGAGCGGTAAGCTCGACGAGCGCCAGCGCCAGCACTACCTCGACTCGGTGTGGCGCGCCCCCGTGTTTGGCCCCTACACCTACCGCGACGTGCGCGCCTCGGAGCTGGGCCTGGGCCTCGACCTGAAAGGCGGCATGCACGTGACGCTGGAAGTTTCGCCGGTGGAAATCGTGCGGGCTATGTCGGGCAACTCCAAGGACGTGAACTTCAACAAGGCCCTGGCGCAAGCCCAGGAAATGCAGAAGACGAATCCGTCGACGCCTTTCACGGCGCTGTTTGCTCAGGCTTACCGCACCATCGCGCCCAACGACCGTCTGGCGCGCATCTTCGCTAACACGACCAACAAGAGCCGGGGCATCGACATCAACTCGACCAACGAGAAGGTAATTGCCGCCATCGACAAGGAAGAGGAAGAAGCCATTGACCGCTCGTTCAACATCCTGCGCACCCGCGTGGATAAGTTCGGCGTCAACCAGCCCAACATCCAGCGGGTGAAAGGCACGGGCCGCATCCAAATTGAGCTGCCCGGCGTCGACAACCCGGACCGCGTGCGGAAGCTGCTCCAGGGCCAGGCCAAGCTGGAGTTCTGGGAAGTGTGGCGCACCGACGAGTTTGCTCCCTACTTCAACCAGCTCAACGAAGTGCTGACGGCTAAAGAAGCCGCTGAGAAGCTCACTGGCACCGCTGCCGCTCCGACCGCCGCCGCTACCGACACCACCGCTACGGCTGCCACCACGGCCGCCGGCGACTCTTCTTCGCTGGCCAGCCAGCTGGCCAAAAAGAAGCCCGCTACCGCCGCTGCCGACTCGGCTAACCCCCAGCAGAGCAGCGCCCTGGCCAAGCTCTTCACGATGCCCGGCGCCCTGGGCTCGAACGTGCGCGACACGGCCCGCGTGAACTCGATGCTGAAAATGCCCGAGGTACGCGCCGTATTGCCTTCCAACCTGACCTTCCTGTGGGGCGTGAAGCCCGACGTAATCGAGGGCCAGGAATACCTGCAGCTCTACGCCATCCGCAAGTCGCGCGAGGCTACCGCCCCGCTCGGCGGCGAAGTCGTATCGGATGCCCGCCAGGACTACGACCAGGGTGGCCGTCCTGAGGTGTCGATGCAGATGAACCCTTCGGGGGCCAAGAAGTGGCAGCGCCTGACGGCCGCCAACATTGGCCGCCAGGTAGCCATTGTGCTCGACGACTACGTGTACTCGGCTCCCGTGGTGCAGGCTGAAATTGCCGGTGGCAACTCCAGCATTTCGGGCAACTTCTCCATCGAAGAAGCCCAGGATTTGGGCAACGTCCTGAAAGCCGGTAAGCTGCCCGCTCCCACGCGCATCGTGGAAGAAGCCGTGGTAGGTCCGTCGCTGGGCCAGGAAGCCATCAACCAGGGTCTGTACTCGTCGTTGGCCGGCCTGGTGCTGATTATGATTTTCATGGCCGTGTACTACGGCAAGGCCGGCCTGGTGGCCGATGCCGCGCTGCTGTTCAACGGCTTCCTGATTCTGGGCGTGCTGGCCCAGTTCGGCACGGCCCTCACCCTGCCCGGTATTGCCGGTCTGGTGCTGACCTTCGGTATGGCAGTGGATGCCAACGTGCTGATCTTCGAACGGATCCGGGAAGAGCTGGACCACGGCCTGACGGTGAAAGACGCCATCAACAAAGGCTACGCCCGCGCTTTCTCGGCCATCTTCGACTCGAACGTCACCACGATGCTGATTGCCGTAATCCTGGGCTTCTTTGGCACGGGTCCGGTGCAGAACTTCGCCATCACGCTGGGTATCGGCGTACTGACCTCGTTCCTGTCGGCCGTGTTCGTGTCGCGCCTCATCATCGAGTGGCTGACCAAGGGCAAGGAAACGACCAGCATCACCTTCAGCACCCCCATTTCGCGTCACCTGTTCAAAGGGCTGAACTTCGACATCGTGGGCAAGCGCAAGATTGCCTATGTCGTATCGACTGTCTTCATCATCATCGGCTTTGTGCTGATGTACGTGCAGGGTGGCCCCAACCTGGGTGTTGACTTCCGCGGCGGCCGCAGCTACGTGGTCGACTTCAACAAAGCCGAAGTGGCTTCCGACGTGAAAGAATCGTTGGCTGATGATTTCCAGGGTGCTGGTACCGAAGTAAAAACCTTTGGTTCCCCGAACCGCCTGCGCATCACGACCGGCTACCTGGCTGAGGACGAAAGCACCGCCGCCGACGAGAAAGTGCAGAACGCCCTGCTGGCCGGCCTGAAGCAGTACGGTGCCGACAACCCGCAGATCAAGAGCACCTCGAAAGTGGGCGCCACCATTGCCGACGACATCAAGAAGACCTCGGTGCTGAGCCTGGGCCTGACCCTGCTGGGCATCTTCGTCTACGTACTGTTCCGCTTCGAGCGGTGGCAGTACTCGATGGCCGCCGTTATTGCGCTGTTCCACGACGCCCTGCTCGTTATTGCCGCCTACCCCATTGCCCGTCTGTTCGGCCTGAACTACGAAATGGACCAGATCTTCGTGGCCGCCGTGCTGACCATCATCGGCTTCTCGATGAACGACACCGTGGTTATCTACGACCGGATCCGGGAGTACCTGCGCGAGAACCCGCACCTGACGTTTGCCCAGGTCGTGAACCCCGCCCTGAACAGCACCTTCTCCCGCACGATGATTACGTTTACCACGGTATTCCTGGTGGTAATCGTGCTTTACATCTTCGGGGGTGAAACGCTCCGCTCGTTCTCCTTCGCCATGATTGTGGGTATCATCTTCGGCACCTACTCGTCGCTGTTCATTGCTACCCCGATTATCCTGGACACCTACGGTCGCAAGGAGGCCCGGGAGCGTGGCACGACCACCTCGACGGTTATTTCCGACGCCGACGCGCCCAAGCTGTCGACCACGGTGCAGTAAGGACCACGGACTCCGCCGGATTTTTCGGCTGAGTCGGATTCTGTAAACGATTAAAAAAGCCTGACCTCGCCGGTCAGGCTTTTTTGTTGGGCATATATCGATCTGGCTACCACCGTTTTTTGTAAATTTTATTGCCGGAGGCAACCATTTCCGCACCGCCGCCGAGTCGCTGGATATAAACCCCGACGCCGTGCCCCATACCGACCACGACCCCGAGATGCTTCTTGCCCTGCTGGCTGGCTGCCGGCGGGCGGAGCGCGACGCGCAGCGGCGACTGTATGGGCTGTACTATAGCTTCGGCATGAGCATCTGCCTGCGCTATACCCGCACCCGCGACGAGGCAATGGAAGCCGTAAACGACGGCTTCATGAAAGTTTTCCGCGACGTGAGCCGCTTCGACGTGGCCCGCCACGAGGTCAGCGGCTCGTTTCGGGGCTGGCTCAAGCGCATCATGATTCACACGGCCATCGACCACTACCGCGCCCAGGAAAAGCACCAGCACCAGCAGGAGCTTACCGACGCGTCCTACGCCGAAGCCGATACCAGCAACTCGGCCCTGGACAATTTGTCCTACGAGGAGTTGCTTCACCTGATTCAGCAGCTTTCCCCCGCTTACCGGACGGTTTTTAACCTCTACGTCATTGATGGCTACACCCACGAGGAGGTGAGCAGCCAGCTGGGCATTTCGGTGGGCACCTCCAAATCAAACCTGTCAAAGGCGCGCGCGCACCTCAAATACATTCTTAAAAAAACTAGTCACCATGCGTACGCCGGACATGTCGGATGAAGAACTTGACGCGCTGTTTCAGCGGGGCGCCGAGCAATACCCCGACGAATATAACCTCAGCGCCTGGCTGCAAATGGAGCGGAAGCTGGAGGCCGCCGCCGCCGAGCAGCTCGTGCAGCGGCGGGTGCTGCGCATCTTCGCGCTGGAGGCGGTGGTGCTGCTGGTAGCCCTGCTGGGGTGGCTGGGTTTGTCTTCGCCCGGCTGGCTACCCGCCACCGATGCAGGGAGAGTAACCGAACGGCTGGCTTCTACTCCCCAATCAACCCAACCCACTGTCGGCCCCGGTCCGGCCGCTACGCCGGCGGCTCGCGGCCTCGTAAGCCCCCCTGAACCGCCGGCTACCTCGTTAGTCCAGCCCGTTGCGGCGGCTAGCGCACCGCCGGCCACCCGTGAAGCGGCGGCGCAAACGCCCCCGGCCGCCGCAACGGGCCCGGCCGATACTCGCCCCGGCCGGGTTCGGAAACCCGTCTTCCTGGCCATCGGCAGCGGGACGCCCACGCGCAAGCCCCGCCGGACGACAGCCGACACCGAACCGACCTCGGAACCGGCCCGGACGGCTTCAACGGCCCTGACGCGTAGCGTTGCTAACCATCCGGCGCGACGCCACCGCCGCCCGGCCCTCATGCTGGCCCTGACCGAATCCAACCGGCCGGCGGGCCGCGTATCTGGGCTGAGTGCCGAACCGGCTGCCACGGCTCCGGTGGCGGCAAGTAACGTATCCACTACCACTAGTGTCCCGGCACCCGCGTCGTCGTCGGCAACGACCGGGCCGGCCGCCGAAACGGTAGCTCCTGAAGCAGCTGTTGCAGCAGCTACGCGGCCGGGGAGTGAGCCCCTTCCCGTCCGCACTTCAGGAGCCACCCACGCGGATTCGGCCGCTACTCCGGCTCTGGCCGCGGCGGCTTTGCCGACAGCACCCCCGACTACGCCACCACCAGCCGCCCCCGCTGATTCCGCTGCGGAGAAACCGTCCCGGCCGCAGCCGGCTTACCGCTTCAGCCTCGGGCTGCTGTATGCCCCGGAGCTGAGTTCCGGGGGCTGGGTGCAGAAGGCCGGCCTGGGCAGCAACCTGGGCGTGCAGCTCGAATACCGCTTCACCGACCGGCTCCGCGTAAACGTGGCGGCCCTGCGCGCGGTGAAACGCTACGCCGCCCGGGGTTCCGACTACCACCCGCCGGCGGGCTACTGGACCAACTACTTCACCATCGACGAGGTAGACGCCACCTGCAACATCACCGATTTGCCCATCAACCTGCGCTACGACGTGCTGCGCCGGGCTAATGCTTCCGCCTTTGCCTCCGTGGGCCTTTCCACCCTGCTGATGCGCAACGAGCAGTACCGCTACGGCTACGACTACAACGGCAAGTACGTGGTGCGCGACTGGAGCCTGGCCAAGGGCTCCAACCACTGGGTGAGCGTGGTCAACCTCTCGGTGGGCTACGAGCACAGCCTGCGGGGCCGCTGGTCGGCGCAGGGCGAGCCGTTCGTGAAGATTCCGCTGGGGGGCGTGGGCTTCGGCAAGGTGAAGCTCAGCAGCGCGGGCGTGTTTTTCAACCTTAAATACAGCTTACTGCCCACGGCCCCGCGCTAACCGGCCACCGTTTCAGCCTTCCCACTATTTCCTGTTTTATATGCTACGCCCAGTGCTTTTTCTGGTTGGCGGACTGGCTATGCTCAGTAGTTGCGCCTACGACAACGCCGAAGAGCTGTTCGCAAACCAGCCCCCGCCCGACTGCGCAGTGGCGGCCACCACCTACAGCGCCACTATTTCGCCCATTCTGGAGCAGAACTGCCGCAGCTGCCACAACAGCCGGCTGCAAACCGGCAACGTGGTGCTGGAAACCTACGCCCAGGTGAAGCGCTACGCCGACAACGGCCTGCTGGTGGGCGTCACGAGCCACGCCGACGGCTTCGACCCCATGCCCCAGGGTCTGCCCAAGCTCTCGGACTGCGACATTGCCCGCATTAAAAAGTGGGTTGAGGATAAAGCGCCCAACAACTGACCCCGCCGCTATGAAAACGCTACTGCTAGTACTCCTGAGCCTGGTTTTGCTGCCCGGCGCCGGGGCCCAGGGCAAATACTCGACCCGCGCCGGGCTGATCAGCTTCTTCTCCGCGACGCCCATCGAAGACATTGAGGCCCGCAGCACCCAGGCCAACGGCGTGCTGGATCTGAACACGGGCCAGCTGGCGTTCAGCGTCCCGATGAAGTCGTTCGTATTCAGGCGCACCCTGATGCAGGAGCACTTCAACGAGAACTACGTGGAGTCGGACAAGTTTCCCCGGTCCACGTTTGCGGGCACGGTGCTCAACTTCCAGCCGGGCAGCCTGCACCAGGGCGGGCCGCAGAGCGTGGTGGTGGAAGGCGACCTGACCATCCACGGGGTGAAGCGCCGCGTGAAAGTGCCCGGCACCCTGGAGCTGAAGGACGACTACCTGCTGATCAGCGCCAAGTTCTCGGTGGCCCCGGCCGACTACGACATCGAAATTCCGGCCCTGGTCCGGGAGAATATTGCCAAATCCGTGGCCGTCACCGTCTCCTTTGCCTGCTCGCCCACTGCTCCGCTGCAAGCCACCAACACCCGATGAATATGTTCCGCCGTTTTCTGTCCGGGGGCCTGCTCGGGGCCGCGCTGCTCGCCGGCCACGCCGCCCAGGCCCAGGATGAGCTGCTGCAAGAGCTGGAAGCCAAGGCCGACAGCACCCAGGCCGCCCCCAACTTCACCCAGGCCACCTTCAAGGGCACCCACATCATCAACTCGCAGTCGGTGGAAACGCCGGGCCAGGGCACGCTGCTGTTCCTGATTCAGCACCGCTTCGGCACGCTCAACAGCGGGGCCTACAACTTCTTCGGCCTCGACCAGGCCGTGCTGCGCCTAAGCTTCGAGTACGGCCTCACCGACCGGCTCACGGCGGGCATCGGCCGCAGCTCCCAGGAAAAGACGTTCGACGGCTTCCTCAAATACAAGGCCCTGCGGCAAAGCACCGGGGCCCACGCCATGCCGGTTTCCGTGACCTTGTTCAGCAGCGCGGCCCTCACGTCCCTGCGGTTTCGGGAGCCCGAGCGCCCCGCCCGCACCCGCTGGGCCTACACCTACCAGGCCCTGATTGCCCGCAAGTTCAGCCCCGGCCTTTCCGTGCAGCTGATGCCCACGCTGGTGCACCGCAACTTCGTGGACACCCGGCGCGACCAGAACGACGTGTACGCCCTGGGCGCGGCCTTCCGCCAGAAAATCACCAAGCGCCTGGCCCTTACGGCCGACTACTACTACCTGCTGCCCGGCGCCACCGCCGACGACATGCGCAACGCCCTAGGCGCGGGCGTCGACATCGAAACCGGGGGCCACGTGTTTCAGCTGCACGTCACCAATGCCCAGGGCATGATGGAAAGCCTGTTTGTGCCCCGCACCACCGGCAACTTCTTCGACGGCGACATCTACTTCGGCTTCAACGTGAGCCGGGCCTTCACCGTGAAAGGGCGGTAGGGCCCGCTCGGGGTGTAAAAGAATTTATTTTTTTTCTTTTACACCTGCTGCCACCCCACCACAAAAAAAGCCCGGCTACTGCTAGCCGGGCTTTTTTTGTGCTGTTGAGAAGCAATGCTTATACCGTGATGCCTTCGGCTACCACTTCAGTTACTTCCGGCACCATGCGCTTGAGCAGGTTTTCGATGCCCGACTTGAGCGTGACGGTGGCCGAGGGGCAGCCCGAGCACGAGCCTTGCAGGTTCACCGTTACCACGCCCTTGTTGTAGGAGCGGAAGGTGATATTGCCACCATCCTGCTCCACGGCGGGGCGCACGTAGTTTTCGAGCAGGTCGATAACCTTCTGGCTGATCTGCTGGTCCTGCTCGGAGGCGTCGCCGGTAGCGGCGGCGTGCTGGGCGGCTTTCTGCTCGGCGGCGGGGTCGACGGTGAAGAGCGGCCCGCCGGCTTCCACGTACGACTTGAGGAAGGTGCGCAGCTCGGGAATGAGGTGCGTCCAGGTCAGGTCCGAGGTCTTGGTGATGGTCACGAAGTTGGCGGCAATAAACACCCGGCCCACGTAGTCGAAGTTGAACAGCTCCTGGGCCAGGGGCGAATTAACGGCGGCCTCCACGTTGGGATAATCCACGCTCACCCCGTCGCTGAGCAGCTGGGTATTGAGCACGAACTTCATGGATTCGGGGTTGGGGCTGGCTTCGGCGTAGATGGAAACCGGCGCAGCGGGGGAAGTGAGGGTATCAGCCATGTTTGAAAGACTTGGAGACGAAAGAGAAGACGCGGAAAATGGCGTTGCTATTGGTAACAACCGCGGCGGTAAAACCGTGCCACCGGCTAGTTGTTCCAAAGGTACGCAAGGAACGGCGGTTTCGGCCACGCTCACTTACCGGCCGCTACGGTCAGCGCCGCCCGCACCGGCCCGGAATTGGCACCTTGCCAGCGGCTTATACCTTGTTGGCCCGGGCCCGCAGCACCATGTCGGCCAGCACCAGGTTGGTCATGGCATCCACGATGGGCACGGCCCGGGGCAGCACGCAGGGGTCGTGGCGGCCTTTGCCAGCCAGGGTAATTTCCTCGCCCTGGTCGTTAATCGTGGTCTGGGGCTGCAGAATGGTGGCTACGGGCTTAAAGGCCACCCGGAAATAAATATCCTGCCCGTTGCTGATGCCGCCCTGAATGCCGCCCGAATGGTTGGTGCGGGTGCGCACCGCGCCCTGCTCGTCGGTGTAGAAGGCGTCGTTGTGCTCGGAGCCGAACAGCAGCGTGCCGGCAAAGCCGGAGCCGTATTCGAAGCCCTTCACGGCGTTGATGCTCAGCATAGCCTTGCCCAGCTCGGCGTGCAGCTTATCGAAGACCGGCTCGCCGAGGCCGGCCGGCACGCCCAGCACCACGCCCGTCACCAGCCCGCCCACCGTGTCGTGCCGGTCGCGCACCTGCCGGATCAGCTCGGTCATCTGTTCGGCGGTTTCGGGGTGGGGGCAGCGCACCATGTTGCTGTCAATCAGGCCCAGGTCGAGCTGCTCGTAGCCCACGGGCACGGCCACGGCCCCTACCTGCGACACGTAGCTCAGGGCCGTAATGCCCTGTTGGGCCAGAAACTGCGAGGCCACCGCGCCGGCGGCCACGCGGGCGGCCGTTTCGCGGGCCGAGCTGCGCCCCCCGCCGCGGTAGTCGCGGCGGCCGTACTTCTGGTCGTAGGTATAATCGGCGTGCGAGGGGCGGTAGGCGTGCTCGATGTGGGAGTAGTCGTGGCTGGCCTGATCCTGGTTGCGGATCAGCAGGCCGATGGGCGTGCCGGTGGTCTGCCCCTCAAAAATGCCCGACAGGATTTCCACCTGATCGGCCTCGCGGCGCGGCGTGGTCAGCTCCGACTGCCCGGGCCGCCGCCGGTCCAGCGCGGCCTGTATCGTCGTGCTGTCTACCGCTATGCCCGCCGGACACCCGTCAATCACGACCCCAATGCCGGGCCCGTGCGATTCGCCGAAGGTGGTAATGCGGAATAAAGTGCCAAACGTATTCATAGAAGACAAAAAATCAGTTCTGGTGCCGCAAAGGAACCGTTAAAACTTGAGTTACGCGCCAGGACTCGGGCGGCGGCCGCAAATAGCGCCGGCTACGCCCGGCGGCCACCGCGCCACCACCCGAAAAGCGCCAGCGCCCCCAGGGCCAGCAGGATGTAGTTGGCGTAGCGCAGCACTTCGGCGTAGGCGTCGCGCCGCTGCACCCGGTTGTCCGCCGATTCGAGCATGTCCTGGTAGTAAGGGTCGTCGGGGTGGGCCGTGAAGGCCAGCGTGGTGCTGGCGGGGCCTTTCACAGCGGGGCGCACTTCGGGCCGCAGCGTATCGTAGCGGGCCGTGCTGGGGTTGAAAAACACCAGGCTCAGCAGGCTGTCGAGGGCCAGCACGCCGGGGCGGCGGGCAATGAGGCGGTACTGAAACCGTTTGGTGCCCCCCACTCGCCCCGCCTGCCGGGTAATGCCGGTTTCGGTGTCGGGCCCATACACTTCGACGCCCGCCACGGGCTGGGGCACCGGCGCGGCCAGGGCCGCCAGGTTGCCTTCCCCTTCCACGATAAAGGAATAGGTGAAGGCCTGCCCGGTCCGGAAGCTGGTGCGGTTGATGGCCTCGCGCAGATGGTAGTCGCCCACCGGCACCTGGTCGCGCAGCGGGTGGGGCGGCAGCGGCTTCACGCTGATGGTGCGGGCGGTGGTGCGGTAGGTTTTGAAGCCCTCCATGCGGTTGTCGAGGCCGGCTTCAGGCTTTTTGGCCACCCGGTACTTCACCATCTGGAGCGGTATTTCCGGAAACGTGAGCGGCTGGGTATTCAGGGGGTAGTATTCAGCTTCGTAGAGGCGGTAGCGCAGGTAGGTTTTGCCGCCCGTCACCACCGTTTCGGGCACTATTTCCTGCTCGTTGAAGGGCTCTTCCCAGGCCGTGCGTTGCCGCATGAGCTGCAGAATCTCGGGCAGCTGGCCCCCGAAGTTGTAGAAGCTGAGCAGGCCCTGGTCGGCGGGCGTCAGGTAGAAATACAGGCCCACGTGCACGCCTTCCCCCACGAAGACGCTGGTTTTGTCGGGCACCAGGGCCAGAAAGGCGTTGTCCTGGGGCTCAACGAACTCCTGGGGCTTGGGTTTGCCAAACAGCTTGTCGAGCAGCCCCAGGCCCTGCACGGCGGCGCCACCGGGCGCGGGCGGAGGCGTGGCTTGCTGGGGCAGCACCTGCAACTTGCCCCCGGCCGAGCGTATCGTTAGCCCGTTGACGGTCATCGTGAAGGGCTTGAGCTCAAACTCGCCCTCGGCGTAGGCGGCGTAGCGCTGGGTAATGGTCAGCTCCGTGGAGGTTTGGCCGCCCACGATGCGCGTGGTCGTGGTGCTCGACTTGCTGCTTTTCTTGAACCCCTCAATGTCCGGAAAGGGCGAATACCGCTCCAGGGCCGCGCCCCGCAGCCGAAAGCTGATGGTGAAGTAGTCGTTGACGGGAAAGGCGGTACGGCCCAGCACTACTTCGGCCTGCCCCGGGGCAGCGGACTTGGCCGCGGCCGGCGCGGGAGCAGCGGGCGGTGCGGCGGGGGCAGCACCGGTTTGCGCTTGCAATCCTGCGCCCGCTTCGGCCAGCAGAAGCAGCAACAGCAAGAAAAACCAACGCAATGTGACCGGCATTCGCAGAAGCATGTGAGGCAGCAAAGCTACGGAAAAACGCCTCCCGCAGCACGGTAGCGGGGTTGCGCACCCCTACTGCCCGGATATATATCGTTTGCTCTATTAATAAAAATAATCGACAATAGCAATCCATACTGCGGCCGATGCCGTAAATCACGCCAAACCCCAACAGTATTTCTGGTTGCTCCCGGCAAAAAACGGCTTTTGAGCCGTGCTGGCAGCGCTTTGCCTTTACTTTCCCTTTCACCCTTATCTATTCCTCCCATGTCCAAGATCATCAACTCCAGCGGGGATGAGGCCGGTTTTGCCCAGCCTCTCTATGTGCCGATTAAGCGACGCTCCTTCTTCATGTACGCCGGTGCTACGGCTGGTGCCACGGCCCTGCTCCTCTCGGGCTGCAGCGACGACGACGACTCGGTAACGCCCAACGGCATCAGCCTGGGTTCCGGCGACGTGGGCGTGCTCAACTACGCCTATGCCCTGGAGCAACTCGAAGCCGCTTTCTACGCCGCCGTAGTAAAAACTCCCGCTACGGACTTCAAAACCGGTGAGCTGGATTACTTCAAGCAAGTAGCCGCCCACGAAGCCATTCACCGCGACTTCCTGAAGGCGGCTATTGTAAACGTGGCCAAGGCTACGCCGGTGCAGGACTTGACGCCCGACTTCTCGAAAATCACCTTTACCAGCCGCCAGTCGGTGCTCGAAACGGCCCGTACGTTCGAGGACCTGGGCGTAGCCGCTTACAACGGCGCCGGTAAATACCTCAAAACTGCCGCCTACCTGGTTATTGCCGGGCAGATTGTATCGGTGGAGGCCCGTCACGCTGCTTACGTGCGCGACCTGCTCTCCAACGGCTCTTTCGCCGACGACTCCATCGTGGACGGCTCGGGCCTGGACAAAGCCATGGAGCCCGTCGACGTTATCAACGCCGCCCAGGGCTTCATCAAAGAAAAGCTGGACGCCGCCAGCGTGGGCAAATAGTTTCTCCTCCGTTTAACGACTCCTTATCATGAACATATTTCGCATCATTGAGCAACTGTCGGAGGTAGATTCTGACGTGCTGGGCCGCTTCGACTCTCGCCGCGCCGTTTTCAAAACCCTCGGCGACACCGCTAAGAAAGGCGCTCTGGCTGCCGCCCCGGTTTTCGTAGCTTCGCTGTTCCAGAAAGCCTACGGCCAGACCACTTCCACTTCGGTTATTGACGTACTCAACTACGCCCTGACCCTGGAGCTGCTGGAAGAGGACTTCTACGCCAAGATGATTGCCGCCAACCAGGTGCCCGCCGGGGCTCCCGCCGGCGCCATTGCCCTGATCAAAAAGCACGAAACGGCCCACGTAAAGCTGTTGAGCGACACGATTACCGCGCTGAAAGGCACGCCCGTAACCGGCAAGAAATTCAACCCCGCCAAGTTCCCCGCCGACTATACTACCCAGCTGGTAGTAGCTCAGGCCTTGGAAGACACCGGCGTACGGGCTTATAAAGGCCAGGCCGGCGCCCTGATGGGCCAGATGGCCGGTGCTACCAGCCTGCTCCAGGTTGCGCTCCAGATTCACTCGGTAGAAGCGCGTCACGCGGCCCACATCCGCACCATGCGCGGCCAGAGCCCCTGGATTCCCGCTTCCGACTCGAGCCTGCCAGAGCCCCTGGGTCCCGTGTACACCGGTGCTATTCCGGAAAGCAACGTTACGCAGGCCGGCTACGACCTGACCAAGCAGCTGCCCACGCCCTACAGCGCCACGGATGCTGCCGCTGCGTTCGACGAAATTCTGACCAAGGATGAAGTACTGGCTTCGTCCCGCGCCGGTGGTCTGGTAATCTAATCCATTTCCGACCTCTTCGCACTTTCTGTGCAAGCCAAGCGGCTGACTTCCCTGCGAAGTCAGCCGCTTTTTGTTTTTGCGGGTTGCCTGTCCCGGGCCACGCAACTTTTCAACCCTGCCCCGACTCCTCTGCTTGGCGCATCCGGGTTTATCGGAGTACCTTTGTTCCAGCTGCTTTCCGCCGAAGTGGCTGTATTCTTTCCGCTGGCGTATTTTTAGCTAATGTCTGAGTCTGGTTTTTCTTCTTCCTTTCTGGCCCGTACCATGCGGCGCCGTTCCTTCTTCCGGGTGGCCGGCGCTACCGTAGCGGCTTCCACCCTGGTACTGGCCGGCTGCGGCGACGATTCCGAGATAAAGCCGACCGACCCGGGCACCGTCATCAGCATTGGCAGCGGGGAGAACGGCCTGCTCAACTATGTGTACCTGCTCGAGCAGCTGGAGGCCGCCTTCTACCAGAAAGTAGTTGATGCCAAGCCGGCCTTTCTGAGCGCCACCGAGCTGGCCGCCTTCACCGACCTGCGGGACCACGAAGTAATTCACCGCGAATTCTTTAAGCAGCTGCTGGGCTCCAACGGCATCGGGGCCTTCGAGTTCAACTTCAGCTCCGTGACGTTTAGCACGCGCGAAGGGGTGTTGGGCGCGGCTCGCACGCTCGAAGACCTAGGCGTGGCTGCTTATAACGGGGCCGGCAAGCTCATTGCCACCAAAAACACGCTGAACCTATTGGGCAAGATTGCCTCGGTAGAAGCCCGGCACGCGGCCCTGATTCACGACCTGCTCGGCCTCGACCCCTTCGCCGACGTGGTAGAAGCCAGCGGCGCGGCGGCTGGCTTGGGCGCGGTGCTCACGCCTAAGCAGGTAGTAACGGCGGCCGCCAGCTTCTTCCTGCCCTACACCGTCGACGTTTCCTCGCTGCCAACCGCTTAGGCGGGCCTTTTCCCTGACACGTACTTGCCATGCATATTCTGAAATTACTCGCCGATCTGGCCGCCGTTGAACCCGCTTCCTTCGCGCGTGTCAGTGGCCGCCGGGGCGTGCTGACCAGCCTGGGCCAGAAAGGCCGCCAGGCCGTAGCGGCGGCCGTGCCCCTGGCCCTGGGCGGCGTGCTGACCAACGCCTACGCCAAACGGTCGTCTACCGTGCTCGACACCTTCACCCTGGCCCTGACGCTGGAATACCTGGAAAGTGAGTTCTACACCCGGGCCCTGGCCTCGTCAATGGTGTTTCCGGGCTCGACCAAAAGCGTTATTCAGGCCATTGCCAAGCACGAGCAGGACCACGTAACGTACCTGCAAAACGCGCTGAAATCGTCGGGCGTGGCTGTGCCCGACAAGCCGAAGTTCGATTTCACGGGCAGCAAGAACGGCACCCAGACGCCGCTGTTCCCGACCGTCTTCAGCGACTTTCCCACGTTCCTGAAAGTAGCCCAACTCCTGGAAGACACCGGCGTGCGGGCCTACAAAGGCCAGGTTGAAAACCTGATGAGCGACGACGAGCTGCTGGAAGGCGCCCTGCGCATCCACGCCGTAGAGGCCCGGCACGCGGCCCACATCCGGGGCATGCGCCGCGCCCTCAATGCCAACGTGCGCTACTGGGTGAGCCCCCTCGACGAGGTAATTACGACGACGGCCACGGCCGCCGTGTACGCCGGCGAAGACGCCGAAAAGCAGGCCATCATTACCACCACCGACATTACCTACTTCCCCGCCACCAGCGCCACGGTCGTCACGACCACGCCGGAGAAGGCCGTGCAAAGCATCAAGGAAGCCTTCGACGAGCCGATGACGGCTGCCACGGCTACCAGCATTGCCAACCTGTTTATCTACGCCTAGGCGGCGAACTGCGCCTTACCCGTGCAAAGGGCCGAGCAACTTGAGTTGCTCGGCCCTTTTTGTATTAAGACTAGGTTAAAAAGCATTGATCAGCTTGTACTATCAAGATTTATTCTTGTATCTTTCAATAAAGTTGCCCCAGATCAGGTTCCCAGCCGCAGCTTTTTCAGCGGCTCTCGTATACAGTTCTGCCCTTTGACCTACCAACCCACCCAACCTACCCAAAACAACCTTGACCGATGCTGGAATACGTTAAAACCATCCTGCTAAAAGTCAGCTTCGACAAAATTCTTTTTGAGAAAGAGCTGCGCAAAGGTTTCCGCATGCTCGTCCCGACGGAGTTAGCCGAGTTGAAAGCCTGGTGCTATCAACAGTTCGTCAAAATCTACCGGGGCATCCTGAACCGCGTTTTTGCCTCAGCCGCCTAGCCGCTCTTTATTCTTCCGTATTACCTATAGCATCCGGTTCGTTTGTCACGAACCGGATGTTTCGTTTCAGGCCCTCGTAGCCCGTGCGCTTCACCGCCGACTGCCGGAACAGCTCCGCGAACAGCTCGTGGGTGATTTCCTGCCAGTCGTTGGCCTTGAGGTGGGGCAGCTGGGCGTGGGGCCGGAACTGCGGCTCCTGATGGGGCCTGGCGAAGCGGTTCCAGGGGCACACGTCCTGGCAGATATCGCAGCCGAACATCCAGTTGCCAAACTTGCCCGCCATTTCCGTCGGAATCTGGTCCTTGAGCTCGATGGTAAAGTAGCTGATGCACTTGCTGCCATCCACCACGTAGGGGTTGGTAATGGCGTCGGTGGGGCAGGCGTCCACGCACTTGGTGCAAGTGCCGCAGTAGTCCTTAATGGGCCCGTCGTAGTCCAGCTCCAGATCCACGATGAGCTCGGCAATGAAGTAGAAGCTACCCACGCCGGGCGTTATCAGGTTGGAGTTTTTGCCCACCCAGCCCAGGCCGCTTTTCTTGGCCCACACCTTGTCCATCACCGGGGCCGAATCGACGAATACCCGGCCGCCCACCTCCCCTATTTCCTGCTGCATATCGGCCAGCAGCGTCTTGAGCTTGTCCTTGATGACGAAGTGGTAGTCGCGGCCGTAGGCGTACTTGCTGATTTTGAGCGTGTCGTCGGGCTGCTGGTCTTCGGGGGCGGGGTAGTAGTTCAACAGCAGGGAAATGACCGACTTGGCCCCGTCCACGAGCAGGCGCGGGTCGAGGCGCTTGTCGAAGTGGTTGGCCATGTAGGCCATCTTGCCGTTCATCTGCTGGTTGAGCCAGTTTTCCAGCCGGGGCGCTTCCTCTTCCAGAAACTCCGCCCTAGAAATCCCGCAGTACATAAAGCCCAGCTCCGCCGCGCGGCGCTTGATGAAAGCAGTGTACTGAGCGGTAGGAAGCATTGGATTAAGTGTCAAATTTTAAGTAAGATTTATTTGGGCAGATGTTTCTTAGCGTACCTTATTTCTAGCGCAACTCTTCTAATCTGAGCCGAATAGGCTTCCATTGCTGCGTCATCATACCCAGTATAACTACCTACTAAAGCTGTAGTCTGGCTCATCAAAAAACTACGGCCGCACATCATAGCTCGCGCATTTCCTTCGCGGGGTTCAGCAAAAATGTACCACTCCTGCCCAAGCTCAACATCCAATCCACAGTCTCCATTCCCATACCCCGTTACTACGCTTAATTGCTTGGCACCATTAGTTTTAATAGCACTTATTACTTCGAATACTAATCGTCTGTCTGATAAGTCCAAACTATCTATTCTGACCAGCTTACCAATGAAAATTAGCTCCGCATTAACTAAGTCTTTCTGCTTTATCCTGGAAACAGGGCCACAGCTGCAAGCCTCCACTTGTTGAGCAAAACAGATAAGGACAATAGCTAAGAGCACTGTTTTCATAGTCTCACAGTCTTTAGTTTCTGAAAAAGAACACAAGATATTACGCCCCTCTTTAGCATAGCAAAAGCGGCGAAAAGCCTCTCATTACAAGACTTCCCGCCGCTTAGCAAAATCAAACCGCGCCTACTCCTCCGCCGGTGCCCCGAACAAATCCCCGGGCGAGTTGCCGCGCAGGTGCTGGGGCATGAGCTTGCCCAGGTGCCTGTAGGCCGCCTCAGTGGCTTCGCGGCCCCGCGAGGTGCGCTTGATGTAGCCTTCCTGAATCAGGAAGGGCTCGTACACTTCCTCAATGGTTTCGGCTTCTTCGCCGCAGGCCGTGGCAATGGTGCTGATGCCCACGGGGCCACCCTTGAACTTGTCGATAATGGTGTTCAGGATGCGCTTGTCCATGTCGTCAAGGCCGCGGGCGTCCACGTCGAGGGCGTTGAGGGCAAACTGGGCAATGTCGACGGTAATGGTGCCGGTGCCTTTGATCTGGGCGAAGTCGCGGGTGCGGCGCAGCAGGTTGTTGGCAATCCGCGGGGTACCGCGCGAGCGGCGGGCAATTTCGAAGGCCGCGTCCTCGTGAATCGGCGTAGCCAGGATTTCGGCCGAGCGCATCACGATGTCGGTCAGCAGCTTGGCGTCGTAGTACTCCAGGCGGGAGCTGATGCCGAAGCGGGCCCGCAGCGGCGAGGTCAGCATACCCGAACGGGTGGTGGCCCCGATGAGGGTAAACGGGCTCAGCGAAATCTGCACCGAGCGGGCATTCGGGCCCGAGTCGAGCAGGATGTCGATGCGGTAGTCTTCCATGGCCGAGTACAGGTACTCCTCCACCACGGGGTTCAGCCGGTGAATCTCGTCGATGAACAGCACGTCGTGCGGGTCCAGGTTGGTGAGCAGGCCGGCCAGGTCCGAGGGCTTATCCAGCACCGGGCCCGAGGTCATCTTGATGCCGGCCCCCAGCTCGTTGGCAATGATATGCGACAACGTGGTTTTGCCCAGGCCGGGCGGGCCGTGCAGCAGCACGTGGTCGAGGGCCTCGCCGCGCTGCTTGGCGGCGCCCACGAAGATCTGCAGGTTGTCGACCACTTTGGCCTGCCCGGTAAAGTCGGCGAAGCTGAGCGGGCGCAGGGCCTTGTCAATCTCTTTTTCGCCGGAGTCCATGTGGTCAGTGCCACCGGTCATGAATGGTTCGCGCATAGCGGGGCTATATTCAGGTAGTACGTTGAATAAAGGTAACGCTTTCGGAGGGGAAAATGCTCCCGCTTTTTAGTAAAAAGCAGCATTACTCCCGCCATTTCTACTAGCCACATTAGCAATCAGGGTATTTCCAGCCGGTAGTTGCCTGGAAACAAGGCTTTCTTCTCTTCTTTGCGGCCTTATTTGCCGTGACGATGAATTTTACCCTTTCCGACGCCTGGCTGGCACAGCTGCCCGCCGACTTCTACGACCAGCTGGCCCACTGCCTTTCCCTGCACGGCATGGTGTGCGCCGAGCTCTTCAGCCGCCCCGATTCGGCGCTGGTGCAGCAGCTGGCCCTGCTCACGCCGATAAACGCCGCCACGGTCGGCGAGCTGAACGCCATTCTGAGCCAGGAGCAGCTGCTGGCCGCCCTGCACACCCAGCCCGGCCACGTCTACGACTTGCTGCTGCTGGGTCGCCTGGGCCTCGACACGTCCCTGGCCGAGCCGGTGCTGCGGTTTGTGCGCCAGCAGATGTTCGTGTCGGAAGAGCAGATTGAAGCCATTAAGGTGTACTGCACCGAGCTGAGCGAGGCCTTCCTGGCGTCGGTGGAGCAGCACCTGGCCGAAACCGACCGGGCCGTGGCCGGCCGCCTGGGCCAGCACCGCCTGCAAATCGAGGCCGCCTTTTACGCGCACAGCGCGACGGCCACCGCCGCCGCCCCCGAGCCCCTGCCCCCGGTGGCCACGGTGCGCTTCAACGACCCGCAGCTACAGATGGTGCGCCTGGCCGTGCTGCTGGTGCACAGCCTGCCCGACGACACGGAAATCCCCTTCGTGCTGGCCGTGCGGCAGATTCCGGCCTTGCAGCCCTTGCAGCTGGAGGCCCTGTCGGAGCGGTTGGGCGCGTTGCAGGCCGGCGAGCAGCTGGCCCTGAGCATGCCCGAGCTGGTGCAGATCTACCAGGCCATGCAGGTGTGCGGGCTGGTGTTCGTCTCCGACGTGCTGGCCTCCCTGGGGCTGGAAGACTTCATGTCGGGCCCGGCCGAGGAGCCGGCCACGCCCGAAGCCAAAGCGCCCATGAGCAGCCGGCAGGCCGTGGGCGAGATGGTGAGCGGCTTCACGGAATGGGTGCAGGCCAACTTCGCCGAGGAGCCCGAAATAGAGCGCGCCCGCCAGGAAATAGCCGACCTCACCGACCTGCTGTAGAGACGCAACATCTTGCGTCTCGTCGTTGAACGACAACCAGTAGAGCAGTTTCCAAGTGGGTGCCCACGCTGTAGAGACGCAACATCTTGCGTCTCCTCGTTGAACAATAGCCGGGCCGGGTCCTGGCGCGAGTCGTTCAACGACGAGACGCAAGTAGGCGGCTCTACAGCGCACGACGGGGTTATTTCAGGCTGCCGGCGGGCAGCAGCACCTCTATTTCCAGGTAGAGCCAGTCTTCTTCCCAGGCTTTGTGCACGAGGCGGGCAGTGGGCTGGTAGCCGGCGTCGAGCAGGCGGGCTACGGTTTCGTTGCGCACCTCGGGCAGGTAGCCCAGCCAGATGCTGCCGTCGGCCACTGTGGTCAGCACTTTCACGGCCCAGTCGTCGTACTTGCTGTCGGCCTCGCGCTGCAATTGCAGCTCCTGACCCACGTAAAGCCGGGGCTCGTGTTTTTTCAGGTTTTCGCGGTGCGTAGTGCCGGCCACCAGGCATTCCAGCAAAATCAGGCCTTGGGGAGAAGAAGCGGGAGCAGTCGTCATGGGCCCCAAGTTACGAGAGTCGCGCAAGGTTTTCAGCGGCCCGGCCGTAATCGGTTGGCCCGCCGCCGTTTTGCCGGTACCCGCCCGCCTTTCCGATACCCGCCCGGCCGGTTTCGATACGTGCAACCGGCACTTCCATCTATCGAAGCTACATTCCGATGCACCGAAGTCAGTTTTCTATGCACTGGAAGCATATTTCTATGCACCTAAGCCATTTTTATATTCATCGGCGCATTACTTATATGCATCGAAACAGCACTTATATTCATCGGAGCCAAGTTTCGATGCACGGAATCCATTTTTATATGCACGGAGAAAGTTATTCTATGCACCGGAGCCTCCTTTCTATCTACCGAAGCTAATTTTTGATACATTGAAGCCCCGCTCCCCTACCGGGCGGACCGTGCCCCATCCTGCCGGGGCCGGCCGACGGCGGGCCCGCGTAGCCTGATACCCTACTGACGTATGCCCGAAAACCCTACCCCCGGGCCCGAAGACGCTGTTGTGGCGCGCTTCGCCCACCGCGTCGCCACCCGCGACCAGCCCCCGCCGCGCCCCGACTACGGACCCGGGCAGGCGGGCATCGAAGCCTGCCTGGCGGCCAACCTGCCGGCCCTGTTCCCCTACCTCGACCCGCGCCGGGCCCGCACCTTTGCCCAGGTGTGCTACGCCCTGATGGCCGCCCCGCGCCTGAACCTGCAGGCGCTGGCCGACGCCACCGGCACGGCCCGCCTGACGCTCTACAAGGCCCTGCCCCAGTTGGAAGCAACCCAGCTGGTGGCGGGCGAGCGGAGCGGCGGGCGGCACTATTATTTCCTGACCCGCACCGGGGAAGACTGGGTGCTGGCCACCCTGCGCTGATAGTTCTCTTCTCTCCTATGTACAGCAAAACCGAAGCGGCCCAGCTGCGCCAGGCCTTCTGGACCACGTTTGGGCAGTATATGGCCCCGGTGCCCTCGGCCGAGGGCGTGCCCACCAACTGGATTAACTACAAAACCGGCCTCAAGCACGTCTACTTCCGCCTGCGGGCCGACGTGCGCCAGGCCAGCATCAGCATCGACCTCACCCACCCCGACGAGGATATCCGGGAGCTGTTTTTCCAGCAGTTCGCGGAGCTGCGCCGGATGCTGGAGGAAAGCCTGGGCGAGGTCTGGACCTGGGAGCCGCACTTCCAGGACGAGAACGGGCAGGTAGTGAGCCGCATCTACCGGGAGCTGCGGCCGGTAAACATGTTCAACCGGGACGACTGGCCCCAGCTGATTTCCTTTTTCAAGCCCCGCCTCATGGCCCTGGACGAGTTCTGGAGCGGGGCCCAATACGCCTTCGACGATTTAAGATGAACTAAGATACCTATATTGCTTCCTTACCTTATAGATAGATATGGATGCTATATTTTCCGACGACGGACTCCCCACGGACACTGCTTTTCTGGCGGAGGCAGTGCCGCTAGGCCTGAGCCTGGCCCACGTGGCCACCTCCCTGCTCGTGCTGAATGCCCACGACCCGCTGCCCCGGGTTCTGGCCACGGAATTTGGCTTTACCCAGGAAGAGCAGGCCCGCTGCCGGGCCGTGCGCCAGATTCCCGAGCTGCTACAGGAGCTGCGCACCGACCTGCCGGCCATGCACCGCTACGTGGCAGTGGCCCGCCTGGCCCTGGAATGCCCGGACATCTGGGCGACGATAACTTCCGCTTTTCAAGCCGATGACGACCCCGAGGCGCAGCTGGCGGCCCTGGAGGTGAAGTACCGCAATAGCCGCCAGTGCCTGGAGGCCGCGCTGCATATAATCCGGCGCGTGACAGCCAACAACGACACGCTGCGGGAAGAGCTGCACTTGCAGCAGCTGGCCCTGCAGGGCTTGTTTGCCCGCCTTGGCACTACCGTCCGCGCCGGCATCGGACCCTACAACGCCCCCGATACCTCCGCGCTGACGCCCTTCGGGTCGGTTTCGCCCGACCTGGCCCAGCTGCTCCTGCTGGCGGTCAGCCTGATTGACCACCTCCCGCTGATTTCCGACCACGCCCTTGTTCACGGCCTCGCCCGGCTGAGCTTTACGCAGGCCAGTATCCGGCTGCCCCTGTTTCAGCGCCTGATTGACCTGCCGCCCGCCACGGAATTCAATCTTTCCGAAGCGGAAGCCCTGGTACTGTACCAGGCCGCCCAGGTTACGCTGCTGGCCCTGCTCGTCGAGCTGACGCCCGAAGGCACCTGGGCCGACTGGGTAGCCTCCCGGATTCTGAAACCCGATCCGCCACGGCCCTTCCTGTCGACCTACGACCAGGAGCAGCTGGATCTGGTCAACACCACCGGCCCGGCCGATTTGCAGGCGTATTGTGAGCGGGTGCGGGACCATTTCGGAAATGAGCATCCTGACCTTAGCCGTGCCGATGCCGAAGTTCGGAGCCTCACTGAGCTACTGTAGTTCCGCTTCGCCCCTATTTGCTCCCTCACCTTTACGTCTTACCGCATGAAAAACATTCTGCTCCTGGCAGGGCTGCTGCTGGCCGCCCTAGGCTCGTGGGCGTTTTATCCCAAAGCTGCCGCCACTCCCGAATACATGCAGCTCTCGCTGTACAGTAGCGCGGGCAAACCCACGCTGGTCATGATTTCGCCCACCGGAGAAGTCACCCAGGAGAAGCTGCTGACCAAGACTAAGGGCGAGTATAAGTACCAGGCCCAGCTGCTGGTGAAGCTCAACGAGCTGCGCGGCCTAGGCTGGCAGGTAGTAGAAATGCAGCAAACCGAAACCAGTACGCCGGATCTGCAGCACCCCCTGCTGGGCCCCGACGTGGTGAGTACGGCTACGTATCTGCTGGAGCGGCGCTGAGAAGCGGGGTTTGCAGAAAACAAAAAGCCGCTCCGGGGTTCCGGGGCGGCTTTTTGTTTTGGGCTCTTGCGTGACTCCGGGGGTTAACCTAGAATCAGCAAAGCTTGGTTAGCGGCGGCTGCTTTTTGGATAAAGCGCTGCAATTCTTCTTGCATTTTCCGCTCGGTCAGGTCAGTTGATGCTTCTTCTACGGGTGCACGTCTAAATCCTCCTTCCCCGGTAAAGGGTAGGTAATCGTCTTCCTCAAGCAACTCCCAGCCGGCGGGAGTTTGAGGTAGAAGTTCGTCGGATGCAGCGGCGGGGTTTTCAGGCATTTCTGCCAGCGCGCTGGCTAGCGCGGTGCTAAGGTTCCTAACCTGCGGGGCCCTAAGTATCCGGTCCGGATATCCCAGCAGATAATCATCTTCCCCAACCTTTTCTCCTTCCTCCACAACGACATGCCATGCGGTGTGACTGCAGGAAACGAGTATGACCAACACTCTCCAGTCGTAAAAGCCGCTTTGCGAATCAGCGCTATCCAATGCCGAATCGGCTACTCTACTTTGCTCATATCGGTCTTCTTCCACCTGAACCAGCTTTTCCGGGCATCGTAGGAACTCTTGAGCCTCTGCTTCCGAAATTGGCCGCAACTCACATGATCTGCTCATGGGGTACAACTATAGTAATGAGAAAGAATCTTCACCAGACTTGACAAAGAAATTGAGCAGGCAAACATGGAGAAACACATATAAAAAAGGCCGTTTCAGGTGCTGAAACGGCCTTTTAGACTAGTCAGAACATTTTACTTAAACGCCTGAATCCCGGTGATGTCGGCGCCGGTGATGAGCAGGTGGATGTCGTGGGTGCCTTCGTAGGTGATGACCGACTCCAGGTTCATCATGTGGCGCATGATGGGGTACTCGCCGGTGATGCCCATGCCGCCGTGAATCTGGCGGGCTTCGCGGGCTACGTGCAGGGCCATGTCCACGGAGTTGCGCTTGGCCATGCTGATCTGGGCGCTGGTGGCTTTGCCCTCATTCTTGAGCATGCCCAGGCGCCACACCATCAGCTGGGCCTTGGTGATTTCGGTAATCATTTCGGCCAGCTTTTTCTGCTGAAGCTGGAAGGCGGCAATCGGCTTGCCGAACTGCTCCCGCTCCAGCGAGTACTTCAGGGCCGACTCGTAGCAGTCGATGGCCACGCCGATGGCGCCCCAGGCAATGCCGTAGCGAGCCGAATCGAGGCAGCCGAGGGGGCCGCGCAGGCCTTCCACGTTGGGCAGCAGGTTTTCCTTGGGCACCTTCACGTTGTCGAACACCAGCTCGCCGGTGCAGGAGGCGCGCAGGCTCCACTTGTTGTGAATTTCGGGGGTGGTGAAGCCTTCCATGCCGCGCTCCACGATGAGGCCCTTGATGCGACCCTGCTCGTTTTTGGCCCACACCACGGCCACCTGGCACTCGGGCGAGTTCGAAATCCAGAGCTTGGCGCCGTTGAGCAGGTAGTAGTCGCCTTTGTCCTCAATCTTGGTCACCATGCCGCCGGGGTTCGAGCCGTGGTCGGGCTCGGTGAGGCCGAAGCAGCCGAGCCACTCGCCCGAGGCGAGCTTGGGCAGGTATTTCTTGCGCTGCTCTTCCGAGCCGTAGGCGTAGATGGGGTACATCACCAGGGAGCCCTGCACCGAGGCCGTGGAGCGCATGCCGGAGTCGCCGCGCTCAATTTCCTGCATAATCAGGCCGTAGCTGATGTAGTCGAGGCCGCCGCCGCCGTACTCGGTAGGGATGGTCGGACCAAACGCGCCCACGTCGCCGAACTTCTTGACGATTTCGGAGGGGAAATGATTGTCCTGGGCCCACTTTTCGATAGAGGGGCTGATTTCCTTTTTGACAAAGTCGCGGATGCTCTGGCGGATGAGCTTGTGCTCTTCGGTCAGCAGGCCGTCGATGTCGTAATAGTCGGTGAAGCCGGCGGCGTTCAAAGAGCCACGGTGCTGCTCGGCTTTAGCCTTGGGCGAGAGGACGTCGGATTGGGATGACATAGCTGGGGGTTGGGTGGGAATCAGCCTCAAAGATAGAAGTTTCAGAATGCAGAACAGGCGGTTCGCGGGGTTGGTTCGACCGGAATGAGGCGGCGGCCCGGTTTCGGCCAGCGGCCCAGCCAGCCGGAGCACCCGACAGTTTTTGCGGTTTTTATATTCAAAAAGGCGCATTTTGCCGTAGAGGGTCCACCACCCTGCCGCTCTTTCCCACCCGTTCCGCCATATGAGTCACGAAAAGAAACTAAACGAGCTGGAAGCCACGGCCATCTGCGGCAACGACATTTCCTCCTCGTGCCTGTACGTGTCGGCCCTGGCTATTGCCTACGCCGGGCAGTACGCCTGGATTGCCCTGCTCATCGTGGGGGCCGTGCTGTACCTGTTCCGCTCGATTTACGGCGAAGTAGTGGGCGCCCTGCCCCTGAACGGCGGGGCCTACAACGTGCTGCTGAACACGACCAGTAAGCGTAACGCCGCCCTGGCGGCCTGCCTGACCATCCTGTCGTACATGGCCACGGCCGTTATTTCGGCTTCCGAGGCCATGCACTACCTGCACACGCTCTGGCACGGGCTGCCCATTATCGGGGCCACGCTGGGGCTGCTGGGCTTGTTTCTGGTGCTTACCATCCTGGGCATTTCGGAGTCGGCGAAGGTGGCGGTGGCCATTTTTCTGGTGCACCTGGCCTCGCTCACGCTGCTGGTGGGCAGTGCCGTCTGGTATTTGGCCACCAACGGGCTCGACAACCTGCACCTCAACTTTCAGCTGCCGGTGCGGGGCGGCAGCATCGTTACGGCCCTGTTTTTCGGCTTCAGCGCGGCCATGCTGGGCATTTCGGGCTTCGAAAGCTCGGCCAACTTCGTGGAGGAGCAGGCCCGGGGCGTGTTTGCCAAAACCCTGCGCAACATGTGGGTGGTGGTCAGCTTCTTCAACCCCGTCATTGCCTTTCTGGCCATTGCCGTGCTGCCCATGACGCAGGTGGGCGAACATACCGAAACCCTGCTTTCCCACCTGGGCACCACCACCGGCGGCCGGTGGCTGGGCATGTTGATTTCGGTGGATGCCGTGGCCGTGCTCAGCGGGGCCGTGCTAACCTCGTTCGTGGGCGTGAGCGGGCTGATGAAGCGCATGACCCTGGACCGGATTCTGCCCCAGTTCTTCCTGCGGGAAAACAAGGCCGGCAGCAACTACCTGATTCTGCTGACCTTTTTCCTGCTCTGCGTGTCGGTGCTGCTTATTACGGGCGGGCAGCTCGGGCCGCTGTCGGGGGTGTACACCATTTCGTTTTTGTCGGTTATGGCGTTTTTCGCCCTGGGCAACTTCCTGCTCAAGAGCAAGCGGCCCCAGCTGCCCCGGCCGGTCTACGCGGGCATTTTCACCGTGCTGCTGGCTTTCATCGGCATCTTGCTGGCCCTCTACGGCAACATCAAGATTCACCCCGACTACCTGATTGTGTTCCTGCAGTACTTCCTGCCGACGATGGCCCTGGTGTACATCATGCTCAACCGCACGGCCATTCTGAACCTGGGGCTGGCGGCCGTCAACTCGTTTGCCGAGCACTCGCCGCGGTTTTCGCGCCTGGGGCGGCTGTTCGTGCGCCGGCAGCTGCGGGAGCTGCACAAGCAGGAGTTCGTCTTTTTCACCAAGGGCGACAACGTCTCGAACCTCAACAAAGTCATGGCCTACGTGGTCGAAAACGAGTTTACCAACCGCCTCAAAATCGTGACGCTGCTCAAGCCCGGGGAAAAGTTTCCGCAGGAGCTGCTGACCGACATCCGGGTGCTGGACCGCGCCTACGAGCAGATTGAGGTGGATTTCGTGACGATGGAAGGCCATTTCGGCCCCAAGCTGATTGAGGAGCTGTCGGCGAAGTGGAATATTCCCAAGAACTTTATGTTTATCGGCTCCCCCGGCAACCAGTTCCCTTACCACATTTCCGAGCTGGGCGGCGTGCGGCTCATTATTTAATGTGCTGATGTGGGGAATGTGCTGAAGTGCTAATTTTTAATGTGGGGAATGTGGGGAATGTGCTAATGTGCGAAATGTGAGTAATGTCTACTGCGAGGCGTAATCCATTCCGCGCCTCAAGCGGCGTCAATCCGTCCCCTGAAAGGTGGTGAGCCTTCTAATGTGAAAAGCCCCTTACTACCGCGTGGCGTAAGGGGCTTTCTGGTAAAAGGTCATTAGTCACTAGCAGAGGACAGATTAGCTACGCTGTTCTTCGGGTGCTTCGCGCCTCACAATGACACATTCGCACATTCTCCACATTTCCCACATTTCCCACATTTCCCACATTCCTCACATTCCCCACATTAAGTATTAGCACCTTAAAACTTCACGCCCACCGAGGCCAGGAAATTGCGCTTGGCCTGGGGGAAGTAGTAGGTGAACGTCTGCTGCTGCCCGTCGCCGTTGGGGTAGCCGTAGGTGTAGCCGTTGGCTTCGTACTCGCGGTTCAGCACGTTGTTGACCAGCAGGCCCAGCTCGATTTCCTTCACGAACGTGGGCCGGATGGTGTAGCGCAGGCGCAGATCGAGCACCTGGTAGGCATCCAGGCGCTTGGTGGCGCTGGCCGTGTTGTCGAGGTACTGCTGGCCCACGGTTTTGTAGAGCAGCGCCACACGCAGGCCTTTCAGCGGCTGGCCTTCCAGGGTGTGGGCCGAAACCACCGAGGGCGAGTAGGAAATAGTGGAGTTACGCCCTTCCGAAGCCGTTACGGGCTCGTAGTTCGCGTCGTACACCGTTTCGCGGAAGTTCAAAATCCGGTTGCGGCTCAGCGTCAGGGTGCTGCTCAGGCTGATCAGGTCGTTGGCCGAGGCAAAGCCCGTCAGCTCGATGCCGGTGCGGTAGCTGCGGGCCACGTTGGTGCGCAGGGCCGTGCCCACGTCGTTTACCCGGCCGGTGGCCACCAGCTGGTTGCGGTAGTTCATGTAGAAATAGTTGGCCTCGAAGCGCAGGGCGGTGTGCGGCCCCAGCACGCTGGCCTCGGGCCGCGAAATGCGGTAGCCGGCCTCCAGATCGTGCAGGCGCTCGGCCTTCACCGGGTCGGCGCCGGCGGCGGGGTCCACGAAGTCGGAGCGCACCGGCTCGCGCTGGGCCACGGCGAAGCTGGCGTAGAGCTGCTGGCCTTCGCCCAGGGCAAAGGTGGCGCCGGCCTTAGGGTTGAAGAAGGTGTAGCGGGCCCGGGTCGTCACGTCCACGTTGCCGCGCACGGCACCCGCCGCCCCCGGCTTCGACTCTACCCCATCAATGGCGTAGTCGATGTGGCGCACCTGCACGTCGGCGTAGACGCCCAGCTGGGGCAGCACCTGGTAGGTGGCGCGGGCGTAGGCGTTGTAGTCGGTTTTGGTGGCGTCGTTGAAGTAGTAGCGGTGCCGGATGCCGCCGTTGGAAGCATACTGGGCCCAGATAACCTCGCCGTAGTGGTCGTTTTTGAACTGGTTCCAGGCCCCGCCCAGCGTGGCTTGCAGCTTGTCGTTGGCCCGGGGCTGGTAGTTCAGGGCGAAGGTGCCGCCGTAGAAGTAGTTATCCAGCCACTTCTGGTCAATCAGGTTGGTGCGCTTGATGGTTTGCGTGCCGATAACCACGTTGTCGAGGCTGTAGTTGTCCAGCTTCCGGTCGGCCCGGTAGCTTTCGTAGTAGCCAAAGCCCCGCGTCAGGTGCAGGGCCGCGCCCAGGCTCCAGTCGGTGCCCAGGGCCTGCGAAAGGTGCAGCTGGTAGTGGTTCTGCTGGTAGTTGTCGGTCTGGTTGTCGTAGGTGTAGTAGCTGAAGCGCCGGCCTTCCTGCAAGCCGCGCGCGGCCGCCTCCTCGGTCAGCTCGCCGTTGTCGACAAACAGCTGGAGCAGCTTCCGGTCGCCGGTCAGGATGGGCTCGGGCACCCCGTTCCACGACTGGTAGGTTTTCTCGCGGCCCGAGAAGGTGATGAACTTGAGCAGCGTGTTTTTGCTCTGGTAGCCGGCCGAGAGGTAGTACGACTTCAGATCCGACGCCGCCCGGTTCATGTAGCCCTCCGACACGATGCGCGACAACCGCCCATCGACCAGAAAGTGGCCGCCCAGCAGCCCCGTGCCAAACGACACGTTGTTTTTCCAGGTGTTGAAGGAGCCGAAGGTGTTCTGGGTTTCGGCGTAGGCCTCGGTGCGGTTCTCGAAGGTGGAGATGTTGATGCTGGCCCCGAAGGCCGCCCCGCCGTTCTGGCTGGTGCCCACCCCGCGCTGCACCTGCAGGCTGCTCACCGACGAAGCCAGGTCGGGCAGATTCACCAGAAACGAGCCGTGCGACTCGGCGTCGTTCAGCGGCACCCCGTTGATGGTCATGTTGATGCCCGTGTTGCTGGTGCCCCGCACCCGGATGTCGGTGTAGCCCACGCCCGCCCCGGCATCCGAGGTGACGACCACCGAGGGCGTCTGGTCGAGCAGGTAGGGAATGTCCTGGCCGAAGTTGCGCTTGGCCAGGTCCTGCTTGCCCAGGTTGGTGTAGGCCGTGGCCGTGCGCTCGTTGGCGCGGCTGGCCGTTACCAGGGCTTCGCCGGTAAGCACCGCGCCGCCGGGCCGGAGCCCCAGGGCCAGCTGCTGCTCGGCAGTTTGGCCCTGCACGGCCTGCGAGAGGGCCTCGTAGCCCAGGAAAGTGATGCGCAGCTCGTGCGCGCCGGCCGGCACGGCCGGCACGGCAAAGCGGCCGGCGGCATCGGTAGCGCCTACCACGGCGCCATCGAGCAGCACCGTGGCGCCGGGCAGCACGGCCCCCGAGCGGGTGTCCGTTACGGTGCCGGCCACGGGGCCTTGAGCCAGCGCCGCGGTGGGCGCAAGCAAGGGAAGCACCAGTGCGGCGCTGCCCAAAACCAATACATTTTTCAAGGATGAAAAAAAGAAAAAATGGAACGGGCCCTGCGCCAGGGGTCGGCACAACGGGTTTTCACGCTCGCGGATCGTTTGTTCCCTTCGCCGGCATTACCCGGGCAGGTTCAATGGGTATGATCTCAGCCCCACGGCAGCAAGCCGCTGGTAGGGCACCCCTAAAACTATGCTGCAAAGCTAGAGCGCCCGGCGGGGAGTTCCAAATCAGATGTGGCCGGACTTTACTTTGGCCTGGAAATCAAGTATATTAGGCTAGCCGCCGGGTGTAGGCGAAAAATTACGGCATCCGAAAACAACAACCCGGTACGCTCCGTTAGCTTTTCACGTCCCGTCGGCCCTGCTCTGCTTTTCCCGTCGCCTCTAGCTTTCTTTCTCCCGCCATGATCAGCCTCGTCTACACTCTCGTGGTATTCGCCATCCTGGCCTACTTCATCGTGGCCCCGCGCCACCGCTACCAGCAGCCGCCCTACTCCGACGGCGACGATGACGGCGGCGAACCGCTCGATGACGGCCTGCCCGACCTGGACCTGCCCCCGGGCATCTCCCGGCCCATCAACGACTGGGAGCCCGACTACGGCCACCCCACCACGCCGGCCCGCCCCCTGGAAACGCTTACGCTCTGACCACTTATGGCCCGGAGCCTGCGCCACCGCGGCCTTTTTGCTTTCCCACCCCTGGTACATCGTGGCTGATACCGGGGCCGGGAAAGCAAAAAGGCCGCTTTTGGTTGTCGGGAGCCGATGAAGCTTACAGCGCCAGCCGCATGCGCTGGTACGGAATGTCGCCCTTGTAAAAAACCGGGCCCTCGGCTGCCATCCCGAAGCGCTGGTAGAAGCCGCTGGCCTCCTGGCGGGCGTCGCACCCCAGGCGGCGGGCCCCGCGCTGCCGCGCCACCTCCAGCACCCGGCCCAGCAGCGCCGAGCCAATGCCCTGGCGCTGGTAAGCCGGGTAGGTGGCAAACTTGCGGAACCGGGCTTCACTTCCTTCCACGAACAGCGAAATTACGGCCACCAGCTGCCCGTGCACGAAAGCCCCGAAATGCGCCCCCGCCGCGTCGTTTTCGACCCGCACGTAGGCGTAGGGCTTGGCGGGCCACAGCACCTGGTGGCGTAGCGGGTAGGTATCCGGGGCCGAAATCGGGCGGATGTCGACGGGTTGAGACGGGACGCGGGCCGGCATGGCTACCCGATGGTCATGGCGTACTCGGCGCGGTAGTGCTGGTTTGGCGCTAAGCTCAAGATTCCCTCTTTATCCGCCAGCTCGACGGGGCTGCCCACGCTGCCCGCAATGCCCTGCCAGGGCTCGATGCAGACAAACTCGGCCCCGGGCCCTTTGGTCCAGAGGCCCAGGTAAGGAAACCCGTCGAAGCGCAGGCGCACGGTGCGGTCGGAGGCGAAGCTGCGCAGCGTCAGGTGGGTGAAGTCGAAGTGCTTAAACACTAGCGCGTCCTGGGCAAACAGGTCGTAAGTCAGGGGCATTTCGGTTTCCTGGTGCAGCACCGGCGCGGTGCGGCCGTTGAGCAGGCCCCCATCCAGCAGGTGGCGCTCCAGCGTCACGGGGTGGTCGAAGTGGAAGAAATAGTCCTCGAACTTTTCCTCCCGCATCAGCGGGCAGCGGAAGGCCGGGTGGGCCCCGATGCTGAACAGCAGCTCGGCGGCCGGGTCGGGGTTGTGCACGTGCCAGCGCACCGTGAGCGTGGCCCCGCGCAGCTGGTAGCCGATGCGCAGCACAAACTCGAACGGGTACACGGCCCGGCTGGCCGCGTCGGCCCGCAGCTCGAAGGTCAGCTCCTCCGCCGTCTGGTGCACCAGCGCAAATTCCCGGTCACGGGCAAAGCCGTGCTGGGGCAGGCAGTACTCCTGGCCCTGGTGCAAATACGTATCCTGGGGCAGGCGGCCCACTATCGGGAACAGCACCGGCGCGTGCCGGCCCCACACGGCCGCGTCGGCGGGCCAGATGTACTCCAGGTCGGGGGCTTCGGGCAGGTCTTTGCGGATAAAGCTGCCCAGCTCGGCCCCGTGGGCGTGCACCTGGGCACGGCAATAATCGTTTTCGAGCGAATAAGTCATACAGGAAAGCGGTGCTAACGTTGGCAAACCCGGTTCTACGGCCGCATGGGCCGGGGCAGCGGTTCGGCGGGATATTTTTCGGCCAGCAGCGCATCCACGAAAAAGCAGGCCTGGGCCAGGCGCTCCTCGGGCGTACCGCTGATTTCGGCGAAGCGCGACATCTGCCCGCTCAGCTCGGCGTGGTAGATGCCGTAGAAATACTGCCGGTGGTGGGGGTGCTCCCGCAGCGGGTCGGCCTCCCAGGGAATGTCCACGCCCAGCAGCAGCACCAAATCGTAGTGCTGCTGGGCAATGCGCTGCTTCACCCACTCGGGGCACTCACCGAAGGCATGCTCGGCCCAGACCTTGATAACCAGCAGGTCGGTGTCGCAGAACACCACGCGGGTAGCGCGGGCGGCGGCTTCCTCCTCGTTGGCTACCTGCCCCCGGGCAATCAGTTCCAGGTCGGCCAGGGTGTAGCCGGCACCGTGCGTTTCCAGGTACTCGCGGGCGTATTCCGGGGCCCAGGTGGTGTGGTAGTGCGCGGCCAGCTGGCGGCTGAGCGTGGTCTTGCCCGTCGATTCGGGTCCGGTGAGAGCAATGCGCAGCATCAGGCAGCCGTAGGGGCGGAAAGTTGCGCGGCGCGGGCGGCCCGGCGCCACTCCACGTAGCCGTACGCGGCCAGCACCAGGTACACGGCATACAGCCCGCTGGTCGGGTAAAGCTGCTTATACCACAGAATAGGCACGTAGATGGCGTCGACCAGAATCCAGATCAGCCAATTTTCCAGGCGCTTGCGCGTGAGCAGGTACTGCGCGCCCATGCTGCCGGCCGTCGTGAAACTGTCCCAGTGCGGCAGGGCGGCGTCGGTGTTGTGTTGCAGATAGTAGCCGAAGCCCAGGGTAAACAGGGCCACGCCCGCCGCCACGGCCACCCACTCCCAACGGCGGGTGCGCGTCACGTGCAGGGCCGTGTGCCGGGCCCCGCCGTACAGCCACTCGTACCAGCCATACACGCTGATCAAAATGAAAAAGCCCTGCAGCATGCTGTCGGAGTAGAGCTGGCTGCGGTAATACACCACCGCGTAGAGGCCGCAGCTGACCATAGCCACCGGGAAGTTCCAGATCGACTCGCGGGCGGCCAGCCACACGCAGGCAAACCCGGTCAGGACGGCAATCCACTCCAATGGGGTACCGCCGGCGGCGGCAGTCCAGAACTCGTACAGGGAATGTAGCAACGACGAAGGCTAAGAAGACGACAACCGGGAAGAATACGGCCCGGCCAAACCGGGGCGCGGCCAAAGCTAACGACACACCCGCTAATTTTACGGGCTCATCACAATTTTGCTCTGCTCCCGCCTATGCTGCCCGACATCACCCCCGAAGACCTGCACGCCCGCCTGCAGCAAGGCCAGGCCCTGCACCTGCTCGATGTGCGGGAGCCCATGGAATACGAATACTGCCAGATTGCGGGCAGTGCGCTCATTCCCCTGGGCGACCTGACCCGGCGCTGGGAGGAAGTACCCACCGACCGGCCCGTGGTGCTCATCTGCCACCACGGCGTGCGCTCGGCCCAGGCCCTGGCCTTTTTGCAGCACCGCTACGGCCTGAGCAACCTACTAAACCTGCGCGGCGGCATCCACGCTTGGTCGGTGCGCGTCGACCCGGAGGTGCCGGTGTATTAATTCCGGTGAGGTGGTGAAATGGTGAGTTGTCGTTCCAGTTGCGCCATATGCGCAGAGCGGCGCCAGCTGAACATCAAACTCACCACCTCACCATTTCATAAACTCACCACCTCACCACCTCCCCGCTTGCGCCTGCCCGACCTTCCCATCTGCGCCGCTCTGCCCGAGCTGCTGGCTACCCTGGCCGCCACCAACTGCGCCGTGCTGCAGGCTCCGCCCGGCGCGGGCAAAACCACCGTCGTGCCCCTGGCCCTGCTCGAAGCCGACTGGATGCCGCCCACCGGCCGCATTATCGTGCTGGAGCCCCGGCGGCTGGCGGCCCGGGCCGCGGCGGCCCGCATGGCCAGCATCCTGGGCGAGCCGGTGGGGCAGACCGTCGGCTACCGAGTCCGGCTGGAAAGCCGGGTGTCGGCCCAGACCCGCATTGAGGTAGCCACCGAGGTCATTCTGACCCGCATGCTGCAAGACGACCCCGCCCTAGAAGGCGTGGCGGCCGTGCTCTTCGACGAGTTTCACGAACGCAGCCTGCAAGCCGATCTGGGCCTGGCCCTGGCGCTGGATGCCCAGGCTGTCCTGCGCCCCGATCTGCGCCTGCTCATTATGAGCGCCACCCTGGAAGCCGAGCGCCTCGGCTCCTGGCTGCAAGCCCCGGTGGTGCGCAGCGCGGGCCTGATGCACCCGGTTTCGACGCACTACTTGTCGCCGGCCCGGGTGGCGGCGGCCGGTAGCCGGCCCAATGAGCGCCTGGCCGACCTCACGCCCGCCCTGGTGCGCGAGGCGCTGAGCAAGCACCCCGAGGGCGACGTACTGGTGTTTCTGCCGGGCCTGGCCGATCAGCGCCGCACGGCCGAAAAGCTGGCCGGAGCCGTTTCCGCCGCCACCGACATTCACGTGCTGCACGGCGAATTGCCGGCCGAGCAACAGGATGCCGCCCTGCGCCCCGCCCCCCGGGGCCGGCGCAAGATCGTGCTGGCCACCAGCATTGCCGAAACCAGCCTCACCATCGAGGGCGTGCAGATTGTGGTGGATGGCGGCTACGCCCGCGTCCCGCAGTTTGAGCCCCGCACCGGCCTGACGACCCTGGCCACGGTGCCCGTCAGCCAGGCCGCCGCCGACCAGCGCCGGGGCCGGGCCGGCCGCCTGGGCCCCGGCACCTGCTACCGCCTCTGGACCGAGGCCGAGCACGCCCTGCGCCCCCACCACCTGCCGCCCGAAATCCTAACCGCCGACCTCAGCGGCCTGGCCCTGGAGCTGGCCCTCTGGGGCACCCACGACCCGGCTTCCCTGCGTTGGCTCGACGCGCCACCGGCCGCCGCCCTGGCCCAGGCCCGGGAGCTGCTCGTGCGCCTGGGCGCGCTGACCCCGGAAGGCCAGCCCACCGCCCACGGCCGCGCCCTGGCCGGCCTGGGCCTGGTGCCGCGCCTGGGCCACCTCGTTATCCGGGGCAAGGAAGTGGGCCACGGCGCTACAGCCTGCGCCCTGGCCGCCCTGCTCACCGAGCGCGACATCCTGCGCCTGCCCGACGGCACGCCCGCCCCGCCCGACCTGCGCCTGCGGGTGGAAGCCCTCAGCACCGGCCGGGCCCCGCTGCCGGGCCTGGTGCCCGATGCCGGGGCCGTGCGCCGGGTGCGCGAAGCCGCCGCCGTGCTGCGCAACCGCGCCCACGTGCGCGACACGGCCCTGGAGCCCGATGCCGCCGGCCTGCTGGCGGCCCTGGCCTACCCCGACCGCCTGGCCCAACGCGAAACGCCCGAGCGGGTGCGCCTCATCACGGGGCAGCGGGCCGCCCTGCCGGCCGAGCATTTCAGCCAGGGCACTACCTTTTTTGCCGTCGCCCACCTCGATGGTCCGCCCCACGCGCCCCGGGCCGCCCTGGCCGCCCCCGTCGAGCGCGACGAGCTGGAAAAGCATTTCGCCGACTTGATTGAGGCCCGGGAAGAAGTGCGCTGGGATGCCGCCGCCGGCCGCGTGGTGGCCCGCCGGATCCGCCGCCTCGGGGCCGTTACGCTCTCCGAAACCCCATTGGCCCAGCCTAGCCCCGAAGCCGTGGCCGCGGCGCTGCTCGAGGGCCTGCGCCTGGGCGGCGTGGCCCGTCTGCCCTGGTCCGATGAGGCCCAGCAGGTGCGGGAGCGGCTGGCCTTTGCCCACCACCTGGCCCCCGACGCGTGGCCCGACGTGTCGGACGACGCGCTGCTGGCCGCCCTGCCCGACTGGCTGGGCCCCTACCTGGACGGGGTGCGCACCCTGGCCGAAGTCAACCGCCTGCCCCTGGGCGAGGCCCTGCTGAGCTGGCTGCCCGGCGGCTGGGTGCAGCAGCAGGAGCTCAACCGGCTGGCGCCCTCCCACTGCCCCGTGCCCAGCGGCTCCAGCATCACCCTCGACTACTCCAACCCCGAGGCCCCGGTGCTGGCCGTGCGCCTCCAGGAGGTGTTTGGCCTGCTCGATACGCCCACCGTGGGCCTCGGCCGGGTGCCCCTCACGCTCCACCTGCTCTCCCCGGCCCGCCGCCCGGTGCAGGTCACCCGCGACCTGCGCAGCTTCTGGACCACCGGCTACTTCGACGTGCGCAAGGACCTGCGGGGCCGCTACCCCAAGCACCATTGGCCCGACAACCCGCTGGAAGCCCCCGCCACCCGCGGCACCAAGAAACGCCCGGGGTAAGTCATCCGAACGATGTAGAGACGCAACCTTGCGTCTCGGCGTTGGACGACAGTCGTTTGGAACGGCGCGGCCGACAAAACGCAAGGTTGCGCCTCTACAGCGGGCATGGGTTTCGGCTGAACTTCTTACCTACCTAGCCGAAAACAGCTTTTGGTATTTCTTCCAGTTGCTGCCGTAATAATGGGTAAAGGGTGCCTATACAGTGCCTATACGGATCCTATACGGCGCGGCAAATCGTAACAAAGGCTGAATTATAGGATAAAACTATGAATAGCGGTTTGCATCTGCCTGCCGTATCCGGTCTGAAGGCAGCAATAGCAGCCTTACTCGGGCTGTAGCTTTACAGCCTTAATTACCCCGTTATTCAAACCTTAACATCCACTTACCCAAAAATTCGTCGTAGATTTGCCTGGCAATAAGCGGAACCTAATCATCTTATTGCCATGGCCCACGCGCTGCCCAAAATTGCCTTCGAGGCGCTTACCTACGACGACGTCCTGCTGCTACCTGCCTATTCGGAGGTACTGCCCCGCGACGCGGACACCAGCTCCCAGCTTACCCGCAACATCCGCCTGAAGCTGCCGTTCGTCTCGGCCGCCATGGATACCGTCACGGAAGCCGATATGGCCATTGCCATGGCCCAGGAAGGCGGCATCGGCATCATCCACAAGAACATGAGCATCAAGGCCCAGGCCGAGTTGGTGCGCCGCGTGAAACGCTCGGAGAGCGGGATGATCCTGGACCCGTTTACCCTGGAGGAAACCGCCTCCCTCGGCGACGCCAAGCGCCTGATGCGCGACAACAAGATTGGCGGTATCCCCATCGTCGACGGCCAGCGCCGCCTCAAGGGCATCCTCACCAACCGCGACCTGCGCTTCGAAAAGGACATGGACCGCCCCGTGGCCGAGGTCATGACCAAGGATAAGCTCGTCACGGCCAACGCCGGCACCGAGCTGGCCCACGCCGAGGAAATCCTCCAGGACTCGAAAGTGGAGAAGCTGCCCGTGGTGGACACCGAAGGCCGCCTGGTGGGCCTCATCACCTACCGCGACATTCGCAAGCGCCGCCGCAGCCCCAACGCCTGCAAGGATGAGTTCGGCCGCCTGCGCGTCGGGGCCGCCGTGGGCGTCACGCCCGATTTGCTGGACCGCGTGGCCGCCCTGGCCGAGGCCGGCGTGGACGTGGTCAGCGTGGATACGGCCCACGGCCACAGCAAAGGCGTGCTCGACGCGGTGCGCAGCATCAAGGCCCGGTTTCCTAAGCTGGAAGTAATTGCCGGCAACGTCGCCACCGCCGCCGGGGCCCGCGCCCTGGCCGATGCCGGCGCCGATGCCGTGAAGGTGGGCGTCGGGCCCGGCTCGATCTGCACCACCCGCATCATTGCCGGTATCGGGGTGCCCCAGCTCTCGGCCGTGATGGAAGCCGCCAAGGGCCTCGAAGGCACCGGCGTCCCCCTCATTGCCGACGGCGGCGTGAAGTTCAGCGGCGACGCGGTGAAGGCCCTGGCCGGCGGCGCGTCTTCCATCATGGTAGGCTCGTTGCTGGCCGGCACCGAGGAAGCCCCGGGCGAGGTGACGCTCTACGAGGGCCGCAAGTACAAGTCGTACCGCGGCATGGGCTCGGTCGAAGCCATGGAGGACGGCTCCAAGGACCGGTACTTCCAGGATGCCGAAGACGACGTGAAGAAGCTCGTGCCCGAGGGCATCGTGGGCCGCGTGCCGTTCAAAGGCGCCGCCAGTGAGGTGCTCTACCAGCTGGCCGGCGGCCTGCGGGCCGGCATGGGCTACTGCGGCGCGGCCAGCATCGAAGACTTGCAGCAGGCCCAGATGGTGCGCATCACCGGGGCCGGCCTGCGCGAGAGTCACCCCCACGACGTACAGATTACCCGGGAAGCCCCCAACTACAGCAGCCGCTAACTTTTCCGGGCAATTCTTGTATAAGGAAGCCAACTGTCAGCGTCGACAGTTGGCTTCCTTTTTTGCATTTTCGCCGGCGAAGTTGCGCCCGTGGCAAAGCCGACAGCCCAAGTTCTGATTCCGGCTGTATCTTGCGGATACATTACGGGCCCCACCTACCGCCGTGCGCCCGGTCGTTTTTTATACCCGTTCATGCCCGTCCGACAGAAACTGAAAGCTATTGTATTGCCCTTCACCGTGCTGAGCTGGTTGATACTGCTTATCAGTACCCTGTTGCATGCCAGTCCGGCCGCCGCCGCCCGCGTGGGTTTGCCACCCCAGTGGGTCACGCTGCTGGCCCAGGCCGCCTTCGTGGCCGGCGTGTTCGTGTACCAGCGCAGCCGCCCCGACCCGTTGCGGGGCACCGACTTCGTGGGCCTGCTGCGCCGCCTGGTGCTGGGGCCCGGCGTACTGGCCACCGTGTGCGTGGGCCTGCACCTGGCCGAGCGCCTGATTCAGTACGAGAACCCCACCACCGACCGGCTGCTGTTTGCCACGATTTACACCGTGAACCTGGCGCTGTTCGTCGTTTTCCTGGCGTACACCAACTATTCCTGGCGCTCTTTGGTGCTGTTTCGGTCCACGGCCCGCCTGCGCCGCGACTGGCTCTGGTTTGAGCTGCTGCTGGGCATCACGCTCCTGTTTCGCCTGTTTGCCTGGACGCCGCCGCTGCCGGTAGCCTACTTTATTATGGGCGGCCTGGCCGTCTTCGGGGTGTATATGAGCGGCAACCAGAAATGGGTAGCCTACCTGAACCGCCGCCAGAAGTGGGAAGTAGTATTCCTGCAGCTGGCGCTGCTGCTGTGCCTGGGTATCTTCACGGTCTACTTCCTGCGCATCGCCAAAGACCCCAAGCTGGTCGCCCCCGAGCCCCAGCACGCGTTTTTGCTGCTCACGGTCTTCTTTGCCGGGTTCTACTCCCTGTCGGGTTTGCTCGTGACGTTCTTCAACCTGCCCACGGCCGGCGTATTTGAGCAGAAGCGCGAGGAAATCCTCAGCCTGCAGCGCCTCACCCAGCTGATTCAGAAGGGCCAGAGCGAGGAGGAAGTGTACCAGATGCTGTTCGAGGCCGCCATTCAGACCGTGGAAGCCGACGCCGCCTGGCTCGACATCGACACCGAGGGCGAATTGCACCTGGCCCAGCGCTTCAACGTCAGCGAGGAGCACGTGCAGGCCATCCGCACCCTGCTCACCGACTACAACCTGGGCCAGATCGAATACCTCAACAACGACCTGCCCAACAGCAACGGCTTCCGCACCCTGGAACTGCCCTACGGCTCCCTGATTGTGATGCCCATGCGCTCGGCCAAGCGCCAGTACGGGGCCCTCTACATGCTGAAAGAGCAGCGCCAGAGCTTCGACCGCGAAAACCTGGGCATCCTGCAAACCTTCACCAGCCAGACGGTGCTTAGCATCGAGAACCTGCAGCTGGTGGCCGCTTCCATCCAGAACGAGCGGGTTAAGGAAGAGCTCAAGATTGCCTCCTCGGTGCAGGACAGCCTGATTCCCAAGGACCTGCCCATCGACAACTGGTTTGAAATCGGCTCCCACGCCCTGGCGGCCAAGGAAGTCGGCGGCGACTTCTACGACTTTCTGCACCTGCCCGGCAAGCGCCTGGCCATCCTCATCGGCGACGTCTCGGGCAAGGGCATCACGGCGGCCTTCCACATGGCCCAGATGAAGGGCATTTTCCACGCCCTGATGCAGGAAAATCCGCTGGCTAAAAACGACCGGGAGAAGTTTCCAGTACCCAGCAAGTTCATGTCGATGGCCAACCAGGCCCTGACTCACTGCCTGGAAAAGTCGTCGTTTATCACCGCCGCCCTCTACATCATCGACTACGAGCACGGGGGCTTCGTCTTTGCCCGCGCCGGCCACTGCCACACGCTGTACTACCACTCCATCAAGGAGGAAGTGTCGTATTTCCGCACGGCCGGCCTGGGCCTGGGCATCATCCGCAACGACGCCTACGAGAAGCACATCAAGAACCAGTTCTACGACTACAACCCCGGCGACGTGATGGTGATTTACACCGACGGCATCGTGGAGGCCCGCGGCGCGGGCCAGGAAGAGTACGGCGAGGAGCGCCTCAAGCAGCAGCTCGAGCACACGTATTATCTGGACGCCAACGAAATCAAGCAGCACATTCTCGACGACCTCAACGAGTTCAGCAAGGGCCAGCCCATGCACGACGACCAGACGCTGCTGGTCATCAAGTTTAAAGCAGCTCAACCAGAAGCCGGCAACTAACGTACAGAGGAGGCATGAAAATAAACCAACAAACCACCGAGAATACCCTTACCCTCAGCCTGGACGGCGAACTGGACGCCAGCTCGTCGGTTTTGCTGGACAGCGAGCTGACCAAGCCCGAGGTATTGGACTACAAAAAAGTGCTGATTGACTGCCAGCGCCTTAATTATATTTCTTCCGCGGGCCTGGGCGTCTTTATTTCCCACCTGCAGCGGTTTCAGGATGCGGGCGTGAAGCTGGTATTCTTCAACATGCAGGAAAAAGTGCATAACGTATTCGAGATTCTGGGCCTCGACGCTCTGATGACCATCGTGCCGTCGGAGGCCGACGCCACCGCTCTTTAAGCCAGGGGTACCAGGAGGGAATGAAAAACGCAATCCGCATCAGTTGCAGCCGCCACAACCTTAAAGTGGTGCGCGATTTTGTAAGCGCCTACCTGGCGACTTACGGCTTGTCGGATTTGCAGCTCAACCAGATTATCCTGGCCGTCGACGAAGTGGTGGCCAACCTGATTATCCACGCCAACCACGAAGACGAGTCGCAGTTCCTGGATTTGCGGCTGAGCGTGGAACAGCAGGTATTCGAGATTGAAATCCAGGACGACAGCAAATCCTCCTACCAACCATCCCTGTACAAAGAGCCCGACCTGCAGGAGCACATCCGCATCGGCAAGAAAGGCGGCGTGGGCATGACCCTGGTCAACCGCATCATGGACCGCGTGGAGTTCGTCACCATTGGCAGCCACAACGTCTGCCGCCTGTATAAACGCATCGTGTAACGCTGAAACCCAGCTAAAAAAGCACTTCGAAACCGAAGTGCTTTTTTTATGCCCGCCGCCGAAACCAGCCAGCAGCGGCGGGCCGAAAAAAATGCGTAAAATTGCGTCAGTCAGCCTTCCGTCCTGTCGGGTTGCGAGGACTGTACGCTTTGTAGTATCTTATTTTTTGTATGCACAAACGCATTTTGTACGCCGGCCCGCTGGCCGCTGCACTGCTGGCCGCTGGCTGCCAGACTACCAAATCGACTACCGCCGCCAAACAGCCTGTTATTGAGACGCTGAGCACCCACGAGGTGCCGGTCGGGGAGTTTGCCTACGTGTACCGCAAAAACAACGGCTCGGCGCCCGAATTCGGCACCCGGCCCAGCGTCCAGGAATACCTGGACCTGTACACCAACTTCAAGCTCAAAGTCCTGGAAGCCGAGCAGCGCGGCCTCGATACCACCCAGGCGTTTAAGCGCGAGCTGGAAGGCTATAAGCAGCAGCTGGCCCAGCCCTACCTCACCGAGAAAAGCGTCACCGACCAGCTGGTGCGGGAAGCCTACGACCGGATGAGCAAGGAAGTCAGTGCCTCCCACATCCTGCTGCGCCTGGCCCCCGACGCCTCCCCCGCCGATACGCTGGCGGCCTACAACAAGATCATGGCCCTGCGCCAGCGCGTGACGGGCGGCGAGGACTTCAACAAAGTAGCCGCCGAAACCTCCGAAGATCCCTCGGCCCGCGACAACGGCGGCAAGCTGGGCTACTTCACGGCCATGCAGATGGTGTACCCGTTCGAGTCGGCCGCGTACCGCACCAAGGTGGGCGAGGTGTCGCAGCCGGTGCGCACCCGCTTCGGCTACCACATCATCAAGGTGAATGACGTGCGCACGGCCCAGGGCGAAATCAAGGTGGCTCACCTCATGATTCGGGCCACGCCCGGCATGCCCAAGGCCGACTCGGTAACGGCCAAGAAAAAGATTGACGAGCTCTACAGCCGCCTCCAGCGCAACGAGCCCTGGGACAAGCTGGTCGCCCAATTCTCGGAAGACGCCGGCTCGGCGGCCAACGGTGGCGAGCTGCCGCCCTTCGGCACCGGCCGCATGATTCCCTCCTTCGAGGAAGCCGCCTTCCGGCTCCAGAAGCCCGGCGACTTGTCGGCCCCGGTGCAGACGCCCTACGGCTGGCACCTGATCAAGCTGATTGAAAAGCAGCCCGTGCCCAAGTTTGAGGACATGGAAGCCTCGCTGAAAAGCAAAGTATCGAAGGACTCCCGCTCGGAGCTCAACCGCACGGCCTTCCTCAAGCGCATCCGCACCGAAAACCAGTTCACCGAAAACCAGGCCGGCAAAGACTACGCGTTTACCAAAGCCGATACGGCGCTGGTGAACGGCCGCTTTAAGTACGCCGCCCCGGCCGCGGCCATGAAGGCCAGCAAGACGCCGGACGGCAACACGACGCTGTTCAGCATCAAGGGCAAGCCGTACGCGGTGAAGGACTTCCTGGCCTACGTGCAGCAAAACCAGCGCGCCAAGGCTGGCTCCGACCCCAAGTTCACCATGCAGCAGCTCTACGACCAGTACGTGGACCAGACGCTGACGGACTTCGAGAAAGCCAACCTGGAAACTAAGTACGAAGACTACCGCATGCTCGTGAAAGAGTACCGCGACGGGATCCTGCTGTTCCAGCTGATGGACGAGAAAGTATGGTCGAAAGCCATTGAGGACACGGTGGGTCTGCAGAAATTCTTTGCCGACAACCAGAGCAAGTACCAGTGGGAGCCCCGCGTGCAGGGCACCGTTATCAGCGCCGCTACGCCCCAGCTGCTGAGCCAGGCCCAGACCCAGCTCAAAGCCGGCCGCTACGAGGTGAAGCGCGTGGTACCCCAGACCGTAACTTTCCTCGTGGGCAAAACCAACGTCATCAAGAATGCCTGGGCCAACCTCGACCGCCTGGCCAGCCGCCTGCAGACCGACACGACCCTGACCCTGACCGTAACGGGCCGCACCCGGCGCGGCGAGTCGGCGACGCTGGCCGCTACCCGCGCCAACAGCGTGAAGTCGTACCTGACGGCCAAGGGAGCCCCGGCCCGCCACATCAAGACCACGACCAGCAAAACTACCTCGGCCGATGGCACGACCCTGCTGAGCATGGTGAGCACCAGCCCCGCCGCCCTGGAAGAAAGCCTGAACGAGCAGAACCCGCTGGCCGTGCAGATTCAGCAGCGCAGCTTCCAGAAAGGCGACAACAAAGTAGTGGACGAGCTCCTGGACAAAGGCCCCGGCACCTACACCGTGAGCAAAGACGGCCGCTACTACGCCGTGACCATCGACAAGGTGCTGCCCGCCGGCCCCAAGACGCTGGCCGAAGCCCGTGGCCAAGCCACTTCCGACTACCAGAACTTCCTGGAAAAGCAGTGGATTTCGCAGCTGCGCGAGCAGTACCCGGTGAAAGTCAACCAGGCGGAAGTCGATAAGCTCGTTACGAAGTAAGAAGCCCGCAATTTTCGGCGCTGCCTTAGCCAGAAGCCCCGGCCAACAACCGGGGCTTCTTTTTTGCCCGCCGCCCGCATGCAACGTGTGGGCCCGCGCCCGACTCCTTAGGCTACTTCCCGGCGCGGGCCGCCCCGCCGAGCCGTTGTTTTTGCCGGAGAAAGGATTTATGTTGAAATTTACGGGCGACTTTCTGCGTTTCAGAAGTCGACTGGCTTGGGCAAGTGCTTTGGCTGCTGCCGCCCGGGCATTATTCTTTTCGATTCCATGATTCAATTCGTTCGTTCATCGGCCCGCGGGGCCCTGCTTGGCATGGGTTTGCTGGCTGGCACTATCACCACTAGCTACGCCCAGCTCGGCGTGGGCCGCCCCGTCGGCCGGCAGCTGGCCGACGCCATCATCGTGAAGGTGGACAACCAGATTGTGCTGCGCTCCGACCTGGAGCTGGCCTACGCCCAGCAGGTGCAGCAGGCCCAGGGCAAGCCCGTACCGTCGGATCTGCGCTGCAAAATCCTGCAGAGCATCGTGCTCAACAAGCTGATGCTGGCCAAAGCCGAAACCGACTCGGTGGTGGTGGAAGATGCCCAGGTGAAGAACGAGTTGGACCGCCGCATGGCCTATTTCGTGCAGCAGATTGGCTCGGAGAAAAAGCTGGAGGAGTACTACAACAAGCCCATCAAGCAGCTCAAGGACGACCTGCGGCCCCAGGTGAAGGAGCAGCTGATTCAGCAGAAAATGCAGGAAACCATTGCCGGCAAAGTCTCCGTGACGCCGCGCGAGGTGCGCCAGTATTTCAACCGCATTCCCAAAGACAGCCTGCCCTACTTCTCGACCGAAGTGGAAGTGGGCCAGATTGTGAAGCTGGCCCAGGTGAACCCCAAGGCCAAGCAGGAAACCATTACCAAGCTCAACGACATCCGTGCCCGGATTCAGGCCGGGGAAAGCTTCGAGACGCTAGCCAAGCAGTACTCCGAAGACCCCGGCTCGGGGGCGCAGGGCGGCTACCTGGGCTTTTTCAAGCGCAAGGAGCTGGTGCCCGAGTACGAAGCCGCGGCCCTGCGGCTGGAGCCCGGCCAACTCTCGCCCATCGTGGAGTCGCAGTTTGGCTTCCACCTGATTCAGCTCATTGAGCGCAAAGGCGACAGTTACAGCACCCGCCACATTCTGCTCAAGCCCGCTGCCGGCGGCAGCGACGTGAACGAGGCGGCCACCCAGCTGGCCAAGCTGCGCACCCGCATTCTGGCCGACAGCCTGTCCTTCGCCAAGGCGGCCAAAGACAACTCCGATGACAAGCAGACCAGCGGCAACGGCGGCCTGCTGGCCAACCGCCAGGACGGCGGCAGCTACCTGCCCCTCGACAAGCTCGACCCGGCCATCTTCTTTACCATCGACACGATGAAAGTGGGCCACATCACCCCGCCCCTGCCCTACCGCACCGACGACGGCAAGGACGCCATGCGCATCATCTGGCTGAAGTCGAACACCCCGCCTCACCAGGCCAACCTGAAGGACGACTACCAGAAAATCTCGCAGGCGGCCCTGAATGAAAAGAAAAACAAGGCGCTGGACGAGTGGTTTCTGAAAAACCGCGGCTCCGTCTACCTCGAAGTAGACCCGCAGTATGCCGACTGCAAGCTGCTCGACGCGGTTTATTAACGGTGATTTAGTGATTTAGCGACTTAGTGAGTTTGATGTTCAACCCGCGCATTACGGCGCCAGCGGAACAACAACTCACCAAGTCGCTAAATCACTAAGTCACTAAATCACCATTTCACCTCTTCATGCGCACTTTCTCTTCTGATAAAGAAGCCGCCGACGCCCTGGCTGCCTCCTACCGTACGTTGCGCCAGGAAATCGGCAAGGTCATTATTGGGCAGGATGAAGTGGTCCGGCTGGTGCTGACGGCGGTTTTCTCCCAGGGCCACTGCCTGCTGGTGGGCGTGCCGGGGCTGGCCAAAACCCTGCTCATCCAGACCATTGCCGACTCGCTCGACCTGTCGTTCAACCGGATTCAGTTTACCCCCGACCTGATGCCCTCCGACATCGTGGGCTCGGAGACGATGAACCAGCAGCGCGACTTTCAGTTTGTGAAAGGGCCCGTGTTTGCCAACATCGTGCTGGCCGACGAAATCAACCGGACGCCGCCCAAAACCCAGGCGGCCCTGCTCGAAAGCATGCAGGAGTATTCCGTGACCGTCGCCGGCAAGCGCTACCCCCTGGAGCGGCCCTTCTTCGTGCTGGCCACCCAGAACCCGATTGAGCAGGAAGGCACTTACCCGCTGCCCGAGGCCCAGCTCGACCGGTTTATGTTCAACATCGAGCTGGGCTACCCCAGCTACGAGGCCGAGCTGCAGATTGTCAAGAACACGACGTCAGATACCAAGCCCAGCGTCAGCAAAATCCTGCACTCCGACGATATTCAGGCATTTCAGCACTTGGTGCGCCGCGTGCCGGTAGCCGACAACGTGGTGGAATACGCCGTGGGCCTGGTACACAAAACCCGCCCCAACACCGAGCGGGCCGCCTCGCGCGTAAACCAGCTGCTGGAGTGGGGTGCCGGGCCGCGGGCTTCGCAGCACCTCATCGTGGGCGCTAAGTGCAACGCCTTGCTCAACGGCAAATACTCGCCCGACATTGAGGACGTAAAAGCCATTGCCCTCCCGATCTTGCGCCACCGCCTGGTGCGCAACTTCAAAGCCGAGGCCGAAGGCATCAGCATCGACCAGATCGTCAGGGAATTACTGTAGGAAAGGTTAGTTGTCGGTTGTTAACTAACCAACTAACAACGAGCAACTAACAACTACCGAATCATCAACCAACAACTCAACTCTTTTCATCGTGGAAGTTCTCGGCTACTATCAGCAATTTGAGCGCAACATCGACATCATCCTTGCCGCGCTGCAAGCCGGCCTGGATCTGCGCACCACGCCCCTGGAAGTTTCCTTACCGCTGGAAGTGTACGTGCTCTGCGAGGTGCTCAACCAAGGCGGCGCCAGCTTCCGCCTGACCACCGAGGGCTTGGCCCGCCTGGCCGAGTTCGACGAGCAGTATGCCCAGCGCAAAGCCGAAACCGAAGCCGTAATGCAGCGCATTCTGGCCGACAAACGCTCCTCCATGCGCACGCCCGAAGGCCGCGTGCTGGTCAAGGAAATGCTGATCCGCCGCCTGGAGTACTTCAACGAAACGGCCCGCCTCGTCAACGTGATGCGCATTCAGCAGTCCTTGGGTAGCCCGGTGCAATACCAGCACCCGCACCTGAGCACCGGCGTAGCGCTGAAAAAGTAGCCGCTGGGCTCTTAATAAGCCGATAAAAAAAGCCACTCCGACCAGAGTGGCTTTTTTTATCGGCTGGTCAGCGGCACCCATTATTCCTGCGGCTCGTGGGGCCTCGTAAAAAGCCCGACGCTTTGCCACCCAGATTAATGCGGTTCGGGGCACTCCGCCCCAACTTTCCGGCCGCGGCTACGTGTAGCCAGGGTGTTCTGGCCATATCCCGTATGAGTGTTGCTGAGCTGCCCCAAGTCCCCGTCCGCGCGCCCCGCCTCACGCCGCGCCTCACGCTCCGGCCCTACGCCGCCGCCGACGCGGAAGCCTTTTTTACCGTCATCGACCAGAACCGGGAGCGGCTGCTGGCCGCGTTTCCCTCCCGCGTAGCCGCCGTTACTACCCTGGCTGATGCCCGGCAGGTGCTCCTGGCTTATCACCAGGACTGGCAGACGCGGCGCCTGTTTGTGTTCGGCATCTGGCACACGGCCTCCGGCGCTTACCTCGGCGACATCAGCCTGAAGCCGGCCTGGACCCGGGCCGTAACGGCGGAAATCGGCTATTACCTGTCGGCGCAGGCCGAGGGCCAGGGCTACGCCCAGGAAGCCTTGGCCGCGGCCGTAGCTTTCGGGTTTGAGCCCCCCATTCAGGCTACCCGCCTCGATATTCGCTGCTACGCCAACAATCCGCGCAGCTGCGCCGTGGCCGAGAAAGTCGGCTTCCGGCGGCTGCCCGCCCGCCCGCGCCTGTGGCCTTTGCGTACCCCCGAAATTCACTACTACAGCTTAGCGCCCCGGGCCTGACACTATCCACCGCCCGGCCTATTTGTCGCGCCGCAGCGTGGTCAGCAGAAACTCCTGGTTGAAGTTTAGGTACAGGGCAAAGGAGAAGTCGATGGACTTATTGCCCAAGTCGTACAGCGGCTCAAAGCGCGTGCTCAGCACCAGGTTGTCGGCCAGCTGGTAGTCTTTCAGCACGCGCAGAATCAGCAGTTCCCGGTACCGCTCGGTGTAGTTCGGGTCACTGACGGTGGAGGAAATCGAGCGGTACAGCCGGCCGCCGATGGGCGAAAAGAAGCCGTTGCCCCGCCAGTACGCCACCTGCAGGTTCGACAGGCGCGTGTCCAGCCCGGCATTCAGGTACAGGCCGTAGCCTTTGTCGAACGCCAGCTCCCGGGTAAAGGAATAGTCGATAAACTGCGTCACGTAGCCTTCCACCGAAACCGAGCGGAATAAATCCGAAGGCAGCTTTTTGCGCAGCCGCAGCCCGCTGGCCAGGTTGAAGTAGGTTTGCAGGGGCTTGGCAATGGTATCAATCTGCCCGCCACGGTGAAAGCCGGTAAACTGAAACGGCACGCCCACGCGCCAGCCCAGCGAATCTTCCAGCACCGTCGCCTCGGCCGCCAGGCCGCCGGCCACTTCTTCCTGAAAGTTGCTGTAGCGGTACTGCTGCCGCTGCCAGTCGACCCAGGCATCGAGCTTGACGCGGCGGGTGGTGAGCTGGTACTGCGTGCCTTCTTCCAGCGGCGTGGTCAGCACCCGCTCAAAGTCGAACAACGGCTCGATGTAGCCGTGCTGCACGTGGCCCTGAATGTTGCCCAGCAGCAGCCGGTGCGGGCCGTGCTGGTAAATAGCCGTAAACAGGGGCCGCACCAGCCAGAGCTTCTCGGTGCCGTAGTTTTTCTGCAGAAAGACGCCCGCCTCCAGCCGGAACTTCGAACTCGGGAAATACACCAGGCGCGTGGCCAGCTGGGTACCGTAGTACGTACGGCCGTCGTCAATCTTGTTGAAGTACTCGTTGTCCTTATTAAAGAGCAAGGCGCTAACCTGCAACCGTAGCTGCTGGTCGTTTTCCGGCCGCAGGTCGAGGGGCCGGTAGAAGGCGCGGTTGTTTAGCTGGGCCCGGCCGGGCGAGGCGGCCGCCAGAAAAAAAACGGCGGTAAAAAAAACCAAGCAAACTGGTTTTGCCTGGCAATCAGGGAGTATCTTTGACAAAAATTTTAGCATTGCTCTATACTCCGAAATTCAGCAAATTTTTTTAGCATTGCGGGGACAAAATATAGTCCGGTTGTGTTACCCATTGCCGACCAGGAACACCCCGCCCCGAACGTCATAAAAGGCCCCGGGCGGATTGTTTTAGCGGCTCAAAACGCCTACATTCACCAAACCTAAGCATTTATTCCCAACCCCATTCCAATGGCTGCACCCACCACTGATAAAGCTGTCAATCCGAACATCGAGAAGATGAAGGCCCTTCAGCTCACGATGGATAAGCTTGACAAAGCTTACGGCAAAGGCACCGTCATGAAGCTCAGCGACGAGCGTGTGGTCGATATTCCGGCCATCAGCACCGGCTCGCTCGGCCTTGACATTGCGCTCGGCATCGGCGGCCTGCCCCGCGGCCGGGTCGTTGAAATCTATGGTCCGGAATCGAGCGGTAAAACGACGCTCACGATGCACTGCATCGCCGAGGCCCAGAAGAAAGGTGGCATTGCCGCCTTCATCGACGCCGAACACGCCTTCGACAAAACCTACGCCGAAAAGCTGGGTATCGACACCACCAACCTGCTGATTGCCCAGCCCGATAACGGCGAGCAGGCCCTGGAAATAGCCGACCACCTGATTTCCTCGGGTGCCATCGACATTATCGTCATTGACTCGGTAGCCGCGCTGGTGCCCAAGGGCGAACTGGAAGGCGACATGGGCGACTCGAAGATGGGCCTGCAGGCCCGCCTGATGAGCCAGGCCCTGCGCAAGCTGACCGGTACCATCAACAAAACCGGCTGCTGCTGCATCTTTATCAACCAGCTGCGCGAAAAAATCGGTGTGATGTTCGGCAACCCCGAAACCACGACCGGTGGTAACGCCCTGAAATTCTACGCTTCGGTTCGTCTCGACATTCGTCGCATCGGCCAAATCAAGGAAGACAAGGACAACGTGACCGGCAACCGCACCAAGGTGAAGGTGGTGAAGAATAAAGTAGCGCCGCCCTTCAAAGTGGTGGAGTTCGATATCATCTACGGCGAAGGCATCAGCAAAGTCGGCGAGATTCTGGACCTGGGCGTCGACATGGGCATCATCGCCAAGTCGGGCTCCTGGTTCTCCTACAACGGCAACCGCCTCGGCCAGGGCCGCGAGGGTGTCAAGCAAATCCTGCTCGACAACCATGAGTTGGCCGACGAAATCGAACAGAAGATTCGCGACATGGTGAAAGGGGAGCCCGCCACGGCGCTGGCCGCCATTCCCACCGACGAGTCGACGGACGAGGACGACGACCAGTAATCCTTGCCTTTCATCGAAAAAGCCTCCTTGCGCAAGCGGGGAGGCTTTTTTTGTGCGTATATTACTAGGCTCAAAAAAGCGAATGGAACTCAGAAAGAGGATTTTCGTTCCTTTTGCCCGAGTACGATGTAGTTTCTGCGGTTACTGGTATCTTTGCTGGCATCCCGTTTGAATAAGCATCGGCCAAAACCATTTTGCCGTTTTCCATGAACCGTCGCTGGCTCCTGTTTTCCCCGCTGCTGCTTGCTTTCTGCGCCACCCTTTGGTCGTTCGACACCACCAAAACCGAGCGTACGATTCCCAATAATAGCTTTACCAAAGGCGAAGTGCTGCGCTATAAAGTGCACTACGGCCTGATCAACGCCGCCGAGGCCACGGTGGAGCTCTCCGACGAGATTCACAAGGTAAACGACCGGCCCTGCTACAAGGCCACCGTGACGGGCAAAACCACCGGCTCCTTCGACTTCTTCCTGCGCATCCGCGACACCTGGCGCTCCTACATCGACACGACGAGTATTCTGCCCCAGCGCTTTTTCCAGAACATTGAGGAAAACAGCTTCCGCAAAAAGGAATACATGGATTTCGACCACGGCAAAAACCTGGTGCAGGTCGAAACTCACCGCAAGCAGGACCCGGTCAAGAAAGGCAACTTCAAAACGCCCGACAACATCCAGGACATCGTCAGCGGCTTCTACTTCCTGCGGACCCTGAACTACGACAACCGTAAAATCGGGGAGGTTATCCGGGTGCAGGGCTTCTTCGACGACGAGGTCTTCAACATGGACGTGACCTACAAAGGCAAGGAAACTGTGGAAACCAAGGCCGGCGTCATCCGCGCCATCCGGCTGGTCCCGAAGATGCCGGAAAACAAGCTGTTTAAAGGGGAAAACGCCGTGTCGGTGTACCTCTCCGACGACCGGAATAAAATCCCGGTTCTGTTTCAGGCTGAAATGTTTGTCGGCTCCGTGAAAGTCGATATGTACAAATACCAGGGCCTGCGAAACCGGTTGAATCTGGTGGCCAAAAATTGATTCCGTTTCTAAAAGCGACCCCGCCCGGGTCGCTTTTTTTATGCCCGTAGCCCGAGTTTCTGCCCTTATGCATCCAACCAAGCCCCACGCTGTGCTGCCGCCTGAAACCTTGCCCAGAAAGAGCGCTAAGTCGCTTTTGCAGAACCTGGTTCCGAACCGGCATTGTCCGCCGGCCGGGGCGCGGCCGGTCCACAACCTGCGGCCAGACCTCGCGCCAGCGGCCCCGGTTCACAAAAAGGTAACACGTGCCACCATCCGGCAGGAAGTATTTTTGACCTCGCGCATTTTCTTTTACCCCCAAACCCCACGACCCGTGCACCCTACTCCTTCCTCCAACGCCTACAAGATTCTGGTAGTTGATGATGACCCGGACATCGTGGAGCTGCTGGAATACAACCTGCGCAAAGAAGGCTACCTCGTGGCCAGCGCCCCCGACGGCCGCAAGGCGCTGGAAGTAGCCCCGCAGTTCGGCCCCGACATCATCCTGCTCGACGTGATGATGCCCCACCTCGACGGCATCGACACCTGCCGGCAGCTGCGGGCCATGAGCCGCTTCAAGGAAACCTACATCATCTTCCTGACGGCCCGGGCCGAGGAGTTTTCGGAAGTCGCCGCCTTCGACGCCGGCGCCGACGACTTCATTGCCAAGCCCATCAAGCCCCGGGCCCTGATGAGCCGCCTAGCTGCCTACGTGCGCCGCGACCATGACACCTCGGCCGTATCAGATACCATCGAAATCAACGGGCTGACCATCGACCGGACGGGCTTCGCCGTGTTCCAGGAAGGCCGCAAGATTTCGTTGCCCAAAAAGGAATTCGAGCTGCTGGCCTTCCTGGCGGCCTCGCCCCACAAGGTGTTTGGCCGCGAAGAGCTGCTGCAGAATATCTGGGGCAACGACGTTTTCGTGCTGGCCCGCACCGTGGACGTGCACGTGCGCAAAGTGCGCGAAAAAGTAGGTGACCACCACATTCAGACCATCAAGGGCGTCGGCTACAAGTTCAACGCCGATTAAACTTTTGACCCCTCGTCTGTCATCCTGAGCCCCGCGCAGGACCTTATCACGCGTGAACGAGTCGTTTTACCGATTGTCGCTCGGCGGGGATGAGGGCCACTGCAAGCTCAGGATGGCAGATTTGTTTTTACCTCCTACTCCTGCGTGCTTCGCATGAACCTCTCGTCCCGCACCATTGCCCTGCTGATTGCCCTGCTCGTGGCGGGCGTACTCAGCACCTTTGCCTGGGTGGCGCCTACGCTGCCGATGCGGCAGGCCGTGCTGGCTACCGGCATTACCGTGGCGGCCTGCTTCCTGCTGGTGTATCTGTCGTTTGAGGCCCTGATTTTTCGGGAAATCAACAACATCTACGCTGGCCTGGAGAACATCAAGCGCAAGGAGTTCCGCAAGCTGTCCAACAAGTTTCTGTTCCGCCCCGAGCCGCTGAAGCGGATGCGCGACGAAATCCTGGAAATGGCCGAGCGCAAGGAGCGGGAAATCGACGAGCTCAAGCGCCTGCAGGCATTGCGCCGCGAGTTTCTGGCCGACGTGTCGCACGAGCTGAAAACCCCGATTTTTGCTGCTCAGGGCTTTCTGCACACCGTGCTGGACGGCGACATGGACGACGACTTTCTGCGCCAGAAGTTCCTGACCAAAGCCGCCACCAGCCTCGACACGCTCGATACGCTGGTGCAGGACCTGGTCACGATTTCGCAGCTGGAAAAGGGCGTGGTGCGCATGCGCAAGCACAGCTTCGACCTGGCGGCGCTGGTGCGGGAAATCTTCGAGCAGTTGGAGCTGAAGGCCGCCCAGCGCCAGGTGTCGCTGGAGCTTTTTCCGCCTTCCCTGGCGACTGAGCCGCTACTGGTAATAGCCGACCGTAACCGCATCCGGCAGGTGCTGGTCAACCTGATTGACAACGCCATTAAGTACGGCAAGGAAGCGGGCCACGTCACGGTGAGCCTCGTGGAAGGCAGCAAAGTAGTGCGGGTGGCCGTCCGCGACGACGGGGCCGGCATCCCGAAGCAGCACCAGAACCGCATTTTCGAGCGGTTTTACCGCATCGACAAAAGCCGCTCCCGCGACTCGGGCGGCTCGGGGCTGGGGCTGGCCATCAGCAAGCACATCGTGGAGGCGCACAAGTCCGTGATTCGGGTGCGCAGTGAGGTGGGCGTGGGCACGACGCTGGAGTTTAAGCTGCCCAAGCCCCGGCAGCCGAAGGCCGTTGCGGAAGTAAGTGCGCCCGAAGCCTAAGCATCCCAGGACTTCGGCGTACCTTTGCGGCCCGCTATGAAGAAGAACATCGATTTTAAGGACCTGATTCTGTTCGAGGACGACGACTTCGTGGTCATCAACAAGCCCCCGTTCCTGGCCACGCTCGACGAGCGGGTGGGCGGTGCGCCCAATATCCTGCGCATGGCCCGGGAGTACTCCGACGACATGCAGGCCTGCCACCGCCTCGACAAGGAAACCTCGGGCGCTCTGGCTCTGGCCAAAAACCCGGAAGCCTACCGCCACCTCTCGATGCAGTTTGAGAACCGCGAAGTGAAAAAGCTCTACCACGCCGTGGCCTGGGGCGTGCACCAGTTCGACAACAAGCTGGTGGACCGCAGCATCGAAACCACCACCAAGGGCAAGGCGCGCCTGGCTTACAAGGGCAAGCCCGCCGAAACCTACTTCACCACCCTCGAGCCCTTTGCCCGCCACACCCTGGTGCAGTGCGTGCCCATCACCGGCCGCATGCACCAGATCCGGCTGCACCTGATGTACCTGCAGGCCCCCATCGTGGGCGACGTGGTGTACGGCGGCGAGGACTTCTACCTGTCGTCGCTGAAGAAGAAGTTCAACATGAAGGAGGGGGAGGAAGAGCAGCCGTTTATCAAGCGCTTCGCCCTGCACGCGGCCAAGCTCACCTTTGCCCGCCTGGGTGGTGAGGAAGTTACCATCGAAGCTCCCTACCCCAAAGATTTTCGGGTGCTGGTCGATACGCTGCGGCAGTATAGCTAGGTGTTAATGCTTCGTTGGCGCGCAACGCCGCCGGTTTTGGCGTTGCGGGCCGGCAGCTAAAAGGGCCAACGCCGGTAAGTGAATGGGTTTTAAGCGGATAATTCTGCCCAGCCCTTTGCTTCGTAAGTGAAAAAGGGTAACTTTGTGTCCGTTTTTCCCGAACCCTTGCTGGGTTCTCTCTCATTTTCAAACGCTTACTCAACTCCCCAATGGATCATCTGAGCTTCAAGACGGTGTCCGTCAACAAAGCCAACGCCAACAAGGGCTGGGTCGTGATTGATGCTGGTGACAATACCCTGGGCCGTCTGTCCAGCCAAGTTGCCAATATCCTCCGCGGCAAACACAAGCCCTCGTTCACGCCCAACTCTGATTGCGGCGATTCGGTTATCGTTATCAACGCCGACAAACTGCGCGTGACGGGTAAAAAGATGACCGAAAAAATTTACGTGTCGCACTCGGGCTACCCCGGTGGCCAGAAGCGCAAATCGATGCGTGAGGTGATGGAGAAATCATCGACCCGCGTTATCGAGCACGCTGTGCGCGGCATGCTGCCCCACAACCGTCTGGGTCGTGAGCAGTTCCGCAACCTGTTCGTGTACGAAGGTGCCGAGCATCCTCACCAGGCTCAGCAGCCCGCCGCTGTTGATCTGAAAAACCTGTAAGCCTCATCCGCTTTCCCTTTTTTCTCTAATTCTTCATTAATGGAAATCTCCAACACCTCTGGTAGAAGAAAAACCTCGGTGGCTCGCATCTACATGCAAGCCGGGCAAGGGAATATCACTATCAACGGCCGGGAAATGAAAGCCTATTTTGGCAATGAACTCCTGGAAAACATCGTGAACCAGCCTTTGAACACGGTTGAGCAGCTCAACCAGTATGACATCAAGGTGAACGTGCGCGGTGGTGGCATCTCGGCTCAGGCTGAAGCCATCCGTTTGGCCATCTCGAAAGCCCTCGTGGGTGACAACGCCGAAGTGCGGCCCGCCCTGAAAAAAGAAGGCTTCCTGACCCGTGACCCCCGCATGGTGGAACGTAAGAAATTCGGTAAGCGCAAAGCTCGTCGTTCGTTCCAGTTCTCGAAACGCTAAACCCAGAGGAACCTTATCATGGCTCAGTCCACCACGTATAAAGAACTGCTCGACGCAGGTGCCCACTTTGGTCACCTTACGCGCAAGTGGGACCCGAAAATGGCGCCGTACATCTTCATGGAGAAGAACGGCATCCATATTATTGACCTGAACAAAACCCTGGTTTCGCTGGAGCAAGCCGCCACTGCTATCCGCAACATCGCCAAGAGCGGTCGGAAAGTAATGTTTGTTGCTACCAAGAAGCAGGCGCAGGAAATCGTTACCGAAGAGGCCAAGCGCCTGAAAATGCCATTCGTTACCGACCGGTGGTTGGGTGGCATGCTCACCAACTTCGCCACGGTTCGCAAGTCGCTGAAGAAAATGAGCACCATCGACAAGATGGTGAAGGAAAACACGGCCTACGCAGCACTTGCAAAGCGTGAGCGTCTGATGCTGTCGCGCGAGCGGGAGAAGCTGGAGCGTGTACTGGGCGGCATTGCCGACCTGAGCCGTCTGCCCGCTGCCCTGTTCGTTGTGGACGTAAAGCGTGAGCACATTGCCGTTAAAGAAGCCCAGAAACTCGGTATCCCCGTTTTCGCTATCTGCGATACGAACTCGAACCCCGAGCTGGTAGACTTCCCGATTCCGGCTAACGACGACGCCTCGAAGTCAATTTCGCTGATCGTTGGTATCATCAGCAAGGCTATCGAAGAAGGCTTGTCGGAGCGCAAAGTCGACAAAGACGAAGCTGACAAGAAGCAGTCGGAAGACGAAGGCATCAAAGAAAAGCTGGCTGCTGACGAATAGTCCGGCTACCTAGTGAGAAGAGGGGAACATGCGAAGCACTCGGCTCCGGTGTTCCCTTTTTCTTTAGGTACTCCTCCTCTTCTGTTGCCTATTCAGAACCGGCCCCTACTCCGGCCGGTTCTATTCTCATAACATCCCCTCCTCTTAACTCTCACAAGAATGGCCGCAATTACCGCCGCAGACGTGAACAAGCTCCGCACCATGACCGGTGCAGGCATGATGGATTGCAAAAAAGCGCTGACCGAAGCCGATGGCGACTTCGAAGCTGCCCGTGACATTCTGCGCAAGCAGGGTCAGAAAATTGCTGACAAGCGTGCTGACAACGAAACGTCGGAAGGCTTTGTAGCCGTAGCCGTAAGCGAAGACGGCACCTCGGGCAAACTGGTAGCTCTGGCCTGCGAAACGGAATCGGTAGCCAAGGTTGCCAACTTCCGCGAGCTGGTACAGCGTATTCTGGATGCTGCCGTGCGCACCAACGCTACCTCGCAGGAAGAGCTGCTGGCTACCAAGGAAGATGATGGCCTGACCATTCAGGAGCACATCACCGACCTGATGGGCAAAATCGGCGAGAAGCTGAACCTGACCTACGCCACCCTGACCGCCGAGAAAGTAGCTTCCTACATCCACTCGGACAGCAAGAAAGGCGTACTGGTGGGCCTGAAGAACGTAGGCGACGCTGATACCGCTGCCGTTGGCCGCGACGTAGCCATGCAGATCGTAGCCATGAAGCCCGTTGCCGTTGACAAAGACGGCGTAGACGCTTCGATCACCGAGCGCGAAATCGAAATCGGCAAAGAGCAGGCGCGTGCCGAAGGCAAGCCCGAGGCTATGCTGGAGAAAATTGCCCAGGGCAAGCTGAACAAGTTCTACAAGGAAAACACCCTGTTGAACCAGGAGTTCGTGAAAGACAACTCGCTGACCATCGCTCAGCTGCTCGACAAAACGTCGAAAGGCATGACCGTAACCGACTTCAAGCGCGTGGCCATCGGTGCCTAAGCTATAGAAGCTGATACACTAAAAAGCCCCGCTGGCGTTATGCCAGCGGGGCTTTTTTTATAGATCTAATTCGCATGACCGAAGCGCGTAAGAAATTATACCGTGAATTGCTCTATTGGGCAATGGTTGATATAAAGCAACATAGTTACAGCCGTAGCTTTCTCTTCAACTTATGGCACAGGCGCAGTTATAAGACAAGGCTTGGGTTTGTATGGGCTATTACCCAATGGCTACACAATTTGGCTTTGCTTTCCGCTGACGACTTCGACGGGTTTAGAGAGGATTGGTTCTGGCAAGGATACACCGAGTTTCGGCAGGAATTCCCGGCTAACCGTTGGGCACCTTTCACGGAGAGTGTGCTTGAAAAATTGCGGAAGCAACCGTAAGCCCGCTTTTATAGGCAAACACTCGGCAGAATAACACAAGCCTAGAATCAATCAGTGGCTTTGCTCCGTCACAGACTTCCGCCGGCTAGCGCCCCCAATTAAATTCTTCGCCAGCGCGGCCAGCAGCAGTAGGGCCAGCAGGCCAATCAGGACGCGGGGCCAATTGATATTCTTCATACAGGAGCTTTACGGGCGTTGGGGCTGGGCGGTGTAGGCCTGCACCCGCGTCACGGCGTTGCGGCGCAGGTTGAGGTAGAACAGGGCGTAGTCGGCAATGTGGAAGGAGTGGCGGAGCTGGGGCTGGCCGGGCAGCAGAAAGCGCGGGTAGCCGATGGGCTTGGGCACGTTGATCCAGAGCAGGCCATTGTGCACCTGGGCCCCGACGACGGCCGTGTCAATCCGGGCGAAATTGAGCGGCACTCCTCCCCTGTTCAGGCGGGCCGGGGCCGCCGTGGTGTCGAGGATCCAGGTGAGGGGGTTGGTGGCCAGACCGCCGGCGAAGGGCGGGTACTCGTTGCCGGTTTCCACCGAGTTCCAGCCCACGTAGCAGCCGGTCTGGGTAGAATCCTGGCAGGGGCGCAGCGTTTGGTACTCGTCGGTTTTGACTTTGAAGCCGATGAGGTAGGCCACCACCAGCTGTTTGCGCAGTTTGGGGTTGTTATCAAAAAACTCGTGGAGCAGGCGCGTGGCGTGAAACGTGCCCTGGCTGTGGCCGGCAATGATGATGGGCCGGCCCTGATTGTAGTGGGCTAGGTAATACTGAAACGCGGCTTTCACGTCGGAATACGCCAGGTCCAGGGCTTCTTTGCCGTTGCTGCTCTTCTCATCAAAGAAAGAATACAACGTGGCCTGCCGGTAGCGCGGGGCGTAGACGCGGGCCGCGGCGTTGTACACGGTGGCCTGCTTACGAATGGTGCTGTTGTCGGTAAACAGGTTCAGGCGCGCATCGGCGAGGTCGGCATTCCAGGAAAAGCTCTTGTAATAGGTCGTGGGATGCACGTAGAACACGTCGGCCACGGCGGTTTGCTGCTGGTCGCGCAGGCCCGAGCCCAGGGGCACCACGTCGGCCGAGTCGCGGCGGGTGGGCAGGGCGGCCCAGGTATCGGGCTGGGCGTAGTCGGGGGCGGTGGCGGGCTGGTAGGCGGTGAACTGCTTGCCCGGCTTGATAATCTTCAGGCAGGAACTCAGGCTGCCGAGGGCCAACAGCGCCGCACTTAGATACAACGGCCGGTATAGAGCGGGAATACGCATGAGTAAGAATAGCTGAAACACAAAAATAGCTCACGCAACCCGGTTGCGTGAGCTATTTTTAGTTATAAAGCACTGCAACGTCAGCACGCGAGATTCCTGGGCAAGCTCGGAATGACGTTCTGCGTTCTTAGCCTAATCGGTGAACGTGTTTTCTAGGAGGCGTTCCTGGCGCAGGTACTTGATTTTGTAGTTCTTATCGAAACGCACCCGCACCTGGGCCCGGGTTTGCTGGTGCTTCTGCTGCGACTGGCGGAAGGCCTGGCTTTTCTCCAGGAAGGTCACCACGCGCGACCCGTCGTTGGCCGCGTCGCTGATCTGCAGGCTGCCCGGCTCGATTTCGGAGGAGGCTTCCAGAAACTCGGGGAAGTGGCTGCGGGTCAGCTCCTCGTTGATGGCGGCCGGCGTGGTATTCTGCAGGGTATAGAACCGCTCGACGGAGGGCGCGAAATACTGCGCGGCACTGAACGGCGCGGCTTTCATATCCTCGTAGTAAGCCGACAGGGTGCTTTCGATGCGGCTGCGCACGGCGCTGTCGTCGGCGGGGGGTGCGGCGGGCGTAGCTTCCGGGGCCGGCGCAGTGGCGGGCTGGGCCGCCGCCGAATCAACGGCCGGAGCCGTAGCGGGTGGCAAGGCCGGGGCCACGCGCACGGTTTCGGGCGCGGCAGCGGGGGGCAGGTCAATCTGCTCGGCCTGGGGCCCAACCTCAGGGCTGGTGCTGAGCGAGTCCTGGCCGGTCTGGCTGATGCTGCTCAGGTGCTCCGACTCGCGGTTGCCCAGCGTCAGGTAGGCAATCAGCGCGAGCAGGGCCAGGATGCCCCCCACGATAAGAATGGTCGACAGCGGGCTGCGGGCCGGGGCCACGTAAGCCGCTTCATCGGGCTCGTCGGGCAGCTCCGCGGCCTCGAAGGCGGGAGTTGGGGGCGGCGGTACGCTAGAGTAAATGGGCTCGGCGGGGCGGGTGGGCGCGGCGGACGGGTTGAGGGGCACCACCGGCGGGGCCGTGGGCGAGGTGGGCGGCAACGACGAAATAGGTGGCGTAACCGGCCGCTCCGGCTCCGACACAATCGGCACGAGCACCGGTGGCGGCGGCGTGCTGGGCAGGCTGGGAGCTACGGGCGGCGCGGCCGTAACCGGCGGCACCGGCCCCGGTGGCACTGGCGCGGCGGCGGGCGGGGTCGGCTCGCTGAACAGCAGCTTTTGCTTCAGCGTGTCAAACTCGGCCTGGGTAATAGTGCCCGCGTCCAACCATTCTTTGAGCTGGCGCAGGGTATCGAGGGGCGACGGGTCTTTTTCCATAGGGAGGAGCTGTTCAGCGGGGTGGAAGCAGCCTATTTACGGTCCAGAGCCGACAGACGGTCACGGCGCTTTTGCAGCTGCACTTTGCGCAGCTCCATTTGCTGGCCGTTGGTGATGAGCTTCACCGAGTCTTCGCGGGCTTTCAGGGTGTTGCTGATGTTGGTTTGCTTCAGGGCCTCGATGCGGGCCAGGTTGCTGGTCGTGTTGGCGTCGAGCGAAGTAATTTCCTTTTGCAGCCGCTCCTTTTCCTTCTCGGCGTCCTTGAGCTGCTTTTCGGCCTCGGCAATCTTTTCCTTGTAGGCCTTGATGCGGGCCGCGCCGGCGAAGCTCTGGGCCATGCTGCGCAGGGCGGCAAACTCGGTCGGGGTTTTATCGGGGTTCAGAAAGGTATCGGCACCAAACGCGGCGAAAACCGACAGCTCCGAGGTCGTGTCCGATGGGGAGGTAACCATCGAGTAGAAGTCGATGAGCTTGCCCGACACGCTGGAGGCGGGAGTTTGCTTGGCCACCAGCACGTCTTTTTTGCCCACTCCAAACACCCCGTCGCCCTTGAGGCGGATGTTGTAGGTGTCTTTCAGCCAGCTCTGCCAGAAGTCGCGGGTCCAGGCGGCGGTGCCTTCCACCTGCACCTTCACCGCGTCGCGCTCCTTCTTCTCGAAGTTGACGGTGCTGGTGCGGGCTTCGTAGAGCTGGGCGCTGGCTTTGGGCGTCACGAGGCTGAAACAGGCCGCCAGCAACAGGGTGGAAACAAGGAATTTCATGGTCGAAAGAATCGGGAATAAGTCAGAAGGCAAAAGCAGCGTGGGCTGCGGTTAATAAATATCGTGCCGCTCGAAGGCCGCCTGCAAATCGTGGCGCATCTGGGTGAAGCGCAGCACGGCGGCGGCAATGAACTCCTCGTCGAGCAGCAGGCGCACGTCGGCCTCGCTGGTCACGTCCATTTCGCTCACCTTGTAGGTTTGCTCGAAAGGGCCTTTTTCCAGCTTGATGAGGTATTTCCCGTTCCAGGAAAAGAGCGTGATTTTGGCATCCGGATGCGGAATGTCGGCGAGCTGGCGCATGGCGGCAAGAATTGGCGGAAATGGATGGGCGAAGATAGGTAGCCCGGCGCAACTCCCCTGCCGCCAAGCTCGACATAACACCCCCACGGGGGCCGCGTATGGGGTTTTGAGCCCCCAGACCGCTCTTTCTGCCACCTAACGACTTTTCAAGCCTGCCCGGAGCAGACAAATCGGCCTACCCCGACAAGCAAAAGCGGCAGGCGGCACATATCGAAGAAGGCTACGAAAAGCGCGGCCTCCCGGAAGACGAGGCCGAGCGCCGGGCCTGGGCCACCGTCAACAAGCACGACGGCGGCGGCAAGCAAAGTGGCTCGGGCCGTAAGAAATCCGACGACAAGTAGGCTATCCGGCAGCAAACCGAAAAGAGGCCATTCCTACCAAGGAACGGCCTCTTTTCGCTTCATGGCCCAAGCCGACAGCGCCAGATTGCTTCGCGACTCCGAGTCGCGGTATTGCGACTCCAAGCCGCAATGCCGCGACTCACAGTCGCAACGTCGCGTCTTCGAGTCGCAGTGTCGCGACTAGGAGTCGCAATACCGCGACTGTGAGTCGCAGAGGCGCAGCTCGGAGTCGCAAGGTTGCGACTGTGAGTCGCAATACCGCGACCGGAAGTCGCAAGGGCGCGGCTGTGAGTCGCAGGGTCACGACTTACAGCCGCGCGGATTTTTTGGGGCTTAGCTTACCGTGTGCAGAATGGCGTAGAGCGAGGCGGCCGAAATAGTGAGCCACAGCAGCACGGCCTGCACGAAGGGCCGCATCCCCACCGAGCGCAGCACCTGGGCCGACAGCCCGGCCCCAATCAGGAACAGCGTCAGGGTGAGGCCCACCTTGGCCAGCTTCACCGCCACCGGGGCCAGGGGCGTCAGCGCCGGCACGTAGGTATTGAGCAGCATGGCCCCGATAAAGCCCAGAATGAAGTAGGGCAGCTTGACTTTCGCGCCGGGCGTTTTGAACAGGAACGCCGTGCCCAGGGCCACCGGGATAATCCAGAGGGCGCGGGCCAGCTTCACGGTGGTGGCAATCTGCAGGGCCTGGTCGCCGTAGTGGCTGGCCGTGCCCACCACCGAGCTGGTATCGTGAATGGCAATGGCGCACCAGAGGCCAAACTGGTTCTGGCTCATGTGCAGGGCGTGGCCCAGCTGCGGAAAGACGAACAACGCCACCGAGTTCAGGATAAACACCGCGCCCAGCGCCACCGACATCTGCGACTCGTCGGCCTTGATAACCGGGCCCACGGCGGCAATGGCGCTGCCCCCGCAAATGGCCGTGCCGCTGGCAATCAGGTGGGACGTTTTCCGGTCGAGACGCAGCCAGCGGCCCACGAAGTAGCCCAGCGTGAGCGTGCCGGCAATGGAAGCCACCGTGAACAGAATGCCCTCCTGCCCGGCCTGCACCGCCGCGTGGGCGTTCATGCCAAAGCCCAGCCCAATGACCGACCACTGCAGCAGCTTGCCCGTAATACGCCGGCTCTGGGCCTGAAACGGGTTGCCAATCACCAGGGCCACGAGCAGCCCCAGCAGCAGCGCCAGCGGCGGGGAGCCCAGCGGCGACACGCACACGAGCAGGGCCAGGGCAAACAGCAGGCGCTGCGGGGTGAGAGACGGAAAAGCCGGCAGCGGATGCCGCAAAAAGGCGGCAAACGCACTGTGCGCCGCTTCCGGGGAGGACAGTTGCGGGGCGGGGTGGTGGGAAACTTTCATGGGTGGGGCGGGAGCAATAACTACCCCAAAAGTACGCTTCCCCTACCCGCTTCGATAATCAAAAATGATTATGGAGTATTACCTCAGGTTATACTACGACTGACTGAAGGCCTGTTGGGCGTACAGCAAAAACCGCCTTGCCGGGGCTGCCAGCGGCTGCCCCTGCAACCATACGGCCTCAAACTGCCGGGCCAGCGTGAGGTTCTGCACCGGCACTATTTCGAGCCGGCCGGCCTCAATGTCCTTCTTCAGCGCCTGCTTCGACACGAAGCCCAGGCAGTCGGCCGCCGCTTCCAGATACGACTTGATGGCCTCGGTATTATCCAGGTACAGGGCCACCTTCAGGTCGGAGAGCTTGACTTTGTGGGTGCGCAGGGCAAATTCCAGCACTTCCAGCGTGCCCGAGCCCCGCTCCCGCAGCACCAGCGGGTGGCGCAGGGCCTCAATCAGGGGCAGGGGGGCGGGGGGCGGGCCCGCCGGGGTGGCGCGGCGCACGGCCACCAGCTCGTCGTCGAGCAGGGGCTCGTAGTGCAGGTCGCGGTTTTTCACCTGTCCTTCCACGAAACCCAGGTCGATGTGGCCGTGGAGCAGCGACTCGGCAATCTGCTCGGAGTTGCCGTTGTAGAGCGTCAGCTCGATGTGGGGAAAGCGGGCCTGGAAGCCGGGCAGAATGGGCGGCAGCACGTACTGGGCCAGCGTGGTGCTGGCCCCCAGGCGCAGGCGGCCGGCGGCTTCGGCGTGCAGGCCGTGGAGCTGGTCGGTGAGCTGCTGGTGCAGGCTTTCGACGGCGTCGGCGTGGGTCAGGAGCAGGCGGCCGGCTTCGGTGAGCGTGACGCGGTTGCCGCGCCGCTCAAACAGCCGCTGGGCGTAGCTGCGCTCCAGCTCCCGGATGTGCTTGGTAATGGCGGGCTGGGTGATGAACAGCTCCTGGGCGGCTTTGGTGAAGCTCAGATGGCGGGCCACCGACTGAAAGACGCGAAGACGAAAATCGGGCATGGGCGCAAGGTAAGCCTAGTTGATTGTTGATTGTTGCTAGTTGTTAGTTGTTGGTTATTAGCCGTCTGTCATCCTGAGCCCAGCGAAGGACCTTACCACGCCTGAACAAGTCGTTGTTACGCTGGTCGTTCTTATCCCAGAAGGTCCTTCGCTGGGCTCAGGATGACAGACAACCATCAACGGACAACTAACAACTGACAGCTACCTTGCACTACCAATTCCTTTTTCCACCGTTCCCCATGAGAAAACCTTTCCTTGCCGCGCTGGCCCTCCTGCCCCTGGCCGCGGCGGCCCAATCCTCGGTCCTGACCCCGGAAAAGCTCTGGCAGCTGGGCCGCCTGGGTGAAATGCAGGTGTCGCCAGACCAGAAAACCGTGGCTTTCACCGTGACGCGCTACAGCCTCGGCGACAACAAAGGCAGCGCCGATATTTACCTGGTGCCCGTGGCCGGCGGCCCGGTGAAGCAGCTCACCAACACGCCCACCTCGGAAAATACCTTGAACTGGCGGCCCGACGGCAAGCTCACGTTTCTTTCCAGTGAGGGCGGCACCGACCAACTCTACGTCATCAACCCCGACGGCTCGGGCAAGCAGCAGCTCAGCCAGTTCCCCGAGGAAGGCCTCAGCAACCTGAAATACGCGCCCAAGGGCAACTTCATCCTCTACACCCAGGACGTGAAAACGGGCAAGGAAGTGAAGGACTGGTTTCCGGACCTGCCCAAGGCCGACGCGCGCATCATCGACGACCTGAACTACCGCCACTGGAACGTGTGGGACGACTACAAGGTGTCGCACGTGTTTTTCCAGCCCGTTGGGGCCGATGGCAAGCCCACCGGCTACGGCAAGGACGCCATGACCGGGGAGAAGTTTGATGCGCCCCTGCCCCCGCTGGCCGGCTCCGAGCAGCTGGCCTTTGCGCCCGACGGCTACAGCCTGGCCTACACCTCGCGCAAGCTCACGGGCAAGGCCGAGGCCGAAAGCACCAACTCCGACATCTACCTCTACAGCATCCGGGACGGCAAAACCGAGAACCTGAGCCAGGGCCTGGAAGGCTACGACGTGGAGCCCATCTTCTCGCCCGACGGCAGCAAGGTGGCCTGGCTGAGCATGGCCACGCCGGGCTTCGAGGCCGACCGCAACGGCATCGTGGTGTACGACTTCAAAACCAAGCAGCGCGCGGACATTACCAAGGGCTCGGAGCAGACGGCCACCAACATCCGCTGGAGCGCCGACGGCAAAACCATCTACTTCGTGGGCGTGGTGCAGGGCACCGACCAGCTGTTTTCGGTACCGAGCAAGGGCGGCAAAATCAAGCAGCTCACCCAGGGCGCCCAGAACTACAATTCGTTTGAGCTGGTGGGCAAAGACCAGGCGGTGGCCAACAAAACCACCATCAGCAGCCCCGCCGACCTGGTGCGCCTCGACCTGAAAACCGGCAAGGAAACCGCGCTGACCAGCCTCAACCAGGAACAGCTGGCCAGCGTGACGATGGGCAAAGTGGAAAACCGCCGCGTGACGACCACCGACGGCAAGCAGATGCAGGTGTACGTCATCTACCCGCCCGACTTCGACCCCGCGAAGAAGTACCCGACCCTGCTCTACTGCCAGGGCGGCCCCCAGAGCCCCATTACCCAGAGCTTCTCGTACCGCTGGAACTTTCAGCTGATGGCCGCCAACGGCTACATCATCGTGGCGCCCAACCGGCGCGGCCTGCCCGGCTTCGGCACCGAGTGGAACAACAGCATCTCGGGCGACTGGGGCGGACAGCCCATCCGCGACTACCTCTCGGCCATCGACGACGTGAGCAAGGAGCCCTTCGTGGATAAGGACCGGCGCGGCTGCGTGGGCGCCTCCTACGGCGGCTTCTCGGTGTACTACCTGGCCGGCCACCACGAAGGCCGCTTCAAAACCTTTATTGCCCACGCCGGCCTGTTCGACCTGACCAGCTGGTACCCCAGCACCGAGGAAATGTTCTTTGCCAAGCACGACATCGGGGCCGCCCCCTGGGAAATGCCGCTGCACAAGAGCTACACCGAGTTTAACCCCCAGCAGTTCGTGGGCAAGTGGGACACCCCGATTCTGGTGATTCACGGCGGCAAAGACTTCCGGGTGCCCGAGGGCCAGGGCATGGAAGCCTTCGGCTCGGCCCAGCTGCGCGGCATTCCGAGCCGCTTTCTGTACTTCCCCAACGAAGGCCACTGGATTCAGAAGCCCCAGAACGCGGTGCTCTGGCAGCGGGTGTTTTTCGAGTGGCTGGGCCGCACGCTGAAGCCCGAAACACAGGCCGCGAAATAATCTGCGCCCGTTAGGATACCTTGCAGGCCCCGCCCACCCGGCGGGGCCTGTTTCGTGCCTGGCTTTCCTGGGTTCAAAGCCTTATCTTATAGCTTTCTACCTAACCCTATTTCGTTATTCTATGCGCTTCTTTCCCGCCTCCGCCGCACTCATGCTGAGTATCCTGGCCGCGCAGCCCGGCTACGCCCAGGCCCCTTCGCTGCGCCAGCCCCGGCTGTGGGAACAAACGCAGTGGCGGCTGCCGCACCAGGCGCAGCCCTCGCCCCCGCCGACCCAAACCAGCATTCTGGTGCAGCCCATCATTCCCGTTGATGCCGATGGCTCGATTAAGGTGGAGCCCGACTCGGCCACGCGCCACCTGTATGCCCGCCACAAAGTGCGCGCGGTGCTGAAGGTGCGGCTCAACAGTGAGGGCCAGGTGCAGGACACGGTGGAGTACCAGGGCGTCGACCCCCAGGGCCGCTGGACGCAGGTGGGAATTTCCCCCCGCCGGGTGCGCCGGCAGTGGAGCTTCAACGCGGACGGGCTCTGCACGGCCCTGGTCGAGTATGCCCACCCCAAACGGCCCTACACGGTAATAACTACTTACAATCCTTCGTTGGGACGGGGCCAGCAGGAGGTGGTGCAGCCCGATGGCAAACACGACATCGTGAGTGAGAAACGCCTGTACCGCAGCGGCGACACCCTGCTGACCGAAATCAGGGGGCAGGCCCTGAACGTGCAGCACTACTTCTACCCGGCCTACTACCAGCGCAGCCTGCGCCTTTCTCCCCACCCCGACACGGTGCTGAGTCTGACCTGCTTTTACAACGAGAAACAGGAAATTACCAGCTTCCAGGCCGATTATCTGCTGTACCGCCAGGGCTTACTCGTGGAAAACGGTAAGCTGAATTTGCCGGAAACCAGCCGGGCAAAGGCCGTGCGCTACGCGCCCGACGCCACCGGCTTCCCCGACCCGGGCCGCCTGCTGGCGGCCCTGCGCCAGGGCCGGGGGCTGCACGCCCAGCGCCGCCGTTTCTACGACCAGCAGCACCGGCTTATCCGGCAGGAAATCAACCACTCCGTGCATTCGGGGGCGCGGGAGCAGCTCGTGCGCAACGTGGTGCACTACACTTACAACGCCTTGGGGCAGCTCATCGGCCGGGAAGGCAGCCTTACCACCGACTCGGCTCCGGGCCGGGCCGGCTACGCGGTGTTCTCCTATTTGCCTAGCGGGCTGCTGCAAGGCGAAACCACCGATGCCCGCAGCGCCAAACCCGCCTTCTACCGGTACCAGTATGAATACTACGAATAGCAGGCGCACCAAGTGGGCGCCGTGACGGGCAACACACTCTCTCGTAAGGGAGTACACCACCCGTACTTCCCGGCTTATCCAACCTTTTCCACCGTGCTGCTTCGTCTGCTGGCGCTCTGCGTCTTCCTGCTCAGCTTTTCGGCGCGTAGCCTGGCCCAGCCAGCCGACGACGAAACGCCCGTCGTACTCGACACGCTGTACCTGAACGATGAAAACCACCGTCACCTCTCGGAAGTGTACCGCTACTACACCGAGCCCTTCGCGGTGCCGGCCAGCCCCGAGCGGGCCGATAGCATGTGGCGGGCCGGGGCCTTCCAGCCGGGGCCCTGGCACAAGGCCCTGAGCCTGGGTTTCCTGCACCAGCGCGTGTGGCTGCGCATTGCCGTGGCCAACACGGCCCCGCAGCGCGCCCGCTACCTCTGGAGCATCTACAATTTTACCGACAGCGCCCGGCTTTACTTTCGGGCCCAAGGGCAGCCACAGTTTCGCCAGGTGGCGGCCAGCTCCTGGCAGCCGGCCAGCGCCCGGCCCTACCCGGCCCGCTCGCTCAGCTTTCCGTTTGTGCTCGAAGCCGGGCAGCGGGCCGTGCTCTACCTGCGCGTCGACCACTACGCGGGGGCGCTGTACCTGCCCACCTACATCGAAACCACCGAGCAGTTTCTGGCCTGGGAAGTGCACGCCCCCTTCGACCGGCACTGGGTCTGGCTGCTGGGCTTTTACACCAGCAGCGCCCTGTTCAACCTGGTGCTGTTTGCCTTCCTGCGCGACCGGATCCACATCTGGTACGTGCTGTACGTGCTCTGCGTGACGCTTTTTCTATTGATGGAAGATGGGTTCGATGCCTGGGTGCTACCGACGTTTCTGTACCAGGTAGTATGGTCGGTGGGGCAGTTCAATCTGCTGCTGCTGGCCGCGGCCTGCGGCGTGCGCATCATGCAGTCGTTTTTGCGGCTGCGGGCGGGTTGGCCCCGCCTCTATCGGGCCGGCAACGCGGTGGCCCTGGCTGCCGCCGGCTTCGCCGGAATCTATGCCCTGGTTTTCCCGTTGGCCGTGCGCTCGGGGGCTTTCTACCCCACCGTGCTCAATGGCATCCGGGAAGTGCTGCTGCTGGCCATCTTCGTGTATGGCTGGGTGGCGCTACTGGCCGTGCTGCTCTCGCGGCGGCGCAAGCTGGCGGCCTACTACGCCCTCACCTATTTTTTCTTCTTCGTCGGCTTTCTGCTATTCTGGCTCAACCACCTGGGCCTTACCAACTTCAACCTACTGAAGCCCAATGCCCTGGCCTGGGGGCTGGTGCTGGAGCTGCTGGTGCTGAGCGCCCTGCTCACGGGCCGGTTTCGGCACACGCTGCGGCAAAATGAAAAGTTGCGCATCCGGCAGCTGCGCCAGCGCAACGCCCAGGGCGCCCGCCTGATTGCGGCCCAGGAAGAAGAGCGGACCCAGCTGGCCCGGGAGCTGCACGACGCGCTGGGGCCCAACCTGGCGGCGCTGCACATGGCCTGGCAGGGTCCGGCCATGCGCGAGGCCCTGGCCAGCTCGCCGGCCGCCGCGGCCGTGGCCCGCCACACCGAGCTGCTGCTACGCCACCTGCGCGACGAAGTGCGGACCTACAGCCACGCGCTGCTGCCCACCGAGCCGGGCCGGGGCACCCTGGCCGAGTCGATAACGGCGCTGGGCGAGCTGCACAACGTCTACGGCCGCCCCGCGGTGCGCACCTACTGCGACACCACCCTCGACGACCTGCCCAAGCCCGTGCAACTGGCGGCTTACCGCATTGCGGCCGAGCTGCTGAACAACGCCATCCGGCACTCGCGGGCCACCGAGGTTTCGGTGCAGCTGCTGCGCCACCCGGCCGAGCTGGAAATCCTGGTGGAAGACAACGGCCAAGGCTTCAGCAAGACCCCGAGCGGCAGCGGCAGCGGAATCGGGCTGCGCGGCGTGCAGGCCCGCGCCGATTATCTGCGGGGGCGGGTGCACATCGACAGTTCTTCGCACGGAACTAGTATTGTCGTACAAATTCCTTGTTAATTGCCATTCGATTCCAATTTCTCCCAATTTCTTCCGCTCTATGGCGCCCGACTCCTGTCGTCTGCTTATCGTTGATGACCATGTGATGCTGACGCAGAGCCTGGCGCTGCTGCTGGCCGGGCAAGCCGATATGCAGGTGGTAGCGCAGCTGGCCTCGGGCGACGCCCTGCTCGACTGGTTGGAGCACGCCTCCCACCCCCTGCCGGCCGACGTGCTGCTGCTCGATCTGCACATTCCCGGCCCCGACGGGCTGACGGTGCTGCCCCTGCTGCAACAGCGGTGGCCCCAGCTGCGGGTGCTCGTCTTCAGCACCGCCGCCGCCCCCGAGCTGATTGAGCGGGTAGCCGCCGCCGGGGCCCACGGCTTTCTGGCCAAGTCGGCGGATGCCGAGCAGCTGCTGGCCGCCATTCGGGGCGTGCACGCCGGGCAACGGATTTTTCCGGTGCGGCCGCGCCTGGCGGCCGCTGCCAGTGGTGCCGCCACCGAGCCCCTGCTGCGCCTGCACCGCCTTTCTGCCCGCGAGCGGGAGATAGTCGGGCTGATCCGGACGGGGCTGACTACCCGGGAAATAGCCGAACGCCTGTCGTTGTCGGAGTTTACCGTGGGCACGCACCGGCGCAACATCATGCACAAGCTGGAGCTGACCAACATGGCGGCCCTGCTCCAGTTTGCCTTCGACCACGGTTTGTAAATAGTCCTCCGCTGCGCTTTTTCTTCCTATGAAGCACCTTCTGCGCTACCTGCTGCTGTTGCTGGCCAGTGTCCTGGCCGGCGCTTACCTGCGCATGGCCTTTCCGGGCCTGGCGTGGTGCAGCTGGGCCGAGCTGCTACACTTGCCGCTGCCGCAATGGATTGGCGCCCTGCTTGGCATGCCGCTTTTTGAGCTGGGCTACAACTGGTACGGCTACGTATTTCTCGGCTTCAGCTTTCTGCTTGGCGCCCAAACCCTGCTGGCGCACACCCGCAGCATGTGGCCTTTTCTGCTGCTGGGCAGCCTGCCGGGCCTGCTGCTGGCGGCGCTACTTGCCGCCAGTAGCCAGCCCGAAGCCAAACCGCTGGCCTTGCTTTTGGTCTACAGCCTTACGGGCATGGTCCACGGTGGGCTGTATTATTGCCTGTACGTACGCCCCGCCGCGGCCCGCCAGCCGGGCCCGGCAACGGCCCGGTAGCTTATCAGCGGGCTTGTTCAAACCAGAATGGCGTCGGTGGTCTTACCGATGTCGCTGCTAATTTTCTGGATAAACTCCAGCTGCTCGCGCAGCAGGTTTTCCTCGGGCGTGAGCACCTGCCGAGGAAAGGCGTCGGCTTCGACGGTCAGGAAGTCGGCGGCGGGTTCCGGGGCGGTGGCGTCGAGCTTTTTCAGGCTGCGGCCGAGCGTGGCCAGCGCCAGGCGCAAGGGCTTGCGCAAGGTAGGGCTCAGGGCCAGCCCCGCCGGAGCGGCCGAGGTGATGGAGGCAATGTTGGAAGCCAGAATGTGGTTCAGCACTACGAACTCATAAACCTCGTTGCTGCTGCGCCGGGTGCTTTTAGGCTCCGACAGCATGCGCTGGAAAGCGGCCGACAGGTTGGCCGAGCTGACGTAGACTTCCTTGCGCACCAGCCGGTAGTCGGTTTGGCGGAAGCTGACGCCCGCAATGCTTTCGGCCAGCTTGTGCAGGTACTGAAGGTTGGCCCGCAGCACGTTGCGCATGAAATCCTGGAGCTGCTCCGACTCCCAGCGCGGAAACAGCAGGTAGCCGGCCGAAAACGCAATGGCGCAGCCAATGAGCGTGTCCACCACGCGCTCCTCGATAACGCCCAGGTAGCCCACGCCCAGCAAACTGAACATAATCAGGATAAAGGGCGTCAGGCAGGTTACGGTGATGATGTAGTTGGTGCGCTGGAAGCTGTAGGACACAATCATCAGCAGCACCATCAGCACAAACTGCGCGGTCTGGTCGGGTATCAGCCACAAGATCAGCACCCCGATGACGCCACCGGCCAGCGTGCCCAGCACGCGCTGGTAGTTGCGCTCCTTGGTCAGGCTGAAGCCGGGCTTGAGCATGTAGGTGGTCGTCATCAGAATCCAGTAGCTGTGGGAGCCGGGAAACAGCAGCTTGGAGGCAATGAAGCCCACGGCGCAGGCCAGCGTCATCCGGATGGCGTGGCGAAACACGGAGGAGTTGAACGTCAGGTTGTCGCGGATAACTTTCAGGTCGTACTCGTTCCGGGTTACGAAGCGCGACACGTCCAGCTCCCGCCCGCTGGCGGCGCTGATTTTGGTGGTGTCGAAGTAGTTCAGAATGTCGTTGACGCGCTGGGTCAGGGTGCGCAGGTTCACCAGAATCTTTTTCAGCACCAGGTTGCTGCCCGCGCTGCCCTCCTCCCCGATGGCGTCGATGCGCACCTTCAGGTCTTCGAGCTGCCCCTTGAGCTTGGCCCGGGTGGTGTAGGGCCGGTTGGCCTGAATAGCGGCCCCGATGTGGTCCAGCTCCACGGCCATGTGCCGAATCATGCGGGCTACTTCGGCCAGCACGCCGGTGTGGCCAAACTGGGCGCGCAGGGCGGCGTAGTCGTAGTAAGTGGCCGTAATATGCTCGTACAAGTCCACCACGTCGATAAAGGTGACGACCAGCCGCCGCCCCCGCATCGTCGATTCGCTGATCAGCTGCCGGCTGCGGAACAGCACTTCGCGCACGGCATCCTGCTTTTCACTGACCACTACCTGCTGGGCCACCAGGCGGCGGTAGTCGTCTTCCAGATTGGTTTCCAGGCTGTAGAACTCGGCCTTGATCATCAGAAACTCGGCCACGCTGTGGATGCAGCCGGCCAGGGCCTGCCGGGCCGCCCGGTGGGGCCGCACCTGGTGAAGCAGCATGCTGAGCACCATGTACCACACGCCGCCAGCCAGAATCAGGCCGGCGTGGGGCAGAATCTGGGCCGGCGTCAGGGGCTGATCCATCATCAGAATCATGACCAGCAGCGCCGCCGACCCCAGCGCCCCGGCCCGGGCCCCGTACACCAGCAGCATCGTAAACGCGAAGCTCAGCACCGCTACTTCCAGGCCCAGCAGCCAGTTGGAGTGCTGGACCAGCCCCGTGAGCACCGCCACCAGAAACGCGCACACGCAGCCGTAGAGCATGCCGTTGCGCTTGTGCTCGATGGGGCCAGGCAAGTCGGTGATGCTGATGCATACGGCCCCGGTGGAAAGCGTCAGGCCAGTCGGGAACTGCCCCAGCTGGGCGAAGACCAGGGCCGGCAGCAGAATGGCGAAGGTGATGCGCAACCCGTCGGAAAAATCCTGCCCAAAGAAGAAATAATGGATTTTTCGGGTTTGCTCGTTCATTGCCGCGGGGTGTCGGGTCGGGGACCGGAATGGCCCCTTATACGGCGGGCAAGGTAAGCGCTGTTGGCCTTACTTACCGCCTCGGCCGCTACTTCCCCTTTTCGCCCTGAGACCCAGCCTTCTACCCGGGCGGAATTTCCCGGGTCGGCCCGGCGCGCTGCCCTTCCCCCACGAAAACGAAAGCCCTGCCCCACGCGGGGGCAGGGCCTGGGCGGGCCGCCGGCCCGGCGGGCGCTAGGCCGCGTCGGGCTGGGCGCGGTGCAAGTTCATGGGCTGCTGGCAGTATCTCTCCGCGTCGAGCAGAGTCGGCACGATGGGCACGTTCAGGGCGGGCACCAGGGCTTGCAGCTCTTGCCGGGTGAAGTCGCTGAGGTGGCACAGAATCAGGCTCATGCCGTGTTTGCTCAGCTTGTGGTAGTAGTAGCTGAGCAGCTCCGCCGCATCCGAGGGCAGGTGGTGCAGGTGGCTGCAGTCGACCCAGACGCTGGATTTGCCGCTGCGGGCGGCCCGGCTCAGGGCCCGGTCCAGGGCATCGTCTTCCTGTTCGTCGGGGCTGAGCACGTCGTCGGCCAGAATGAGAAGGTAGCTTTCCGGCAAAATCTCACGATACACTTCCATGGGTACTGGTCAAAAATGGTTAGTAGGGTTTGGCAGCAGAAGGGCAGGGCGGAAACAAACGGGCAAGACGGCGCTTGGCAAGAAAACAGCACCAACCAACGGGTAGCAACGGGTATATAAATACGTATCAGAGGATGGATGGGCTGCTCAGCGGCCCGAATATTTTCAGCCGTAAGACACTCATTCTGAATATAATAGTTTCTTATTTATACCCGAAATAAAATAAATACAATTACCCTACCCGCCCCCAGCTGGCTCAGCCTACCCGGGCCGGCCCCCACCGAAAGCCCTGAAAACGCTTCCGCCCAGCCCTGGGGAGGGCCGGGCGGAAGCAGCGGCGGCTCAGCTATATCTTTGAATAGCTATGAATTATTCCGGCGAAAGCGCGGCGGGCCGATTGCCAGCCCTTTTCCGCCAGCAGCAGCAGGCCGGAATTAGTACAGAATGTCGTCGATGGGTTCAAGGCGGGACGGCAGGGTGGTTTCGCCCAGCATTTCGCGCAGGTCGATTTCGATGCTGCGGCACAGGGCCGTCATGGGCACGTCGTTCATCTGGTTGTCGAAGGGATTTTCGCTGGTATGGCCTACTACCTCGATGGTGTTGAACACCCAGGAAACCAGCACCGAAAACGGCACCGTGAGCCACACGTGCGTGGGCCCCAGCTTGGAAAACTCGCCCAGCAGGCCCAGCGGCAGCAGGGCCGTAAACAGCCACACGAATACGTAGCTAAAAAAGGCGTACTGGCGCGGAAACGGGGTATTCTTGATTCGCTCACAGCCGCCCTGCAGGGTGTAGAGCTGCTCCAGGGTTTCGACCATCGACACGTGCTGGAAGTCGTTGAGCAGGCCGCGCTCCTCGCGCAGAATCCGCAGCTCGGCGGCCTGCTTGCGCAGCAGGTGGGCCGGCGGGTTCTGCTTGCGCCGCATCACCTCCGACTCGTCGGCATCCAGAAACGGGGCCACCTGCTCATCCCACAGCTCGGGCTGGCGGCGCAGGTTCAGGCGCAGGGCGTTGCACCAGGCCAGGTGGCGGTATACCAGCTGGCGGTGGCGGTGGCTCAGCTCGTGGGCACTGGCGGCCGGGGCCTCCACGTTGGGCGCATCCACCACCGACGTCACGAACTCCAGGGCCTTGATGGCCCAGGTGCGGCTGGCATTCACGATGCCGCCCCACAGCTGCCGCCCTTCCCAGAACCGGTCGTAGGAGCCGTTATTCTTGAAGCCGATGTAGAACGACACGGCAATGCCCAGGGTAGCCACCGGCTGCCACGGAATAGCAATAAAAGTCAGCTTGGCTCCCGCGTACAGCCCGCAAATCAGCAGGGAATAGAGCGTAAAGAGCAGCACGCTGCGCCAGGCATACTTCCAGATAACACGCCAACGAAGATTTTCCCGGATGTACACGAGTGGTGAATGAGTGAATGAGTGAATGAGTGAATGAGTGAGTTTTTCGTTCTGGGCCGGCTGGGCCGCTCACCTTACTGCGCCCTACGGGGCAGGTTGTTGCTTACGGCAGCATCGGCCGAGCGTTGGGAAGAAATAGCGGAGTAGAGAAGACAACGCGTCAACTTCACTCATTCACCACCTCACTCATTCACCGCTATGCCCATGAGCTGCATGAGCTTGCTGGCGTTGAACTCGCGGCAGGCGCCGGGCGTGAGGCGGTAGTCGAAGCGGATTTCGTCGCCCTCGATGGTGCTGTTGAAGCTGTAGTTGGTCACGGCGCCGGGCAGCTCCTGGGCCATAGCGGCCAGCTCCAGGTCGTGGGTGCTGACCAGGCCGCTGGCCGGGCGCTGGTGCAGCTGCCGGATCAGGGCCTGGGCGCCGCGGTGCCGGTCGCGGGAGTTGGTACCCTTCAGGATTTCGTCGAGCAGGTAAAACACGGGCTGGCCGGTGGCCGTCAGCTCCAGCAGCAGGCGCAGGCGCTTGAGCTCGGCGTAGAACGAAGAGGTGCTTTCGGCCAGGTTGTCCTGGGTGCGCATGGCGGTGTATACCTGGGCCGGGGCCAGCCGCAACGCCCGGGCGCAGACCACCGCCCCGGCCTGGGCCAGCACCATGTTCAGCCCCACCGTGCGCAGAAACGTGCTTTTGCCCGACATGTTCGAGCCCGTGATAATGCCCGTCTGGCCCGCGCCCCGGCTGCTGAAGTCGTTGCGGATGCGCTGCCGGGTGAAGATGAGTGGGTGCCCCAGGGCTTCGGCCGTTACTTCCAGCGGCGTGTCGCTCAGCGCGGGCACGGCGTAGTCGGGGTTGGCCGCCTGAAACCCGGCCAGGCTTACCAGGGCTTCCAGCTCGGCGCCCACTTCCAGCATGGCGTCGAGCTGGCCGCCGAGGCGGGCTTTCCAGCATTCCAGCAGCCACATGCAGCCCAGGTCCCAGAGCAGGATGTTGTTGGCCACCACGGCTACCAAGGCGCTTTCCCGGATGGAAAATAGGCCCGTGATGCGCGTCAGCTGCCCCATGAGCACGGAAGCGGGCTGCCCGGAGCCGGCGTGCAGGGTGGCGTGCAGCTCTTGCAGCCGGGGAGCGGTCCAGGCGCGGGCCTCAAACCAGGCCAGCTGCGCCCAGTAGGCCCGTAGCGCGTCGCGCATGGAGCTGCTGTGGCGGTAGTATTCGGCCCGAGCCTGCCGGAACACGCCGTTCAGGCCGCCCAGCACCAGCACGGCCACCAGCACCGGCCGGGCCGAGTAACCCACCAGCCATAGCCCCACGCTGGCCACGGCCAGGGGCGGCAAAACCAGGAGCAGCACTTTCAGCCAGGCTTTGCCCCGGAAGAAATCGGGCTGCCGCAGCCACTCCGTAAACTGGCGCGGGTCGGCATCCTGTTTGGGGTAATGTTTGGCCCGGGCCTGCCATTCCTGCTGCCAGGCCACGTCGGGAGCCAGCTCGGCCACGGCCTGCTGCCGCTGCCGCACCACTGCCGGCGCCGCACCGCTGAGCAGCCAGCCGGCCAGCCAGTCGTGGCCCAGGCGGGAGGTGGCGCGGTTCAGCAGCTGGTAGAGCGAGTGGGGACCGAATACGTCAAGGTCGGCCGTGTAGGGGTGGGTGGGGTCGAGGTAGCGCGTGCCGGCGTCGAAGCCGCTGAGCTGACCCGCCAGCCGGGCCAGCTCATCCTGGTTGAGCTGAGCCAGCAGCCGGTAATGCTCCCGCTGGTAGCCCACGGCCGAGTGCCAGCGCACCAGCAGCAGAAACACCACGTAGGCCAGGGCCGCCACGGCAAACACAGCCGGCAGCTCGCCGCGCGAAAACAGCCACCACACCGCCGCTATGCTGGCGCCAAACGCCGCCACCCGCACCCAGGCCACGGCCCGGTGCCGGGTGGCGTAGTGGCGTTCCTGGACGGTGTGGGCGGCCAGGTTTTCGGTGAACAGCTCGGCCGGGGCAAGGACCAGCGGACGGAAGGCGGAGGATACGGGCACGACGCAAAAAAGGGTGAGAGCGTCAAAAGTAACACTCCCACCCTCCCCGTCCTGCGTTGTGGCGCGGCCTAGTGCTCAAACCGCACCGTCAGGTAGAAATTCCGGCCCGCCGCGTTGATGCCCGAGGCGAAGGGCCGGTAGCTCTGGTCCAGAATGTTCTCCAGGCCCGACTGCACGCTCCACTCCCGGGTGACCTGGAAAGTGGTTCGCAGGTTAAACGTTTGCCAGCCCAAAGCGCCCACCGGCGTGTTCTGAATCAGGTTGTCTTCGCCCGAGGGGCTGTAGTCGGCCACGCCCTTGCGGCCGTTGAACAGCACGGAGGCTTCGGCCGTGAGGCGGCGGCTTTGGTAGGTAATGGCCCCGCGGCCGTACACCGGCGGAATGTGGTCCAGCGGCACGTCGGTGGTCAGCACGCGGCCGTTGGTGTAGGTGGCCGAGGCCTGGGCGCTCCAATGGTCGAGCAAGGCGGCATTTAACCGGCCGCTGAAGCCGTAGACGCGGGCCTTGCTGGCGTTGGTATTGGCCACCGTGACGAAGGTCTGGTTGTTGTACACGGTCGTCGTCGAGCCGTCGGGGGCGGTGTAGGGCCGCACCACAATGGCGTCGGTCAGGGTGCTGTAGAAGCCCGTGACGGCTACGTGCAGCCGGCCTTCGATGGTCTGCGACACTTCGGCCTCGCGGTAGAAAATCTGCTCGGGCTTCAGGTCGGGGTTGGGCACGATGAGCGTGCCGTTGTTCTGCTCAAAGGTTTTGCTGACGTCGTCCAGGTTGGGGTTGCGGAAGCCGGTCGACAGCAACCCGCTCACCCGGAAGCCCGCCGGCAGCATCCAGACCAACCCCAGGTTGCCATTCAGGGACGCTGATTTCTGGTCAGAGTTCAGCAGGCTGGACTTGAAGAACTCGGGGTTGAAATTGGCCTTCAAACGCACCGTGCTGAAGCGCAACCCGTCCGACAAAATCAGCTGGGGCGTGATTTCCCAGTTGTGGGAGGCGTACACGCCGGTCGTGGCGTAGGTCGAGCCGTTGGGGTAGCGCGTGGCAATGCCCTTGGTCTGGCCCGTAACGATGTTCACGTTGCGCCCGATGCTTTCCACCTTGTTGTGGGCGGCCTCGGCCCCGTAGCGCAGCTCGTGCCGCCCGATCTGCTTGAACAAGTCCAGGTTTACCGACCCGATTTTCACTTCCTCCAGGTTTTCGTCCCGGGTGTCGCGGCCGAAGGGGCGCGACAGGCGGCTCTCGTTCACCTTCTGCACGGCGGGCGTCAGGCGCACCATGTCGAACAGCAGCGTGGGACGGGAGTACTGGAACTGGTAGCTGGCGAAAAACCGCTTCTCCGGGCCGTAGTTCCATTCGGCGAAGCGCAGCGCGCCGTTGCGGTACTCCTGCAGCCGGTCGTAGCGGGGCACGTCGGAAGTGGTGGAGTACTGCACGTTCAGGGTGTGCTGCTGGCGGGCGCTGGGCCGGTACAGAAACTTCTGCAGCACCGCCAGCTGCCGGTAGCCCGACTGCCGCTGAATGTTTACGTTGTCGTTGGGCACCACCACGTCCTTGCCATCCTGCCGCTCCACGTAGCGCAGGTTTTCGCCGAAGCCGGGAAAGGATTTATAGTCGCGGCGGCCCTTGCGCAGGTCGTCGAAGTCGGAGGCGGTGATGCTGGTGAGCGAGCCAAACTTCTGCCAGCCCAAACTCAGGTCGGTGTGGGCCGTTTTTTCCCGGGCCGCCGTGCCGTAACGCACGAGGTTGCTGGTGCGCACCCGCGGCCCGGTGCCCGTGGTACTGTCGGCGAGCAGCGGGTTCTTGGTCAGCAGGCTGATAACGCCGCCCAGCGCGTCGGTGCCGTACAGCACGGAGCCCGCCCCGCTGAGCACCTCGACGCGGTCCAGCACGTTGGCGTCGGTCGAGAGAATGTTCTGCAAATGACCGGCCCGGTAAATGGCGTTGTTCATCCGCACCCCGTCCACGACCAGCAGAATCTTGTTGGCCTCGAAGCCCCGGATAACCGGGCTGCCGCCCCCAAACTGCGACTTCTGCACGAATACCTGGCCGGTATTGAGCAGGGCGTCGGCCGTGGTCATCGGGTTTTGCAGCCGGATCTGGGCGGCGCGCAGCACGTCAATCTGCTGGGGCACGTCGGCGCGCCGCTCCCGCACGCGGTTGGCCGACACGACCACCTCGCTCAGACCAATGACGCGCAGCGTATCGGGGCGGATGTTTTGGGCTGCTACTTCCTCGAACCCGAACAAGCTGGCCACCACGAAGGGTATGGTTTTCTTCATCGACTCTCAGGATAAATGCTTGCCGTCAGGTCCCTAGCGCCCTTCGCCGATGACGGCAATGCACTTAAGCTCAATGGCAATGGGCGTGGGCAGGCAGTTGATTTCCACCGTGGTGCGGCAGGGCTGGTTGCTCTGGAAATACTCGGCGTAGAGGCGGTTGTAGGTGGCGAAGTCGTCCTTCATGTTGGTCAGAAACACCGTCACGTCCACCAGGTCTTCCCAGCGGGAGCCGGCTTCCTCCAGAATGTAGCGCACGTTCTGAAACACGGCGTGGCACTGGCTTTCAAAGTCGTAGCGCACGATTTCGTTATCTTCCGACAGCTCCACGCCGGGAATGGCTTTCTGGCCGCGCTGCCGCGGGCCCACGCCCGAGAGAAACAGCAAGTTGCCGGCCCGGCGGGCGTGCGGATAAAGGCCCACGGGCTCGGGAGCCCGGGAAGAATTGTGCGCGGTAGAGGTTTCGTCAGGTTGCATACCGTCAAAACTACCGAATTACGGCGCAATCCGTACTGCAATAGTTCGTTTCTGAGCTGGTGCGGTTGTTGTCTTGGGCTGCGCTGCTCCTTCTAACTCCTGCTTGTCTATGCTCACTACTGCCCGCCGCCTGGCCCTGCTGCTCGCCCTGACCTCCGCCGCTTCGTCGGTGGCCCACGCCCAGCAGAAGCTCAAGTATCCCAAAACGCCCGCCGACCAGGTCTACGACGCGGTGGCCAAGCCCGCCGTGCCCACCGTGGGCTTGCAGGGCTACGCCGACTACCTCGAGAAAAACCAGCAGTACCCCACCGCCGCCCTGCAACACGGGCGCAGCGGCACCGTGGAAGTAACCTTCGTGGTAGAAAAGTCGGGCGGCGTGTCGGAGGTCGTGGCCAAAACGCCCGTCGACCCGGCCCTCGACGCCGAAGCCATTCGCCTGATTAAAGCCGGCCCCAAGTGGGTGCCGGCCGAAAACAAGGGCGCCAAAGTGCGGCAGCGCGTCACCATTCCCGTCACGTTTCACCTGCCCCTGGGCGCCGGCGGCCCCGCCCCGGCCACTACCGGGGAGCCCGAAACCCTGAAGCCCGAGGCAAATGACGGCCCCACGGTAGTGAAAGCCGAGCAGCCTGCCCGGCCCGTGGGCGGCACCGACGCCTTCTTCGAATGGATCCAGAAAAACCTGCGCTACCCGGCCCTGGCCCGCAAAAAGAACATTCAGGGCAAGGTACTGGTTGAGTTCATGGTGCAGAAAGACGGTTCCCTGACCGACGTCAAGCTGGTAAAGCGCCTGGGCGCGGGCTGCGACGAGGAAGCCCTGCGCCTGATTAAGGCCGCGCCCAAGTGGGAGCCGGCTTTGTACCAGGGCAAGCCCGTCAAGCAAAAAATGGTGCTGCCGGTGCTGTTTCAGCTGCTCTGATTCCTTTCCGCGCCGCCGTTGCTGCTCACCAGCTTTTTTCAGCGCCTTGGTTGAATATCGGCGCCGCTGATTCGTCTACTTCTTTACCCGGCCGGTCTTCCACCCAGCTACTTTTCCCGCGGCCCGCGCCGGCTCTTGCTGCCCTTCCTTCCACCTGCTTTCTATTCTTATGCTTGCCCCGTTACCCGTATTGTCGGCCCCGCCGGTAGCTCCTATCCCCGCGCCGCCGGTGTCCGGCCCCCTCACCATCTGGCCCTACCAGGCCCGGTTTCAGCAGGCGGCCCAGGCTATGGCCGAAGGTATTTTCAATGCCCTCGACGACGACCTGGCCCCGCAAGTGACTCTCATTGGCATTCCCGCCGCCCAGGGCCGCAGCGAGGAGGACGTGGTGTGCCTGGAGCCAGCCGACTGCGGCCTCGACTTTCAGCACTTCGGCCAGATCATGGCCCGGGGCCGGGAAATGCAGGATTCCTACGCCTGGGCCCCGGCTGACCGGGAGCAGCTCACCGAGGAAACCATCCGGAAGCGCTTCCAGGGCGTGGGCCTGCGCATGGCCACCCAGGAGGCCCTCGACGCGGTGGGCGGCAAAAGCCAGTACTTCGCCGGCTGGCCTATTCTGGTGGGCCGCTTCTACGTGGTAACCGTACTGCAACTCAACCGCAAGGCCCTCAAGATTCATCAGTCGCTGCACCCCGACCGCTACTACACCGATGGCAAGCCGGTGGCGCCGTCGTTGGTGCTGGCCGCCGTGCTGCGCTTCCAGGAAGAGTGCGTGAAGGCTCTGACCGAACCCGAACCCGGCTCGGGCATGCTGGTGCGCCCCCGCGAAACCGACGAGCTGGTGCGGGCCGCCGGCAAGCTGCTGATGGACACGCCGGCCCAGGCCCTGGGCATCAGTCCGGCCACGGCCAAGCTGTTTGCCACCTGCAACACCATTTCCTCGCTGCGCTACGAAGGCGCCGAGGGCATCGGTAAGCTGCTGCTGGCCCGCCGCCGCCACCCCAACCTGGAGGAAGTATTTGCCCTAACCTGCCCCACCCCGCTCACCGACTACCGGGCCGTGCGCAAGCTGCTCGAAATGACCACGCCCGACGTTAGCCTGCTGGCCGACGGCGAAAACGTGTACGCCCTAGGCCGCCTGGTGGGCACCTACGACGCCAGCCGCGAAGATCTGTTCATGATCAACTTCGTGACCCACTACGCCTGGGAGTTTCAGCACGACGGCAAGGTGCTCATGCGCAGCCACTACGGCCAGCCCAGCCTGCCCCGCCCCCGCCTCAACCGCCTGCAGTTCCGCAAAGACCTGCGCCGCATCTTCGAGCTGACCGACCCCATCAAAGTGGAGCGCCTCTGGGACGTGGTGGTGGAAGCCAGCCGCCAGAAGCACGGCACCCTGGTCGTCGTCACGACGGAAGCCCTGGCCGAAGCCGACCGCCTCAAGCTGCAATGCACCCTGATTGAGCCCGTGCCGCTCACCCCGCTCATCACGCGCCTGGTCACGGCCATCGACGGGGCCGTGCTCGTCGACCCGGATTCGTACTGCTACTCCATCGGCGTCATCCTCGACGGCAAGGCCTCGGGCCACGGCACCAGCACCCGCGGAGCCCGCTACAACTCGGCCATCCGCTACGTGGAAAGCAGCCCCTACCCCTGCATGGCTATCGTGGTCAGCGAAGACGGCCTGGTCGACGTCATCACCAAGGACAACCTGGCCGAGCGGGAATAGCGGGTAATGTGCTAATTTTTAATGTGCTAATGTGGGGAATGTGCTGATGTGCTAATATTCCCCGTGTCATTGCGAGGAGGCACGACAAAGCAATCCGTCCTCTGCTGGTGACCAATGACCTTTCACCAGAAAGCCCTTTCCCGTTGCGACGAGAAAGGGCTTTTCACATTAGGGGGCTCAGCATGTTTCAGCGGGCGGATTGCTTCGGCTGCGCCTCGCCATGACACATTCCTCACATTTCTCACATTCCACCACATTAGCACATCAGCACATTGCCCACATTCCCCACATTAGCACTTGAGCACATTACTTCTTTTTCGCCCGGAACGACCAGGTGATGCGGAAGACGGCTACCGTGTCGCCGGCCTGGTCGACGCCGGTGCTGGTGCACACCACGGTGCGGCCTTCGCCGGTAGCCCGGCTTTCGGCAATGGCCTGGGCAATGCGCAGCCCGTCTTCGCTGGTAAAGGCAATCAGGCCCACGGCTTTCTTGGTAAACTCCGCTTCCATACCGACCACCAGCATCGACACGGGCGAGCCGCTGGTGGTGTTCATCATCGACAGCACGCCGCTGGCCATTTCGGCGGCCATGCTCAGGCAGGCGAAGTAGATGCTGCGAAACGGATTTTTGGTCAGGTACTTGAACGGCACCGTGACGGTGGCCCGGGCCGGCGTGATGTCGCGCACCCGCAGGCCGGCCAGGTAGGCCATGGGCAGGCTGCGCAGCATAAACAGGCGCAGCTTCAGGGGGTTGGCAATGGTGCGGCGGAAGGCCGCGGCCTGGGGCGTATCGGCCGGGGCAGGCACTGCGGAGGCTAGCTCAGACATGGCAACGAGGTCGGGGTGAGGAGGCTGCAATGAACGCAAAATATTCGGCATGCCGAGCATTCCGCCCGACATTTCCGCGCCGGCCGCCCAAGCCAACGGCCCCGCTTTCTGAGGAAGACGGGGCCGTTGCGGCATCGTTATCCGTAGCGCGAACTTTGTAGTTCGCGCTACTACTCAGGTCTTACCCCTTCTTTTCCAGCACCAGCACCACTTTGTTGAAGTTGGCCGCCGCGTTGACTACTTCCCGGAAGGCTTCGAAGTCCTTTTTGGGCCAGTGAATCTGCTGGTAGTGCTCCTTGATGGTAACCGTGACGGTCTGGCCCTGCACGGCGTAGCTCGACTGAAACAGGAACAGCGGCGCGGTGGCGTCGGGGCCGGCCTTCACGTCGAAGTTGAGGTCTTTCAGGTTGCGGGCACTGTAGCCGGCGGGCAGCTCGAAGGTAATCACGCGGTTATAGCGCCGGTTGAACTCGTTTTCCACGTCGAACTGCCGGGCATCGGCCTGGTACAGCTCCGACTGCGGCCCGAGCAACTCCCCGACTTTGAACAGGTACTTGGGACCCGCCCGGTTCAGCAGCGCCGCCGACTCTACGCCGGCCTCCACGATGAAGGGCTTGGTCAAGGGGCTCAGGCCCCGCTCCCCGTTGAGCACCTTCAGGCTTTTGAACGTGGCATCGGGCACGCAGCTCTTAATCAGCTCCTGGGCTATTTCGGTGCGCTTTTCCTCCGGAATCAGGGAGTAGAAGGGCTGAATCACCTGGGCATTGTAGCCGCCCATGATGTAGCGGATGCTCACCTGCGACTTGTCCAGACTGGGCGCAAACTGCACCTTGATGTCCAGGTCGTTGGGGCTTTGGTCGGCCGTGAGGGTCGGAATGTCCTTCACCTTGCCCACCGCCGATTCGGTCGTGCCCAGCTTCACGGTGCGCACGAACAGGCCGGGGTTGGCGGTCCACTCGGCGGGCACCATGCCGTAGCGGTAGTCGGGGCGGCTGGGCGCCAGCAGCTGCTTGGTGGCCGGGAAGTAGAAAATGTAGTTGTCGAGGTAGTTCCAGGTGTCGAACGACTCGTCGAAGGGCGACACCGTGCGGTCGGACGTTACCACGGCCTCGTGCTCGATGTTAAGCTTGCGGAACACGGCCGCGAACAGGCGGGTAAAGCCCAGGTCGGTAGCGTTGCGCGAGGCGATGGTGCGGCTCAACTCGGCCTCGCCGCCCCCGCCCTCGGTGGGGTTGAAGTTGGTTTTAATGTAATTCTCGACAAACTGAATCTGCTCCGGGGCGCTGCCGGCGGGCACGCTCATCTGCTTCACGAGCTTGTCGACGGCCTTGGTTTCGTCTTTGGAGTAGGTGTAGAGCGAGCGGTGAATGTACTGACTGGCCTCGGCCCAGGTAAAGAGCCGCTCCCGGCCCCGGCCGCTGTTGTAGGCCAGCTTGTACTCGATGCGCATGCGCTCGGCCTGCGGGTGGGCAAAGCCCTCTTCCCGAACCGCCGCCACGTCTTTCAGGGCCAGCCGCACCACGTGCTTGCCGGCCAGAATCGTGTCGCGGCTGGCTTTGGGGCCGTGGTACACGCGGGTGTCGAAGGTGAGCTGCTCGGGCGAAATCAGCTCGAACGTGACGGTGCGGGCCGGCAGATCGGCCTGCAGGTACTCGCGGCCGAAGTAGCTGGCGCTGCGCTGGCGCATGTAGACGTACTCAATTTCGCTGCCCTTCTCCACGCCTTCCACGGCGAAAATCTTCAGGCCCCGGGCTCCATCCTGGTCTTTGAGCTCCTTGATGTTGCTCTGGTTGATTTCCACCACCTCGCCGCGCGGACTGATGGTGCGGGCCTTCAGCCAGAGCAGGGCCCCATCCTGCACCGGCACGTAGATCTTGTTGAACCGCTCAATGGCGTCGGTGCTGTTCACGCGCACGATGCTGTGGTTGGTCGAGTACAGACCCAGCTTATCGGTTTTGGCGTCGTAGAAGTATTCCTGGGCGCTGAAGTCGAGCAGCAGCAGGGCGGGCAGCTGGGCTTCGGCCTCGGTCAGGGGCAGGCGCTGGCGCTTGGCATCCCAGGAATAGTTGGCGTGGGTGAGGCCGGCGGGAATAGCCTGGGCGCGGGCATCGAGCACCAGCAGCCACAACAGGAATAGCCCGAGCAGGGACGGAAAACGGAGGATAGATTTCATTAGCAGCATGCGGCGCGGTGGTAATCAGCCGGCCAGTTGGGTAGGGTGTCAGGCAGGAAAGCGGCGGCCCGAAACCGGCCGGCCAGGGCGCTAGGCCTTTTTCTTTTTCAGGATAATTACTTCGCGGTAGGCCGCGCCCAGCTTATCGACAACGGTGTTCCACTTGGCGAATTGCGTGGGTTGCAGCAGCAGGTAATTCACGTACACGTCCTTTTCCTGCACGATTTTGTTGCCCTGCCGCTCGTAGCGGATGCTGAAGCCCAGCACGTCTTCCTTAGTGGCGGCGTTGGCGGGCAGATATTCCACCTCGTAGCCGCTGGGAATCTCAAACTCGGTGCGGGTCCGGTCGGTGTGGGCGTACTCGTTGTAGAGTGGCAAATGGCGCTTGTCGGTGTCAATCCGGTCGTTGGCGTAGGTCTGCTGCAGGTTCAGGTTTAGGTAGATTTCGTCGTCGACCTGCTGCACGTAGTCCTGCAGGCGGTACTCGTAGTCGATGGTGAGCGGCTGCTCGCGGGCCGCCACGTTCCTGACGGCGTAGCTGTCCACGAAAAACTTGTTGCTGCCGCGCTCCAGCACGTTTTTCACGTACTTCGACTCCTCGGTTTTGTCCATGCCATCCAGGGCGTAGGCCTGCTGAATCTTGGGGTAGCCGGTCAGGGCCAGGCGGCCCTTGCCCCGCAGCGTGGTGCCGGTCAGGGCCAGCGTCGAGACGTCGACGGCGTTGCTTTTCTCCTTTTCCATCACCGGCACGCTCACCACCTTGCAGTTTTTGCCGTCGAGGGCCAGCAGGGCCTCCTTGCCCTGAATCATGGACGTGGGCAGGTTGAAGGGGTTGTGCTTGCTGGTCGCGTCCAGGAACACGTACTGCCCGGGCTTGGGCTCCCAGGTGGCAATCATGTGGTTGTCGACGCCGGGCGTGGCCAGCTCGGAGTAGCGGTAAGGCAGGGCGCGGGTGCCAATCCAGGTCAGGTAGGTTTTGACCCCGGCCATGCGCAGCATCTCGTGGGTCAGGTTAGCCATGTCCTTACAGTCGCCGTAGCGGCGGGCGTACACCTGCGCGGCATCGGCCGGCACGAAGCCGCGCAGGCCGTTTTCGAAGGCCACGTAGCGCACGTGGTCCTGTACCCAATAATACACGCGGCGCACCCGCTCTTCCTCCGTACCAGCGCCCACGGCCAAGGAGTCGACCACGCGCTTCAGGGCCGGGCTTTCCTTTTGGTCGAGGTTGGCCACGAAGCCGGAGTAGAGCGAATACAGCTCGGGCACGCCCGACAGCATCCGGCGCGGCTGGCCCGCGGCCGGCACTTCCTCCACGAAATACACCAGGTGGGGCAGGTAATACGCCGCTTCCGGTCCGTCGTCGTCGCGGGAGGGACTGGGCAGGTTGTCCACCGTCCAGCGGTATATCACCGACGAGCCTTTTTCCTGGCGGGTGAAGGCTACGGGCGTGTTTTCGGTGTGAAACAGCTTGTAGTTGATCTTCACCGACTTGGGCGCCGTGATGGTTACTTCGGCGTGGCGCGTGGGCACGTGGTTGGCGAAGTAAAACGGCGTCAGGAAGCGGGCGTCGGGGTGGCGCACGGTGTAGTCGGCCACGGTCCGCACGCCGGGGGCCACCGCCGGAAACGACCAGGTGGTGTAGCGGGTGTCGTCGAAGAAAATGCCTTCCTGCACCTCAAACTTGTCTTTGAAGTCGGTGATGCGCAGGGCCTTGTAGTCGTTGCCGGCGGGCACCAGGGTGCGGGCATCCAGCTTCTGCAGGCGGCTGAAATGGGAGCTGTACACCTTATCCAGGGCATACAGGGCCGACTGCGGAGCCAGGTGCAGCATGTCGTAGTGGTGCTTGGCCAGCACCTGCACCGAGTCGCCCTTCAGCTCCACCACAATGTCCTGCCGGTAATCCAGGTACACGGCTTTTTCGTCCGGATACTGCTGCTGGGCCTGCAACAGCGCCTGCAAAGGGGCCTGGGCCCGGGCGGCTACCGAGGCCAGGCACAGGCTGCCGGCCAGGGCCAGGGTCCGGACTACTTTATTTGCTGCCATACACGTAGTTGTTCCAGTAGTAATCGGTGCGGGTGGGCTTGCCCTGGGCGTCGTAATACACCGTGGGGCCCGACCGTTCGCCGCTGCGGTAGGTTACTTCCCGCTCCAGCGTGCCGTCGGGGCGGTAGTAGCGGCAGCGGCCGTGCAGCTCGTCGTGGAGGTAGTTTTCCTCTTCCATCGGCTTGCCATCGGGGTAGAAGGTTTCCAGCTTGCCCGTCAGCACGCTGTTTTGCGTGTGGGAGCGGCGGTACACCTGCCCGGTGCTGTAGTAGTAAGTCCGGGTGCCGTCCACGTAGAGGTCCTTGTAGGCTTCCTCCACGGCGGGCTTGCCGTTGGCAAACTGCGTTTTCAGCGGGCCGTTGCCGGTTTCGAAGGCCGTAACCTCGCCCTTGGGCTGCCCATCGGCCCCACCGGCGCGGTAGCCGATGATGTTGCCCTGCTCGTAGTGCTTTTCCACCAGCAGCTCGCCCAGCATGTTGTAAACGCGGAACGGGCCTTCCAACTCCCCGTCGCGGTAGGTGCCCACCGACTCGGTTTTGCCGTTCTCGAAGTAGGTGGTCCACTCGCCTTCCAGCTTGCCGTTGCGGTACGGGCCGCGGGTCGACAAAGCGCCGGAGGGGAAGTAGGTTTTCCACTCGCCTTCCCGGCTGCCGCCTTTAAACTGGCCTTCCGCCACGGTTTTGCCGGTGTACCATGTGCCCGTGTAGGCTCCTTCCCGCTGGCCCCGGCGCATGCCGATGGTGGCTTCCGGCGCGCCGCCGGGTGTGAGCCAGGCCCCGCTGCCCTGCTCGTCGTAGCACAGCATGGGCATGCGGTAGCGGACGTTGCCACTGGGGTAGCGCAGGGCATACTCCTTGGTTTCGGGGGTAATTTCCTGGCGGCTGATTTCCTTGCCGGTCGAGTCGAGGGCCACTACCTGTAGCAGGCGGCCCGCCTCGTAGCGGCGTTGCTCGGCCAGCTTGCCGGCGGGCGTAAAGCTGCGCGAAGGGCCTTCCTGCGCGTCGTTACGGAAGTAATATTCCTCGCTCAGGCGGCCGTCCACGTAGTAGTCGCGCCACAGGCCCTGGCGCTGGTCGTGCTGGTAAAAGCCGGTCTGCTGGGGCTGCCCATCCTCGTAAAAGCTTTCGTAGTAGCCGTCGGCCTCACCGTCGGTGTAGTTCTGGCGCGACTTCAGCTTGCCGTTGGCGTGGTATTGTTCCACCAGGCCGTTGAGCTTGCCGCCGCTGTAGTGGCGTATCGTTTCGGTGGTGCCGTTGCGGTACGTCCAGCGCCATTCCCCGTCGGGCTGCCCGTTCAGGTAGGCGCCGGTGTAGCGCGGCTTGCCGGTCGGGCGCAGGCCCTGCACGGGGGTTTTGCCCTTCTTCACGTCGGTTTTGGCCAGAACCTTCCCCGCCTTGTCGAAGAACGTGACGCGCGTGATGCGGCCCAGCTCGTACTCCTGCTCCATGCTGAGCACGCCGTCGGCGTCGTAGTCGCGGTAGGTGCCGTGCAGCTCGCCGGCGGCGTTGTGGGTTTCCTCCGAGCTGAGCTTGCCGGTGCGGTAGTACTCCTTCCACAGGCCCACGATTTTGCCGTGGTCGTAAGTGCCGGTCTGGAACACCTTTCCGTTGGGGAAGTAGCCGGTGTAGGGGCCGTGCAGCTCGTTTTTGTCGTAGGCCCCCTTGCGCTCCAGGGTTTTGTCGGGGTAGTTCACCACGAACGGGCCCTGCCGCTGGTCGGCCACGAAGGCGTATTCCGCCTCCAGCGTGCCGTCGGGGTAGTTGTTGATGTCGGCCCCTTCCTTTTTACCGGCGCGGTAGTTGGTGCGGCCTTCCACTTTGCCATCGGCGTAATAAAACACCGACTCGCCGGTTATTTCGCCTTGCTTGAAGGGGCGCACCTCACTCACCGAGCCGCAGTAGCGGTGCAGCTTCAGGGGGCCGTCCAGCGCGCCGTGCACGTAGGTGCCCACCGCCGATATGGCCCCATTGTCGTGGTACTCGGTGTAGGCGCCGTGTAGCTTGCCCTGGTCGTCGTAGCTTTTCACCATCTGCACCTGCCCGTCGGGGAAAAAGACGCGCCAGGTGCCCGTGCGCAGGCTGCTGGCCGAGAAGCTGCCCTCTTCCGTGACGCTGCCTTCCTCGTCAATCAGCAGCCAAGGGCCGCGCATGGAGAAATCCTTGGCGCCTTTCTCGCCGTCGCCAATGGCAACCAGCTGGTCATCGTCGTTGTACCAGCCTTTCAGGCGCTGGGCTTTGCCGTCGCGCTGCACCACCTGGTAGGTGCGCAGCTCGTTCAGAGCGTCGGCTACGGCCTGCCCCATCTTCGTGACGCGGGCCTTATTGCTTTTCACCCACTGGGCGGCCTTCTTGTCGTTTGCCGACGACAAAGCCAGGTAGGTAAAGGCCGTCAGGTTGTCTTCCTGCCGCAGGGCCCGAATCATGGGGCTGTAGAAGCGCAGCAGGAAGTCGTTCGGGTCGGCGTCGGCGGCCGGGAATTTCTCGACCAGCAGCTGGAGCTGCTTGACCACGTTGGCGTCGAACTTCACCTTGCTCACGTAGTCTTTGCGCAGGGCCACCTTGGAGTTCAGCAGCTCGTCCAGCTCCTGAAAAGCGGCGTTGGGCTGGGTAGACGGCAGCCGGTCCTTGGCGTCCAGCTCCACGGCATTCGAGGCCAGCTGCTCGGCCATCACCAGCACCGAGTTGCTCCGCGCCCCATCGGGCTGAATGGCCAGAAACGTCAGCAAACCCAGCAGAGCGTGGGCCGTCTGGCCCTGCCGCAACGCCAGGTAACCCAGCGCGAAGTGGGTGTTGGCGCGCACCGGCATCAGCTCGGCGCTGCGCTGCAAGCTGGCCAGCGCGCCTTTCGCGTCGCCCGACGAGCTGAGGGTGATGCCCTGGTTTTGCCACAGCGCCTGGCTGTACGGGAACTGGCGCAGGCCCTCGGCGTACAGCTTCAGGGCCGCCGGCACGTTGCCCAGCTCTTCTTCGGCCGCCGCCACGATGTTGTACACCTGCGGATTGTGCACGCGCAGGGCTATGGCCCGCCGGCCGGCCTCAACGGCTTCCTTGTACTGCTTGTTGGAGAGGTACGACAACGCCAGCTCGTGCTGCACCCGCACGTAGGCCGTGTCGCTGGCCGGCACGGTCAGGTACTGGCTGATGGCCTCGGGGTACTTGCCCTGGTCGTGCAGGGCCACGGCCTCGCGCAGAATTTGGGTGGAGTTGGCCAGCGTGGGCCGTTGCTGCGCCCGCACCGATACGCCCGACAGGGCACAAAGCGCCACCAGAGCGCCGTAAGTAGAAATTCGCATTAACAAGAAGGATAACAGAGAAAGGCAATACGGGCGCGCAACCCGGATTAACAGGCAGGATAATCTTACAATAATACTGATTCGGCGGCGCCCCTGAAAGCCCTGCCCGACGGGCGGGCCGAAAATACTTCTGCCTCCGACTGCCTTACTGCTTCCCGGCTGCTTTGCCGCGCCGGGCTTTCGGCTTCGGGGCCGTAGCGGCGGGTTTCAGCGGATATACGGCCAGCTCATTGTAGGTCGAAACCGGGTCCAGCTCCCGGCGAAAATCCACTTCGTCGAGCACGCCGACCACCAGCTCGGCCGTGGTGTAGATGAGGTTGCCGTCGAGCAGGTGGCCGCCGATGGTGCGCCCGGTAGAATCGGCGACGGAGAGGTGCAGGTGGCTGCCGTTCACCGACAGCGTCCCGACCAGCGACACGATTTCGAAGTGACCCTTGTACACGCTCGGACCGCTCTGGTTGGCCAGGCGCAGCGTGGTGGTGGTCAGGCTACCTACGCAGGTGATGATGGCCGCCGCCCGCAGCTGGTGCTGCTGGGTGAAGGCCGTGAGCTGCTGGCGCAGATCCTGCCCGGGGCGCAGGCGCAGGGCGAAGGTGCGCATAACGGACGGCACGGCAACGGGAGCGGCAACGGCGGCGGGAGCAGGCATGGCGTGTTGGGCAACAGCCGCCGAAACGCTCAGGCCCAGCAGCAGGGTCAGGAAAATAGAAGGGCGCGACATCGGCGGGTAAAAACGGACTCCGGCTTCTCGGGGCCGGCAGGTCTGCAAGATTACGCAATAAAAAAGAGCCGGCGGAACCGGCTCTTTCTGGCTGCTTGCGCAGCAGGGCACGTAGGCGGCCTAGCGGTTAAAGCTCACGTCGCTGTAGCGCACCTTGATGTTGACGTTGGCGGGGTTGCGCGCCGGCATGGTGCCAAAGCGGCCCTGCATGTCGCTCGACGAGGGGCTGTTTTCCTCCGACTCCACTTTCACTAGGCGTTTGTCGAGCAGGAGCTTGCCGTGCTGGGTGTTCACGTCGAAGTTGAAGCCGGCCCCGTCGGGGAAGTTGAGCAGGATGGTGCTGTAGCCCCCGTCCACGTTGATCTGGCGGAAATTGCGGCCCGTGTTGCGCACCTCAAACGAGGGGCAGAACTGCACCGTCATGTCGAGCCGCTCACTGATTTTGTCGATGCTGAACTTGGAGTAGCCCGACGTGCCGCGCAGGTTGCGTACCGTGCCCAGGGCCACGTCGCCGTACTTGCTGTGCACCGTCAGATCCTGCACCGTGCCCACGTCGATGTCGGAGTAGTTGTTGCGCAAATCCACGGTCAGGCCCGCGTCGAGGCGCAGCTTGGAGTAGGAGGCGTCGATGCTGGCTTTGCGGGCGTAGCTGATGGCGCCCTGGCCGTTGCCCACGCGCAGCAGGTTTTCGGGCCCTTCCAGGCGGCCTACGCGCAGGGTGCCATACTCCACGGCCAGCTCCGTCGAGCCGGTCAGGTCGTTCGGAATGCTGATGTCGCCGAAGGTGTTGCGCACCCGGATCTGGGTGTTCTTGGGCAGCCACACGGTGTAGTTCACTTCGTAGAGCTTGGTCCGGCTCCAGCACTCCTTGGGCATGGCCCCAAACTTCGAGCGGAACGAAATACCGCCCGTCGCGGCGTCATTCTCCGTCATCTGCACCTGAATCATGTCGAGCAGCTGCTGGGCTTTTTCCTCGCTGTCGGCCCGCGTGATGATATCCACGTCGGTGCGGACCTCGTTGCGGCTCCAGGTGTTGATCTGCACCCGGCCGTAGCGGGTTTCCAGGTTGTAGGGGCGGCCGGCGGCGTAGGTGCGGCTCAGCTTGCGGTTCTTTTCCACGGCGGGCACCGTGCTGCTGGCTTCGTCCTGGGGGCCCTGCTGCGGACCCTGCGCGCCGTTCTGGCCCGTCTGCTCGGGCTCGGGGCTCAGGTCGTCGGCGTGGTGCAGGAAGGCTTCGGTTTCGGGGCTGGCCAGATAGCTGTACTGGGCGCTGGCCAGCAGGCGGTGCTGGGCAAAGCTGCCGGCCGAGCTGAGCAGCAGCCCGGCCACGACCAGCAGGCGGCGGCCGGCTTTGCGGGGGAGAGTAGGGCGGCTGATCATGGCTTTTGCGGAGTGGCGGTGCCGTATTCTTTCATGCGCTCCTGCAACCGTACCTGCTGGTTAAGAATGTCCAGCCGGATCTGCATGTTGCGGTTCATGGCCTCGAGCACCACGTCGGGCTCGGGGTTGCGGTAGAGCTCTACTTTCAATTGGGCGTAGGTCGAGTCGAGGGTGGCCAGCTCCTGGCTCCAGTCGGCGCCGGGCGTGGCGGCCGGGGCCTGCAGCCGCCCGATTTCCTGCTTTTTCTCGCCAATCTGGGTGGCGTAGTAGTCTTCCATGCGCTGCACGGCCACGGCCAGGCGCTTCTGCGGGCTGGCCGCTTCGATGCCCACCGTAGACGCGCCGAAAGTGGCGGGCTCCGTAGCATCCTCCCCTTCCGTCGAGCTCAGCGCCAGCGGGGCCGAGGTCAGGCGGGTCCAGGTCATCGTCGGGGCCGACTTCGACCAAATGGCCCCGATGCCGGCCAGAATCAGCAGGGCAATAGCGGCGGCGACGCCGTAGTTGGGGCGGCGCGGCGGGGCGCTGATGGTCAGGGGCTGGGCGGGCAGTTCTTCCGCGGGCTGCAGCTTCACAAGGCGCAAAGGAGCCTCCTCGGCAGGGGCTTCCGCGCGGGGTGTGGCGCTTAGCTCCTGCTCAATGGCATCCCACAAATCCGGGCGGGGCTCGAAAGCGTCGAAGTCGGCGCGGTGCCGCTCCACAAAGTCCTCAAGTCCGGTTTTCTTCTCTTTCATACAGGTGGTAATTCGCACGTTTCTCCCCTAAGTCCGCGGCTGGCCGGTGGCAATGGGTGGCCGGCCCGCCGCGGCGTGTTCGTGATACGTTGTTGTGTTAAAGACCGTGCTGCCGGGCCAGCTCCAGCAGCTTCTTACGGGCCCGGCTGTACTGAGATTTCGACGTCGATTCGGTGATGTTCAGGATGCCGGCAATTTCGGCGTGGTCGTAGCCTTCGAGCAGGTAGAGCGAGAGCACCACGCGGTAGCCGTCGGGCAGCTCCTGCACGCAGCGGCGCACCACGTCGGCGCGCCAGCCCAGCTCCTCGGCGTCAAACTCGCCGCTGTCGGTTTCCGTTCCGACGGAGTCGTGCTGCTCGGCCAGGGGCACCAGCTGCAGGCGGCGGTTGCGCAGGCAGTTGATGCTCTTGTTGATGACGATGCGCTTGAGCCAGGACCCGAACGAGGAGTCGCCCTTGTAGCTGTGCAGCTCGCGGAAGGCGCTCAGAAACGACTCCTGCAGCACGTCCTCGGCCTCGGCGTAGTCGCCGGTGATGCGCAGCGAGGCGTTGAACATCGCCTTGGCGTAGCGCTTGTAGATTTCGGCCTGGGCCCGCCGGTCGCCCAGGCGGCAGCGCTCCACCAGCGGGGCGTTGATGTCAGTGTACGCAAATGCCTCCATATGCTGTTCGGTTGGCGGAAGGGTAGAATCAGAAGGAGTGTAAATATCCACCTTTCCGAGCTAAGCTGCTAGTGATGACGGGTAAGCAGAGGAAAGACAAACCCAAGGCCAAGAAGTTGCACGTAGCTTCTAAAGTCGCCGGGGCCTTACCTTGCGTTCCTTTATTTCTTCTAAACGATGTACATAAGAAAAACCTTCCTGCTCCTGGCCTTTTCAGTGCCCCTGGCCTTTGGCTGCAAGAAAGACAACGACACGGAAGCCACCATCGACTTCGGCCCCGGCGAAGGCGTGGCCTACCGCGACGCCTACAACCGCCCTATGGGTGGCGGCGACAACACCGACTGGGGCTCGGACGGCACCTGGCGCAGCCGCGAGAAGGACCTTTTCTCCGACCTAAGCCTGAATCTGGACGCCGCCCAGGCCGGCGGGGTCAGCAACATGAGCATCTTCCCCAACCCGGTCGTGCTGGATGGCGAGGGAACGTTCCACTTCAACGCGCCCAGTGAGGGCAGGGGCAAGCTGGTGTGGGTCAGCAAAACCTATCAGGTGCTGGACAGCCAGAACATCCAGTTCCCCAAGGGTGAAACCCAGTTCCGCCTGAGCTTTCCGGCCGCTACGTTTCCCAAAGACCAGAAGTACCGCCTCTACTACGTGCTCAGCAAGACCGACGGCAGCCTGCTGCTGAAAGGCCACGGCGACCTACTGATCTACAAGCCGCTCTAAGCCCTCGACATACGCAAAAAGGCCCGTCCGGATATCCGGACGGGCCTTTTTCGTGGGGTTGCTTCTACCGCTACACGTCGAACTTGATGCCCTGGGCCAGCGGCAGCTGGTCGGAGTAGTTGATGGTGTTGGTCTGGCGGCGCATGTAGATCTTCCAGGCGTCGGAGCCGGACTCGCGGCCGCCGCCGGTTTCCTTCTCGCCCCCGAAAGCCCCGCCGATTTCGGCGCCCGAGGTGCCGATGTTCACGTTGGCAATGCCGCAGTCGGAGCCCGTCTGGGCCAGGAAGGCTTCGGCCTCGCGCATATTCAGGGTGAAGATGCTGGACGACAGGCCCTGCTTCACGCCGTTCTGCAACGCAATGGCCTCGTCTACCCCGCCCGCATATTTAATCAGGTAGAGAATGGGCGCGAAGGTTTCTTCCTGCACGGTGTGGTACTCGTTTTTGGCCTCGACCAAAGCCGGCGTCACGTAGGTGCCCGTGGGGTAGGCCGCGCCTTGCAGCACCTCGCCGCCGGTCAGCAGGGTGCCGCCTTCGGCCTGCACCGCCGCCAGGGCCTTGGTAAATCCTTCCACGGCCTGCTTGTCGATGAGCGGACCCACGAGGTTGCCGTCCTGCAAGGGGTTGCCGATGGGTAGCTTGGGGTAAATAGCCAACAGGCGGCTCTTCACGTCCTCATAAATCGAGTCGTGGATGATGAGGCGGCGCGTGGTCGTGCACCGCTGCCCGGCCGTGCCCACCGCCCCGAACACCACGGCCCGCATGGCCATGTCGAGGTCGGCGTGCTGGGTCAGGATAATGGCGTTGTTGCCGCCCAGCTCGAGCAGGGCGCGGCCCAGGCGGGCGCCCACTACTTCGCCGACCTTCTTGCCCATGCGGGTGCTGCCCGTAGCCGATACCAGCGGCACGCGGGGGTCGGCGGCCATAGCGGCCCCGATTTCGGCCCCGCCGATGATGACGTTGAAGATACCTTCGGGCAGCTCGTTCTCGCGCAGCACGTCCTTGATGATGTGCTGCACGGCCACCGCTACCAGCGGGGTTTTCTCCGAGGGCTTCCAGATGCTCACGTCGCCGCAGACGGCCGCCAGCATGGCGTTCCAGCTCCACACGGCCACTGGGAAGTTGAAGGCCGAGATGATGCCGACGAGGCCCAGCGGGTGGTACTGCTCGTACATGCGGTGGGCGGGCCGCTCCGAGTGCATCGTCAGGCCGTGGAGCTGGCGCGAGAGGCCCACGGCAAAGTCGCAGATGTCAATCATTTCCTGCACTTCGCCCAGGCCTTCCTGCAGGATCTTGCCCATCTCGTAGCTCACCAGCTTGCCCAGGGGCTCCTTGTACTCGCGCAGCTTGTTGCCGATCTGGCGCACAATCTCGCCCCGCTTGGGGGCCGGCACCAGGCGCCAGCTCTTAAACGCCTCCTGGGCCGTGCGCACTACCGCGTCGTAGTCGGCCTCGGTGGCCATAGCCACGGCGGCAATCGTGCGGCCGTCGGTGGGCGAGGTGATGGTTTTCAGGTTCTGGCCGGCCCCGCCCCACTGCAGGCCGGTGCTGTAGGCGGCGTTTTCGGCTTCTACGCCCAGCTCGCGCAGTACTTGCTGGATACCGTGCGGGTCGTGCTCGTGCACGTCGGTGCCGGTGGCGGTGGCTTCTTCGAGGGCCTGTTTCATATCAGGGAAAGATTGGATGGGAGGTTCTAGTTGGGTGGAAAAGTACTAGGCCGTAAAGCTAGTAAATCGGCGCGGGCCGGACGGCATCCGGAGCGGGCCGGCCGGAATCAGCTACTTATTCTGCAAGCTGGTATCTATCTTGTCGGCCACCTTCTGCCGCCCCCGCGGCGTGCTTCCAGACTCCTGTATTGCCTCTATGCCCTTCCGCTACCCCCTGCCTGCTCTGCTCACCGGCCTGCTGCTTGCCGGCTTTGCCGCTGCCCAGGCCCAAACGCCGGCTACCTCACCCTACGTAGCCGTTGATGGCGCCAATTCCACCTTTACCAGCCTGGCCCTGCGGGCCGACGGCTCGTTGTGGAGCTGGGGCGACAACCGCTACGGGCAGCTGGGTTACGCCACGCCCAACGCCGCACGCAACGCCGTGCCTGCTCAGGTACCACCCCCGGCCTCGGCAGCGGCGGGTACGAAGTGGGCCAGCTTCGCGGTGGGCTCCAACTACGCCCTGGCCCTGCGCACCGATGGTTCCCTGTGGGTCTGGGGCCTGGATTTCGGTAACTACGGCACCGGCACTACCTCGTCTGTCGGGGGGCCGGCGCCGGTGCGGGTACCCGAGCCCGCTACCGCCGCCGCGGGCACCACCTGGACGCAGGTGGCCGTGGGCAATAGCCACAACGTGGCGCTCCGCTCCGATGGCACGCTCTGGGCCTGGGGCCTGAACAGCAGCGGGGAGGTGGGCGACGGCACCACCACCCGACGCCCCACCCCCATCCGGATTCCCACGCCCGCCACGGCCGCACCCGGCACCACCTGGACGCAACTCAGCTGCGGGGCCAGCTACACCCTGGCCTTACGCTCCGACGGGACGCTCTGGGGCTGGGGCTCCAACCGTTTCAACGAGCTGAGCATGCCCCTCAACCAGGGCACCGACCTGCCCGTGCCGCCCACCCAGGTACCTGCCCCCGCCGGGGCCGCCCCCGGCACCACGTGGGTGCGGGTGGTAGCCGGCAGCAGCCACAGCGTGGCCCTGCGCTCCGATAATACGCTCTGGGAATGGGGCCCGACGCCCAGCACGACCACCTCCCGGCTCGTGCGGCCGGTGCCCACGCCCTCGGGGGTGGCTCCCGGTACGCAATGGACGGAGTTGGGCGCTGGCTACGGCTTCTCGGCAGCGCTGCGCTCCGACGGCACGCTCTGGGGCTGGGGCACCAGCAGCATTGGCCAGCTCGGACTAGGCCCCGCCATTTCTGCCATCGTGCCCACCCAGGAAGTGACGTACTCGCAGTGGGCCCACCTGAGCGGAGCCTCTGGCTATACGCTGGCCATCGACCAGCAAGGCCGCGTGTACGGCAGCGGTTCCAATTCTTTCGGGGAGCTCGGCGACGGCACTACTACCGACCATCTTACCTTCAAGCCCAGCCTGGCCCCGGTGCTGGCCGCCACGGCGCCCCGCACCCTGCCCGCGCCCCAGCCCTGGCCCAACCCCGCCCACGACTACCTGCGCGTGCCCAACCTGGCCCCCGCCGCCACCGTGCGCCTCCACGACACCCAGGGCCGCCTCGTGCGCGACACCCGCCCCACCGCCGGCCAGGTAGACGTGCGCGGCCTCTCCCCCGGCCTCTACCTGCTCACGGTGCAGGAGCCCGGCCAGGCTTCCCGCGCCGCCCGCGTGGTGCTGGAGTAGCTAATTCAGGATTCAGCGAGCTGTCTTCTTTTAAGAAGAGGCAATGCAAAGGCCTTGGAAGGCACCCTTCTTATAAGAAGAGTCTCTTCCAAGGCCTTTGTAGTCGTCCTTCTTAAAAGAAGAATGTCTCCTAAGTACTTTGTGGCCGTCCTTCTTTTAAGAAGGGTGCCTCCCAAGGCCTTTGTGCCCATCCTTCTTTTAAGAAGAATGCCTCCGAAGCCCTTGGGGGGCACCCTTCTTTTAAGAAGATGTCCATTCGATCAGGTCTATTCGGCTGAAGTATCCAGTGGATTCGGTCCTGACTTTTTAGAGTCCTTTTTCGTTTTAACGTTTCGGCTTCGCAGCTTGTCGTAAGCGAAATAGGCACGCGCCAGCTTGGGAGCCTTACGGTGCACAAACAGGGCCGCGCAGTGCACGTCCCACAATACCTCGGCCACAGCTTGGTAGCCGGGACTCAAATTCAGAATCGTATCCTTCAGGGTCTTGTCGCTCTTATTGCCGGCCGTAGTAGCATCGACGTAAGCCTTCAGTAGCTGCTGGGCAATGGCTCCCGCCGCCCGGAGGCTGTCCTGCTCATGATCGGTAAGCATTTCGGTGTAGGCCGCGTAGCGCGTCAGCCGCTTCGACTTCGGAGATTGGGTCAAGCCACTGAGCTTATTGGGGTAGAAAGTGCTTTCCTCGCCCACATGATCCACCAGGTACGGCCTGATTAGCTTCACGTCGGTGACTTTCACGTGCTGGATGAAGGCCTCCGCGGCTTTTTCCTCGGTTTGGGTGCCGGTCTGGCTTTGCCCGCCGCTGCTGGTGCGCCCGCTCAGGCCCTTGCTATAAGCAGTGTAGGCCGCTTGCAGCTCGGGCTGGAGGCTGGTCAGTTGCTTGTCGAGGCCGGGCTTCTGGAGGGCCTCCACGGTAAACTTGGCGAAGTCGGCCAGCACATCGCGGGAGGCCTGGAGCTTCAGAAAATGGTTGTCGTAACGCTCAGCGTACATGGGTAAGAAGAAATAAAAGGATAAAAGAAGGAGCAGCGGCGGCCCGGATAAGGCGGTGTAGCGCGGGCGGGCGGCCAAACGGATAGAGCAGGATAACAAGGCGTTGCAATAGCAGCCGGTAAGGTGCGGAATTGCCGGCAGAAGCGCAACAGTGCCGCCGCTCGGCCTGGCTGGCTTGGCACGGGCAAGTCAGTATATTTGCCGCATGATTTCCGGCCTCGCACTCTCCCCCTTCGACTTCCTGGACCTCTCCTACCGCACCGACCTGGGCATTCTGACCGTCCGGTGGCTGCGCGCCGTCACGTTCGAGGAGCTGCGCCAGGGCTTTACCCTGGCCCTGAGCGTGGCCCAGGAGCGCCGGGCCGCCTATTGGCTGGTCGATGCGCGCCGCCGCACCGAGCTGGATGCCACTTCCTCGGAGTGGGTAGCGCAGAAGCTGCTGCCCGAGGCCGCCGCCAGCCTGGCCCCGGCGGCCCTGCACGTGGCCTACCTGCTTTCCCCGGCCCGGGCCGAGCAGCTCCGCCAGGATTCCGACCTGCGCACCGTCGTGGTGAAGGCCCAGGACGCTTCCCAGCCCTACCGCCTGCACACGTTCCTCGACGAGGGTCCGGCCACCCAGTGGCTGTTGCAGGCCAAGCAAAGCTAAGCCCATAAAAAAGCCCCGCCAGGTAGCTGGCGGGGCTTTGTATTCGATACAAACCAGTCGGCGGCTTATTCGGCCTGCCCGATGGGGTAGTACGCCTTGCGGCCGTCGGGGTACACGCCTTCGACCAGCGCGCCCTGGTTTTCCTTGGCGGCCTCGAGGTACTGCTGCACGTCCTGGGGCTTGGTCACCTTGCTCTTGTCGATGCGGGTGATGATGAAGCCGTCGTCGATGCCGGTTTCCTTGAAGTTGGAGCCGCGGATGCCGCTGATTTTGGCGCCGCCCTCAATCCCGAGCTTGCTCATTTCCTGCTTGCTCACCGGGGCCAGCGTGGCGCCCTCATACTTGATGGACTTGGCCACTTCCTCCCGGATGATGTCGGTGGTGCCGGTCGAGTTGCGCAGGGTGGCCGTCACGGTCTTGGCGTCGGAGCCGCGCAGCAAGGCCACCTTGATTTTGTCGCCGGGGCGGAACCGGGCCACCTGCTCCTGCAATTGCGAAGAGGTGTTGACCTTCACCCCGTTGATTTCGGTGATGATGTCGCCTTCCTTGATGCCCGCGTCGGCGGCGGCGCTGTTCTTGCTCATGCCCATCACGTACACGCCGTTCAGGGTCGCCAGCTTCTTCTCCGAGGCCAGCGTCGCGTCCACTTCCCGGATGTTGACCCCGAGCAGGGCGCGCTGCACCACCTTGTACTTCAGCAGGTCGTCGACCACCTTGCTCACAATGGAGCTGGGCACGGCAAACGAGTAGCCTTCGAAGGCCCCCGAGCGCGACGCAATGGCCGAGTTAATGCCGATCAGGTCGCCGTTTAGGTTCACCAGGGCCCCGCCCGAGTTGCCGGGGTTGACCACCGCGTCGGTCTGCAGGAACGACTCGATGCCCATGTTGTCCTCGCGGCGCAGAATGTTGATGTTGCGTCCCTTGGCCGAGATAATGCCGGCCGTCACGGTCGAGTTCAGGTTGAAGGGGTTGCCCACGGCCAATACCCACTCCCCGACTTTCACGTTGTCGGAGTTGCCGTAGCGGACGAAGGGCAGGCTGGTAGCCTCCACCTTCAGCAAGGCCAGGTCGGTGTTGGGGTCGGCGCCCACCAGCGTGGCCGCGTACTTGCGCTTGTCGTCCAGCACGACTTCAATCTTGTCGGCCTTGTCGATAACGTGGTTGTTGGTGACGATGTAGCCGTTGGCAGCGATAATCACGCCCGAGCCCGAGCCCTGCTGCGGCCCCTGCTGCGGGGAATGGTACTGGTCGTAGTCGTCGCCGAAGAACTGGCGCAGGAAGGGGTCCATTCGCTGGCCGCCGCCGCTGCTCATCTTGGGCGCATACTCCGTCATGACGTGCACCACGGCGGGCGTCACGGAGGAGGCGGCCGCCACGAAGTTGAGGCCTTCGGGCACCACGTAGTTGCTGCTGCGCAGCTCACTGGTGTAGCGCACATTGGGGTCAGCGGCCACTACCTGGCTGGCGTTGCCACGCTCAGGCTCCAGCAGCTTATACCCACCTACCGCCACGCCGCCACCCAGAATGGCGGAACCGAGCAGGCCGAGCATCATTTGTTTTGCTTGCATGGGTAATAGAAAGATGGTTGTAAGAAGAAAGACGAGTGAATCTAAGGGAAGCAGATGAGGCCCCGGTGAACCCCTGCCCCACTAACGCAGAAGATGCGGGGAATAGTGCGGGGGTTGCATCAGGCCTTCTGGTAGCTACAACACCCGCGCCAACAAAAAAGACACCACGCCGGGTGTCTTTTTTGCAGACGCTACAGGCGCTTACTGAATCTCGATATGATGTTTCGTCACCTTTTTGCTGTCAAACGGCAGCTTCAGGCGCAATACACCATCCGTGAGCTGGGCCTCAATAGCGGTAATCTCGACCGTGTCGGGCAGGCGGAACGACCGGGTGAAGGTACCGTAGGCCATTTCCATGCGCCGGAACTTGGGGCCGTTTTCCTCGGCTACCGTGGCTTTACGCTCCCCGCTAATTACGAGATTCCCATCCTGAAAGTCAATCTTGACATCGTCTTTCGCCACGCCGGGCAAGGCCAGGTGCAGTTCAAAGCCCTGCTCCGACTCCAGGATGTCGGCCAGGGGCACAAACGTCTGGCTGGGCTCGGTGGCGGTAGGCAGCGTGTCGCGCAGCAGATCGTTGAGAACTTTATTGAAGGCGCGGGCGGGCCGCAGAGCAGGCTGGTTGTTATACAGAATAGTGGCCATGAGTAAAAGAAAGTAGAGTGGTTAGAGGTTGACTGTACCGGCTTCGGTACACCCCTACGCTATAAATTCTGTACCAGTGGCCTTTCAACCGCGCAGCAATGACAAAAAGTCTTATTTAGACAATATTACATTTCACTAATACCCAACTAAGCTTGCAAAATATCGCGCTATGACTTTCAAAGCCATAAAACACGGCTTCCCTACGCACGACACAATGACACCATCGTCTAGTGTTGAGTTGGGAGCTGCCGCCGCTCGAACGTAGCTCCGCCCCGGAAAAGAGTGTAGCGCAGGTCCAGGCCCACCACCGGCACCACGGTATTGGCCTTGCCGCCGGGCACGGTCACGTTGCCGTTCAGGTCGGTTTGCTCCAGCACGAACAGGTAGGAGGCGTTGCTGGCCACCCAAGGCGTCACGTCGACGTGCGGCGACACCCGGATGCCCAGGTCGGCGCGCAGGCTGCCGAAGTCGATGACGCGCTCCTTCTCCTGTTCTTCCTCCCGCTGGAAGCGCAGGTAGGCCAGGGCCTCGTAGGCCACGCGGGGCCGCAACGCCAGCTTGCCCACCATCATCACCCGGTCGACGTCGAGGCGCAGGCGGGCCAGGGCGCGGCCATCCACCAGCGGTTCGCCGGGCACGGTATACTCCACGCCCAGGCGCTGCCGGAAGTTGACCGCGCCGAAGGTGTTCCAGTGGCGCAGGTACAGCTCGGGCGTGATGTTAAGGAACAGGTTCTTGTCGTCGCTCACTCCCTGGAAGGACGTATACGCATCCGTGCGCAGGGCCCCGCCCCCGCTCCACTGCGGGCTCCAAAACCGCTCGTAGCCCAGGCGCAGCCCCAGCTGGTTGAGCTGGGTGCCGTCGTAGCTGCCGGTACGGGTGGGGCCCTGCACGCTCAGCAGCAGGTAATCGTCCTGGCGCAGGGCGTACTCGGCCTGCAACTCAGGCAACAGTAGCGTTGGGCCCACGGTGCGGCGCTGGGCCTGGGCGGAAGAGGTGGCCAGGGCCAGGAAAGCCAGGGCAATGACGCCGGCAAACGAAAGGTTCTTCATACGGGGCAGCACAGGCCGCGGGCAGACTTACAGATGAGACTCGGCCACGGCAGCGGCCGGCTGGGCGGGCTGGGCCGGCGCGGCCGCCAGCTCCTGCAGCGTCAGCCAGGCCATCAGGCCGGGGCCTACTTCCAGGGCTTTGGGGTCTACGTCGAACGTAGGCGTGTGTACAGAGGAGGCATTGCGGCCGTCGAGGCTGCGGGTGCCCAGACGGTAGAAGCAGGCATCGGCGGCCTGCGAGTAGTAGGCAAAGTCCTCGGCGGCCATCCACTGGTCCAGCTCAATGACGTTTTCCGGGCCGAGGTAGGCTTCGGCGGCGGCGCGGGTGCGGGCCGTCAGCTCGGGCTCGTTCTCCAGGTAGGGGTAGCCGTGGCGGATTTCCAGCTCGGCCGTAGCTCCCATCGACTCGGCCAGGCCTTCCACTAGCCGGCGCAGGTGGCCGTGGGCTTCCTTGCGCCACTCCTCGTTCAGCGTCCGGAACGTGCCTTCGATGTGCACTTCGTTGGGAATAACGTTGGTGGCGCCGTTGGCAATAACCTTCCCGAAGGAAAGCACCGAGGGCAGCTTGGGGCTGGCCCGGCGGCTCACGATCTGCTGGGCGGCCACGATGACGTGGGCCGCTACCAGCACGGGGTCCAGGTTTTGCTCGGGCATGGCCCCGTGGCCGCCCTTGCCGCGCACGGTCAGGTACAGCTCGTCGGTGCTGGCCATGTAGCGGCCGGGCCGCAGCCCCACTTTGCCGGCGGGCAGCATCGGAAAGACGTGCTGACCCAATACGCTGGCCGGCTTGGGGTTTTCCAGTACGCCTTCCTTAATCATCAGGGAAGCGCCGCCGGGCAGCAGCTCTTCGCCGGGCTGGAAGATCAGCTTCACGGTGCCCTCAAACTCGTCGCGCAGCTGGCTCAGAATACGGGCCGTGCCCAGCAGGGAGGACGTGTGCACGTCGTGGCCGCAGGCGTGCATCACGCCCGGGTTGGTCGACTTGTAGGGCACCTCGTTCTGCTCCTGAATCGGCAGCGCGTCCATGTCGGCGCGCAGGGCCACGGTGCGGATGCCGGGGTTGCGGCCTTCGATGAGGGCCACCACGCCGGTAGTAGCCATGAGCTGCGGGTCCAGGCCCATTTGGCGCAGTTGCTCGGTGACGAAGGCGGCGGTGTTGTGCTCGGCAAACGACAGCTCGGGGTGGGCGTGCAGGTGCTCGCGCAGAGCCACGGTATCGGCGGCGGCGGCGGCGGCCAGGGACTTTACTTTCTGAAGCACGGATTCGGCGGAGGACATACGGTTCGCGGCTTATAAGGAGGCTAGCATCAAACATACCACCCGGCGGGCAGTACGCAAAAGTACACCCGAAAATGCGTCGGCCCCGCCGGTCCTTGTCAGCAAGGAACCGGCGGGGCCGAATGAGTACCCCCTCAAGGGCTAGTAGCTCGTTTTGTTCAGCAGTACCTGGGCCGGCTCCAGCTCGGCTTTCGGGGCCAGGGGCCGGATGCGCAGCATGGCTTGCTCGGCTTCGAGGCGGGTGAGGTAGTCGCCGATCCAGAGGCGGAACACGGGCTGCTTGAAGGTCAGGTAGTCGGTTTCCTCGGGGTAGCGGCTGATGATGCTGCGGCGGATGGCCATGGCCTGCTCCCGCTCCAGGCCCACGTAGGCCAGAATCCGGAAGCCCTGGGCGTACTTCACGTTCTGATTGGTGTAGGCCTGGTCGCGCAGGCGCTGCTCAATCTGGGGGTTGACGTGGGCCGTGGGCGTAACCGGGGCGCGATTCGTGGGCGCGGCGGCCGTCGTTGGGGCTTTGGGCGGCGTGAATACCGGCCGAAACCGGCTCAGGTCTTCGGCCGGGGCCGCCTGGGTGGTTTTGCGGGCCGTGTCGGGGGCCGCTACGGTGCCGGTGCTGGCCGGGGCCGACGCGGCACAGGCCGCCAGCGACAAAAAGGTGGAGAACAGCAGCACGTTACGAACCAAGTGTATCATTTTCTTCCAGCAAAGCTAGGCTATTTGAAGAACCCAGCCGGTCGGCGCCGGCCATTACCAAAGCTAGGGCGGCCGTGCGCGTCCGGATACCACCAGCCGCCTTGATGCGCATGTGGGCCGGCAAGTGGCGGCGCATCAGGGCAATATCCTCGACCGAAGCGCCCCGGCTGGCAAAGCCGGTGGAGGTCTTGACGAAGTCAGCCCCGGCCGATTCGCACAGGTTGCAGGCCGTAATAATTTCCTCGTCGGTCAGCAGCGCCGTTTCAATAATCACCTTCAGAATAGCCTTCTTCACGTGGCAGAGCTCGGCCAACTGCCCGATTTCGTCCTGCACCTCCGTCAGCCGCCCCGACTTAAAGGCCGCCACGTTGATAACCATGTCGATTTCGGTGGCGCCGTCGGCCAGGGCCTGGTGGGTTTCGAAGAATTTGACCTTGGTAATCTGGTAGCCCAGCGGGAAGCCCACCACGGTGCAGACCGGCACGCCGGAGCCGCTCAGCTGCTCGGCGGCGAAGCGCACGTAGCAGGGCGGCACGCATACCGAGGCGAACCGGGCCCGGGCGGCTTCCTGGCAGAGCTGGGCAACTTGCGCTTCGGTGGCGTCGGGCCGCAGCAGCGTGTGGTCGATGCGGGCGGCAAGATCAGTAAAGGTTTGGTTCATAGAGCAGAAGACTACAAATGAAGAGTGGCAGGCAGCTCACCAGGAAGCCGCCTGCCACTTAATACTACTCATTTTCCGGTTGGCCGGAAGGTGAGAGCTGTTATCAGGGTTCGGTGCGGAGCCGCCGGCCCGGCACAAAGATAATGCCGCGCTACTCGACGACGAGCCGGGCCGTGCGCACGGGCTGGCCGGGCGTAGCGGCTTGTAGCACATACAGACCCGGTGTTACCCCTAGCACCGACAGCATAGAGCCCCGGCCCTGGCGCACCGTGCGGCCCAGGTTGTCGACCAAGGTCAGGCTCGTGGCGGCCGTGGCTGCGGGTACTTGCACAGCGGTACGGGCCGGATTGGGATAAAGGCCAAGGTCGGGCACCACGGCCGGGCCGGTGGTAGCCGTAGGCACGGCCTCGCCCAGCGGAACTACGAAGCCGGTGTAGCTGGTTGGGGAAACCAATAGCTGGTAAGCTCCAAATTGAGCCCGAAGGCCCGCACCGCCCGCCAGATACAGCCGCTCGCCCTGCACAGCCAGCGCGTCGCATCGTTCGTTGCTAGGCCCGCCGGCACTTTGGACCCAGGCAAAGCTGCTGGTGGCCCCGGCGTCGTTCAGCTGCGCCACGTAGAGGTCATCATAGCCGACGGACGTTAGTACGGTGTTGTCGAACGTGGCGCTGCCAGCGTAGGTCCCGGCTACGTATACTTTGCTGCCGTTTACCGCCAACGCGGTGGCCTTCGTAGAACCTGAAGCAGGCATACTATGCACCCACGTAAAGCTGCTGCTCGCGCCGGCATCCGTCAGCTTGGCCACGTAGCTGGCAGACCCGGTGCCCGTCACCGGACCGAGGCTGCCAAAGAGGGCATTTCCCCGACTCAGGGAGCCCGCCATATACACCGCGGGGCCGTTCACGGCTAGGCTATAGACAAACTCGTTCAGGCTACCGCCCGCCGTTTGCGCCCACGTTGGGCTGCCGCTGGTGCCGGTATCCGTTACCTTGGCTACCACTACGTCTTCATGGTTGGAGGTTACACTGGTAAAAGAGGTACTACCCACGGTCACGGTGCCCACGTAGCGGCCCGCCCAGTACAGATTAGGGCCACTTACGGCCAGCGCCGTGAGGTCGACCAGGCTGGTAGCACTGGCTGCTTCCAGGGCCCAGGTGAAGCTGGCCGTGGCGCCGGCATCGGTGAGCCTGGCCAGGTACACAGACGGGTTTAACTGGGTTCTCGGGAGCGTGATGCCGCCGAAAGTAGCCGGCAGATCGGTAGGTCCTCCGACGTATATATTGGCGCCATTCACGACCATCTCGGTGGCGGCTCTTGCATCGGCCGAACTGGCCCAGGTGAAGCTGGCCGTGGCGCCGGCATCGGTGAGCTTGGCCACGAAGATGTTGGGCCAGTTTGCTTTGAAGGGGTTGCTGTTGGTAAGTGTAGCGCTGCCGAAGCCAACGGTTAAACTGGAGAAGTTGCCCGCTACATACACGTTGTTGCCTACCACTGCCACCGCAGTGGCTTCCTCGCCGCCGGCGTTGCCCGCCCGCTGCGCCCACACGAAAGTCTGGCTCAGGCTGCTCCACTTGGCCACAAACAGGTCGGTGCTGGCCGACATTCCACCATTCGTGGAGCCGGGCGCACTGGTCAGGGTGGTAGTACCCAAGCCGATGGTGCCCGAAAAAAGCCCGGCGATATACACGTTGCCATTGGCATCGGCAGCCGTTGCCGTTACTTCGGAGAACGTGTCGCTAGTCAGCGGAGCGATGGCCGCTGGCACCTGCCAGGCTGGTGCCTGGGCCCGCACTTGCCCGGCACTAGCGACAAACAGCATCAGGAGTACGAGCCTGGTCAGGCCAATTGGTAAACGGTAGTGGTGTGGCATAGAGGGGAAGGTGAAGACTTGAAGTTTATAGGGAATTAATTGTAGGCAACATACATAAAAAAGGCCGGTGGCTTCCGAAGAAACCACCGGCCTTTGCCTGCGGGCAAGAAGACCCGACTTACTTAGTCGATCAGCACGCAGCGCTCGTTGAGCAGGTCTTCTTCCACGCTCTTGTACTTCACGTCGCGCACGATGCGGCCGTCCATGTACTGCACGCTCACCTTCTCGTTGCGGTTGGCGACTTTCTGGCTGCGCACGGGCACCTGCTTTTCGGCCACCGGCACGTCGGCGGGGCCCATGTCTTCGGGGCCGGCGCCGAGCGACACCGAGGAAGTTTCCTTCTGGGCCTTCAGCTTGGGCGCGGGGGCCGGGGCGGGCAGCTCGTCTTCCACGAAGTACTCCACCTCGTCGGTGTGGCCGGCTTCCTGGTTCATGGGCACGTCGGCTTTGAATAGGAACGACACGGTTTCCTCGTTCACCTTGCCAATCATCTGCTTGAAGAGCTCGAACGACTCGAACTTGTAGACCAACAGCGGGTCTTTCTGCTCGTACACGGCGTTCTGCACCACCTGCTTCAGGTCGTCCATGGCGCGCAGGTGCTTGGTCCAGGCCTCGTCGATGATGGCCAGCACCACGACTTTCTCCATGCCCCGGATGGCCTCGTGGCCGCCGTTGGCCTGGGCCTTGCGCAGGTTGGCCACGGCCGTTACCTGCTTGCGGCCGTCGGTAAACGGAATGGCAATGTTCTCGTAGGGCGCGTTGTTGGCCAGCAGGTCGTTCACCAGCGGCAGGGTGTTGCCGGCAATGTGCTCGTTCTTGCTGTGGTAGTAGCCCATGGCCTCATCGTAGAGCTTCTGGGTGAGGGCCGGGGCCTGCAGCGAGCTGAACGTTTGGGGCGTGATGTAGGTATCGTAGCCAAACACGCGGATGACGGCCAGCTTGAAGTCTTCGAAGTCGCCGGTCACCTTGTGGCCCACGGCAATGTCTTCGCAGACGTCGTAAATCATGTTCCAGATGTCCAGCTCCAGCCGCTCGCCAAACAGGGCGTTGCGGCGGCGCTTGTACACCACCTCGCGCTGGGCGTTCATCACGTCGTCGTACTCGAGCAGGCGCTTGCGGGTGCCGAAGTTGTTTTCCTCGACTTTCTTCTGGGCCCGCTCGATGCTGCTGGTAATCATGGAGTGCTGAATCACCTCGCCTTCCTCCAGACCCATGCGGTCCATGAGCTTGGCAATCCGGTCGGAGCCGAACAGGCGCATCAGGTTGTCTTCCAACGACACGAAGAACTGCGAGGAGCCCGGGTCGCCCTGGCGGCCGGCGCGGCCCCGCAGCTGCCGGTCCACGCGGCGGCTTTCGTGGCGCTCGGTACCGATGATGGCCAGACCACCGGCCTCTTTCGAGGTTTCGCGCAGCTTGATGTCGGTACCGCGGCCGGCCATGTTGGTAGCAATGGTCACGGTGCCGGGGTAACCGGCGGCGGCTACAATCTCGGCTTCGCGCTGGTTTTGCTTGGCGTTCAGGACCTGGTGCGGAATGCTGCGCAGCTTGAGCATGCGGCTCACCAGCTCCGAAATTTCTACCGACGTGGTACCCACCAGCACCGGGCGGCCGGCTTTCACCAGCGTCTGAATTTCCTCGGCTACGGCGTTGTACTTCTCGCGCACGGTCTTGTAGACCTTGTCGTGCTCGTCCTTGCGGGAAATGCCGCGGTTGGTGGGAATCACCACCACGTCCAGCTTGTAGATTTCCCAGAATTCGCCGGCTTCCGTTTCGGCCGTACCCGTCATGCCCGAGAGCTTGTGGTACATGCGGAAGTAGTTCTGCAGCGTGACGGTGGCATACGTTTGCGTAGCGTCTTCCACGCGCACGTTTTCCTTGGCCTCAATGGCCTGGTGCAAGCCGTCGGAGTAGCGGCGACCTTCCATCACGCGGCCGGTCTGCTCATCCACGATTTTCACCTTGCCGTCCTCGGTCAGGATGTACTGGTCGTCTTTCTCAAACAGCGTGTAGGCCTTCAGCAGCTGGTTCACCGTGTGCACCCGCTCCGACTTCTCGTTGTAGTCGGCCATCAGCTTTTCCTTCTGATGCAGCTTGTCTTCGGTGCCGAGCGTTTTGTTGTTCTCGATGGCCGCAATTTCCATCCCGATGTCGGGCATGATGAACAGGTGCGGATCTTCGCCTTGGCCGGTAATCAGGTCGATGCCTTTTTCGGTCAGCTCAATCTGGTTGTTCTTCTCGTCGATGGTGAAGAACAGGGGCAGGTCGGCCTCGGGCATCATGCGGGAGTTGTCCTGCAGGAAGTGGTTTTCCACCTTTTGCAGCACGGCCCGCACGCCGGTTTCCGAGAGGAACTTAATCAGGGGCTTGCTCTTGGGCAGGCCGCGGTAGGCGCGGAACAGCATCAGGCCGCCCTCCCCTTCCTTCACGCCGTCGTTGCCTTCCTTGATGAGCTTGCGGGCCTGCACCAGGTAGTTTTGCACCAGCTTGCGCTGCTCGTCGACTAGCAGCTGAATGCGGGGCTTGAGCTGGTAGAACTCGTGCACGTCGCCGCGGGGCACGGGGCCCGAGATGATGAGCGGGGTCCGGGCGTCGTCAATCAGCACGGAGTCCACTTCGTCGACCATGGCGTAGTGGTGCTTGCGCTGCACCAGCTCGCCGGTTTCGCGGGCCATGTTGTCGCGCAGGTAGTCGAAGCCGAATTCGTTGTTGGTACCGTAGGTGATGTCGGCGGCGTAGGCCTGGCGGCGGGCATCGGTGTTGGGCTGGTGCTTGTCGATGCAGTCCACGGTGATTTTGTGGAACTCGAACAAGGGCGCGTTCCACTCGGAGTCACGCTTGGCCAGGTAGTCGTTCACCGTTACCACATGCACGCCGCGGCGGGCCAGGGCATTCAGGAACGAGGGCAGCGTCGACACCAGGGTTTTTCCTTCCCCGGTAGCCATTTCCGAAATCTTGCCCTGGTGCAGCGCCACGCCGCCAATCAGCTGCACGTCGTAGTGCACCATGTCCCAGGTGATTTCGGCGCCGGCGGCCGTCCACTTGTTCGCCCAGATGGCCTTGTCGCCCTGAAGGGTGACGTTGCTCTTGCGCGAGGCAATTTCGCGGTCAAAATCCGTGGCCGTTACGACCAGCTGGCCGTTTTGGGTGTAGCGGCGGGCCGTTTCCTTCACGATGGCAAAGGCGTTGGGCAGCACTTGCAACAGCACGACTTCCAGCTCCTTGTTGCGCTGCTTTTCCAGGGCGTCGATCTGGTCAAACACCTGCTCTTTCTGCGTGATGTCCAGGCTCGGATCATCGGCAATGCGCTGGTGCAGGGCCCCGATCTGGTCGTCAATGCCTTTCAGGTGGGCATCGATGCGGCTGCGCACGTCGTCGGTGTGCTGGCGGAGCTCGTCGTCGGAGAGTTGTGCCAGTTTGGCATATTCGGCATTAACGAGTGCCACGTACGGGATAATCTCCTTCAAGTCCCGGTCCGATTTAGTCCCGAAAATCTTGGCGACGGTCTTCCCTAAAAAATCAAACATGCTGCTAGTTTTTAACTGAAACGCCGGGGCGTACCTCAAATTTACGGCGTTTTTTGGGATTTCCCCGGCCATAGCGTCGCTCCGACCCTTTAAACGACAAAACCCCGCTACCTCAAAGAGTGTGCGGGGTTTACAAATGCGCAATGTTGGCAGGGACGGGGAAGTGGAAATCAAGCTTGTAAGATGGGCCCGCCGTTTAACCAACCTGTCAAGCAGGGCTATTTCCAGGGCAGCCCGGCTTTAACGGCTCACCGGCACCCGCAGCGTGACCTCGAATACCTCACCTACGGTAAAGCCCAGCGCGTTGCCGTTGATGCCAAAGTCCTTGCGGTTTACCCTGAACTGGCCCGTGAATACCGCTTTGTCGGCCTGCTGGCTGAACTGAAATGGAATAGTCACCGGCTTTTTTACGCCGTGCAGGGTTAGTTCGCCGCGCACGGCGTAGCCGTTGCCAGCGCGGGTAAAGGCCGTCGACTGAAAGTAGATTTTCGGATACTTCGCCACGTCGAACCAGCTTTCCCCGCGGGCGTGCTTGTCTTTCAGGGAGTTGCCCGTCCTGATGGTGGCCGCGTCCACCGTCACGCGCATGGAGGCGCTGCCCAGGTCGGCCGGGTTGTAAATGACCGTTCCGGCCAGGCCCGTAAACGTGCCTTCGGCCTGGCTGCCCGCAAACTTAATCGAGTAGCCGGGGTCGAGGTTCCAGCTGCCGGCCAGCAGCCCGGCCACCGGGGCCAGCAGCAGCGCTGCCTTGGCAGCTACGGGACGAAGAAAAAACATAGGCCGAGAAAGCTGAAAGGAGAACGATGACGCCCAAAGTGCCGACGCCGGGAAACCAGAAACTGCTCAGGCAACCCTTACGGTACCTTAACCGGTTGATTGGCAAATGAACACGGGCACAACCAGAACACTACTCATCTGTTTCGAGGGGCAGTTGTCCTCCCGATGAGGGTTACTTTCCTTCACCTGGCTTCCTACGCCACCCGCCGCAGGTTTTTCACCGGCCTGTCAGCAGCCTCTTCAGGGCAGTGAGTAGCTCACGCCCAGGGCAGCCAGATCGTGGAAGCGCTGGTAGGTGGTGGCCTCGCGCTGATGGCCCGTGACGATGTGGCTCCAGCCCGCCCGCACCTGCAGCCCCCGCGGCAAGGCCAGGGCCAAGTAAAACTCGGAGTTGAGCGAGCCCCGGTCGCGGCGGCCGCCCAGCAGCAGGTTGCCCCGGGTGGGCTCTACCTGCCCACCCGACGCAGTCGTGCTTCGCTCGGGACCAAAGCTCAGGCCGGCCGCATCGAGGTTGAAGCCCAGGCGCACCGGCCCCGCCACCCGCGCCCGCAGGTGAAAGGCCGCGTTAAGCGCGTACAGGCGCGGGGACAGCACGCGCAGCGTGGCCGCTCCCGGCCCCGCTTGTCGGTCCACGTCGTAGCTGTCAGTGAAAAAGTGGGAGGCGCGCAGGCCCGCGCCCACCTGAAACCGCCCGCCCGTGTCCAGCCCCCACAACCGCCAGGCCGCCGCCGAAGCGTACGTGAGGGTCGGGCCGACGGCTCCCGTCAGGTCAACCAGCGTCGCGTGCCGGGGAGGAAGCTCAGAGCTTTGGGCCCGCAACGCGTAAGGGAGCAGCGTCCATCCGCCACTGAGCGCGAGCCAAAGAAGAAACGCCCTGCGTAGCCGGCTACCGGGTAAAGTACTCATGCCGTTCTGGTGTAACATGCCCACATGAATTAACGTCGCGCCCGCAGTGCGCTCCCCGGCAGATCCGGTTCAGGGTAGAGATAACAGGCGTTGCTTACCGTTGAGCTCAGGCCAATGCACGTGCCGAAGTACCCAGCTAACGGGTAGCCTTGCGTGGGGCTAAGCAACCCGGGGTAAAACATCCGGTTTCGTCCCGCCTGGAACCACAAAAGAATAGTTTTGCATTTTGCCCGCCCGATTAGAAATAGAAGCAAGCAGTGTAAGCAAACAAGTAGTGTAAACAAAGAAAATCTATGCTGAACAGCGTACGCAAACGCTATCTGGGCTGCCTGGCAGGCATTTTTTCGCTGGCCCTGGCCAGCAGCCAGCTTCCTTCCGGGCCCGATGCTGAGCCTGACGTGCTGGTACTGAAAGGACGCGTGATTGACGGGACCGGCGCCGCGCCGCTGGAGCAGGGACTGGTCATTTTGGCGGCGGGTAAAATCCAGTACATCGGCAAGCAGGGCAGCCGCGACTACCCGGCCACGGCGCGGGTGCTCGACGTGGGCGACGGCACCATCCTGCCCGGGTTGATTGATTTGCACGTGCACCTGCGGCCGCACTACTGGGATGCCTTTCTGCCGGCGGGAATAACTACCGTGCGCGATGCCAACAACGCCCTGGCCACGCTCCGCACCCTGCAGCAGGATACCGCTGCCCGGCCCCGCCTGCTCTACACGGGCCCCATGCTGGACGGCCCGACCACCATCATGAAGAGGTTCTTTCCCGACTCCCTGGTAGCCCGCTACGTGCGGCCGGCTACGGCCGGGCCCATCGGGGAGCTAATCGCCCAGCAGGTGGAAACCCCGGCCCAGGCCCGGGCGGCGGTCGATAGCCTGGCCGCGCACGGGGCCTCGTTTGTCAAGCTCTACGAGCAGCTGCCGCTAGCCGCCTACCAGGCCGCCGCGGCCCAGGCCCGCAAACGCGGCCTGCGCGTAATGACGGACCTGGGCATGCTCCAGACCCGCGGGCTGAAAGGCGCGCAGGTAGATGCGCTGCAGGCCCTGCAAGCGGGGGTGCACAGCATCGAGCACGCCAGCGGCTACGCCCTGGCCTACCAGCGCCTGGGCGGCGACCCAATGGCTCCTTTGGACACCCGGCTGATTGACCAGCTGGCCCGCGCCACGGTGCGCGGCCGCACGACGCTGGTGCCCACGCTGTCCGTGTTCTACGGCACCGTGCAGCCCGATTCCGCCCGCCAAGATCTGGCCACCCTGCCCGGGGGCAAGGCCATCCCGGCCCCCATGATGGCCTGGTTTGAGCAGCAGGCCCGCCAGCACACGCCCGCTTCCCGGGGGCGGGCGTCGGCCGACCTGCGCCTGGCCCAGGCCCTGGTGCGACGGGTGCATCAGCTGGGTGGACTGATCGGGGCGGGCACGGACGTGCCGGCCGGTGACTACAACCTGCCCGGGGGCAACCTGCACCGCGAACTGGCCCTACTGGTAGAAGCGGGCCTACCACCCGTTGCGGCCATTCAGGCGGCCACGGGCACTGCCGCCCGCTTGCTCGGGTTGCCGACCCTCGGCACCCTGCGCCGGGGCAACCTGGCCGACGTGGTGGTGGTAGCGGGCAACCCTGCCCAGGACATCCGGGCCACGCGCCGGGTGCGCTACGTGATACAGGCCGGCCGGGTGCTCACCCTGCAGTAACGGCCTGGGTTTGTGCTGGCACCGGTTCGTCGGCGACTTTCTCCCATTTACTGGACCGGCTTTTCAACGACCGTCTCCTGTGAATGGCTACGTACTGGCAACCCACAGGAGGTGGTTGCTGATGTTGCCAACCCGCCGGATGGTACACTCTATTCCGCCACATACGACTCCTTTCTTCATCACACCGCCAATTCGTAGTGATGTGGTCAGCCGACCGTATTGTTCAGTTGAGCCCGGCAAAAAACAGCACTGTCATCCTGCGTAGCTTACTGCTTACTTCGGATTCTGAGACGAGTCAGAACGCACGAATAAGCTGCTTGCTACGCAGGATGACAGTGTACCTGCGGCCAACTTGCGGCGGAGTGTTTAGGGGTTATTCCTTGGCCGGGGCGCGCGGCACGAGTTTTTCCATGATAGAAGCCGAACCGGTGATGGTGGGCTTCTCGGCCACTTTTTCTTTGTCGGTGAGCTTCTTGTACAAAGTCAGGGCTTGGGCTACCACCTGGTCCATGTTATAGTACTTGTAGGTAGCCAGACGGCCCACGAAGTGCACGTTCGGGGTTTCGTCGGCTAGCTTCTTGTACTTATTGTAGAGCTCCGCGTTTTCGAGGCGCGGAATGGGGTAGTACGGGTCGCCTTCGGCTTTGGGGTATTCGTACACCACGCTGGTTTTGGGGTGCTGCTGGCCGGTCAGGGCCTTAAACTCCGTAATGCGGGTGTAGAGGTGCTCGTTGGGGTAGTTCACCACCGGCGCAGCCAGGAACTTCTCCGTGTTCAGCGTCTCGTGCTTGAACTCCAACGAGCGGTAAGGCAGCTTGCCAAACGTGAAGTCGAAGTACTCATCCACCGGGCCGGTGAAGATGATTTCCTTGAAGGGAATGAAGTCGATGACGTCGTGGTAGTCGGTGTTCAGCATAATGCTGATGTTGGGGTGGTCCAGCATCCGCTCAAACATGCGGGTGTAGCCGTGCAGCGGCATGGCCTGGTAGGTATCGGTGAAGTACCGGTCGTCGCGGTTGGTGCGGGTGGGCACGCGGCTCGTCACCGACTTGTCCAGCTCCGAGGGGTCCATGCCCCACTGCTTGCGGGTGTAGTTCTTGAAGAACTTCTCGTACAGCTCCCGGCCTACCTTGCTCACCACCACGTCTTCCGACGTTTTGATAACGGGAATCTGCTCGGCCAACGACTCCAGAAATTGCTCTACCTCAAAGCTGTTCAGCGAGAGGCCGTAGAGCTTGTTGATGGTGTCCAGGTTGATGGGCATCGGCACCATCTGCCCGTCGACGGAAGCCAATACGCGGTGCTCGTAGGGACGCCAGTCGGTGAAATTGGAAAGGTATTCGAATACGTCCTTCGAGTTGGTGTGGAAGATGTGCGGGCCGTATTTGTGGACCAGAATGCCTTCCTCGTTGTAATGGTCGTAGGCGTTGCCGGCAATATGGTTGCGCTTATCCAGGATAAGCACTTTCTTATTCGAACGAGTGGCCAGCCGCTCGGCTAGCACGCTGCCGGCAAATCCGGCTCCAACGATGAGATAGTCAAACATAGGGCTGGGTGTCTTGGTGGCTGAAATGTGCGGTTACGAAAAGGATAGCTGAGGGCAATACGAAGGATGGGTTGTCTCTGTTCGGTCGAGCTTACTGTTTGGCGTTCAGCTTGTCCTGCATAAGCTCCACCATGCGCTGCCAGGTCAAATCCCAGGAAATGGTGGCCAAGTAGTCGTCGGTGCGCTGGCGCCAGTCGGCGTCCTGGGTTTGCACCAGGGCCTTGGCAATGGCTTGGCCGAACTCGTCGGCCGTGGCGGCAATCTGGACCAGGTTCAGGTCGCCGTAGGGGCGTACTACGTCACGAATCGGAGTACTCACCACTGGTTTACCGGCCGCGAGATATTCGGGCGTCTTGGTGGGCGAGATAAACTTTGTGCTTTCGTTGTCGGCGAAGAGCAGCGTGGCTACATCCCAACCGCATAAATATGCCGGGAGTTCCTTGTATTCTTTACCGCCGAGGTAATGAATGTTGGCAAAGCGCGGCAGGGTGGCGGCGTCAATCTTCACCACGGGGCCAATAATGACGAATTGCCACTCGGGGTGAGCTTGGGCCAGTTGGCCCAATAATTCAATATCGAGGCGCTCATCGACCACGCCGAAGAACCCAACGCGCGGGTGGGCAATGCCTGCCTGGTCCTGGGGCTCGGGCAGCGTGGTGCGGGCCTGGCCGAAGTGGTCCTTGTCGATGCTGCTCGGGAAAGAGTGGGCGTCGGCGTGCTGCAGGCTCTTGGCTTCGTAGAGGCTGTGGCCGCCGGTATACACCAGGTCGGCTTTCTTGAACAGCTCCTGCTCCAGCTCCCGCAGCTTGGGCGGGGCAAACTTGAAAGCGGCCAGCTCGTCCATGCAGTCGTACACGGTAAGTACGGGGTGCAGATGGCGCGATTTACTGAGCGCCATCGGGGTATAGTACCAAAATACGTACTGGTTTATATCATTCTCGGCAAAGTACTGAGTCAGCAACTGGGCTTGCAGCTGATCATTATCTTCCTCCGAAAGGCCGACCGGCAAATGGGCGACCAGCACCTTGACGCCGTTTTGCCGCTCTTTTACTTCGAAGTGGGCGAAATCAGCCGCCGTCTGGTCGTGGTGAAAAAAGGGCTCCTCTACGTAAAATACGCGTCCCTGTTGCGCGAAGCGCGACAACAAATGCTGGGGCCGCTGCCACACGAAGTCCCAGTGCAGGTGGGCGAAGCACACAAAATCGGGCAGAGAATACGGGAAATCGGCGCCGGCCAGGCCAGCCGTAGCGGCAGAATCGGGGTTGGTCGTAGCAGCAGAGGAAGCGCGCGAGGGAGCCTCCGCCGGAGTAGAGAGCGGCATAGAAAAGAAGCTAGAAAGGTAGATTCGCCGCGGGAAAAGTGTTCAACACAGTCTCCATTTCCGCGACGGTACCTTCTACGAAGGCCGCCGGCAAAAAGATACAGCCGGCGCTAGGGCCAGCGGATCTCAGAATAGTGCAAGCTCAACACTAGTATTCTATCGTTATTCTAACGGCTCGTTAACTTATTCGTTGTCAACAGGCTTTGCCGCCAACACGTATTGCAGCTCAACCGCGTCCTGCCAGGAAAAATCTTTGCGCAGCCATTCTTTGCGCACCCCCACGCGGCGAAACCCGGCCTGACGGAACAGGCGCAGGCTGGCGGCGTTGTCGGCAGCTACGGTACAATACAACTGGTGCAGGCGCAAAGTATACCGGGCATATTCCAGCAATAATTCTATTGTCTGCTGGGCGTATCCCCTGCGCCGGGCCGAGTGTATTACCGTAATACCAACGCCAGCCCGCTGGTGCAGGGGCTCGAAATTGAACAAATCCAATACTCCAACCGGCTCATCCGCGGCGCATATGACCAGGCGCAACTGCCGCACCTCGTAGAAGTCGGCAGTGGCGTGCTGCAGGTACTGGCGCAGGGCAAAGCGCGACACCGGGGCCAGCGTATCGGACACGCCCCAGAGGCTGGGGTTGTTTTCCAGGGCGTAGAGGAAGTCCAGGTCCGATTCTTCCAGGGCCCGTAGCGTCACGGTCGTACCTTGCAACATGCGTTTTACTCATAAAATGCCCCGCCGGCCGGACGCTGAGCCGGCCGGCGGGGCCTGTACCAAACCGGCTACACCTCAATGGTGCCGCCGTACACCCGCTGGGCGGGACCAATCAGGTAGACGTTGGTGAACGAGCCGTCGGGCCGGGCCTCGAAGGCCACGCGCAGGTCGCCGCCGCGGGTGCGCAGGTGCACCGGGCTGCTGGCCCCGCGCCGCGAGGCCGCCAGGGCCACCGCCGTCACGCCCGTCCCGCACGACATGGTTTCGTCTTCCACGCCCCGCTCGTAGGTGCGCACTTGCCAGGGCTGCTCCTCGGCCACCGGCGCTTCCACGAAGTTCACGTTGGTGCCTTTCTCGCGGAACAGGTCACTGTAGCGGACGGCGCGGCCCTCGGCAAACACGTTCAGATCAACCAGGGAGCTGCTGGGCATAAAACGCACCAGGTGGGGCGAGCCAGTATCGAGAAACACGCCGTGGCCTTCTACTTCCTGCTGGCCCAGCACGTCCTGCATGCGCAGGTGCACGATGCCCTCGGCGTCGATGTGGGCCTCGTGGGGGCCATCGGCGGCCTGAAACCGGGTCTGATCCTGAATTACGCCCAGGTATTTGGCAAACGCCACGGTGCAGCGGCTGCCGTTGCCGCACATCGAGCCCACGTAGCCGTCGGCGTTGAAATACACCATCTCAAAGTCAAGCTCGGGGTGGTTGCGCAGCAGCACCAGCCCGTCGGCCCCGATGCCCAGGCGCCGGTCGCAGAGGTGGCGCACGAGGTGGTGGTCGTGCTCGTCGAACTGCCGGGCCCGGTCGTCCAGCATCACGAAGTCGTTGCCGGTGCCCTGGTATTTATGGAAAGGTAGCGTGGTCATGGTCATAATAGGTGCAAAGATGGCAGGAATCGGCGGGTTGGGCAGCAGGGCCGCGCGGCACGAGCGTTACAGCCCCAACGCTTTGCGCAGCAGCATAATCTGGCCGGCGTGGTAGAGGTTGTGCTGAGCCAGGCCGTGCAGCAGGATATACACCGTCTGGGGTGAACCGGGTTCCCCGGTGGCCGGTGCCTCTATCACCCGGTCCAGGGCGTCGTCCGGAAGGGTGGCCACGTGGTCGAGCAGCTGCTGGTGGGCGGCCCGCAGGTGTTGCCGCGCCTGCGCCCAAAGGTCTTCACTGAGCGTGGTGGGCTGGGCGGGCCAGTCGAGCGAATCCGCCAGTGGCCGCACCTGCTGGGTTTCCAGCCGCTGCCGCCCTACGTTCAGCCAGGTGGTGAGGTGGAGCACGATTTCCCAGATACTGTGGCTCTGGGGGAGTGGGCGGGCTGCGGCCTGGCTGGCGGTGAGGGGACGCAGCGTGGCCCACAGCGCAGGGCCCGACCAGGCGTCGCCCTCGAAGGCCCGGTGCAGCTGGTCGCAGAGGCGGTTGGTTTCGGACATGGCACAGCAGGTTGGCGGTAGCGGGGCCGCTTGGGGGCCGCAGGGGAAGATACTGCCTTTGCGGGCAACTACCACCGTTCAGCCCGGATGTCCTACCTTTGACGGGCCGCAGCGCGGCACTTTAGCGCATCCGTATGTATTCTTTTCTGACCACCGGCAACTGGCCTGACTACGAGCTGATCGACTCGGGCAACTTCGAAAAGCTTGAGCGATTTGGCCAGCACGTGCTGGCCCGCCCCGAGCCCCAGGCCATCTGGGACCCGCACCTGCCCGCCAGCGAGTGGCAGCGCGCCAACGCCACCTTCACCCGCGAAAAAGGCAGCCAGGAGCGCGGCCAGTGGAAAATAAAGCCCGGCACGCCCGAGCAGTGGATCATCAACTACGGCCAGGAAGGACTCAAGCTGCGGTTTCGGCTGGGTATGTCGTCGTTTAAGCACGTGGGTTTGTTTCCCGAGCAGGACCCCAACTGGCAGTTTATCTACGCCCAGACCAAGAAGCGCCGTGCCGCCGTGCCCCGGGTGCTGAACCTGTTTGCTTACACCGGCGCGGCCACGCTGGCTGCCCGCGCCGCCGGGGCCGACGTAACCCACCTCGACTCGGTGAAGCAGGTCAACTTCTGGGCCCGCGACAACATGGAAGCCTCGGGCCTGGATGGGGTGCGCTGGCTGGTGGAAGACGCCATGAAGTACGTGCAGCGCGAAGTGAAGCGCGGCAACAAGTACCAGGGCCTGATCCTGGACCCGCCCGCCTACGGCCGCGGCCCCAACGGCGAGAAGTGGCAGCTGGAAGATGAGCTCAACGAGATGCTCAAGCTCTGCCGGCAGCTGCTCGACCCGGAAGACCATTTCTTCCTGATTAACCTGTATTCCCTGGGCTTCTCGGCCCTGATTCTGGATAACCTGGTGACGGAAATATTCCCCAAGGCCCAGGGCACGCGCGAAATCGGGGAAATCTACCTCCACGACCGCGGCCAGCGCAAGCTGCCGCTGGGCACGTTTTGCCGCTTCGCCAACTGAGTTTAGTTGTTTGTTGTTGGTTGCTCGTTGTTAGTCAATGGCCGTTACCGGCAATTGACCGATACCATCCAAGGTGCATCCAACTGAGACGAAAAACTAACAACTGACAACGAATAACGAACAACTACTATGCGCCACCGACGCCTGGCCCTGATTGACATGGGCACCAACACGTTTCACCTGCTGATTGTGGAACTGCCCGAGGCCCGCCACCCCGAGCCGGTGGTGCTGCTGCGCACCAAGGTGGGCGTGCGCCTGGGCGAAGACGGCATCAGCAAGGGCGAAATTGCGCCGGAAGCCTACGCCCGGGCCCTGCACACGCTGGCCGCCTTCCAGGAGGAAATCGAGCTGCACCAGGTGACGGAAGTGCGGGCCACGGCCACCAGCGCCGTGCGCAACGCCAGCAACGGCCCGGCCCTGGTGCACGACATCTTCGAGCAAACCGGCATTCGGGTGGAAATTATTCCCGGGGCGCGCGAGGCCGAGCTGATCTGTCAGGGCGTGCGCCAGGCCGTGCCGCTGGGCCCCGACGCCCACCTGATTATGGACATCGGCGGGGGCAGCGTGGAGTTTATCGTCGCCAACCAGGACACCATCTTCTGGAAGCAGAGCTTCGAAATCGGGGCCCAGCGCCTGCTCGACCGGTTTTTCCGCCACGACCCGCTTTCGACCGACGACGTGCACGAATTGCAGCAGTACCTGAGCGCCAAGCTGGCCGCCCTCACCGCTGCCGTGCAGCACTACCGCCCCGCGGCGCTGGTGGGGGCATCGGGCACCTTCGACACGCTCGGCGACCTGCAGGCCGCCCGCGCCGGGCAGCCGCGCGGCAACAACCTGCCCCCGGAAACCCCGATTTCGCTCGACAGCTTCTACCAGAGCTACCACCAGCTGCTGCACAGCACCCACGAGCAGCGCCTGGCCATGCCCGGCATGACGCCCATGCGGGCCGACATGATTGTGGTGGCCTGCGTGCTGATTGACTTCGTGCTCAAAACCTACGACTTCCTGCACATCCGCGCCTCGGCCTACGCCCTGAAGGAAGGCCTGCTACAGGAAATGCTGACCCAGTAAAGTGCTTTTAGAACGTCATGTCGAGCAAAGCGAGACATCTCGCGTGCTGATGTTTGATTACTAACTCAACCAAACACGCGAGATTCCTCGCTGGGCTCGGAATGACGTTCTTTTGTTCTGCCCAACATCTTTCCCAATGACCTTTTCCTACAACCAGCTTTTCACCTTCACCGAGTCCGTTTTCCTCAGCATCGGCTGCCCGCCGGAAGATGCCACGGTGGCCACGGAAGCGCTCCTGTCGGCCGATCTGCGCGGCATCGACTCGCACGGCGTGGCCCGGCTCATCGGCTACGTGCGGCTGTGGGAGGCTGGCCGTATCAACGCCACGCCCCGGGTGGGCGTGGTGTACGAAACGCCCAGCACGGCCGTGGTCGACGGCGACGGGGGCCTCGGGTTGGTGGTGGCGCCCAAGGCCATGAACGTGGCCCTGGAAAAAGCCCGCGTGGCCGGCACGGGCTGGGTGTCGGTGAAGAACTCGAACCACTTCGGCATTGCCGGCTACCACGCCATGAAGGCCCTGGCCCACGACATGATTGGCATGGCCATGACTAACGCCAGCCCCCTGGTGGCCCCCACTTATTCCTTGGACCGCCTGCTGGGCACCAACCCCATTGCCGTAGCCATTCCGGCCGGGGAGCAGCCCGATTTCGTGGCCGACTTCGCCACCACCACTGCCGCCAACGGCAAGCTCGAAATTGCCCAGCGCAAGCAGCTTCCGGTGCCCGAGGGCTGGGTGCAGAACGCCGACGGCAGCAACTCGACCGACGCCAACGCCGTGAAGAACGGCGGGGCCCTGCTGCCCCTGGGCGGCGACACCGGCTCCCACAAAGGCTACTGCCTGGGCAGCATCGTGGATATTTTCTCGGCCGTGCTGTCGGGCGCCAACTACGGGCCTTGGGTGCCGCCGTTCGTGGCCTTCCTGCAGCCCCCCGCCGACCCGGTGGGCCAGGGCATCGGCCACTTTTTCGGGGCCATGCGCGTGGATGCCTTCCGGCCCGCCGCCGAGTTTAAGGCCCACATGGATAACTGGATCAGCACCTTCCGCAACGCCCAGGCCGTGCAAGGCAAGCAGGTCATCATTCCCGGCGACCCGGAGCGCATCATGGCCCAGCACCGCCTGCTGGAAGGCATTCCCCTGCTCGACCCGGTGATAAAAGACCTGGAAAGCGTCGGCAAAAAGTTTGGCGTACAGCTGTAGCCTGACTAGTCAGCCACAACACAAAAAAGGCCACCTGTGTAGCACAGGTGGCCTTTTAGTATGCGGTAAAACCGGAATTAGCTGTTGTTAGCCAGCAGGGTGTTCATAGCTACGTCCTGGTTCAGGTATTTCGAGGAGTAGGAGCTGTCGTTGCCGTTCAAAAACAGGCAGGTGCCGTTGCCGACGGTGTCGATAATCTGGGCGTACTGGTCCATGGGCAGGGCCGGGCACCCCAGGCTGCGACCTAGACGGCCGTTCTGGCGAATGAACTCCTCGCTGACGTAATCGGCGCCGTGCATGACCACGGAGCGCATCAGGGCGTTATCGTTGTAGCCTTCGTCCACGCCATTGAGCTTGAGCGAGCGGCCATGCTTGCCGATGTATTCGGCCTGCGTGACGTAGAAGCCCAGGCTGCTCATGTTCGACTCGTTCTCGTTGGAGAAGTTAGTAGCCACGTTTTCGCCCGAGTTGTGGCCGTGAGCCACCAGGGTGTTAAACACCACCTGCTTGGTCCCCAGATCGAGCACCCAGAGGCGCTTTTCGGTGGAGGGCAGGTCGAAGTCGACGACGGTGAGCAGCTGCTTATCGCTGAGCTTCCCATCGTTTTTCAGGTTGAAGTAGCCGGTTACGGCCTTTTCAAACACCGCGTAGCGCAGGCCCTGCTCCTCCACCCGCAGGTCGCGGTAGAGGTCGTGCAGACGCTGGTTGAAGAAGGCAGATTGCAACTCTTTGGGGGAAGGCATCTTGGTTTCCATACCAGCGGCCGTAGTGCGGGCCACCGGCGAAGCCAACGGAGTAGCCATAAACAACGAAGCCACAAACGGCAGAATCCGGCGCGTCAGGCGGCGGGCCCGGATTTTTAGTCGCTTACGCTGGGTTACACTTGGCTTTTCCATGAAGACGAATCGTTTTGGTTATCAAAATATAGCCCTGTACCGGGCACGAGCCCAGCACAACCTGCTATACGTTAAAACTCGCCCGGTGGTATATATACCGTCGGGCAGCATATACAACAATGACCATATTCAATTAATTCCCTCCGCGGCCCGGGTCGGGCTCCCCCACGCCAGGCCATAATATTTTAGCCTGCCTACCGTAGTGGTTTATTCCTATAAGCGCGTACCTTACCACCAGAATTAATTACGCAAGTAATTATTCTCTGCCCGCGCTTTTTCCAACCAATTCCCACAACCCAATGCCCAATTCTACTCCCCGACCCAGCCGCTGGCTGCTGGTCGCCCTCTCGCTATTCCTGCTGTTGACCGGCAGCCCGGTACGCGCCCAAAAAGTCGTACTGCAAGGCTTCTGGTGGGACTACTGGAACACCAACTACCCCAACGGCTGGGCCAACTACATTGCCGACCTGGCCCCGCGCCTCAAGGCCATAGGCATCGACGCCGTCTGGCTGCCGCCTTCCATCAAGAATGGCAACCAGGGCAACGGCTATTCCCCGTTCGACAACTACGACCTCGGGGATAAGTACCAAAAGGGCTTTTTACCCACCCGCCTGGGCACAAAGGACGAGCTGCTGCGGGGCGTGGCCATTCTGCACGCCAACGGCATTGAAGTAGTGCAGGATATTGTACTCAACCACCTCGACAATGCCGGCTCGGCCAGCGGGCAGGGCGGCGTAGACCCCGCCGCCTGGGACGATTACACGACCGGGCGCTACAAAAACTTCCGGTACGTGAGCTACACCAAGCCTGCCACCGACGAAACGGCCGCCAACTACCTGGCCCGCAACGGACGCTTCTCCAAAAACTGGCAGAACTTCAACCCCAACCCCGGCAACAACTCCACCTCCGGCGACTGGAACGCCGTGTACTTCGGGCCCGACGTGAGCTACTACAACGGCTCGTACGGCACCAGCTCCAACGCCACCTTCAACCCGGCCCAGAGCGCTGACTACATGCGCACCAACACCCGCAGCTGGCTGGTGTGGTACAAAAAGCAGGTGGGCTTCGACGGGGTGCGGCTCGATGCGGTGAAGCACTTCCCCGATTTTGCCATGGAAGACTTCCTGTATAACCTGCAAAGCAACGCCGGCTGGGCCAGCGGCGGGGCCACCATGTACGCCGTGGGCGAATGGGTGGGCTCCAGCGGGCAGATGGACTCCTGGGTAGCGGCGGTGCAAAACCGTTCCGGCACCTTCGACTTTTCCCTGCGCAACGGCCTCTACAGCATCGTCAGCGGCGGGGGCAACTTTGACCTGGGCAGCCTGCCGGGCTACCAGCAGGGCACCCGCACGGTGCTCATCAACGGGCAGTACGTGCACCGCACGGTGCCGTTCGTGAACAACCACGACACCTTCCGGCCCCAGGTGAGCAGCACCGGTAACTACACCGGCTGGAATACCGGCTCGGAGCTGGCCCCCCACATCGACCCATTCGACCCGCGCCTGTCGGCCGCCTACGCCGCGGCTATGGCCGTGGATGGCTCGCCCCAGATTTTCTTCGAGGATTTGTTTAACGTGGGCAACACCGGCAAACGCTACTCCCACAGCCCGAAAAGCAGCGTGGATCTGCCCACCCGCTCCGACCTGGAAAACCTGATCTGGTGCCACCAGAACCTGCGCTTCAAGGACGGGGCCTACAAGGTGCGCTGGCAGGCCGCCGACCACCTCGTGATTGAGCGCAGCACCAAGGCCATTATCGGCATCAACGACAACTACAGCACCTGGCAGAACAACACCGTCTCGTGCGACTTCGCGCCGGGTACCGTGCTGAAAGACTACTCCGGGGCCAACGGCACGGCGACCGTGACGGTGAGCGGCTCCCAGACGGTGGCCATCAACACGCCGCCTTGCAACGGCACGGCCGCCGGGGGCCGCCGGGGCTACTCGGTGTGGGCCCCGGTGAATATCGGCACCAACTACGTGCGGGCCGCCATGACCACCACCCAGGAGTGGGAGTTGGCCGACGATTTGGGCGACAACGACGCCCGCTCGTTGCAGCAGGGCGGCCAGCTGCCGGCCAGCTCGACGGCCCTGCGCACGGCGGGCCGCCTCTACTCGGCCGCCAACAAGACCGTGACCTACACCCTCTTCCCCACCGACGCCACCCGCAGCCTCACGGTAGCCCTCTACAATGGGGCCGGCACGCTGCTCAGCAGCCAAACCGGCACCGGCACGCTCACGGGCACCTATACGCCCACCGCCGACGGCTGGATTACGCTCAAAGCCAGGAACGCCGTAGCCACCAACCCCGCCCAGCGCGCTTTCGTGAAGGCGACCTACACAGCTCCCACGGTTGTATCCGGCTCGATGACGGCCCGGCCGGTGCTGGCGGCCACCTCCACGGCCACGGCTGCCCCCCGCGCTGAGGCCAAAGCCGAGCTGCAGCTGTTCCCGAACCCCACCACGGCCGAGCGGATCGAACTGGTGCTGCAAACTGCCCACGAGCAGCCCGCCACCATCCGCCTGTTCGATATAACGGGCCGCCTGGTGCACCAGGAAACCGTGCGGATCTATAGCGGCTCCAACCAGATTCACCTGGCCGTGGCCAAGGCGGTTCCCGCCGGTATCTACCAGGTATCGGTGCCCGAATTTGGCCTCACCCAGAAGCTGGTGATAAAGTAGCTCCGGCAAGAAAACGCAAAAAGCCCCGCCAGTACTCGGCGGGGCTTTTTTTGTGGCTCGGCCTATACGAAACAGCTTATATGAGTCTTGACATATGCGTACAGGGCCTCGAACAGCGTGCTTTTATGGCGCTTATAGTACTTCTCATATTCCAGCAGAAGCGCATCTTTGGCTAACAAACGGTTCAGGTTGCGCGGGCTTTTAGTTACGGTCTCACTACAGATGAGCAGTTGCCTTTCACTGGCTTTTAGCAGCACTTCGGCCAGTTCCGGCAGCAGAAGCTTTTGCGCTATCTGGGTGCTTACTGCCGGTACCTGAAACGCCAGCGCAAAGTCAAAACCCTCCCATTCCTCATATTCAATCCACTCCCGGACGAGCATAAAGCAGAATTGCTGCTCATTGAGCGGCCGCAACTCTTCCTCCGTAAACCAGTGTTGCTGCTCTAGGCCGTGCGCTGTTTCCAGGGCGCTAGCCAGCACGTCCAGCGCCTGCTCCTTGTTCTGCCACTTCCTTACTATCCGTTCCGTGAGGCTGTAAAGCTGGGTTTCGACTTGGTCGATAGCCGAGGCAATATCAAAGCCGACAGCAGCCAGACACTGGGCACACAGGTCAGCCGGAGCCCCGGTTTTGGCCTGCACGATTTCTACGCAGCGGGCTTCAAACAGTGCCTGTGCCTTCTCAACGTCACCATCGGTTTCCTGCAGAAGCTGGAGCGCTTGTTTGATGCCAACGGGTACTCGCTGCCGAAGCGCCGGCAGACTGGCTTTGTAGTCAGATGCTGAGGTCATACGTCATGTTTACTGCCAGCCGCGGGCGGCCAGCTGCCGGGCGGCCACGGCCCCATCCAGCCACTTCGATTCCAGGCCGGGGCCGCTGAGCAGCAGGCAGGCGCCCTCCCCCACCGCGTTGATAATGGCCCGGTACTGCTCGGGCGGCAGGGCGGGGCAGCCGCGGCTGTAGCCCAGCTGCCCGTGCTGGCGCAGGTACTCCGGCCCGGCGTAGTCGGCGCCGTGCAGCACCACGTAGCGGTCCAGGGCGTTGCTGTTTTGGCCCCGGTCGAGGCCGTGCAGGCGGCGCGAGAGGCCGTGCTTGCCGGCGTAGGTATCGGCGGTGCGGTAGAAGCCCAGGGCCGTGCACGCCGACTTGATGCGGTTGGAGAAGCGCCGGGCCCGCACCCACCCCGACCCGCGGCCGTGGGCCACGTAGCTGCGGTGCACCACCTTCCGATCCTTCAGATTCAGCACCCACAGGCGCTTTTCGGTGGAGGGCAGGTCCATGTCGGCTACGGCCAGCACGCCGGGGCGGCGGATGCGGCCGGCATGGCGCAACGTGAGGTAGCCCACGCAGGCCCGCTCCAGCACGGCAGGCCGCAGGGCTTGCGCCGCCGGCCCCAGGGCCTGGTGCAGCGCGGCCACCTCCCGCCGCAGCGAATCGGACAGGCCCGGCACGGGTGCCAGCACCGTGGGCCGCAGCGAATCGGGTAGCGCGGCCGCCGGGCTCAGGGTATCGGGTGCTAACGGTTGGCGCTGCCCGGGCACAGCGGCGGCCGTGGCCTGGCTCTTCTCCCCTACCGACTGGCAACCCGCTGTACCGGCCAGCAGAGCCGCCACCAGAACAGCTCGTATTTCTTGTGTATACCTCACCCTGCCTGCTTAAGTGTTGCGCCGCACAGGCTTACCTAGTCTGCTTTGAAGCCGCTGTTGCCAAAATTCCACATTCCGCCCTTACTACGCAAATCGATTGGGCAGCCGGCTGAACAACCTATGGTGATGTGAGTGCCCGGCGAGATGCTCCGGATTGTGGAGTACCAATCAAAAATAAAAAGAGAAGGTACTCCACTTGTGTCGTACCAATTGAAAATAAAAACAGAAGGTACTCCAAGCCTGGAGTACCTTCTGTTTTTATTTTCAATTGGTACGACTAACAGAGCGCGACATATTTCTACAGTCGCTCCGTTTCCGCCAGGCTGTGTGGTCAGCAAGGCTTGTTGCTCCTGTTCCGGCCGTCATACAGAGGCGCAGCCGAAGCATCTCGCGGGCTAAGGTTGCCAGAGTAATCTGATTACCATTGCACGCGAGATGCTTCGGCTGCGCCTCTGCATGACGTTCTATTAACTTGCTGGCCGCACAGGCTAGAAAAACACGCTGACGTTGCCCTTCAGGAAAAACGGCGTCCCCGGTGTGAAGTGCAGCTCCGATACGCCTTCGGCCGCCTCGCCCGGCAGGCGGCTCTGGGTGTCAAACTGAGCCTGGTTCCAGTCCACGTTCAGCAGGTTTTCCACGCTGGCCCCCACCTGAAAATGGCGGCGGGTGTAGCTCACCACGGCATCGAGCAGAAAGTAGCCCCGGGCCCGCACCGAGTTGTATTCGTTGGCCGGCCGGTCGTTCAGGTGGCGGTAGCGCAGGCTGGCGCTCAGGCCCGAGGGCTGCTTGAGCGTCAGGCCCCCGATGCTGGTGAAGGTGGGCGCCAGCGGAATCCGGTTGGAATCGGGGTGGGCTTCCACCAGCCGGCCGTGGTTATAGTTCAGGTCGGCATCCAGGAACAGGGTGCGGGTAAGCTGGTAGCGCAGGGAAAAATCGGCCCCGTAGCGGCGGGTGCGGCCGGCGCTTTCCGTGAAGCCCCCGTCGCCGACGTACACCAGCTCATCCTGCAAATGCAGGGCCCAGAGCGCCGTATTCACCACCAGGCTCGGCACGGGCTTGAAGGTGCTGCCCACTTCGTAGCCAATGGCGCGGGGCAGCACGTTGGCCTCGGGGCTGACGACCACGGCCCGGGCGTCGTTGGAGTGAAAGCCAAACCCGGAGCGGGCAAACAGCTGCACGCCGGGCGTCAGGTCGTAGTACAGGTTCAGCTTGGGACTCACCCGCCCCCGGCCCGCCTTCCCCGACTGCGCCGGGTCGCGCTGCTCCCGGAAGCTAAAGCGGAAATAATCGACGCGCAGAGCGGCGTTCAGAGTCAGCTTTTCGGTCAGGGGCAGGGTTTCGTCGAGGTAGGCATTGACGTTCTGCTCGTACACGTGGCCCGACACGATGGTGTCGCGCACGGCCCGGTTCACGGTGTGGCGCAGGGCCACGTCGAGGTCGTCGAGGCGGGTGCCCACGCCCAGCACCGAGTGCAGCGTGCGGCTGCCCAGGCGCGTATCCCGCTCGTAGGAGCCGGTGTAGCCGTAGATGTCGCGGTGCTCGTTCTGTTGGATTTCGTCGCCGTCCACCGGGTTTTCCAGGAAGAAGGTGAAGTTGGAATACAGGTTGAAGTTGTAGTTGACGAAGTAGGCCTGCTGGCGCAACACCGCGTCGTGGGGCAGCGTGGTGGTCAGCACGGCGGTGGCGTTGGTCCGGTCGGTGCGGCCCCCTTCACTGGGGTCGATGCTGCCGAAGCGCGAAATCTGCCCGTCGCGGATGGCCCGCTCGGGCACCTGCCCGGAAGCATCCCAGGTGGAGGCGAAGTGGGAGCCCAGCACCATCAGCGACGTGCGCTCCGAGAGCAGGCCGGTGTACTTGGCCATCCCGTTGAAGCGCTTGAAGTGCTGCTTGGCGTCGAAGTACGAGTTGCTGAAAAAGTACTCGGTAGCCAGGTAGGCGCTTTCCGTGTTCTGGCTCAGCAGGTGCTTATCCTGGGGCAATAGGTCGAGCATGAGCAGGGCGCGGCGCGTGTCGAACTGGCCCAGTTCCAGTTTGGCCGTGCTGTGCGGCAGGCTGGTTTTGGTGCTGAACTCGCCGGCCCCGGCCGTGGCAAAATCCCCGAACCGGGCCGTGTAAGGGCCTTTGTACACCTTCAGGGCTTCCACCGTTTCCGGAATCGTGAAGTGAAAATCGGCGTAGCCCTGGCCGTGGGCGTGGCTGACCATGTTCACCGGCAGGCCGTCCACACTCACGTTGAAATCGGTGCCGTGGTCCACGTCGAAGCCCCGGATGAAAATCTGCTCGGCCTTGCCCCCGCCCGCGTGCTGGGCAATGAACAGGCCGGGCACCAGCGGCAGCAGGTCCTGGGCCGAGTTCAGGGGCCGCAGCACCTGGTCGATCTGGGTGATGGTGGCCAGCGACTGGTTCGGGTCGCGGGGCTGCGACACGGTGACTTCGCGCAGATTCAGGGCTACGGCCGCCAGCCGCAGGCTCACCGTTTGGGTAGCGCCAGCCGTGAGCGTGACCGTGACGGCCGGGCTGCGGTAGCCCAGCGCCGAGGCCCGCACGGCGTAGGTGCCGGCCGGCAGATTATCGAGGCGAAACACCCCCAGCGCGTCGGAAGCGGTGCCGCCGGGCTGACCTTCCAGCCGGATACCCACGCCGGGCAGGCGCTGCCCGGACAGGGAGTCGGTGATGATGCCGCGGATACTGGCCGGACTTTGGGCCCAGGCCCCGGCGCTGCTCAGCAGCAGCAACAGCAGGAAAGAGCGGACCTTGCCTAGGGCGCCACGTTTGCAGTAACGATTTTTCATACCCTACCAGCGCTTAGCGGAAGTGGGAATGCTGGTGCGGCGGCGGGCCAACACCTGAGCGCGGTGCGCGGCCTGGCTGGCCAATTCGCGGGACTTGTAGGCTTGCTTCACGGCCAGCGTAGGCTGACTGGCAGAAGCCGCCAGCGCAGCACTCACGGCAGGCAGCCGGACAAATGGCGTGGAGCCGGAGGCAGCAGCCAGCGGCAAGGACGAGAAAGTAGTAACGAACATGCGTCGGGGAAAAGCAGCGCGGCCTACCGGGCATCCAGAGCCCGGCCGGCGGCAGATTAAAAAGGATAAGACAAGAGCCGCGCGGAATACTTCGACGCGCGGCAAACGGCCCCGATAAGGGCCTCACGGCTTATCCCCGACGGGGAGGAGGGTAAAAATCGGCCTGAAAGCCGGCGTGCAGGGCCGGCGTTTCAGCAACGGATACGGCCACCTGGCCGGCATAATGAATTGGGGTAAGGACGAGTGCTTCGCTCAAGCAATGCACGTCGATGCCCTTGATGATGGAGAGCAGGTGCGCGGCATTTTCCGTTGCGGTCCGCTTTTGTACCACGTCCTGGTCGCCGTTGCACCTATCGAAGCAGTCGACGAGCAGGTAGTGCTTCTGCTGGCAGTCGGCGCTGTGCACGTAGGGGTGGGCCGCCGAGTAGCGCGGGGGCTGCGGCCGGTTCACGAGGCCGGCTCCCACTACCAGCAGGTAGTTGGCGAGCAAGAGCAGCACGAGCCAGGAGCGCAGCATTTGTGAATGAGTAATTGAGAATTAGTAAGTAAGAATTGTCCGGTGTGACGCTTAGGGGTCCGGATCTACGCGAAAAACACCCGCTCTACCGTCCAGTAAGCGGCCACCAGGCCAATGAGCACCGAGACGGGCACCACCACACGCTGCTTGTACCAGGGCTTATCGGCAAACCAGCGGCCCACCAGCAGCCAGGCCAGCAGAATCACCGTCACCTGCCCCAGCTCCACGCCCACGTTGAAGGAAATCAGCGACTCGACAAACATGGTGCGCGGCAGCCCAAGCCCGGTCAGCACGCTGGCGAAGCCCATACCGTGAATCAGGCCGAAGCCGAACACGATGGCCACCCGCCAGGGGTTGAGCTTATCGGCCAGGATATTCTCGATGGCCACAAACAGAATCGACAGGGCAATAATGGGCTCGACGATGGAAGCGGGCGGCGAAATCAGCCCGTACATGGCCAGGCCCAGCGTAATGGAGTGCGCCACGGTGAAGGCCGTCGCCTGCCAGAGCACGGGCTTGAGGCGGGGCTCCAGGAAAAAAATACTCAGCACGAACAGGATATGGTCGAGGCCGAGGGGCAGAATGTGGGTGTAGCCCAGCTTGAGATAGGTGCTGATGATGTCGGTGCGCGAGAGTTTGCTCACGTCCACATCCAGCACGTGGGCCGCCGCCAGCTGGGGCAGCAGCAGCCCGGCCAGGAGCAACAGGGCCCCGGGCACCAGGTTTCGGCGGTTTTCGCGCAATGCCTTCATTCTTCGCGGCCGGCGGGCCTAGTTGAGGGCCAGCAGCTTCTTGCCCTCGTCGGCCAGATCGAAGCTCAGGTAGGGATTCGTCGTCAGCGCCTTCCTAATCAGGGCCTGGCCTTTGGCGGCCTGCCCGTTTTTGGAGGCAATCAGGCCGGCGCGGCACAGCAGCGTGGGGTTTTGCGAGTTGGTGCGCAGGGCCATGTCCATCAGCTTTTGGGCCTCTTTGTACTCGCCGCGCTTGTAGTGCACCCAGGCCAGGGTTTCGCACACGTCGATGTTGTCGGGGCGGCGCTCATACTCGATTTTGGCGTGGGCCAACGCCTTGTCCACCTCGTTGGTTTTCAGGTAAGCATAGGCCAGCTCCCGGTCGGCGTAGTGGCCCATCTGCTCGTTGTCGTCGGCTTCTTTGGCGTCGTCGGCCAGCATGGTTATGGCTTCCTTCGCCATTTGGGCCGCTTTGGCCGGCTCGTGGTTGAGGCGGTACAGGTCGGTCAGCTCGTCGGCAAAGGCGTAGTCCTGCACCGTGGCGCGGGCCTTGCGGAAGTAGTCGATGGCGGCGGGGTAGTTCTGGCGGGCTTTTTCCACCCGGCCCAGGCCGGCCAGCGCGTAGGCGTAATAGGGGCGCTGCACCAGGGCCAGCTGGTACTGCTGCTCGGCCTGCGCCAGGTTGCCGGTATTCTCGTAGAGGTGGCCCAGCGTGATGCGCGACCATTCGGTTTGCTCCAGGCCGGGGTAGCCGGCTTTCACGGCCATATCCATCGCCTCAATGGCTCCGGGGTAGTCGCCGTGGATTTCGCGCAGGTACGACACGCGGGAGTACGAGCGGAGGTCGGGGCGCACCTGGTTCATTTTGTCGGCCATTTTCACGGCTTCGGGGTAGCGGCCCAGCTCCACGTTGGCGTCGCAGAGCAAGCCGTACACGAAGGCGTTGTGCGGGTTCAGGGCCACGGCCTGCTCGGCCACGGCCAGCCCTTCGGAAAAGTGGTGCTGGGTCAGACACAGCGAAGCCTTGCAGCACAGGGCCTCGAAGTTCTGGGGCTCCTGCCGCAGCACGCCGTCGAGCAGCTGCATGGCGGCCATGTCGTAGTACGGATGGTCGCCGGTGACGCGGGCTTCCTGCATGTAGGCCTGGGCCAGCAGCAGCTTGGCTTTGTTGTCGTCGGGCTTGGCCCGCAGCTGGGCCAGCAGCCCGCCAATGGCATTTTTGGTATTCAGCCATTCGCCGCCCAAAGCCAGGTCGCCGTGGCGCTCCTTCAGGGTCGGAATGGGTTCGGGCTTGCGGAAAAAGAACAGCGCGGCCACGGCGGCGCCAAAGCAAACCAGCAGAATCGGGTATAAGTATTTACGCAAAGTAGCAGGGCTAAAAGTGGGAAAAGAGCCCGGCCCGCGGGCCAGGCTCTTGAATTACCAGCAAGGTAGCCGAACTCACCCGGGTCCGGCTACCTGAATGACTACCGCTTGAAACCCAGGACCAGAGCGGGCCCCGCTCCTGGGTTTCACGGTAGGCAGTTGTCCTTAGTTGGTATGCACCAGCTTGATGGATTGCAGCACCGTTTCGCCCGATTTTACCGTGGCAATGTAGGTACCGGCGGCCAGGTTCTGCACTTTCCAGGGCAGCTCATACGTACCGGGCTTGTGCTCCTTGTTGTTGACCAGCGTCGTTACGTGGCGGCCCATCATGTCGCTCACCACAATGGTCAGCGGACCTTTCACGCCCACTTCGTAGTGAATCGTGGTTTTGTCGGTGAAGGGGTTGGGGTAGTTCTGGGCTACTTCCACCGGCGAGGCCATCAGGCCCATGCCCACGGCGGCCCGTTGCGACGTAACCGTCGGCTGGGTTTTGGTGCCGCGCCAAGGCGTCTGCATGTAGGGGAAAGCGGCTTTGAACGTCGTATCGTTGGCTTCTACCCCCGTTTTGAACCCTACTACGCCCAGCAGCTGCGGGGTGAGCGGGCTGGTGGCCGTAGCCGAGTAGTCGTCGTAGAACAGGCCGATGGCGGCCAGTACCACGCCACCCACGGCTTGCAGCTCGATGCGGGTCACGTCGTCTTCCAGACGGCGGCCGTTCGGGAAGCCGTCCATGTTCGGAATAGACTGCAGCGCGGCGCTGCCATTGAAGCGCGAGTCGGTCAGACCCAGCACGGCGGCGGCCAGCAGGCCTTCCGAGCTGAAGTCGGGGTTAGGCTGGCCGTTGGCCAGGGTGCGCGGCGTAGCGGGCACGGCCATGTTCAGGCGCAGCATGTCGCCCAGCGTGGGCAGGAAGTTGTTGATGAAGGGCTTGCCGGCAGCCAGCGGGTTGCGGGCAGGTTTGCCGGTAGCCAGCTGGTACGGAGGCAGGTTGGGCACCCCGGTGTGGAAGATGGGCAGAATGTCGACCGAGCGGGGCTTACCGGCGCGCAGCAGGTAAGGACCAAACGTAGGGTCGGCAAACACGGTACCGGCACGCTGGGCGGCCGTCAGGTTGGCCAGGCCGTCCTTCCCGTTGCGGAAGTCGAAGGCCTGAAGAGAGTTGCTCTGAATGCGCAGGGCACCCAGGCCGGGCACGGCTCCACCGAAGCGGCTGTCATCCATGTACAGCGCCAGCTCGGGGTTCATGGCGTTTTCGTCGAACTTGGCAATGGCACCGTAGGGGCTCACCGCGTTCCACTCGTCTTTCTGACCAATGGGAATCACAACTTCGTTGGTCAGGGGCATGCCCAGGCGCGACACCTGCACGTAGTTGCCCGAGTGCGTCTGGGTACCGTCCGTGTTCAGCGTCCGGATGGCCTGGCGGCTGGCCGAGGCCCACACGCCGATGATGTAGTCCGAATCCAGGATGTTGGCGGCCTGCGCACCGGTCTTGCCGTCTTTCTGCAGCACCGAAATCGGGATTTGCAGGGCAATGGTGTGCGTGTTTTTGCGGGCTACCCCGTCGCGGGCCCCGGTCTGGCGCACGCCACCCAAGTCAAAAATACCGCCCAGGTCCACGAAGAACGGATCATCCACTGGGCCGCAGAATACTTTGGTACCGTTGGCCAGCGTCCGGATGGCGTTGGTCATGAGCGTATTGTAGGGCGTGGCCAGGCCGGCGGCACCTTCAATGGAGCGGGGACCAATGTTGGGCGGCGGCACGATGCCCCCGGTTACGATGGGCGTGAAGGCCCCACCATTCACGCTCAGCTCGGCCGTGTAGGTGGTTTTCTGGTTTTCCTTGCCCAGGCGGGTGCGGAAAAACGTGGTGGCGTCCTCGTTAATTTTGGTGAACGTGAAACGATACGTCAGGTCGTCGCCCGTCGAGGTCGTTTTGTTCTTGATGTGAATCTCGTAGCGTATGTTTTCCCCAAACGTGTTGTAGATGGGACCACCCTGGGGCAGCTCCAGCGGAATGTAGTTGGCAATGATGTTGATCAGCTCCGGGTTGTTGGGGTCCCGGAAGGCGTACAGGTCGGTGTTGTCGGCCAACGGGTCGTCGGCAATCAAGGGGGCCTCGCGGTGGCTGGATGCTTCAATGCGGGTGTTTTGCCCGCTCCAGGCCAGGGCGCCTACAATGGCAGTAGCCGCTAGTCCCATATGGAATAGCGGACGGGTAAAGGTCTTCTTCATGATGAAGTGGTTGGGTGAAAGAAATAGGATACACTCCTCCCGGCATACCGGGAGGCATTTTTGAAAGGAAGCAGGAGAGAAACGCGCACCAGACCGGGCGCTAACGCAGGAAGAGTAGTAGCCCGGCCGGGATAGAACAGAGCGGCATGAGCGGTGGTCGGCAATAGGAATGCAGAACAGGGCCGGGACTATCACACCATACGGAACTACCCGCGCGCTTGGATTGATTCTGATGGAACTTTTTTCACAAAAAATGGACCCGGCCCCAAGGCCAATTCTACCCACGGTTTGTTATCCTGCCTCAGCCGCATTTCTTCGCTACTTTTGCCCCTGCTTCGTAGGTGAGCGTAGCCGTACTTCACCTTCTCGTTTCGCTTATTCCGCGCCCCGGCGCGCCGATTTATTTACCCCATGGCCAAAGTCGCAATCAACCTCTCTACGGGGAGCATTCAGCAGGAAGAAATCATTGTCGGAATTGACCTGGGCACCACCAACAGCCTGGTGGCCTACATTCACCCCGACAGCCGCCACCCGCTGGCCATCAACGACCAGGGCCGGGGCACCATCGTGCCCTCGGTAGTGCACTTCCCCACCGACTCGCCCGACCCCATCGTGGGCACCGAGGCCAAGCAATATCTGCTCACTGAGCCCCAGAACACGATTTACTCGGTGAAGCGCCTGCTGGGCAAGTCGTACCGCGACCTGGGCGAGCACGCCACGCAGCTGGGCTACAAGGTCATCGACGACAACTCCGAGGGCCTGGTTAAAATCCGGGTGGCCGACCGGTTCTACTCCCCCATCGAGCTGTCGGCCGAAATCCTGAAGGAACTGCGCACCCGCGCCGAGCACGCTCTGAAAACGCCCGTCAACCGCGCCGTGATTACCGTGCCGGCCTACTTCAACGACTCCCAGCGCCAGGCCACGCGCGACGCGGGCCGCCTGGCCGGCCTGGAAGTGCTGCGCATCGTGAACGAGCCCACCGCGGCGGCCCTGGCCTACGGCATCGGCCTGAGCCCCGACGAGGAAAAAACCGTGGCCGTGTACGACCTGGGCGGCGGCACCTTCGACATCAGTATTCTGCGCATTCAGCAGGGCATTTTCGAAGTGCTCAGCACCAACGGCGACACCTACCTGGGCGGCGACGACCTCGACCGCGCCATTACCGACTACTGGACCAGTGAGTACCAGCTGGCGGCGGTATTGTATAACAATCCGCAGGCCCAGCAGGAATTGCGGCTGCTGGCCGAGCAGGCCAAGCGCCACCTGAGCGACAACGACGCGTTTGCCGCCGAGTTCAGCGAAACCAACCTGCCGCTGACCAAGGAGAAATTCAACGAGCTGATCCGGCCGTTCGTGGAGCGTACCATCGACTCCTGCCGCCGGGCCCTGGCCGATGCCCAGCTCACGCCCGCCGACCTGAATGCCGTGCTGCTCGTGGGCGGCTCGACGCGCGTGCCGCTGGTTTACGACTCGGTGTCGGAGTTTTTCCAGCAGCCGGCCAATAACTCGCTCAACCCGGACGAAGTAGTAGCCCTGGGCGCCGCCATTCAGGCCGACATCCTGGCCGGCAACCGCCGCGACGTGCTCCTGCTCGACGTGACCCCGCTCACGCTGGGCATCGAAACCCTGGGCGGGCTGATGGACCCGATTATTCCGCGCAACTCCAAGATTCCGACCAAGGCCGGCCGCCAGTACACCACTTCCGTGGATGGGCAGGTAAACCTGAAAATCTCGGTGTACCAGGGCGAGCGGGACTTGGTGAAGGAAAACCGTAAGCTGGCCGAGTTCGACCTGCGCGGCATTCCGGCCATGCCCGCCGGCTTGCCCAAGGTCGACGTGAACTTCCTGCTCAACGCCGACGGGATTCTGCAGGTCGAGGCCATTGAGCTGCGCTCCAACACCCGGCAGGTCGTGGAAATCAAGCCCCAGTATGGCCTCACCGACGAGCAGGTAGAGCAGATGCTGATGGACTCGCTCACGCACGCCCGCGAAGACGTGGCGGCCCGCATGGTAATCGAAGCCCGCACCGTCGCCAAGCAGATGCTCTACCAGGTCGAGCGGTTCGTGGAGAAAAACTCCCAGTATCTGACCGAAGAAGAAATAACCCACACCGCCGCCCAGACCCAGGTGCTGCGCGAGTCGCTGGAAACCAACGACAAGGACACGATTCTGAAAGCCGTCGACGAGCTGGAAAGCCTCACCAGCCCGTTTGCCGAGCGGGTGATGAACATTTCCATCAAGCAGGCCATGACGGGCAAGAAAATCGGTGAATAAGTGAATCTGTTTTAGGCAGTAAAAAAAGAACGTCATGTCGGCCGCCGGGAGACATCTCGCGTGCAATGGTAAATCATATACTATTGCACGCCAGATGTCTCCCGACGGTCGACATGACGTTTCAGTAACTCACCAAGTCACTCATTCACTATCTCACCGTTGAATACCAACCTGACCCAGCTGTTCACGGTAGCCCGGAAACCGACGCGGCGCATCATCGGGCTCATGTCGGGAACCTCCCTCGACGGACTGGACGTGGCGCTGTGCCGCTTTACCGGCCACGGGCCCGCCACGCAGGTACAGGTCGAGCAGTTTGCCACGGTACCTTACTCCGAAGCCGTACGGGGCGAAATCCGGCGCCTGTTTGCCCAACCCACCGTCGAGCTGCAGCACCTCACCCTGGTCCACGCCTGGCTGGGCACCCTGCACGCCGATATGGTGCTGGCCTGCCTGCAGCAGTGGCACATCCAGCCCGCCGAGGTCGATGCCATTGCCAGCCACGGCCAAACCATGTTTCACGCGCCCCGGCACCAGCACGGCCTGCCCGACTGGCCCAACGCCACCCTGCAGCTCGGCGATGGGGACCACCTAGCCGTGCGCACCGGCATTCTTACCCTCAGCGACTTTCGGCAGAAGCACGTGGCCGCCGGCGGGCAGGGGGCACCCCTGGCCGTGTATGGCGACTACCTGATTTTCTCCCAGCCCGGCGAAGACCGGCTCCTGCTCAACCTAGGCGGCATTGCCAACTTCACCTACCTGGCCGCCACCCTGGATGCTACCCAGGTTTTCAGCACCGATACCGGGCCGGGCAATACCTTGCTCGATGCCTTCGTGCGGGAGCTGTACCCCGGCACGCAGTACGACGAAAACGGCACTCTGGCGGCCCAGGGCCAGGTCAACCAGTCCTTATTGGCGGCGTTGCTGGCCCACCCGTTCTTCGCGGCAACTATTCCCAAAACGACGGGGCCGGAGCTGTTCAACCCAGCCTACGTGCAAGCGGCCCAGCGAACCAGCGGCACCCAGAGCCTCTCCCCCACCGATTTACTGGCGACCCTCACCGCTTTCAGCGCGGCCGGCGTGGCGCGGGCCGTGCGGCAGGCATTCGGCCCCGAGCGGCCCTTTACCATCTACGCCAGCGGCGGCGGCATGCACAATCCTACGCTGATGGCCGCATTACGCCGTGAGCTGCCCCACTGCCGCTTCTCTACCACCGCCGCGCTGGGCATTGCCCCCGACGCCAAGGAAGCCGTTCTGTTCGCCATTCTGGCCAATGAAACCCTGGTGGGTGAAGCCCGGCCCATTGGCCACGGCCCGCAGGCCGTGCCCGCCGTTTCGCTCGGCAAGATTTCCTTTCCGGGCTAGCACCAGCGGCTACTTGCGCGGGGTCTGCGGGGCCGGAATCAGGCCGAAGGTCAGGATGCGCGTGGCCGTAGAGTCCCGGAACGTCACGTCGAGCTGCACCACGGGCCGGGCCGCCAGCGTGTCGCTCTTGAACATAAAGCTGTAGAAATTGCGCACCGTGTTAGCTTCATCAATGCGGTAGCCCAATTTGTAGAGGTCGAACGGAGTGCCGCGGCGCTGCCCTTGCTCGTAGAGCGGCCGGGCAGCCGCCCGAAAGCCGTCGGCCTTCAGGGTAGCCTGGGCCTCGGGCGCCAGCAGCTGGTAGGCTGCGGTATAGTCGCCGCGGAGCACTGCCAGCAGAAACTGCCGGGCCACCTGCACCTGCGAAGGCCGGGCCGAGCCGGGAACCGCCAGCAGCAGTAGCACGGCGAGCAGCAAGCCGGTGCGGCGCCACGAAACGGGTAGATGAAACTTGGTCATGAGCAGATAAGGAGCAGTTTGCCGCGCCGTGTCAAATACGGGGCCACGTATGGCCCGCACCTACAACGGCAACGGCGGCATCGACTTCGGAAGTTTCCGGGCCAATGCCGCCGTTGGGCGTCAGGGTCTGTCAGGCTTACCTGCTGCGAGGCTACTCTTCCTGCTGCGGCACCAGGATAAACACGTCCTCACCGGGCCGCTTCATGATGTATTTCTCGCGGGCAAATTTTTCCAGCAGCTCCGGGCTGCTGAGCAGCTCGGCGCGGTCCTTCTTCACGATTTCGATGTTGTTCAGGTAATACTCCTTTTCGGCCTGCAGCTCCCGCCACTTGGCGTACATATCGTACTGCTTCAGCAGGTCGTTGGCGTCGAATAGGACCATCCAGACCAGAAAGCCCGCTCCGGTCAGGAAGTAGAAGCTGCGCAGAAAGCGCGGCACCCGCTGAAATAGTTGAAGCAACTGCATAACCAAAGATAAAGCAAAGGGCGCGGTCTGTACCCAGACCGCGCCCTTTTATATTGTACGCGTCAGCAAAGTGGCAGCCCGGGGCTACATCTTGCGGCCGGGGAAGTAGGCAATTTCGCCCAGCTCTTCCTCGATGCGCAGCAGTTGGTTGTACTTGGCCATCCGGTCGGAGCGCGAGGCCGAGCCCGTCTTGATCTGACCGGTGTTCAAGGCCACGGCCAGGTCGGCAATGGTGTTGTCCTCCGTCTCGCCCGAGCGGTGGCTCATGATGCTCTTGTAGCCGTTGCGGCGGCCCAGGTTTACGGCATCAATGGTTTCGGTGAGGGTACCAATCTGGTTTACCTTGATCAGAATGGCGTTGGCAATCTGCTCGTCGATGCCGCGCTGCAGGCGGTTCACGTTGGTCACGAACAGGTCGTCGCCCACCAGCTGGGTGGTGCCGCCGATGCTGTTGGTCAGGTTTTTCCAGCCGGTCCAGTCGTCCTCGTCCATGCCATCCTCAATGCTGATGATGGGGTACTTCTTGGTCCAGTCGGTCCAGTAGCTTACCATCTCCGACGAAGTCAGCTTGTCGCCGGTGCTCTTCTTGAAGTGGTAGTGGCCATCGGAGTAGAACTCGGAGGCTGCCGCGTCCATGGCAATCATCACGTCGTCGCCGGGCTTGTAGCCGGCCGTTTCAATGGCCTGCAGCACGATCTTAATGGCGTCCTCGTTCGACTTGATGTTCGGCGCAAAGCCGCCTTCGTCGCCCACGTTGGTGCTGAAGCCCTGCTTCTTGAGCACGTTCTTGAGGTGGTGGAAAATCTCTGTACCCCAGCGCAGAGCCTCCGAGAAGGACGGCGCGCCCACGGGCATAATCATGAACTCCTGGAAGTCGATGCTGTTGTCGGCGTGCGAGCCGCCGTTCAGGATGTTCATCATCGGTACGGGCAACGTGGTAGCCCCTACCCCGCCCACGTAGCGGTACAGCGGCATACCAGCCTCTTGGGCGGCGGCGCGGGCAATGGCCAGCGAAGCGCCCAGAATGGCGTTGGCGCCCAGGTTAGCCTTGTTCGGCGTGCCGTCGATTTCCAGCATGATCTTGTCTAGCAGGCCTTGCTCAAACACCGAGAAGCCAATCAGCTCTTCGGCAATCTTGCTGTTCACGTTTTCCACCGCGTTGAGCACGCCCTTGCCCATGTACTTGCTCTTGTCGTCGTCACGCAGCTCCACGGCTTCATGCTTGCCCGTGCTGGCCCCCGACGGCACGGCTGCCCGACCTACCACGCCGGATTCGGTGGTTACATCGACCTCAACGGTTGGATTGCCGCGCGAATCAAAAATCTGCCGGGCGTGGATGGCTGCTATAATGCTCATGTTGAAAAGGATTGTGGTGAGGAAATCGGTACCGCAGCCGCCGAACCTGGCAGGCCCCACTTCCGGCTGCGGGGCCGAAAGGTAAGAAATTCACTACGTACCCTCCTATCTATCCGCGCTGCCTCTTGCGCTATGCCGCTGACTTTACGAATGCCTGAAGGCAAAAAAAGGGACGTACCTGGCGGCACGTCCCTTTTCTCTATTCTAGTTGCTCGAAAACTACGAAGCAGCTTCTTCGGTCTTCTCGTCGCGGGTTTCGCCTTCTTTCAGCGTTTCCGTGGGAGCGTCCGTAGCAGCGGCAGCCTCTTCGCTTACCACGGCAGCCGGAGCGGCGGTAGTAGCTTCAGCGGCGGGAGCAGCAGCGTCAGCCGACTTCTTCTTGCCGCGCGAACGACGAGTAGTAGCCTTGGCTTCGCCGGCGTTCTTGGCTTCCAGCAGGGTTTCGTTGTAATCCACCAGCTCGATGATGCACACCTCGGCGTTGTCGCCCAGACGGTTGTCGCTCAGCTTGATGATGCGGGTGTAACCACCGGGACGGGTAGCAATTTTAGCGGCTACCGAGTCGTACAGCTCCTTGATCGACTCCTTGTTCTGCAGCGTAGCGAATACGGTACGACGCGAGTGCGTGGTGTCGCTCTTCGACTTGGTCAGCAGGGGCTCTACGAACTTGCGCAGGGCTTTGGCTTTGGCCACCGTGGTGGTCAGGCGCTTGTGCATGATCAGCGACGAAGCCATGTTCGACAGCATCGCATTGCGGTGGGAGGTGGTACGACCGAGGTGGTTGATTTTCTTACCGTGTCTCATTGTGTTGTGCTTCTCAGCAGGAATGCGTGTGCTTGCGTAGGATGACCACGGCGGGCTGCCAGTAAGTTAGGCGGCCTCATTAGAACCATCCTACCTCGGGCACACTAGTGAAAAAGAAATGTGCTAATGTGAAAATGTGCGGCTCTGCTAGTTAGCAGACAAGCAAAATGTGCTAATGTGGCGGTGGATGCTCGGCTAACTCACATTAGCACATTACCCACATTTTCCACATTAGCACATTAAAAAGGCTAGTCTTCGTCGAGGCGGTACTTGCCCAGGTCCATCCCGAAGGTCAGACCTTTTTCCTCCACGAGATTTTCGAGTTCGGTCAGCGACTTCTTACCGAAGTTGCGGAACTTCATCATGTCGCTCATATCCAGCTGCACCAGTTCGCCGAGCGTCTTGATGTCGGCGGCCTTGAGGCAGTTGTACGCACGCACGCTCAGGTCCATATCCGCCAGGGGCGTCTTCAGAACTTTGCGCATGTGCAGCGTCTCTTCGTCTACCGTTTCTTCTTCCTCGGCCTTGGCCGTTTCGAAGGTCATGGTGTTGTCCGAGAACAGCATGAAGTGCTGAATCAGAATGTTGGCGGCACCTTTCAGTGCATCCTCCGGATGAATCGAACCGTCCGTCTGAATCTCGATGAGGAGCTTCTCATAGTCGGTTTTCTGCTCTACGCGGGTGTTCTCGATGCTGTACTTCACGTTCTTGATGGGCGTGAAGATGGCGTCGATGGCAATTTGCCCGAATACCTGGTCGGCAGGACGATTCTCTTCGGCGGGCACGTAGCCGCGGCCTTTCTGAATCGTAAACTCGAATTCCAGCTCTACCGAAGGATCAACGTTGCAGATAACCATATCTGTGTTGAGCACCTCGAAGCCGGTCGAGAATTTATTGATGTCACCAGCCGTGAACGTCTCTTGGCCCTTAATACGAACCGTGATTTTGTCCTCGATGGCGTCGCTCACTTTCTTGAAGCGAACCTGCTTCAGGTTCAGAATGATTTCGGACATGTCCTCAATCACGCCTTCAATCGTCATGAACTCGTGCAGCACACTGGAAGTGCGGACCGACGTGATGGCATAGCCCTCCAGCGACGACAGCAGGATGCGGCGCAGTGCGTTGCCGATCGTGACGCCGTAGCCTTTCTCCAGCGGTTTAAATTCAAATGTTCCGTAGAAGTCGTCGGATTTCTCCATTACTACTTTCTCCGGCATTTGAAAAGCTAAGATTGACATAAGTGGGGCTTTAAAAATACAACAAGGAAAAAACGAAGTAAGAACCCGACCATAAGCCGGGTTCCACAAATTACTTCGAGTAAAGCTCGACGATGAGCTGCTCCGTGATTTTCTCCGGAATCAGGTCACGCGAGGGGGCGTTCAGGAACTTGCCCACCAATTCCTTGCCGTCCCACTCCAGCCACGAGAAAGCACGCGCGTTGCGGGCGCTCAGGCTGGTAGTGATGGCCTCCAGAGACTTCGACTTTTCGCGAACACCTACTACGTCACCAGCGCGGAGCTTGTACGAGGCGATGTTTACTACTTCACCGTTCACCGTGATGTGCTTGTGCAGAACGAGCTGACGAGCGGCGCGACGGGTCGGAGCAATGCCAAAACGGTACACCGTGTTGTCCAGACGCGACTCGAGCAGCGCCAGCAGGTTGTCGCCGGTGATGCCGGGCAGCGTAGCTGCTTTGTGGAACAGGTTTTCGAATTGCTTCTCCAGTACACCGTACATGTACTTCACTTTCTGCTTCTCCATCAACTGCACCGCGTATTCCGACTGCTTCTTGCGGCGGCCACGGCCGTGCTGGCCAGGAGGGTAGTTCTTTTTGTTGAGTGCCTTGCTTGGGCCGAAGATTGGCTCTGCGAAGCGACGGGCAATCTTGGTTTTAGGACCAGTATAACGTGCCATTTCGGGGTATTTGAGTTTTGCAGGGGTTGAACCACGCGTGTCGGGCTCCTCGGATGCGGCTCACCCGCAGGGCAAGCCGGATCGGAAACCCGACACAGGGGCGAACCGGATGGTTCGCGAGTTCAGTATATCAGACGCGACGACGCTTAGGAGGACGGCAGCCGTTGTGGGGCAGCGGGGTCACGTCGCGGATGGTGGTTACCTCAATGCCCACGTTCTGGAGGGTGCGGATAGCCGACTCACGGCCAGCGCCCGGACCTTTCACGAATACTTCGGCTTTGCGCATGCCCAGGTCGTGGGCCACTTTGGCGCAATCCGTAGCTGCCATCTGGGCAGCGTAGGGCGTGTTCTTCTTAGAACCTTTGAAACCCATCTTACCAGCCGATGCCCAGGAAATTACCTGGCCATTGTTGTTGGTGATGGAGATGATGATGTTGTTGAAGGAAGCCTTGATGTGAATCTGGCCAACCTGCTCAACAACGACAACGCGCTTTTTGGCTTTGTCTTTTCTCTTTTGTGCCATTTGGTTATCGCAAAAAACTGCGGAAGGTGTTGAAGCCGGTTCAGAGTCCTGAACCGGCTTCGATTCCCGCTACAATTTATTTAGTAGCTTTTTTCTTGTTGGCAACGGTCTTCCGTTTGCCTTTGCGCGTGCGCGAGTTGTTCTTGGTACGCTGACCACGAACTGGCAGACCTTTGCGGTGACGCAGACCCCGGTAGCAACCGATGTCCATCAGACGCTTGATGTTCAGCTGCACTTCCGAGCGCAGAACACCTTCAGTCTTAATTTCGGCAGCAATGATGCTGCGGATTTCGCCAGCTTCTGCTTCCGTCCAATCCTTTACTTTCTTGTTCAGGTCGATACCGGCCTGGTTCAAGATTTTCTGTGCGGAAGGACGGCCGATGCCGAAAATGTAGGTCAGCGCGATTTCACCGCGCTTGTTGTCCGGGATGTCTACCCCTGCAATACGAGCCATTTGCTTTCTTAAAAAGTCTGGTGCTACTAACCCTGACGCTGTTTGAAGCGGGGGTTCTTTTTGTTGATGACGTACAGCTTGCCGTTGCGGCGAACCAGCTTACAGTCAACACTGCGTTTCTTGACCGAGGTTTTGACTTTCATGTCGTCGGGTTATTTGTAACGGTAAACAATTCGGCCCTTCGACAAGTCGTAAGGGGACATTTCCAGCTTCACCTTATCGCCCGGCAGGATTTTGATGTAGTGCATTCGCATTTTGCCCGAAATGTGAGCAACGAGCTGGTGACCGTTTTCCAATTCCACGCGGAACATGGCGTTTGAAAGGGCTTCCAGAATGACTCCGTCCTGTTCAATGGAGGATTGTTTGGCCATAAGGCTACTGTAAGGCTTTTTCTATGTATTCAAAGGAAGTGAGAATCTCCGCTTTGTCTTTTCGTACGACGACCGTGTGCTCAAAGTGCGCCGAAGGTTTGAAATCCTTGGTTCGGATAGTCCAGCCATCCTTCTCCTGAATTACGCTCTTCGTTCCCAGATTCACCATGGGCTCAATGGCTAGCACCAAGCCCTCTTGCAGCTTCAGTCCCGCCCCACGCTTACCGTAGTTAGGTACTTCTGGCCGCTCGTGGAGCTTCTGACCAATTCCGTGGCCAACAAGTTCCCGCACTACTCCATAACCCTGCTTTTCAACGTGGTTCTGAATGGCGTAACCCAAGTCGCCCATACGGTTACCCGCCACTGCCTGGTCAATGCCTAGGTACAGCGACTTTTTGGTTTCCTCCAGAAGCTTGAGCACTTCTGGTGCCACCTCCCCTACTGGGTAGGTGTAAGCACTATCGGCGTGGTAGCCGTTCAACAAGACTCCGCAGTCTACCGATACAACATCTCCGCTCTTGAGCTGATAGTCACTCGGAAAACCATGCACCACGACTGCGTTAGGCGAGATGCAGAGACTGTATTCAAAACCATTATACCCTTTGAAGGAGGGCTGTCCGCCATGGTCCCGGATGAATTCTTCCGCGCGCTGGTCGAGGGCACGCGTCGTAACTCCTTCCTTTATCATGCCCGCAACCTCTCCGTGGGCTTGAGCCAGCACTTTCGCGCTGGCCCGGATGAGTTCAATTTCTTCTTCGGTCTTGTAGATGATCATGACCAAATTAGGATGCTAGCGCTACGTTCTGGGTAGAACGACCACGCAGCTTGCCCGTCTTCATCATGCCGTCGTAATGACGCATGAGGAGGTAGCTTTCCACTTGATTCAGGGTATCCAGTACCACACCAACCATGATGATCAGGGAAGTACCGCCATAGAAAGCCGAAAACGGACGCGTTACGCCAGCCAGCAAAGCCAGCGCGGGGAAGATGGCAATCAGAGCCAGAACAATGGCACCGGGCAAGGTGATGTGCGTCAGAATCTCATCGATGTGCTCCGAGGTATCGCGGCCGGGTTTTACGCCGGGTACGAAACCACCACTGCGCTTCAGGTCATCCGCAATCTGGTTGGGGTTGACGCTGATGGCCGTGTAGAAGTACGTGAAGACGATAATCAGCGTGGCGAAAACCAGGTTGTACTGCCAGGAAGTATAGTCAGAAAACTTCTGACCGATATAGCTGGCGGTATCACTATCGTTTTGCCATACCGAGGCAACAATGGCAGGCACAAACATCAGCGACTGAGCGAAGATGATGGGCATAACACCGGCCGCGTTTACTTTCAGCGGAATAAACTGACGCTGGGCATTCAGCTGCGTAGTGCCACCTACCTGCTTAGCGTACTGCACCGGAATCCGGCGAACAGCCTGCGTCAGCACGATTACGGCCATTACTACTAAGAACAACACAACCAGCTCAATCAGGAAGATCAGCGAACCGCGCATGCCTTTAGCTGCTGCCTCACCGATAATGGCACCTGGGAAGCGCGATACAATCCCGATCATAATGATCATGGAAATACCGTTGCCGATACCTTTATCAGTAATCTTCTCCCCTAGCCACATGCAGAACAGCGTTCCGGCCGTAATGATGAGCATCGTGGAGAAAGTAAAGAACGGGCCGGGCGCAATAATGGCCTCGGCATTAATTGTTGCGATAAAGCCGACAGATTGAGCCATTACAATCGGAATCGTCAGAATCCGGGTGTACTGGTTAATCTTCTTACGACCCGATTCACCTTCCTTCTGCAGCTTCTGGAAGTAAGGCACTGCGATGGTCAGCAGCTGCAATACGATGGAAGCCGAGATGTACGGCATGATACCCAAGGCAAAGATCGAAGCATGGCTGAACGCGCCGCCAAGCAGCGTATCCAGGATGCCGAACAGGCCTTCCGCACCACCCTGCTTCAAACGAGCGGGGTCGACGCCGGGGAGTACCACGTAGGAACCCAGCCGATAGATGGCAATGAAAAAAAGCGTATTGAAGATCCGCGTACGCAGATCTTCAATCGCAAAAATGTTCTTTATCGTTTCGATAAACTTTTTCATCGCCGATAAGACTTTACAGCGTCACAGCTTTACCACCAGCCTTCTCGATGGCTTCAACAGCCGATTTCGAGAATGCGTGGGCATGTACTTCCAGAGCAGTGGTAACTTCACCACGACCCAGAATTTTGATTTTGGCGTTTTTCGACACCAGGCCGGCCGACACGAAGTAAGCAACGTCCATGGTGGAAGTGCTGTTCTTTTCGTTGAGGCTGGTCAAAGCATCCAGGTTGATGCCTTTGTACTCCACGCGGTTGATGTTCTTGAAGCCGAACTTCGGAACACGACGCTGCAGGGGCATCTGGCCACCTTCGAAGCCAGACTTCTTGGAGTAACCCGAACGAGACTTTTGACCTTTGTGACCACGCGTCGACGTGCCGCCGCGGCCGGAACCCGTACCACGGCCAAGACGCTTGTTGTTGCGCGTTGAGCCTACGGCGGGTGATAGATTGCTGAGATTCATATCGAGGGGAATCCTAGAGTTCAGTTACTTCCAAGAGGTGCTGCACAGCGGCTACCATACCGGCAACCTGGGGCGTGTTTTCTACGGCCTTCGTGCTACCAATTTTACCGAGGCCCAGGGCCTTAACGGTACGCTTTTGACGCTCAGGGCGGTCAATAACGCTTTTCACGAGTTTGATTTGGATCTGCGCCATCGCTGCTTAACCGTTAAAAACTTGGGCCAGAGTGATACCACGCTGTTGAGCAATCTGCATCGGGTCGCGCATCTTCAGCAGAGCGTCGAAGGTTGCCTTAACTACGTTGTGGGGGTTCGAAGAACCTTTCGACTTAGCCAGTACGTCCTTGATGCCGGCGCTTTCGAACACGGCACGCATAGCACCACCAGCAATTACGCCAGTACCAGCCGCGGCGGGCTGCACCAGTACGAAACCACCGGAATACTTGCCTTCCATCACGTGGGGAACGGTGTGCTTATACAGCGGCACTTTCACCAGGTTCTTTTTAGCGTCGTCGATGCCTTTGGCAATAGCGTCGGTAACTTCGTTGGCTTTGCCGAGGCCGTAGCCTACGGTGCCGTTGCCGTCACCCACTACTACGATGGCCGAGAAGCTGAAGCGACGACCACCTTTTACTACTTTGGCAACGCGGTTGATAGCGACTACCTTCTCTTTCAGATCGGATTCGCCGGCGCGGGGCGCCTGGTCGCGGTTGCCACCACGGTCATTGCCACCACCCCGACGGTCATTACCGCCACGGTCATTGCCACCACCACGGGGGTTGTTGTTGAATTCTGCCATGATGATTTAGAAATTGAGGCCGCCTTCGCGGGCTCCTTCTGCCAATGATTTTACGCGGCCGTGGTAGAGGTAACCCGAACGGTCAAATACCACTTTCGAAATTCCTTTTTCCTGAGCACGGGAGGCAAGTTCTTTGCCTACTGCGGCAGCCAGGGCGACTCCGTTGCCCTCTTCCACCGAAACGTGCTTCGAGGAAGCAGCCGCCAACGTACGGCCAGTGGTGTCGTCAATAATCTGAGCATAGATGCCCGTATTGCTGCGGAACACTGACAAACGTGGACGCTCGGACGTGCCAGCCACCTTAGTGCGGATGATGCGCTGGATCCGTTTTCTTCTAGTTGCTTTATCGAAAGCCATGATGCGAAATTATTTCGAAGCCGTTTTACCAGCCTTACGACGAATTTGCTCACCCACGAAGCGCACGCCTTTGCCTTTGTAAGGCTCAACTTTGCGCAGCGAGCGAATCTTAGCAGCTACCTGACCCAGCAGTTGATTGTCAATGCTGTTCAGCGTAACGATGGGGTTCTTGCCTTTTTCGGTTACGGCCGTAGCGGTAACTTCTTTGGGCAAGGACAGGAAGATATTGTGCGAGTAACCCAGCGACAATTCCAGCGTAGTACCGGCCATTGCTGCTTTGTAACCTACACCTACCAGCTCCAGCTTCAGCTCAAAACCGTTGCTTACACCGTTGACCATGTTGTTGATCAGCGAGCGGTACAAACCGTGCATGGCCTTGTGGCGCTTTTGCTCGGTAGGACGCTCAACAACCAGCTGGCCATCGGCTTGGGTAAGGGTAATGTCGCGGTCAACCGGGGTCGTCAGGGTGCCTTTCGGGCCCTTCACCGTAACGGTGTTTTCGTTGCTTACTTCAACCTGAACGCCCGAAGGCAGGCTGATCGGCAGTTTACCAATGCGTGACATAGTCTCGTTTCTCCTCGATTAGTAAACGTGGCACAATACTTCACCACCCACGTTCTGGGCTTTCGCCTCTTTCTCCGTCATTACCCCTTTCGAAGTCGACAGGATAGCAATGCCCAAGCCGCTGAGTACGCGCGGCATGTTCTCCACGTGAGCGTACTGACGCAGACCGGGAGTGCTGATGCGCTCCAGTTTGGTGATAGCAGGCTGCTTCGTAGTGGGGTTGTACTTCAAGGCAATCTTGATGGTGCCCTGTACCGAAGAGTCATCAAAGCGGTAGCTCTGAATGTAGCCCTTGTGGTAAAGCACTTTCGTGATTTCCTTCTTGATGTTGCTGGCCGGAATTTCAACTACCCGGTGGTTTGCCTTGATGGCATTGCGCACCCGGGTCAGGAAGTCGGCAATTGGATCTGTATTCATTGTGTAGATGAGAGCAGCCCGTTTTTTAGGGAGCCGCAAAGATATGAAAATTTCGCCGCCATTTGAAAGTGGCGACGAAATTTTCGGTTAAGACTACTTGGCTCGACTTACTGAGGCTCGGCCAATGGTTTCTTTCGGCAACCTGCCAAATATCACGGTCTTAGGATGAGTAAGACCCAAGCTGTGTTACCAGCTCGACTTCGTTACGCCGGGGATCTTACCAGCCAGCGCCATTTCGCGGAACGTAACGCGGCTGATGCCGAACTTACGCATGTAACCACGAGGACGACCGTTAATTTTATCCCGGTTGTGTACGCGTACGGGCGAGGCGTTGCGGGGCAACTTGTCCAAGCCTTCGTAGTCGCCGGCGGCTTTCAGAGCCTTACGCTTCTCAGCGTAACGTTCTACCGTAGCGATGCGCTTTCTTTCTCTTGCTTTGACGGATTCCTTAGCCATTGTTCTGTTTCTTGGCGTTAGCGAACGGCATTCCGAAAGCTTTGAGGAGCTCATAGCTCTGCTCGTCGTTCTCGGCGGTCGTTACGAAGGTAATGTCCATACCCGAGATTGACTTGATCTTGTCGATCGAAATTTCGGGGAAAATGATCTGCTCCTTGATACCGAGGGTATAGTTACCCCGGCCGTCAAAGCCTTTGTCGTTGATGCCTTTGAAGTCGCGCACCCGGGGGAGAGCAACCGTCAGCAAACGGTCCATGAACTCGTACATCTGCTCGCCGCGCAGGGTAACGCGGGCGCCGATGGGCATGCCTTCACGGAGTTTGAAGTTCGACACCGAACGCTTAGCAATGGTAGCAACGGCTTTCTGACCGGTGATGGTCGTCAGCTCGTCTACACCATTGTCAACCAGCTTCTTGTCGGCTACTGCCGAACCAATACCGCGGTTGATGCAGATCTTGGTGATGCGTGGTACCTGCATGATGCTCTTGAACTGGAATTTCTCCTGGAGCGCGGGTACTACTTCTTTTTGATATATATCTTTCAGTCGGGCCATTGTCGTCGTACCGGGTTAGGCGTTTTTCGATTCAACTGCCTTCACGTTAGATACGTGGATCGGAGCTTCGATCTTGGTGATACCCCCTTGCGGGTTTTTAGCACTGGGTTTGTTGTGCTTGGTCACCAGGTTCAGGCCTTCCACGATAACGCGCTGCGTCGAACGGTTTACCGACTTGATAACGCCGGTCTTGCCACGCTCATCACCAGCAATTACCAAGACGGTATCACCGGTTTTCACGTGCAGTTTCACGGGCTGAGCTTTCGTCTTCGTTGCCATATGCTTAGAGAACTTCAGGAGCTAGTGAAACAATTTTCATGAACTGACGCTCACGCAACTCGCGGGCTACGGGGCCGAAGATACGGGTACCGCGGGGCTCGTCGTTGTTGTTGAGCAGAACGGCGGCGTTGTCGTCGAAGCGGATGTACGAACCGTCTTTGCGGCGTACTTCCTTCTTGGTGCGAACAACTACTGCTTTCGACACAGTGCCTTTCTTAGCGTTGCCGGAGGGCAGAGCCGACTTGATCGAAACGACGATCTTGTCGCCTACGCTGGCGTATTTCTTGCCCGTGCCACCGAGGACACGGATGCAGAGAACTTCTTTGGCGCCGCTGTTATCAGCGACGGTCAGACGGGATTCTTGCTGTATCATCTTACTTGGCGCGTTCTAGAATTTCTACCAATCTCCAGCGCTTGTTCTTGCTCAAGGGGCGGGTCGACATGATGCGAACCGTATCCCCTTCGCCGCATTCGTTATTCTCGTCGTGAGCCATGAACTTGGTCGACTTAGTAACGAACTTACCGTAGATCGGGTGCTTCATTTTGCTTTCTACCACAACCGTGATGGACTTGTCCATTTTGGTCGAGGAAACGCGCCCGATGATTTCTTTCCGCAGGTTCCGCTCTTCGGCGGTTGCTACCTGCTGTTCTTCGTTGCTTGCCATCGTTATTTAGCAGTTTGGTTTGCCTGCTCGTTTTCGCGACGGGTCAACTCAGTCTTCAGACGAGCTACGGTACGGCGGCTGTGCTTCAGGCGAACTGGGTTTTCCAGGGGCGAAATGGCGTGCGCGAAACGCAATGCCTGGCCGCTGGCTTGTTCAGTCTTGATTTGCTCCTTCAGCGCTTCTAGCGAAAGGGCTTGGATTTCTGCGTTCTTCATCTTACTTGTTCTCTTCGTAGTCGCGACGAACAACAAACTTAGTTCTCACTGGCAGCTTCTGCGCAGCTAAACGCAGGGATTCCTGAGCCACTTCCAGCGGCACGCCGTCCGATTCGAACATGATGGTGCCGGGCTTCACGCAGGCCACCCAATATTCGGGGCTACCCTTACCCTTACCCATCCGAACCTCAGCGGGCTTCTTGGTAATTGGCTTATCGGGGAAAATACGGATCCATACTTGACCTTCACGCTTCATGGCGCGGGTCATGGCGATACGAGCAGCCTCAATCTGGCGAGCCGTAATCCAAGCCACTTCCAACGACTTGATAGCGAAGGAACCGAAGTCTATGGAGCTGCCGCGGTAGGCCAGGCCTGTTACGCGACCCTTTTGCATCTTGCGATACTTGGTCCTTTTCGGTTGTAACATGAGTTATCGAAATTGAAATTCTTGAAAGAGAAAAGGACTAGCGACGTGGGCCGCCCTGACCGCCGCCACGGTTGGCACCACCGGGTGCTCCACCGCCACGACGCTGGCCGCCGCCCTGGCCGCCACGGTTATCACCACCCTGGCCACCGCCACGGTTGTCACCGCCACGGTCGTTCCGGTCCCGACGCGGGCCACGGTCGCCGCCACGGTCGCCACGCTCACCACGGGGGCCACGGTCGTTGCCGCCGCCACGGGTGTCGTTGCCTTGGTTGGCCGGCTGCTGGTTCGGCGACAAGTCGGGCTTGCCGAATACCTCACCACGCATGATCCACACCTTGATGCCGATCTTGCCATACACGGTCTGAGCTTCCGACAAAGCATAATCGATGTCGGCGCGCAGGGTGTGCAGCGGGGTACGGCCTTCTTTGTACTGCTCGGAACGAGCAATTTCGGCGCCACCCAAACGGCCACCGCACTGAATCTTGATGCCTTCGGCACCAACACGCATAGCAGCCTGGATAGACATCTTCATGGCGCGACGGAACGAGATACGAGCCTGCAGCTGCTGAGCAATGCTCTCACCTACCAGTTTCGCGTCGAGTTCGGGGCGCTTAATTTCGAAGATATTGATCTGAACGTCCTTGCTGGTGATCTGCTTCAGCTCGTCCTTGATCTTGTCAACTTCCTGACCGCCTTTACCGATTACCACACCCGGACGAGCCGTGTTAATGGTGATGGTGATACGCTTCAGGGTACGCTCGATTACGATGCGGCTGATGCCACCTTTCGGAATACGAGCGAGTACGTATTTGCGGATTTTTTCGTCCTCAACCAGCTTGTCGGCAAAGTCCTTGCCGCCATACCAGTTCGAGTCCCACCCTTTGATGACGCCCAGACGGAAGCCAACCGGATTTACTTTCTGTCCCATAGTGCTTATGCGGTGGCTTCAGCCGAGGTTTCGTTGGATTTCTTAGCCGAGCTACGACGAGTAGTTTTCTTCGGAGCCTCAGCAACAGCGTCAGTAGCAGGTTTGGTTTCAGCAGCCTGCTTTACGGCAGCCTTGCTTCCAAGTGCTTCTACTTTGGTGTCGATGGTCAGCGTCACGTGGTTGCTACGCTTGCGGATGCGGTGACCACGACCCTGAGGGGCGGGACGCAGACGCTTCAGCTGACGACCTTCATCAACGAAAATCTCTTTGATGTAGAGGTTGGCATCTTCGATACGCTCGTCCTCGTTCTTCTGCTGCCAGTTGGCCAAAGCCGACAGGAGCAGTTTCTCGATTTTCTCAGCGCCCGAGTTAGCTTCGAACTTCAGCAAGCCCAGAGCGCGGGTCACTTTCTGACCACGTACCAGGTTGGCTACCATGCGCATCTTGCGAGGCGAGGTAGGCACGTTACGGAGTTTAGCGGTAGCTTCCATATTAGCGCTTGCCTTTATCTTTCTTGGCGATGTGGCCACGGAAGTTACGGGTCGGGGCAAACTCACCGAGTTTGTGACCTACCATGTTCTCCGTTACATACACCGGGATGAACTTATTGCCGTTGTGCACGGCGAAGGTGTGGCCTACGAAGTCAGGCGAAATCATCGAGCGGCGCGACCAGGTCTTCACCACCGACTTTTTGCCGGAATCTTCCATTGCCGTGACTTTCTTCTCGAGCCGGAAGTCAATGTACGGCCCTTTTTTTAGCGAACGTGCCATTGGTTACTTCTTGCCTTTACGGTTAACGATGAGCTGCTCGGAGTACTTGTTCTTGTTGCGGGTCTTCTGACCCTTAGCGAAGATACCGTTGCGGCTGCGTGGGTGACCACCCGACGAACGACCTTCACCACCACCCATGGGGTGATCCACGGGGTTCATGGCAACACCACGAACACGTGGGCGACGACCCAACCAACGGTTACGACCGGCTTTGCCGAGACGTACGTTCATGTGGTCACCGTTCGAAACCGTACCAACCGTAGCCATGCAGGTAACCAGGACCATGCGCATTTCGCCGGAAGGCAATTTCAGGGTTGCGTATTTCTCTTCGCGAGCAACCAGCTGGGCGTAAGTGCCAGCCGAGCGCGCGATAGAAGCACCGCCACCGGGCATCAGCTCGATGTTGTGTACGATCGTACCCAGCGGAATTTCGCGCAGGGACAGAGCGTTGCCAACTTCAGGAGCTACACCGGGGCCCGACACAACTACCGTACCTACAGCCAGACCGGCGGGCGCGATGATGTAGCGCTTTTCGCCGTCGGCGTAGCTCAGCAGAGCGATGCGGGCAGTGCGGTTCGGATCGTATTCAATCGTCTTGACGGTAGCCGGAACACCAGCCTTGTCGCGCTTGAAGTCGATTACCCGATACTTCTGCTTGTGACCACCGCCGATGTAGCGGTTGGTCATTTTTCCGGATTCATTCCGGCCACCGGATTTTTTCAGGGGTGCCAACAGCGACTTCTCCGGCGTCGACGTCGTAATCTCGTCGAACGCGGGTGCGATGCGGAAGCGCTGACCCGGTGATGTTGGTCTTAGTTTTTTGAGTGCCATTTTATCTTAAAATGCGCGTTTCGTCGGTTACCCGACCTTAGATACCGTTGTAGAAGTCGATTACGTCGCCTTCTTTCACGGTTACAATAGCCTTCTTTCCGTGGGGGCGACGGCCCGAAACGGAGCCACCCTTGGTGAATTTCGACTTCAGCTTGCCGTTGGTGCGGATCGTGCTAATGCCCGTTACCGTTACCCCGTACAGAGCCTCGATTTCCTTTTTGATCTGAACCTTGTTGGCGGTGCGCTCTACTTCGAAAGCGTACTGACCTTTCTCGTTCAGGGCCGTGGCCTTCTCGGTCACGATAGGTTTCTTCAGCGTGCTCATTACTCAGCGGTAGTATAGAGTTGTTCCAAGGATTTCAACCCGTCTTCCGACAGCAGCAGGGTGTCCGTGTTCAGCAGGTCGTGGGTGTTCAGGGCTACGGGGGTAGCTACCTTCACGCGCTGAATGTTACGGGCCGAGAGCAGCACGTTCTTGTCGGCTTCAGCGGCAACGAACAAGGTTTTCTTGCCGTTGTTGAGCTTCAGACCGTTCAAGATCGAGAGGAAATCTTTCGTTTTAGGAGCGCTCAGCGAGATGTTCTCCACCAGAGCAACCTTGCCATCCTGGGCCAGTACCGACAGAGCGGACAGACGGGCCAGACGCTTGGTCTTTTTGTTCAGCTTGAAGCCGTAGTCGCGGGGCTCGGGACCGAATACGCGGCCACCACCAACGAAAACTGGCGACTTCATGCTGCCGGCGCGGGCACCGCCCGTACCTTTTTGTTTCTTGAGCTTCTTCGTGGTGCCGTGCACCTCGTTGCGCTGCTTCGACTTGTGCGTGCCCTGGCGCTGGTTGGCCAAGTACTGCTTCACGTCGAGATACATCACGTGCTCGTTCGGCGTGAGGCCGAAGATGGCGTCGGACAGAGTAACCTTGCGGCCGGTGTCCTCACCTTTGATGTTATATACTGACAGTTCCATCTTGCGTTATTTTTCCAGGACCACGTAAGAGTTCTTGGCACCGGGAATAGAGCCGCTCACCAGAATCAGGTTCTTGTCGGCTACTACGCGCATCACTTTCAGGTTCTGCACTTTCACCCGGTCGTTGCCCATGCGGCCACCCATGCGCATTCCTTTGAATACGCGCGAAGGCCAGGAGCAAGCACCGATAGAACCAGGGTGACGCAGACGGTTGTGCTGACCGTGGGTCTGCCCGCCTACACCGGCAAAGTTGTAGCGCTTTACAACGCCCTGGAAACCTTTACCTTTCGAGGTGCCAACTACGTCAACGAACTCGCCTTCTTCGAAGAGGCTCGCGTCGATGGTGGCGCCTGCAGCGTACGTCGATTCCGCGTCGAGGCGGAATTCAACCAGCTTTTTCTTGGGGGTGGTACCGGCTTTAGCGAAGTGACCAGCCAAAGCTTTGGTCGTGTTCTTCGCTTTTTTCTCGCCGTAGCCGATCTGAACGGCGGTGTACCCGTCGTTAGCGACTGTCTTAACCTGCGTCACTACGCACGGACCCGCCTCGATGAGCGTGCAGGGAATGTTTTTCCCGTCCGGAGTGAAGAGGCTTGTCATACCGATTTTTTTACCGATGATGCCAGGCATTCTGTTAGATTTTATGAAAAGACGCAATGAGAAAACGCCCAAATGGCGTTTTCGGAATGGGAGTGCAAAGCTAGCAAATAGTTAGGGCATAATCCAACCCCGTTCCGAAATATTTTCAGAATCACGCAGTTGGCTTTCCCAGCCGCCTATTCTCTCATTCTCAGAGCCTTCGCCCGGGCGGCCGGAATGCTCCCTGTCCTTCGTGACAAGCCTTGGCAGCCAACAGCACGAAGCTCCGAAACGAGAAAGGCCTAAAAAGTACAATAAGCCGGCTCCTCCCCTATTTTAAACGGGCCGCCAGCTTCGGTCTGCAGTACGCGCCGGCATCAGGCCATTGAGGCCGAGTAGAATGAAGAAGAGCGCATAGGTCAGACCAATCTGGGTTTCCAAAGTGTACTCGACCAGAAAGGAGAGGGAAACGACGACGTACTGAATAACCACCAATGGCGCAAACCGGGGCCAGGTCCACAGCAGCGGGTAATAGAAGCAAAGGGTAAACACCAGCACGCCTATCAGGCCAAAGGCCACCGCCAGGTAGATAAACTGATTATGCGGTTGAATGTAGGACTCGGCCCGGATGCTGGGATAGTCGCGCTGGTAATGCCGGGCCAGCTCCTCTTCCATATCCGCTTTGCCGACGCCGAATAACGGATTCTCTTTTACCAGCTTGGCCGCCACTTTATAGGAATAGACCCGCGCCACCAGGGAATAATCATTGGCCGCAGCCGTACTGCTCACCTTACTCAGGTCTTCCTGAGTATTGGAGAACTTGTTGCGAAACGTCGGGAAGCTGACGTAGCTCACCACTGGCAGCACTAGCAGGGCGGCAGCCAGAAGCACTGCCCCCCGATACTGCCTGGCCCGGATTACCAGCCAGCCAAGCATGAGGATACCCACGGCATAGAAGGTGACAAGCCCGCTACGCACCGCCAGCAGATGTTGAAAAAGAGCCAGCAACCCCACGGCGGCTACCAGTGCCCAGCGGCGGTACTTGCCAAGGTGGGTATCAAACATCAGCAGAATTAGGGCAGCGGCCGTGGCCAGCGTGACCATCAGGCTAAACCGGATATGGTCGGGCTCGGTCGGCATAATCTTCGAGTGCAGGTACATTTCGTTAATCTCGGCCGGGTGCAGCAGGTAATTCCCCGTTGCGGCCAGAGCAGCCACCAACACGCAGCCAATGAAGAGCTGCCAAAGATTTCTCAGGTAATGCGCCGGCAAGCCTGGCAGCAGCCAGAAGGATAAGGGCAGCAACAGGAAAGGCGACTGCAGCACGACGTCCTGGCCATACTTACCCAGGTTAACCGAAGACGTGTTGAGCCCGGCCGCCAGGTGAATCAGGAAGACACACCCCAAAGCGGCATACACCCGCCAGTCGTTCCGGCGGCCTTCGGTGGGGCGGTGCAGAAGGGCATAGACAATAGCAGTGAGCGTAACGCCGATAATCCCAATGCTGGGCAGAATGCGGAAGAAGTCAGCAATAAACAATCCCACGATAATAAAAGAGCAGAATACCGTTGCGGCCATAAGCAGGCGTGGTATTGTCAGGATTGCATGCATACTGAATCGTTCGACGTGGGTTGGGCAGAGTTAGGCTTTGGTTAAGAGCAGAGCCCAACTCGACGGTGCAAGTTGGCTAGTATATATAAGAAAACACCCCACCAGTCCGAAAACTGATGGGGTGTTTGTCCTAATTAGTCAGTGAAACCGGTCCTCAGACTTTGATTTCAACGTCAACGCCGCTGGGCAGCTCAAGCTTCATCAGGGCATCTACCGTCTTCGACGAAGTCGAGTAGATATCTACGAGGCGCTTGTAGGTGCAGAGCTGGAACTGCTCACGCGACTTCTTGTTCACGTGGGGCGAACGAAGAACGGTGAATTTTTCCTTGTCGGTCGGCAATGGAATTGGACCGCTTACGATAGCGCCCGTAGCCTTCACCGCCTTCACAATCTTCTCCGACGATTTGTCCACCAGGTTGTGGTCGTAGGATTTGAGTTTAATGCGAATTTTCTGGTTCATGTCTGTAATGTGGAAGCGGATTAGCGAATGGCGTTACCCTTTTGCTTGGCGATGATGCCCTCGGCGAGGTTCTGGGGAACCTGGTCGTAGTGCGAGAACGTGAGCGACGCCGAAGCGCGGCCCGACGAAATCGTACGCAGCGTCGTTACGTAGCCGAACAGCTCCGACAGCGGAACGTCAGCCTTGATAACGTTGGCGCCACCTTTGGTATCCATGCCTTTCATGATACCACGACGACGGTTCAGGTCACCGGTTACGGAACCCGTGTACTCGTCGGGCGAAACCACTTCAACCGCCATGATGGGCTCGAGCAGTTTGGGGCCAGCCTGACGGCCTGCTTCGCGGAAACCACCACGGGCGGCGAGTTCGAACGACAGCGCGTCCGAGTCAACGTCGTGGTAAGAACCGTAGAACAGACGCACGCGCATGCCTTCGATGGGGAAACCAGCCAGCGGACCGTTCTTCATGGCTTCTTCGAAACCTTTCTGAACCGGCGCGATGAATTCGCGAGGGATAACACCACCCGTGATGTCGTTGACGAACTCCAGACCGGGTTTCTCCGGATCGGTCAGTTTCGGACCGAGTTCGAATACGATATCACCGAATTTACCACGGCCACCCGTCTGCTTCTTGTACGTCTCGCGGTGTTCCACGGACTTGGTCAGAATCTCTTTGTAGGCAACCTGCGGAGCACCCTGGTTGATTTCAACCTTGAACTCCCGACGCATCCGGTCGATGATGATTTCAAGGTGAAGCTCACCCATCCCTTTCAACACGGTCTGGCCGGTTTCGGGGTCGGTCTGAACCACCAGCGTGGGGTCTTCTTCCACGAGTTTGGCAATAGCCATACCCATTTTATCCACGTCGGCCTGAGTTTTGGGCTCAATGGCGTAGCCGATAACGGGCTCGGGGAACGACATCGACTCCAGTACCACGCGCGACTTCTCATCGGTCAGCGTGTCGCCGGTTTTGATGTCTTTGAAGCCAACACCCGCAGCAATGTCACCCGCCTGAATTTTGTCAATCGGGTTCTGCTTGTTGGAGTGCATCTGCATCAGACGCGAGATCCGCTCTTTCTTGTTCGTGCGGTTGTTGTGCACGTACGAACCAGCGTCCAGCACGCCGCTGTAGCAGCGGAAGAAGCACAGGCGACCTACGAAGGGGTCGGTGGCAATCTTGAAGGCCAGAGCGGTGAAAGGCTCGCTGTTGTCGGGGTGACGCTCAATCTCCTCGCCGGTTTCGGGGTTGGTACCCACGATGGCCGGCATGTCGAGCGGCGAAGGCAGGTAAGCCATTACGCCGTCCAGCATCGACTGAACACCTTTGTTTTTGAACGCGGAGCCGCACATTACGGGCGAGAACTTCATGTCGATAACCGCTTTGCGGATAACAACCATCATTTCGTCGCGGGTGATGCTGTCCGGATCGTCGAAGAATTTCTCCAGCAGGGCGTCGTCGTATTCGGCAACGCTTTCTACCAGTTTCTGACGCCACTCGGCTACGGTCTCCACCAGATCCTCGGGAACGGGGATTTCGTGGTACGACTTGCCCTGGGTAGCATCGTCCCATACGATTGCCTTACCCGTCAGCAGGTCGACTACACCTTTGAAGGTGTCTTCGGCGCCGATGGGGATTTGCAGCGGCACGGGGTTAGCGCCCAGCTTGTCTTTGATTTCGCTAACCGCCTTGAAGAAGTCAGCACCGGCACGGTCCATCTTGTTGACGAAGCAGATGCGGGGCACCTTGTACTTGTCAGCCTGACGCCATACGGTTTCCGACTGGGGCTCCACGCCCGATACGGCGCAGAACAGCGCAACGGCACCATCGAGTACGCGCAGCGAGCGTTCAACTTCTACCGTGAAGTCAACGTGGCCGGGGGTATCGATGAGGTTGATCTTGTACTGCTTGGTGTCGGGGGTTGGGTCACCGTTCGCATCGGTGGGGTAGTTCCAGAACGTGGTGGTAGCAGCCGAAGTGATGGTGATACCGCGCTCCTGCTCCTGCTCCATCCAGTCCATCGTGGCGGCACCTTCGTGCACTTCCCCGATTTTGTGGGTTTTACCGGTGTAGTAGAGAATGCGCTCCGAAGTCGTGGTCTTACCGGCGTCGATGTGCGCCATAATCCCGATGTTCCGGAGATATTGCAGGTCTTTATTAACAGCCATTGTCTTTTCTGTGGATGAGTGAATAAGCGAATGAGTGAAGTGAGCAGATAGTTCCCAGGGAAAAGCCGCTCATTCACTCATTCGCTCATTCGCTTACTTAGAAGCGGAAGTGCGAGAAGGCCTTGTTGGCTTCCGCCATGCGGTGGGTGTCGTCCTTCTTTTTCACGGAAGCACCTTCCCCTTTAGCAGCAGCAATGATTTCGCCAGCCAGCTTGTCCTTCATGGTCTTTTCACCACGACGACGAGCGTACTGAATCATCCACTTGGCACCTACCGAGATACGACGGTCGGGGCGAACTTCGATCGGCACCTGGAAGGTAGCACCCCCTACGCGGCGGCTCTTTACTTCAACGGTGGGCATCACGTTGTTCAGGGCTTTACGCCACATTTCCAGGCCGTTTTCCTTGGTGCGCTGCTCAACCAGTTCGCAGGCATCGTAGAAAATGGTGTAGGCCAGGTTCTTCTTTCCGTCATACATCATGTAGTTGACGAAACGAGTTACCAAGGTCTCCTTGTACTTAGGATCGGGAAGCAGGATGCGCTTCTTTGGTTTTGACTTTCTCATGAGTTTAGATATGAGCGGGGTGTAGCGGGAAGTGGGATAAGAACCATGTGCTATCCGACACAGCGCGCTACTCCACTCCTATTCAATTACTTTTTCTTGCCGGGTGCTGGTTTGCCGCCTTTGCCCGTAGCAGCAGGCTGACCTGGCTTGGGACGCTTGGCGCCATACTTCGAACGACGCTGGGTACGGCCGTTTACACCGGCAGTATCAAGGGCGCCACGGATGATGTGGTAACGTACACCGGGAAGGTCTTTCACCCGGCCACCACGGATCAGCACGATGCTGTGCTCCTGCAGGTTGTGGCCTTCACCAGGGATGTAGGCGTTAACTTCTTTGCCGTTGGTGAGGCGCACACGGGCAACCTTACGCATAGCCGAGTTCGGCTTCTTCGGCGTGGTGGTGTACACCCGGGTGCAAACGCCACGGCGCTGCGGGCACGAGTCAAGAGCCGGCGACTTCGACTTCGTCGTCAGCTTCTCGCGGCCTTTTCGTACTAATTGGTTAATGGTAGGCATCTACGGAATGGTTTGTCAAGGAGGGTTCTCTCCCAAAAAATTAGGCTTGCAAAGGTATAAAAGTTGCTTCGAAATAGCAAACAGGTTGAAATAGTTTGTTTTAGAGTCGCCTGTATCGGTCAGGGAGGCCCTTTTCTACTGCTTTACCGTTCCGCTTGCCCTGTTCGCGCCAGTTTTCTATCAAGACCTTAATGCTACGGGTGTACTCGCCTGCCTTTTGGTATTCAACGAAGAAGCGGCTTCTATCTTCTCGATAAAAGCCGCTTCAGTCACTGTATTATTCCGAGGTATTAGGCCTCTCCCATGGTACCACCGAAGCCCATCGGGTAGCTGGGCATGTCGGCCTGCATCTTAATGGGCCCAAATGTCTGCTCGAAGCGCTCCACGTTATCGGCTAGGGCCGAGAGCAGCCGCTTGGCGTGCTCGGGCGTGACGATGATGCGGGCTTTCACCTTGGCTTTGGGCACGCCGGGCATCAAGCGGATGAAGTCGATGACAAACTCGCTGCTGCTGTGCGCTATCATGGCCAGGTTGGCGTACTCGCCCTCGGCTATGGCTTCGGAGAGTTCGATGTTGATGGCATTGGGGTCCTGAGGTCCGGGAATTTCCTGGGGTTCGTTCATACAATTGGATGGTTCTGATTAAGGGGCTACCCCACTTACGATAGGAAAGCTACTAAAAAGAAAAAGCCGACCCGATTTCTCGGGCCGGCTTTTCCAGTATTCACTTCAGCTTAGTCAGCCGACACTTCACGCTTGGCACGCGAGGCGCGGGTCTTCGGCTCGGGAGCGTCCGACTTAGCGGGAGCCGTAACCTCGGGCTCATCCTTCGAACCGACCACCTGACGCGTGTACTCGCGCAGGCCGGTACCGGCCGGGATGAGGTGACCGACAATTACGTTCTCCTTCAGGCCCAGCAGTTCGTCGGCCTTGCCACGGATGGCGGCTTCCGACAGCACCTTGGTCGTCTCCTGGAAGGAAGCGGCCGAGATGAACGACTGGGTACCGAGCGAAGCCTGGGTGATACCCTGCAGCGTGGGCCGCGATACGGCCGGCTGGGCTTCCCGAACTTCCACCAACTGCAAATCGCGGCGACGCAGCGAGGAGTTCTCGTCGCGCAGGCGACGGGCACTCACGATCTGGCCGGGCTTCAGGTTGGTCGAATCGCCGGCATTCGTTACCACCTTCATATCGATGATGGTATCGTTTTCTTCCATGAAGACGATTTTGTCGATAACCTGGTGCTCCAGGAAAGTCGTGTCGCCGGCGTCCAGAATCACAACTTTCTGCATCATCTGGCGAACAACCACCTCGATGTGCTTATCGTTGATTTTCACGCCCTGCAAGCGGTATACTTCCTGAATCTCGTTCACGAGGTATTCCTGCACGGCGCCGGGACCCTGAATGCTCAGGATGTCGGAAGGCGTAATGGCCCCATCCGACAGCGGCATGCCGGCGCGGATGAAGTCGTTGTCCTGCACCAGAATGTGCTTGGACAGCGGCACCATGTACTTCTTCTTGACCCCGTCTTTCGACTCGACGAAGATTTCGCGGTTACCACGCTTCACGGTACCGTAGGTTACCACCCCGTCGATTTCCGACACGACGGCCGGGTTCGAGGGGTTACGGGCTTCGAACAGCTCGGTAACGCGGGGCAGACCACCGGTGATGTCGCGGGTTTTGCCCACGGCGCGCGGAATCTTGGCCAGAATGTGACCAGCCTTGATTTTCTCGCCGTTGTCGACGTTGATGTGCGAACCCACCGGGATGCTGTAGCCACGCTGCCCTTCCTCGGCATCCTTCTTCCCGGCCTTCACGATGATGGAGGGGTTCTGGGCCTTGTCGCGGCTTTCAATGATTACTTTCTCGCGGTGACCGGTCTGCTCATCCGACTCCTCCCGGTAGGTGACACCTTCCGTAATGGCGTCGTAGACAACGGTACCATCAAACTCGGCCAGAATAACGGCGTTGTAGGGGTCCCAGTTGTTGAGCTCCTGGCCTTTCTCGACCTCCTGGCCTTCGTTGACCAGCAGGAACGAGCCGTACGGCACGTGGTTCGAGATGTAGACCTTACCGGTGCCTTTCTCCACGATGCGGATTTCGCCCGAACGACCCATTACCACTTTCACCGGCTCGCCTTCGGCGTTTACGGAGTCAACGGTACGGATGTCTTCGAACTCAACCACACCGGCGAACTTGGCGCGCAAGCTGGCTTCCACGGCAATGTTGGAAGCCGTACCACCTACGTGGAACGTACGCAGCGTCAGCTGGGTACCGGGCTCACCAATCGACTGAGCGGCAATAACACCAACAGCTTCCCCTTTCTGGACCATGCGGCCCGACGACAGGTTACGGCCGTAGCACTTGGCGCAGATACCGCGCTTCGATTCGCAGGTCAGTACCGAGCGGATTTCCACCGATTCGATGCTGGTGTTGTCGATGCGACGCGTGATTTCCTCGGTGATTTCGGTACCGGCGGGCAGGATAACCTCGTCAGTCAGCGGGTCCACGATGTCGTGAACGGCCACGCGGCCCAGGATACGCTCAGCCAGGGGCTCTACGACATCCTCGTTATCCTTCAGGGCGAAGGTTTCGATACCGCGCAACGTACCGCAGTCGGTTTCGTTCACGATTACGTCCTGCGACACGTCTACCAGACGACGGGTCAGGTAGCCGGCGTCAGCCGTCTTCAGAGCCGTATCGGCCAGACCCTTCCGAGCACCGTGGGTCGAAATGAAGTACTCGATTACGTCCAGGCCTTCTTTGAAGTTCGACAGAATCGGGTTTTCGATAATCTCGCCTACCGAACCCTGCAGCGACTTCTGCGGCTTGGCCATCAGACCCCGCATACCGCCGAGCTGACGAATCTGCTCGCGCGAGCCACGGGCCCCGGAGTGCATCATCATGTAAATCGAGTTGAAGCCCTGGTTCTCCTTTTCGAGGCGACCCATAAGGGTTTCAGTGATTTGGTTGTTGATGCGGGTCCAGATGTCGATAACCTGGTTGTAACGCTCGTTGTCGGTAATCAGACCCATCTGGTAGTTCTGAGTAACGGCCTTCACGTCGTTCTGCGCTTGCAGCACCAGGGCATCCTTCTCCTTCGGAATCTGGATGTCGCCCAGACCCATCGACAGGCCACCTTTGTAAGCCGACTGGAAGCCCAGCGTCTTGATGTCGTCGAGGAACTGCGCAGTACGGGCCATACCGGTCCGCTTGAACACCATCGAAATGATCTGCTGGAGCTTTTTCTTGGTCAGCAGCTCATCTACAAAACCTACTTCCGTTGGTACGAGCTGGTTGAACAGCACGCGGCCGGCTACGGTCTCGATGATCTTCGTTACGAGGTCGTCGTTTTCGTCGCGAACGAGCGTGCGCACCTTAATGTAGGCGTGCTTCGACAGCTGACCTTCGTTCAAAGCAATTACAACTTCCTCATCCGAGTAGAACATGCGGCCTTCGCCCTGGATCTTCTCCTCGTCGGTGCTGCGCTTGCCTTTGGTCACGTAGTACAGACCCAGAACCATGTCCTGCGACGGTACCGCGATGGGCGCGCCGTTGGCGGGGTTCAGGATGTTGTGCGAGGCCAGCATGAGCATGGAGGCTTCCAGGATAGCGGCCGGCCCCAGGGGAACGTGTACTGCCATCTGGTCACCGTCAAAGTCAGCGTTGAAGGCCGTACAAACGAGTGGGTGTAGCTGGATAGCCTTGCCCTCGATGAGGCGCGGCTGGAACGCCTGGATACCCAGACGGTGAAGCGTAGGAGCCCGGTTCAGAAGCACTGGATGGCCTTTCAGCACATTTTCCAGGATGTCCCAAACAACGGCGTCCTTGCGGTCCACAATCTTCTTGGCCGATTTTACCGTCTTCACGATGCCGCGCTCGATGAGCTTGCGGATGATGAAGGGCTTGAACAGCTCGGCGGCCATGTTCTTGGGCAGACCGCACTCGTGCAGCTTCAGCTCCGGACCTACCACGATTACCGAACGACCGGAGTAGTCGACGCGCTTACCGAGCAGGTTCTGACGGAAGCGGCCCTGCTTGCCTTTCAGCATATCGGACAGCGACTTCAGGGCGCGGTTGCCTTCGGCGCGCACGGCATTCACCTTACGCGAGTTGTCGAAGAGCGAATCCACGGCTTCCTGCAGCATGCGTTTCTCGTTCCGCAGAATCACCTCGGGCGCTTTGATTTCGATCAGGCGCTTGAGGCGGTTGTTGCGGATGATTACGCGACGGTACAGGTCGTTCAGGTCGGAAGTAGCAAAACGGCCACCATCCAGCGGCACGAGGGGGCGCAGTTCCGGCGGAATCACCGGCACCATGCGGATGACCATCCACTCGGGCTTGTTCTCGATGCGGGTAGCCGCGTCGCGGAATGCTTCTACCACGCGCAGACGCTTCAACGCCTCAGCCTTACGCTGCTGCGACGTTTCGTGGGCGGCCGAGTCGCGGAGGCTATAGGAAAGCTCGTCGAGGTTGGTGCGCTCCAGCAACAGCTGCAGAGCATCAGCCCCCATCCGGGCAATGAACTTGTTAGGATCTTCATTCGGCAGCATCTGGTTCTCCCGGGGGAGCTTGTCGATGATGTCGAGGTATTCGTCTTCGGTCAGGAAGTCCAGCTGCTGTACGCCTTCTTCGGCCAGTACACCGGGCTGCACCACTACGTACCGCTCGTAATAGATAATCTGGTCGAGCTTCTTGGTGGGCAGGCCCAGCAGGTAGCCGATTTTGTTTGGCAGGGACTTGAAGTACCAGATGTGCGCTACGGGCACCACCAGTTCGATGTGGCCCATCCGCTCCCGACGTACTTTCTTCTCGGTCACCTCCACGCCGCAACGGTCGCAGATGATGCCTTTGTAGCGAATCCGCTTGTACTTGCCGCAGTGGCATTCCCAGTCCTTCACGGGACCGAAAATCCGCTCGCAGAACAGGCCGCCCATTTCGGGCTTGTACGTCCGGTAGTTAATGGTCTCCGGCTTCACAACTTCACCGTTCGACCGCTCCAGGATGGATTCGGGCGAGGCCAGCGAAATGGTGACTTTCGAGAAGTCCTGTACCAGTTTTTTGTTTTTTGCAAACGCCATGTAGTAGAGCTGTTAGCTGTTGGCTTTGTGGCTGCCTTGAATGATCGGCTCGTCTTAAGAGGAGTCCGAAAAACCAAAACAGTTCGACTCTGATAAAAGTGCTCTGCCGGTCGGATAGGTACGCCAGGCAGCAGGTTTCGGCAGGTCTGATGGGTAAGAGCCCAGGTTTTGGCAAACCTAAGCTTGGTGCGGCTAGCTACTATCGGCTCTGAATGCCGTTCTGACCATATCTCGGAACGACGCCGACGGCAGCTATTCTCGGTTGCCCGAACCGCGGTAAACTCTATTGTATAAAGCCCGAAATAGGAGTTGCCGGTACCGGGGCACCAACAACTCCTAATTTCAACTGACCTTACTAGTCCAGCGTGATTTCCAGGGCCAGACCGCGCAACTCGTGGATGAGTACGTTGAATGACTCGGGGATATTCGGCTTGGGCAGAACGTCGCCTTTTACAATGGCTTCGTAGGCCTTAGCCCGACCGATAACGTCGTCCGACTTCACGGTCAGGATTTCCTGCAGCACGTTCGACGCGCCGAAGGCTTCCAGGGCCCACACTTCCATTTCACCGAAGCGCTGACCACCGAACTGCGCCTTACCACCCAGCGGCTGCTGCGTGATGAGGGAGTACGGCCCGATGGAGCGGGCGTGCATCTTGTCGTCGACAAGGTGACCCAGCTTCAGCATGTAAATCACACCAACCGTTACCGGCTGGTCGAACTGCTGACCAGTCAGACCGTCGTGCAGGTACGAGCGGCCGAAGGTGGGCAGACCAGCTTCCGTCAGCTCTTTCGATACTTCCTCTTCGGTAGCACCGTCGAAAATCGGGGTAGCGTAGGTGCGGCCCAGCTTGAGGCCGGCCCAGCCCAGTACGGTTTCGTAGATCTGACCGATGTTCATCCGGCTAGGTACACCCAGCGGGTTGAGCACGATGTCCATCGGCGTACCGTCGGCCAGGAAAGGCATGTCCTCATCGCGCACGATGCGGGCTACTACCCCTTTGTTACCGTGACGACCGGCCATTTTATCACCCACCTTCAGCTTACGCTTCTTGGCGATGTAGACTTTGGCCAGCTGCACGATGCCGGCGGGCAGCTCGTCCCCTACTTCCAGGGTAAACCGGTCGCGCTTGAAACGAGCCGTGATGGTGTTACGGCGCTTGGTGTAGTTTTTCACCAGTTGCAGCACCATGCCATTCACTTTCTCGTCGGCGGTCCAGTTCTCCAGGATCAGGTCCTTGAACATGTTTACCTCTTCCGGTACGGCGTAGTTGCTCTCGTCCTTATAGGGGTTCTTCTCGGGGAACAGCGCGTCAGCAATGTTCTTCTTCCCGAATTTCACGCCCTTGGTCAGGATTTCGTCGCCAAACTTGTGCTTCACGCCCTGCGACGTCTTGCCTTCCAGCAGCTGCACCAGCTTGTCGATCATCACGGCTTTCACGCCGCGGAGCTCCTTGGCGTAGGAATCCTTCAGCTCTTCTACTTCCTTCTTCGACTTGGCCCGCAGGTTTTTGTCTTTCTTCGGACGCGAGAACAGCTTGGTGCCGATTACAACGCCGTTCAAAGATGGCGGCGCCTTCAGCGAGGCATCTTTCACATCGCCGGCTTTATCACCGAAGATGGCGCGGAGCAGCTTCTCTTCCGGAGTCGGATCCGTCTCGCCCTTCGGCGTGATTTTACCAATCAGAATGTCGCCTTCCTTCACCTCAGCACCCAGACGGATGATACCGTTGTCGTCGAGGTTACGCACGGCTTCTTCGCTCACGTTCGGAATTTCCGATGTCAGCTCTTCCTCGCCGCGCTTGGTTTCCCGCACTTCGAGTTCGAACTCCTCAATGTGAATCGAGGTGAAGATGTCGTCACGGACCACGCGCTCCGAAATAACGATGGCATCCTCGAAGTTGTAACCCTGCCAGGGCATAAATGCCACCTGCATGTTACGACCCAAAGCCAGCTCACCGTTGTTGGTACCGTAGCCTTCGCACAGCGGCTGACCTTTCGTCACGCGCTGACCGCGCTTCACGATGGGGGTCAGGTTGATGCAGGTATCCTGGTTGGTCCGACGGAATTTGATCAGATCATAGGAAATCTTCTCCGCGTCGAAGCTTACCAGAATATCGTCGTCGGTCAGATCGTATTTCACGACGATCTTATTGGCGTCAACGTAGTCGATGACCCCGTCACCTTCGGCTACTACCAGCGCACGCGAGTCAATAGCGGTACGACCCTCCAGACCGGTGCCCACGATGGGCGCCTGCGGACGGAGCAGCGGTACGGCCTGACGTTGCATGTTCGAACCCATCAGGGCCCGGTTGGCGTCGTCGTGCTCCAGGAACGGAATCAGCGAAGCAGCCACCGATACAATCTGGTTCGGGGCAACGTCCATGTAGCTGTACTCGTCGGGACCAACCACGGGGAAGTCACCTTCGAAACGGCCTTTTACCAGCTCGTTGATGAAGTTACCGTTCTCATCAATGCGGGCGTTGGCCTGAGCAATGTGGTGGGTATCTTCCTCTTCGGCGGTGAGGTATTTTACGTTCGAACTGGTATCCACCTTGCCGCTCTCTACCGTGCGGTAGGGCGTTTCGATGAAGCCCATCGAGTTCACCCGGGCGTGCACGCACAGCGACGAAATCAGACCAATGTTTGGTCCTTCCGGCGTTTCAATGGTGCAGAGGCGGCCGTAGTGCGTGTAGTGAACGTCACGTACTTCGAAACCAGCCCGTTCGCGCGACAGACCTCCCGGCCCCAGTGCCGATACGCGACGCTTGTGCGTCACCTCGGCCAGCGGGTTGGTCTGGTCCATGAACTGCGACAACTGGTTGGTGCCGAAGAACGAGTTAATCACCGACGACAGCGTCCGGGCGTTAATCAGGTCAACGGGCTTGAAGTCCTCGTTGTCGCGCACGTTCATGCGCTCCTTAATCGTGCGGGCCATCCGGGCCAGGCCGACGCCGAACTGGGCGTACAGCTGCTCCCCTACGGTCCGTACCCGACGGTTAGACAAGTGGTCAATGTCGTCGACTACGGCTTTCGAGTTGATCAGGCCGATCAGGTACTTCACAATCAGGACGATGTCCTCATTGGTCAGTACCCGAGCTTCCCAGTTCTTGTCGAGGCCCAGCTTCTTATTGATACGGTAGCGGCCTACGTCCCCGAGGTCGTAGCGCTTATCCGAGAAAAACAGCTTTTGGATGATGTCACGAGCAGTTTCTTCGTCGGGAGCCTCCGTGTTCCGGAGCTGACGATAGATTTGCTCCACAGCTTCCTTCTCCGAGTTGGAGTTGTCTTTCTGCAGCGTATTGTAAATAATTGCGAAGTCCGCAATGTTTACGTTCTCACGGTGCAAAATCACCGACTTGGCCCCAGCATTGAGGATGGTGTCAATGTCGTCCTCCTCGATGGTCGAGTCGCGCTCCAGCAGCACCTCGTTCCGGTCGATAGATACCACTTCACCGGTATCCTCGTCCACGAAGTCTTCCGTCCAGGTGCGCAGCACCCGGGCGGCCAGCTTCCGGCCGACGGCTTTCTTCAAGGCCTTCTTCTCGGCCTTCACCTCTTCCGACAAACCGAACAGGTCCAGAATGTCTTTGTCGGTGCCGTAGCCGATGGCGCGCAGCAGCGTCGTAACCGGGAATTTCTTTTTCCGGTCGATGTAGGCGTACATCACGTTGTTCACGTCCGTGGCAAATTCAATCCACGAGCCCTTGAACGGAATGATACGGGCCGAATACAGCTTGGTGCCGTTGGTGTGCTTGCTCTGGGCAAAGAACACACCCGGTGAGCGGTGCAGCTGCGAAACGATAACGCGCTCTGCCCCGTTAATCACGAACGAGCCTTTTTCGGTCATGTAGGGGATGTTCCCCAAGAACACTTCCTGCTCAATCGTTTCGAAATCCTCGTTGTCCGAGTCGTTGCAGACCAGGCGCAACTTGGCTTTCAGCGGGACCGAATACGTCAGGCCACGGTCGATGCACTCGTCAACCGAGTACTTCGGCGGATCGACGTGGTAGTCCATGAACGTCAGTACGAAGTTCTCGCGTGAGTCCGAGATGGGGAAGTTCTCGGCGAAAACCTTAAACAGGCCCTCGTCGGTGCGGCTTTCGGCCGCCGTCTCCAACTGGAAGAAATCCATGAACGAGCGAACCTGCACGTCCAGGAAATCCGGATACTCGATAACTTTCTTAATCTTGGCGAAGTTAATTCGCTCGTCGGCTTTCTGCAAAGCCTGTGCTTTCGGTGTAGCCAATGCGTTGAAGGTTAAAAATGGACACTGAAGCGTACTAAACTATCGGCAAACCCTGCCGCGCCCTCGTCCGTTACCCGTAGGCACAAAAAGCCGCAATGCGGCGTCTGGGGGCAATCTGGTAAAGCTCGTAGCCTACAAACAGGAAAAGACCTGGCTTAGTTGCCAGGCCTATCCATGTTTCTAAGAGAAAAAGCGCGGGGCAGCTTACTTAACTTCTACTTCAGCGCCGGCTTCTTCCAGTTGCTTCTTCAACGAATCAGCTTCGTCTTTAGCAACACCTTCTTTCAGGGGCTTGGGAGCACCGTCAACCAGTTCTTTGGCTTCTTTCAGGCCCAGACCGGTCAGGTCTTTCACCAGCTTAACTACTGCCAGCTTGCTTGCGCCAGCCGACTTCAGGATTACGTCGAACGACGTCTTCTCCTCGGGAGCCTCAGCAGCAGCGCCAGCGCCACCACCAGCCATCATTACGGGAGCAGCAGCAGCGGGCTCAATGCCGTACTCGTCCTTCAGGATCGTAGCCAGTTCGTTTACTTCTTTCACCGTCAGGTTAACGAGCTGCTCAGCGAATGCTTTCAAATCTGCCATTTCTGTAGATTGTTAAAAAAAGAGGGGGTTGTTGAATTTGATTGAGGGGGAAAAAGGTAGGGGAGCAATTAAGCAGCCGCCTCTTCTTTTTCGGAAAGCGTCTTGAGGATGCCAGCCAGCTTGTTGCCACCGCTCGACAGAGCGCTGATAACGTTCTTGGCGGGCGACTGGAGCAGACCGATAACTTCACCGATAAGCTCGTTTTTGCCTTTCAGCGTGCTCAGAGTCTCGAGCTGCTCAGCACCCAGGTAGATGCTGGCGTCGATGTAAGCACCCTTCAGAGCAGGCTTCGGAACTGCGTTCTTGCCGTAGTTCTGCGCCTTATAGAAGTCCTTCAGCAGTTTGCCGGGAGCGTTGCCAGCCTCTTTCGAGAACAGCACACCCGACTGGCTTTTCAGCGCCGCGTCCAGCTCAGCCGTGTCCGTGTCCAGCGTGTCGAGCGCCTTGCGGATCAGCGTGTTTTTGTACACTTTGAACTCCAGGCCACGGTTGAAGCACAACCGGCGGAATTCGTTGATTTTCGCCACCGACATTCCCGACGCATCGGTAATGTAGAACGCGTTGTGCGATTGAAACTTTTCGCTCAACTCGTCGACGAGGGCTTGTTTTTCTTCCCGGGTCATATCGTCTTGATTGTGAATTAAGCGGAAGTAACCGTGGTGTCAACCGGAACGGCCGGGCTCATCGTGCTGCTCAGCGTGATGCTCTTGATGTAGGTACCTTTCGCGGACGAAGGCTTCAGACGGATCAGCGTCTGAATTACTTCGATGGCGTTTTCAGCCAGCTTCTGGTCATCAAAAGACACTTTGCCTACGCTGGTGTGAATGATACCGGTTTTGTCGACTTTGAAGTCGATTTTACCAGCCTTCACTTCCTGCACGGCCTTGGCTACGTCGGTCGTTACCGTACCCGACTTGGGGTTTGGCATCAGACCACGAGGACCAAGTACGCGGCCCAGGCGACCTACTTTAGCCATTACCGACGGCATCGTGATAATCACGTCGATGTCAGTCCAGCCTTTCTCAATTTTCGAGATGTAGTCGTCCAAGCCTACGAAATCAGCGCCGGCAGCGGTAGCTTCGGCCTCCTTGTCGGGAGTAACCAGAGCCAGAACGCGGACGGTTTTGCCGGTACCGTGGGGCAGCGTGGCGACGCCACGAACCATTTGGTCGGCTTTGCGGGGGTCAACGCCCAGACGTACGTCGATGTCAACGGAAGCGTCAAACTTGGTGTAGGTAATATCCTTCACCACTTTGGCTGCCTCAACAAGGTTGCGTACCTGCGTCAGGTCGTGTTTGGCAAGGGCTTCCTTGCGCTTTTTGCTAACTTGTGCCATCAGTTTTCTTCTCCTTTAAAGTTATTCAGCAAAGGGAGAATCGCCCTTGATGGTAATACCCATGCTGCGGGCCGTACCTGCCACCTGCTTCATGGCCGACTCCACCTGGAAGGCGTTCAAGTCGGGCATTTTCACTTCGGCAATCGTGCGGATTTGGTCCCACGTAACCGAACCTACCTTGTTCCGGTTAGGCTCTTTCGAACCACCCTGGAGCTTGGCAGCTTCCAGCAGCATTACTGGTGCCGGAGGGGTCTTCACCACGAAGTCAAACGACTTGTCGGTGTACATGGTGATCAATACGGGACATACTTGGCCGGCCTTATCCTGGGTGCGAGCGTTGAACTGCTTGCAGAATTCCATGATGTTAAGGCCTTTGCTACCAAGTGCAGGTCCAACCGGCGGCGAGGGGTTCGCAGCGCCTCCCTTTATCTGAAGCTTCAGATAACCTCTAATTTCTTTGGCCATTGGTTTGAAAGGCTTCGGGCTGTATGTCGTAACACAAGCAGCCCTCCGTTTTATTTTATGTGTGCTCTAGTGGAAGCCCCGCCGGCTCAGAGCGAATAACCGACGACGTTCTTTGCAGAAGTTAGATCAGAGAGCGTAGAAACGGGAGGACTCTCCCACTTCTACGCTCTCTTCTGGTACTTGCTGACTTATGACTCTTTCTCGACCTGGGTGTAGCTCAGCTCCATGGGCGTGCTACGGCCGAATATTTTCACGATTACGTTGAGCTTCTTCCGCTCTTCGAACACTTCCGAAACGTTGCCGGAGAAACCGCTGAAGGCTCCATCGACTACTTTTACCAGCTCGCCTACTACAAATGGCGTTTCGAGGCTGGCCGTTTCTTCCTCGGCTTCATCTACGATGCCCAGAATCCGGTTTACTTCGGACAGGCGCAGCGGAATCGGCTTGGTGTTGGTGCTCTTACCTTCTTTGTCGCTCAGGAAACCAATTACCCCCGGAGTGCTGGTGATAATATGGTCAACTTCGCCGTGGGTCAGATCAGCGTGGATCAGGATGTAGCCGGGGAAGAAGTTCCGCTCCCGGACGCGCTTCTTGCCGTTGCGCATCTCGTACACCTTCTCGGCCGGAATCAACACCTGGGGTACCAAATCAGAAAGGCCGTGGCGGCCAATCTCGGTTTCCAAGTACTGCTTGGCTTTCTTTTCCTGGCCGCTAACTGAGCGAACCACGTACCACTTCAACTCTCCCATCTCTGCTGAATTCGATTAACGGAACGAGTTGTAAAACGCTTCGAGGCCAGTTTTGAACACGATGTCCATAATGCCCACGACGGCAGCAAACACGAGCGAACCGATGAGCACCAGACCGGCACTCTTCTGCAGTTCCTCAAAAGAAGACCACGTTACTTTGTAACGCATCTCTTCCGTGGTATCGCGGAAATATTTCGTCAGCTTGCTCATGGTGCCGATTTTGGCTTTAACTACTGCGGTTACTTCTCCGTAACCAATCTTGCACGGGCGGAGAGATTCGAACTCCCATCAAAGGTTTTGGAGACCTCTATTCTACCCTTGAACTACGCCCGTGGATGCGTCCTAAACCGATTAAAGCCGGATTGGGACTGCAAATGTACAGAACTCTTTATACAAAACAAATCCGCCTCTGAAAAAATCAGAGGCGGATTGTCTTGATTTACTGGATTTCCAGCGGAAACTAGTCGAGGATTTCAGTTACCTGACCGGCACCTACCGTACGGCCACCTTCGCGGATAGCGAAACGCAGACCTTTCTCCATTGCCACCTTGTTGAGAAGCTCAACCTGGATGGTGATGTTGTCACCGGGCATTACCATTTCAACACCTTCTGGGAGGGTGATGATGCCGGTAACGTCGGTGGTACGCAGGTAGAACTGAGGACGGTAGTTGTTGAAGAAGGGCGTGTGACGGCCACCTTCTTCTTTCGACAGTACGTACACCTCAGCTTTGAACTTCTGGTGGGGCGTTACCGAGCCGGGCTTGCAAATAACCATACCACGACGGATGGCTTCTTTTTCAATACCACGGAGCAGCAGACCTACGTTGTCACCAGCTTCGCCACGGTCGAGGATCTTGCGGAACATCTCAACACCGGTTACGGTCGACTTCAGACCTTCAGCACCCATGCCGAGGATGTCAACCTGCTCACCCGAGTTGATGATACCACGCTCGATACGGCCGGTAGCTACCGTACCACGACCCGTGATAGAGAATACGTCCTCTACGGGCATCAGGAAGGGCAGGTCGGTCAGACGAGCAGGGATTGGAATGTAGCTATCAACGGCAGCCATCAGTTCCTCGATTTTTGGAACCCAAGCAGCGTCGCCGTTCAGGCCACCCAGAGCCGAGCCCTGGATAACGGGGATGTTGTCACCGTCGAAGTCGTAGAACGAGAGCAGTTCGCGGATTTCCATTTCCACCAGCTCGAGCAGCTCGGGGTCATCCACCATGTCCACTTTGTTCATGAACACTACCAGCTGAGGTACACCTACCTGGCGAGCCAGCAGGATGTGCTCACGGGTCTGGGGCATCGGACCGTCGGTAGCAGCTACTACGAGGATAGCGCCGTCCATCTGGGCAGCACCCGTTACCATGTTCTTCACATAGTCAGCGTGACCGGGGCAGTCAACGTGAGCGTAGTGACGGTTCTCGGTAGCGTACTCTACGTGAGCGGTGTTGATGGTGATACCACGCTCTTTTTCTTCGGGAGCATTGTCGATCGAAGAGAAGTCACGCTTAGCAGCCAAACCTTTGTTCGCCAGTACCGTGGTGATAGCAGCAGTCAGGGTGGTTTTGCCGTGGTCGACGTGCCCGATCGTACCGATGTTCACGTGCGGCTTGGAACGATCAAAATTTTCTTTGGCCATTGTAAAGAGATTAAGAGGAGATTTTGTGGGGATGAGAGTAAAACGCGACTGAGCTATACTACAAGAAAGCGAAACGCAGCTCCACCTAGGGCCTGCACGTCGCTTTACCTGTTTGTCAGATCCAAACAGTGCAGTCGCGCTGCTCCGTCGGTATTTGTAATGTAATGTGAGCCATTTATGGGATTTGAACCCATGACCTCTTCCTTACCAAGGAAGTGCTCTACCACTGAGCTAAAACGGCTTATTCTGTGGTACTCGGGATTTGCTTGTGAGCGGGAGACGAGGTTCGAACCCGCGACCTGCAGCTTGGAAGGCTGCCGCTCTACCAACTGAGCTACTCCCGCGTTTGCGAAGGTCAAAATAGTGATTCGGTGTACGAGGGTGCACCGAATCACTATTTTGACCTTCTTAACTGTGGGGGTAACAGGACTCGAACCTATGAACCCGAAGGAGGTGAGTTACAGTCACCCGCAATTGCCGCTATGCGATACCCCCAGTTAGTTTTTCAGCACCATTTGCGCTGATTGTTTCCCTTCGAAACCGTGGCCTTGAACTGCCTTGGTTGCTAATGGAGTTGCAAAATTAGTGGCTTTCTGATGCAAGTCAAGCGGATGCCCCAAATTTGCTGCAATATTTTTCTACCGCCCGCTCCTGCTTTGCTGCTTTGCTGGCGCTAAGCACCTGATTTCGCCGTAGTAACGAGCGGAAATTAGGTGCTTAGAGCCGGCTAATTTTTTTCAAAAATTATTGCAGCAGGCTGTAGAAGGCCTTCAACTGCGTGTCCTTTTCCTTGGCTTTGATGTCCTGCAGAATCGGCTTTAGGCTTGGCGTGCTTGCCACCAGCGTGTTCAGGGCGCGGTAGGCGCCGAGCTTTACCGTGTAGTTAGCATGGGTACGAGCCAGAACTTCGAGCTTTTGAATACCCTTTTCCCGCTCAATGGGGGGAATGCGGGTCATCAGGTTGCCGAAGTTCTGCAGGTAATTATAGAGGTCATCTTCGGGCACGTCGTTGAGCCGGCGCAGGAACCAGGGGTACTGGTCGAGGTTCCCGTTCAGGGAATAGTAGTTGGCCAACGAGTTCAGAATGGCCGTGCTGGTGGTTTCCTGCAAGGAGTTGATTCGCTCCCGGGTGTTGATAGTCGGGGCCTTGGCCAGGGCGTCGATGGCGGCGCCGGCGACCAGGTAGGAGCTGTCGTTGAGGGCGGTGCTGTAGACGTCGCCGAAATCCTCGTTGGGGAAGGCCGACAAGGTAGCCAGCGCAGTGGCGCGCACCTGGCTCTTGATGTCGGTGGCCGCGACGCGCTTGATGTCCTTGCGCACGGCATTACCTTCCGGGCCCTTGTATTTGCGCAGGGCTTCGAGAGCCGCGTTGCGCACGGCCCAGAAATTATCATTGAGGGCATTGCGTAGCATACCACTCACGGCCAGGTCGCCCACTTTGGTGCGCAGACCATCAATGGCCTCGTACTTCTGCAGGTAGCTGCGGGCGTTATAATACTGGAACAGCAATTCGTCCTGGTTGCGCTCCTCCTGGATTTTGGCCAGCAACTGCCCTTCCGAGTCGAACTTTACCAGGTTGGGCCGTTGCGGAGCTGCCCACTGGAACGTCTGGTCGGCTTTGGTCACGACGATGCGCGTGTCGGTCGGCTGTTTATTTACCCAGGTAGTAACGGTGACGGGCAGCCGGTAAATGGGCGTGAACGTGGAATCCTGCACCTGCTGCACCCGCATCGTTACCTGCCCATTGGTGTAGGAGTGCGTGACGCGCAGCTCGGGATGGCCGCGCTGCATAAACCACTGGTCAAAAAACCACATCAGGTCTTCCCCGGTCGTTTCCTCGAAGGCAATGCGCAGCTTGGCTATTTCCGAAGCCGAAAACTTATTGGTAGTCAGGTAGCGGTTCAGAGAGGCAAAGAAGGCATCGTCGCCGACGTACTTGCGCAGCATGTGCAGCACCCGCCCGCCCTTGTCGTAGGAGTGCCGGTCGAACATGTCTTCCCGTTCGGCATAGCGGTAGCGAATCAGGGGCTCCCGCTTGTTTTCGGCTTCGGCCAGGTACTGGGACACTTTTTCCTGCTGCACCAGCTCGGCCGCGTCGGAGCCGTACTTGTGCTCGGCCCAGAGCAGCTCGGAGTAATCGGCAAAGGCTTCGTTGAGCGGCAGGTTGCTCCAGCTTTCAGCCGTGACGTAGTCGCCGAACCACTGGTGGAACAGCTCGTGGGCAATGGTACCCTCGGTGATGTAGGTTTTATCCAGCATTTCCCGGGGCGTCAGCTGGGTCCACTCCTGCCGGATGGTGGTGGCCGACGTATTTTCCATGGCCCCGGAAACAAAGTCGCGGATGGAAACCTGGGCGTATTTCTCCCAGGGAAACTCCACGCCCAGCTTCTTGGAAAAGAAGTCGAGCATGGCCGGAGTATTCCCGAAAATGGTTTTAGCAGTGCCCTGAAATTTAGGCTCCACGTAGTAGTCAACCGCCTTACCGTGCCAGGAGTCGTTGACTACGGCAAAGTCGCCCACGGCCATCATAGTCAGGTAGGGCGCGGCGGGCAGGCTCTGCTTCCAGATATCGGTGCGGGTACCGTCGGCGTTTTTCTTGGAGGAAATCAGCAGGCCGTTGGACAGCGTCTTGTACTGCGCGTCAACGGTCATGGCAATTTCCTGCGTCATGCGCTGATTGGGCTTGTCGATGGTCGGAAACCAGCAGGAGTTGGCTTCCGTCTCGCCCTGGGTCCAGATCTGCTTGGGCTTATTCTTATCCGTGCCGAGCGGGTTGATGAAGTACAGGCCCTTGTTGCCGGTAATGGCGGCGCTGCCGCCGGCCTCCAGCTCGTTGGGCTTGGCCGTGTAGCTGATGCGGATCTGGTAAGACTCGGTGCGCGCGTACTGCCGGTCGAGGTTGACGGTAATCTTGCGCTTGTCGTAGCTGTAGTTGAGGTTTTTTTCCTTGCCGCCGGTCAGCAGCCGCACGCTTTTTATGTCGAAGCCCTTGGCGTCGAGCACCACCTGGCTTTGCGGGTAAAAGTGCGGGCGCAGCGTCAGGGAGGCCGTGCCCAGCAGCCACTGCTTGGCCCAGTCGAAGCGCACTTCCAGCTTGGTATCGAGCAGGTCCGTAACGATGGTAGCGGCGGGCTGCACCGGGTTAGTGGGTGGCAGCCAAGACGGTACGATGATCGTACTGGTCGTGGACTCCGTGGCGGGCAGTTCGGCAGCAGGCGTAGCTTTCTTACGGGCAGCCGGCTTGTCCGAAGCGGATTTCGCCGGTTTTGCAGTCTGCGCCGGAGCTGTCAGATGGCACGTAAGGACCAGGCCAAGAATGCCGAGGACCGAGTATTTCATGCAGAAGGGCAATAGGGGTAAGTGGGCTAAAGTTCCGAAAATATTTCAGATTTGGCCTATCTTTAAGCCCTTTTCCGCCCCCTCTGCCCTCTCTATATGCTACAGGTACGCACCAGCTCCACCCAGACCTGGGATATTGACTATCGGCCCAACGGCTCCGTTCTCCTCGATGGCCAAGGCTTCGAATGGGATTTGGTTTCCCTGGGCAACGGCCGCTACCACGTGCTCTACGAGGGCCACTCCTACTCCGCCGAGCTGGTCAGCGCCGACTACGCCGCCAAAACCTTCCTCTGGAAGCTCAACGGCCAACTGCTGGAGCTACAAGCCAAAGACCGGTTCGACTTACTGCTCGACAAGCTGGGTATGAGCAATGCCGCAGCCAGCAAGGTAAACGAGCTGAAAGCCCCCATGCCCGGCCTGATCGTCGCGGTGCGGGTGGAGCCCGGCCAGCAGGTGCAGAAAGGCGACCCGCTGCTGGTGCTGGAAGCCATGAAGATGGAAAACATTCTGAAAGCTCCCGGCGATGGTATGGTGGGCAGCATCAAAGTCGGCCTGCGCGACAACGTGACCAAAGGCCAGGTGCTTATTCAGTTCAGCTAAGTTTTTTAACCCGTTCGTTGTTTGGCAGTATACACCTGAAGCCCGTTTGCCTGGGTGGCTGCCCGCAACCAACCTTTTCACGATTAACCCCCCACCCTTTGAAGTACAACCGAATTCTGCTGAAACTGAGCGGTGAGGCCTTGATGGGCCAGCAACAATATGGCATTGATGCGGCCCGCCTGATGCAATATGCCGAGGAAATCAAGACGGCAGCTGCTACCGGTACGCAGGTGGCCGTCGTTATTGGCGGGGGCAACATTTTCCGGGGCGTGCAGGCCGAAGCCTTCGGCCTCGACCGGGTGCAGGGCGACTACATGGGCATGCTGGCCACGGTTATCAACTCGATGGCCCTGCAAAGCGCCTTGGAAAAGCTCGACGTAAACACCCGCCTGCTCTCGGGCGTGACGATTCAGCGGGTGTGTGAGCCCTACATCCGGCGCCGGGCCTTGCGCCACCTGGAAAAAGGCCGCGTCGTTATCTTCGGGGCCGGCATTGGCTCGCCCTACTTCACCACCGACTCGGCCGCTTCGCTGCGGGCCATCGAAATTGAAGCTGACGTGGTGCTGAAAGGTACCCGCGTGGACGGTATCTACACCGCCGACCCGGAGAAAGACCCTTCGGCCACGCGCTACCCGGAAATTACGTTCGACGAGGTGATGGAAAAGAACCTCAACGTAATGGACATGACGGCCTTCACGTTGTGCAAGGAAAATAACCTGCCCATCATCGTTTTCGACATGAACAAGCCGGGCAACCTGCAGCGCCTCATTGAGGGCGAAACCGTCGGCACCCGGGTTTCCATGAATGGCTCGGTGGGCAAAAACCTGGACCCCAAGCACAGCGCCCTGCAACCCACTGTTACCACCCCCACCGAGCAGGCGTAAGCCCTCGGTTCCTTCCCCGTCACTACTTTCATTCACCGTTTTATTATGGACGAAGAAATTCAGTTCTACCTCAGCGAAGCCGAAGAGTCAATGGCCAAGTCGCTGCAACATACCAGCCAGGAAATGAGCCGCATTCGGGCTGGTAAAGCGTCGCCGGCTATGCTGGATGGCCTGCGGGTCGATTATTACGGCACGCCCACGCCGGTTAGCCAGGTTGCCAACATCACGACTCCCGACGCGCGCACCATCTTCATCAAGCCCTGGGAGAAGAACATTATTGCCGAAGTAGCCAAGGCTATCAAAAACAGTGACCTGGGCCTGAACCCCCAGTCGGATGCGGAAGGCGTGCGCCTGAACATTCCACCCATGACGGAGGAGCGCCGCCGCGACTTGGTAAAGCAGGCCAAAACGGAGTCGGAATCGGGCAAAGTCCGCATCCGCGGCATCCGCAAAGACGTCAACGACTCGCTGCGGAAGCTGCTCAAGGATGGCGCCGCCGAAGACGCCATCAAGGATGCCGAAGCCAAAGTGCAGAAGGCTACCGATTCCTATATCAGCAAGGTAGATGACCTGCTGAGCAAGAAGGAAGCTGAAATCATGACCATCTGATTTCACTTACGACCAACAAAAAGCCCCGTCAGGTACCTGACGGGGCTTTTTGTTGGAAACTACTTTTAAACTATTGCCAGAATCCCTTTTCCAGAATCCGCGCCTCCACGGCCTCGGGCACCAGGTAGCGGATAGACTTGCCCGCCCGGACACAGTCGCGGATAAACGTGGCGGAAATGTCGAGCAGCGGCGCATCTACTACCTGCACGCCCGGGTGAGCATTCACGTCGGTAGCATCGACGCCCGGCCGCGGGTACACGTACACGGCGTGCTCGGCCAGGATCCGGTCGGCCTGCTTCCAGCGCGGCAGGCCCGGCAGGTTGTCTTCGCCCATTAGCAGCACAAAGCTGTGGTCGGGATACTGCTGGCGCAGCTCATCGAGCGTGTCGATGGTATAGCTGGGCTTGGGCATGGCAAACTCAATGTCCAGGGCCCGCAGCCGGTCGTTACGCTGAATAGCCAGGCTAACCAGCTCAAACCGCTCTTCCTCGCCCAGCATCTCCTGCCCTACTTTGAACGGGCTCTGGGGCGACACCACCAGCCACACCGCATCCAGATCGGTATGCGTGGCCATGAAGTTGGCCAGGATCAGGTGGCCGGTATGAATGGGGTTGAACGAGCCAAAAAGCAGCCCTACTTTGGGGTGCGGCTTCACAAAATGGCGGGCTCGGCGGTAATAAAGTCGCGGACCAGCTTCGCGGCTTCGGCTGTGGCGTGGTCCAGATCGTCGTTCACGACCGTCACGTCAAACCGATCCTCAAAAGTCAGCTCGAAATTGGCCTTGTACAGCCGGGCCGAGATGCTGGAGGCCGAATCGGTGGCGCGGGCGCGCAGCCGCTCTTCCAGCACTTCCAGCGACGGGGGCTTCACAAAAATGGCCAAGGCACGGTCTTTGTAAAACTCCTTGATACTAAGCCCACCTTTCACGTCCACGTCCAGAATGGCGTGTTTGCCGCTTTCCCAGATGCGCTCAATCTCCGACTTGAGCGTGCCATAGAAAGCACCCTCGTACACTTCCTCCCATTCGACAAACTCGTCGTGACGAATTTTCTCCTGGAATTCCTGAACGGAAATGAAGTGATAGTCCTTGCCGTTGGCTTCGGTGCGGCCGCGCTTATCACGCGTACAGGCCGAAATGGAAAAGCTCAGCTCCGGAATCTGGTCCATGAGCCGGTGGACGATAGTGGTTTTGCCGGCGCCGGAAGGAGCCGAAAAAGCTATGATTTTACCCTGCATGGGGTAAAATTAGGCCATTTCTGCTTGAACGCGCGCTAAAATTGTTTGCGAAAGCGAAGTTGGCACTCCTTTCCGGCCGACATGCTGGGCTAGGAAGTCGATAAAAACCTGCTGCTTCTCTATGCTGTCAAAGCATGGTGAGCAATCTTCAGCATGGCTGACAAAGTACTCTTCGTCTTCCATGCTAGGCTCCTGGCCTACGATGAGTTGGTCGAGAATTGTATTCACGCGTTCACAATCGGCCCCTTCCACTTGAGAAGCAGCTTGCTGATTGGTTGATGTAGTAGCAGTGTTTTCCATAACCGAGCCCGGTGTAAATGTTTATTCGTTTTCGTCCCCAACATCAGAGCCATCGATATCGTTACCGTAGCCCATTGATTTTGCGTATTTTTCTAGTTTCTCCTTCAGGAAATTGCGCGCCCGGTGCAGACGGGAGCGGACAGTTCCAATTGGAATATCCAAAACTTTCGCCATTTCCTCATACGTAAACCCTTCCAGGTCACAGAGGATAATGACGGTGCGGAAGTCAACCGGCAGCGAGTTCAGGGCGCTGGCCACTTCGTCGCCGATGAGGTCGCGCACGGCTTGCTGCCGCATGTCCGACGAGGTGCTACCCGCGTCACCGTCGCTCTCCACGTCTTCCGTATTGTAGTAGCCCTCTATTTCGCTGTAGTCGACTTTAGCGGGCTGCTTACTTTTCTTGCGGAAGTCGTTGATAAACGAATTTTTCAGGATGCGAAACAGCCAGGCTTTGGCGTTGGTTCCCTGCTCAAAGTACTCGAAGAAGCGATATGCCTTCAAATAGGTCTCCTGGACGAGGTCGTTGGCGTCGTCCTCGTCGAGGGTCAGGCGGAAGGCAAAGTTGTAGAGTGAGTCGAGCACGGGCATCAATTCCGCCTGAAACCGGCGGTCTTTTTCCTCTTTGCTCAACTTCGGAACCCGTTCGGGAGAATCGCTCATGGGCGCTAAAAAATTGCGGCTGCGTCAGGTGTGAGTCGGCAGGCGTGTAAACAAATGTACAGATTATACTAATCCGCTCAAGCAGGGTTTTGTTGGGCCATTTGAACCTGCCTTTCCGTGCTTACTACGAGGAATCCGTAGAGAAAAACGAAAAGGTTGAAGCCAATCTGCACTTCCAGCAGGGAATCGACCAGCATGGCCACTGCCATTATCACCAGGAAATGCACTACGTACGGGTTCTGTCGCAGCGCGGGTTGCAACAAAGGCGTAAGTAGCACCAGCAGCCACAGGAACAAGCCCACTAAGCCGCTGGCCACCAGATAGTGTAAATACTGGTTATGAATCATGGCCCGGTTTTCGGGCCGCAGGCCGTAGTCGTGCCATTCGTACTCGCGCATCATGGCATCGTAGGTGTCGGCGGGCCCCACGCCGAGCCAGGGGTTACGGCCGGCCAGCCGCTGTGCCGTCTGCCAAGCAGCCAAGCGCTGTGAGAGGGAAGAGTTGTTGATGTCGTGGCCGTTAGCGAACTGCTCCACATCGTATACTGAGCCGCCGACGCGCCGCTGCATGGAAGGCAAGCTCCAGTAAGCCGCCAGCGGCACAACGACCAGGCAAGCCAGCAGGCCCAGACCTACCACAAACCGGCGGTTGAGCACCACCGTCAGCACGACATCGGCCAACAGCGTGGCGTAGAGCGCCAGCAGTCCCGTGCGATAGGCCAGCACGTGCAGCACCACGACGCACAGCAGCACCGACAGGCGCAAGAGCCAGCGCAGGGCGGCCGGGGCCGAGGCCTCACGCTGCAACAAAAAGCCGAAATACACGGCCAGCACCAGCATGATGCTGAAGTGGATGTGGAAAATGCGCGTAACCGATGGAATATTCTGGCCCTGGTTGATGAGCAGATTGGCCTGCGCCGGGTTTAGCAGATACTTGCCCAGGGTAAAGGCTCCAATCAGGGCGACGCCCACGGTGAAGAAGCATCCCACGGCATACCGTTGCTGGCGGCTCAGGGGCACGGCCAGGGCGAAGGCCAACGGCACGCCCAGCAGCGGCAGCTGCCGGAACAACTCGTGCCGCCAGACGTCCCAGGCCGAGGTGTAGAGGCCGCTGAGCAACAGCAGCGCGTAGAGCAGCGCCAGCCGGATAGCCGCGCCGTTGCGCAGCCAGCGGGGTATCTGCCGGCGCAGATCGGGGTTGAGCAGGGCGGCTACCACGCCGGCCACCGGACTCAGGGATACCAGGGCCCGCGCGGCAAACAACCCAACGACACCCGCCAGACAAGCTATTACCAGCAAATACTGCGACAGTCGCCCATCCTGATAGGCCCTACGGAACGCACTCCACCCTACGGACGGCATCATAGCATACATTCAAAGCTGCAATAACGCTAGGATTGGGCAGAGGGCAACGGCTGCCAGCTTAGAATGTGACTGGCTACTTCGACGGGGGCTATGGCCTTGATGCAGGTGCAGGCGGCCGGCACAGCGCGACAGTCAGAGCAGTCGGGCCGGTCGAAAACCAGGTATTCGGCGTGGGGGCCCAAGGGTGCCCAGCGGCCGGGGTGCGTGGGCCGCATGGGCGGATAGAGGCCCAGCGCGTGCCGCCCCAGCGCCGCGGCCAGGTGTAGGGGCCCGGTGCTGGCGGCCACCAGCCCATCGGCCTGCTGAATGAAGCTGAGCAGCTCAGCCAGGGAAAGGCGACCCGTCAGATTGCCGGCCAGAAAGGTAGCGTGCTCGTGCAGCCACGCAGCCAGCTCCTCGCCTTCCGCCGCAGTACCGGTAATGAACACCCGGTGCCCGGCCTGGTGCAGCAGCCGAACCAGGGTACCAAAATGGTCGAGGCCCCATTCGCGGGCACTGCCCCGGGAGCGGGGATGCAGCACAACGTTGAGCTGACGGCCCGTGCGGGCGGCCAGCAGCTCCCGAACGTCGGCGGGCAGAGTAGCCGTGGCGCGCAACTGCACCAGCGGGGCCACGGCCGCCAGGGGCAGCTCGGCGGGCAAGCCCAGCGGCCGCAGCAGCTTCAGGTTGAGCTGGGCCTCGTGCAGCAGAGAATGGCGCCGACTCAGAGCTACCAGCCGGTTACAGGTCAGCCAGTGAATCCAGCGGTTGCGCGTGCCAATTCGGATGGGAATACCGGACTTCTGGGCCGTGCGGGCCAGCAGCTTGTTGGGGAAAACGTGGAGTATGGCTTCGGCCTTGTACTGGCGCAGCTGCGCTACCTGCTCCTTCTCCCCTAGTTTGCTTAGCTCATCGGCGTTGAGAAAATCATCCACCCACGGGCAGGCTTCGGCGACGGCCTGGGTATAGGTGCGCCCGATCAGGACCACCCGGCAGCCGGGCACCTGCTGCTTGAGCAGGCCGCACACGGGCAGGGTCAGCACCACGTCGCCAATAGCATCGGTTCGACTAACGAGGAAAGTTCTCATGCGGACAGCGGAGCAGCGGGAGTGGCAGACTGGGTGCGCAGCTTGGCGAATTTCAGGAATACGCCCCAGGCCGAAATGGTGGCGATGCACAGGCCGGCAAAGCCATCCAGAAAGCCCAGCCGGAAGAAATAGCCGTGCACGAACTTCCAGACCGGCTTCAGCAGCAGATGAAACAGCGTGACCTGGGTTTTGCCGCGCAAGGCCAGCTCGGCGGCCGAAATGCTGGTGAAGCGGTTGAGCTGACTCACGTGCTGCTCGACGGAGTGGTAGGAGTAATGCAGCGCGTCGCCGGCCAGCGCGCCGACCGTTTGCCCGGGCGCTACCTCAAACCGCTCGTGCAGCAGCAGCCCTTCCCACTGGCCCAGCCGCCGGTCGTAGAGGCGCAGCTTCCGGTCGGGGTACCAGCCGCCGTGCCGCACCCAGGTGCCGCAGTAGTTGGTGAGGCGGGCCAGGGTGTAGCCCGCGTGCTGCCAGTTGGCTTTCGTGGCCCGGATGGAAGTTCGCAGCGCATCGGTCAGCACTTCGTCGGCGTCGAGCTGCAATACGTAGTCGTGGCGGGCCTGGGCAGTGGCGTAGTTTTTCTGCTCGACGTAGCCCGCAAAAGCGTGCTGCACCACCCGGACGCCGTGCCGGCGGCAGATGTCGACCGTTTGGTCAGTGGAAAAGGAATCGACCACCACCACGTCGTCGGCTACATCCTGCAGCGCCTCCAGGCAGCGGCCGATGTTGGCTTCCTCGTTGAAGGTGATAATCACGACGGAGAGAGAAACGGGGGGCATAGGAAAACAAATATCGGCCGAAATACCGGGCTGGCACTATCGATTTATCTTTCGAGCTTTAGCCTCTGCCTTATTCGCCTGAATACTTGCCCCGATGCGCCGGTTAGCTCACGTCCTACTTTTCTGCCTGCTATGGCCCATTATGGGCTATGGCCAGTCCAACTACCGCCTGTACGGCCCGCAGGCAGCATTGCCGAAGCACATCAATACGATTAATATTATCCACGTCGAGTTTGACACGACCCTGATCGGCAGCCGGGTCGAAGCCGGGCAAACCGTTGGGCAGGCCGACCAGACGCCGCTGGTCCGCTCGGCCCGGTACGGCCTGCAGATCCTCGATTCGGAGGCGGCGTATGAGCAGGGACAGTACGCGCGGGCGGCCGCGCTGCTGGAGGAAGCCGGGCAGCGCGAGCCCCAGAATCCGTTTGTGACCTATCAGCTGGCCCGGGCCCTGTACAAGATTGACGACAGCAAGCCCCGCGCCTACACGCTCTACCAGCGCCTCATCACGCAGCTGGACGGGGCCGTACCGCAGAACGACTCTACCCTGAACGTGGACGTGTGGTTTGCCGAAGCCTACTGGAAGCTCGGCACGCTCTACATGGACAACCAGCAGTGGCCCGAGGCTATTCTGAGCATTTCGCAGTTTTTGCTGGCCGCGCCAAAGCCAGCTTACGCCGGCACACCCTTGCACGAGCAAGTCCTGGCTTACCTGACTGAGTGCTTCTACCACGTCGGCGACGCGGCCATGTGCCGGCACTACGGGCAGCTCACCCTACAGATGTTTCCCCGAAACAGCTACGTGAAGCCGTACCTGGCGCATCTGCCGGCGCCAACCGCCACAAAAAAGCCCGCCCGAAAAGCTTCGGGCGGGCTGAAAAAACAGGCTAAGAAATAGCGCCTAGTAGCGGTACAGGTCCGATTTGAACGGGCCTTGCACTTCTACGCCGATGTAGCTGGCCTGCTTAGGCTTCAGCTCATCCAGCTCCACCCCGATTTTGGCCAGGTGCAGACGGGCAACTTTCTCGTCGAGGTGCTTGGGCAGGGTGTACACCTTGTTTTCGTAGGCGGCCGAGTTCTGCCACAGCTCCAGTTGCGCCAGCGTCTGGTTCGTGAACGAGTTCGACATCACGAACGACGGGTGACCCGTCGCGCAGCCCAGGTTCACGAGGCGGCCTTCGGCCAGGATGATTACTTCCTTGCCGTCGATGTTATACAGGTCCACCTGGGGCTTCACCGTGTCTTTGGTGTGGCCGTAGTTGGTGTTCAGCCAAGCCATGTCAATTTCATCGTCGAAGTGACCGATGTTGCAGACAATGGCCTTGTCTTTCAGGGCGCGGAAGTGCTGTTCGGTGATGATGTCGCAGTTGCCGGTAGCGGTTACCACGATGTCAGCTTCCTTGATGGCATTTTCCATGCGCTTCACGGCGTAGCCGTCCATAGCGGCTTGCAGGGCGCAGATGGGGTCAATTTCGGTGACGATAACCCGGGCGCCGGCCCCGCGCAGCGAAGCGGCGGTACCTTTTCCGACGTCGCCGTAACCGGCCACCACGGCAATCTTGCCGGCCATCATCACGTCGGTAGCCCGGCGGATAGCGTCCACGGCCGACTCTTTGCAGCCGTATTTGTTATCGAACTTCGACTTGGTTACCGAGTCGTTGATGTTGAAGGCGGGCATCGGCAACGAGCCGTTTTTCACGCGGTCCAGCAGGCGCAGTACGCCCGTGGTGGTTTCCTCGGAAATGCCTTTGATACCGGCGGCCAGCTCGGGGAAGCGGTCCAGAACCATGTTGGTCAGGTCGCCGCCGTCGTCCAGAATCATGTTCAGGGGCTGGTGGTCTTCGCCGAAGTACAGCGTCTGCTCGATGCACCAGTTGAACTCCTCTTCGTTCATGCCTTTCCAGGCGTATACCGGAATGCCGGCGGCGGCAATAGCCGCGGCGGCGTGGTCCTGGGTCGAGAAGATGTTGCAGGACGACCAGGTTACGTCGGCACCCAGGGCGATAAGCGTTTCAATGAGAACCGCCGTTTGGATGGTCATGTGCAGGCAGCCCGCGATGCGCGCGCCCTTGAGGGGCTGCGAAGCGCCAAACTCTTCGCGCAGGGACATCAGACCCGGCATTTCGGCCTCAGCCAACCGGATTTCTTTGCGGCCCCATTCGGCCAGCGACATGTCCTTTACTTTGTACGGAACGTACGTTTTCGTGGTGGTTTCGACCATGATGCAGTAAGATATTTGCGATTCAACTATAAAGGTAGCCAAAATGTTAGCGAAGCCAAGAAGCCTACCCCGCAGGATAGGCTTCTTGGCTTCGGCAGGAACACCCTTTAGCAGACAGCTCTGAGGGTCCTAATTATTGGTAATAAGCGTGGCGCGCAAGCGCAGGGGCTCAGCAATGGCACCCGTGGTATTTTTGATACCCCGCAGGACCACCGTATAAATTTTTCCGGCCTCGTAGTTTCGGGTCACGCCAGTGTTACCGTTACCATCGCCCACAGAGGCTTCCGTAGTAGCGGTCAGACCAGACCCAACGGAAACAGCCAAATTGTAGGGACCAGGATTGATTTCTACGAAAGAAGAAGGAGTACCGAAAGCAACACCGGTAACAACATCGGTATTGCCGGCAAGTGGCGCTGGTACCGACAAATTAACCACGTTAGCAACACTTACACCCAAGTGCACTAGACGAATTTTAGCTTTGCCAGTTGAGGGAGGCGTTAAGTCGTCGGTGACGGCTAAGCTGGCAATAGAGCCGATAGTAGGATCTTTAGAGTAAGCAAAAACCGAATAGCTTTTATCCTTTTCTACGGCCAAGGCCTGCGTCACGGCAGTCTGCCCCGTTGTGGCATCGTTTACTTTGATGGATTGCGACCCGGCAGCTACGCTTGTGTATTGGCTCTGCGTACCGTAAGCAAGCGAGCTTACTTCCTTGTTGTCATTGGCCACAAACTTTACTTGGGCGCTCGATGATGGCGCGGCGTGCACGAGGAGTACCCGGCCTTGGTCAGGCGTTGGTCCCACTGGGTCGTCGTCTTTGCTGCAGCCGCCGAAGATCAGGGCAGCAGGAACTGCGGCCAACAAAAAACGGCGCTGTAGAGTGTTTACGAGGGTTTTCATACGCTAGGGAAAAAGTAGGTACAGTTTCAACTTGCCGACAGAACGTAAGACCAGCGGCTTTTGTTGGATAGGCTGGGCAAAGTTTTTCTAGATGAATAGGATTATTTCCTCGACCAACGTCTTAGGGAGCTATTGCACAGAGTAGTACATTTGTATTCGCGCCTATTTTTCCTTCGCAACATCCTATGTCTCTTCTTCGTGTTTCGGCCTTGTCGCTGGGCCTTTCGCTGTCGGCGGCCGCCGCTTTTGCCCAACAGGCGCCCACCCAGCAGGTGCCTTACATCCGCTTAAGCCCGGAAGATCAGGCCCGGGGCCTGAATGGCGCCCAGCGCAATTTTTTCTTTACCACTGGCGAAAGCACCCGGGAAGAAGACTACGTGAATGCCGGTTTCTTCGGGCAGCGCCTGCGCCCCTACCTGGCCAACAACCCGGAGGCTTTGGCCAACCTGAACGCCTACCGGGCTCAGAAATGGCTGTTTCTCGGCGAGCGACTCACCTTCGTGGGCGCCGTGGCGTTCTACAGTCAGCAGGTACTCTCGGGCGACGGAGAGCAGCAGTATTTTAAGGATACCCAGAAAGCCGCCATTGGCGTGGCGACGCTGAGCCTGCTGTCCAACATCTTTATTACCCGCCATACCAACGAGCGTTTTCAGCGCGCGGTATCGGCTCACAACGCCGGGCTTTCCTCGGCTCATAGCAGCATGCTGCAGCGCCTGACGCCCGCTACCATCGGGCTGGCCGCCGCGCAGAATGGCCAGCCGCTGCTAGCTTTGCGCTGGAACGTGCGGTAAGCCGTTCGCGCCGTTTTCCCGTAAACACCTTGCATGAACTATCCGCTTCCTGCAGCGGCCCGGCAGTACGTTGCCGACCATCTGCATGACGACCCCGCCCAACTGGCCCTGCAGGCCCGGCGCTATCCGGGCTTGCCGGTGCCGGACTTGGTACGGCAAATCCAGGCCCGCCAGAAAGCCCGCACCAAGCTGCCGGCGTGGGCCGACAATCCCGATTTGATCTTTCCCCCGGCTTTATCCGTCGAGCAGGCTTCTTCGGCCCGCTCGGCTGCGTTTAAGGCCAGCCTGGTGCAGGGCCAGCGTCTGGTCGACCTGACCGGCGGCTTCGGAGTAGATGCCTCGCACTTCGCGGCCCGTATTCCGGAGGTGCACTACGTGGAGCGCGACCCGGCCCTGGTAGCCGTGGTGCAGTACAACCTGGCCCAGCTCGGCGTCAGCAACGTGAGCTGCCACGCCGACGACGCGCTGAGCTTTCTGAAAAGCACGCCCGACACGTTCGACTGGATTTACCTGGACCCGGCCCGCCGCAATTCGGCCGACAAGAAAATCTACCGGCTGCAGGACTGTGAGCCGGATATTCTGCGCATTCTGCCTTTGCTGCTGCACAAGGGCCGGCAGGTGCTGCTCAAGACCTCGCCCATGCTGGACATCGAGCAGGCCTTGCTGGAGCTGAAGCAGGTGCGCCGCCTGTGGGTGGTAGCCGTGGACAACGAGTGCAAAGAGGTGCTGTATGAGCTGGGCCCCGAGCCGGCCGTCGACCCGGAGCGCTACACGGTGAATTTGCTGCGCAACGGGCAGCAGCAGGAGTTCCGGCTGAACAAGGCCCGCGAAACCCGCGCCGTTGCCCGCTACGCCGAAGCCCAGAACTACCTGTACGAGCCCAACGTGGCCGTGCTCAAGGCCGGGGGCTTCAAAAGCGTGGGCACGGCCTTCGAGCTGCTCAAGCTGCACCAGCACAGCCACCTCTACACCTCCGACACGCTCCGCGCCGACTTCCCGGGCCGCATCTTCCGCATCGTGGCCACGGAGCGCTACGACCGGGACGCCCTGCGGGCCCACCTCGGCCCCGAGCTGCGCGCCCACGTCACGACCCGCAACTTCCCCGACTCGGTAGCCGAGTTCCGGCACCGCACCGGCATCCGGGAAGGCGGCCACCTCTACATGTTTGCCACCACCGACCTGCAAGGCCGCCTGGCCGTGCTGGTGTGTGAGAAGCTGGCAGTTTAATGTGCTAAGGTGCTAATGTGGGAAATGTGCTGAATGGGAAGAAATGTGAAAAATAAAAAAGGCGTGTCATTGCGAGGAACGAAATAAGCCGTCCTCTGCGCAGCATGACCCGTTCTTTTACTACGAAGCCCTAACGTCTGCTCTGACGTTAGGGCTTTTCACATAAGGGCGTTCAGCACATTTCGGAGGCGTGTCATTGCGAGCGAAGCAATGACACGCCTTTTTTATTTTTCACATTCAGCACATTTCCCACATTAGCACCTGAGCACATTCCTTCACATTAGCACATTTCCCACATACTCCACGTCACTTCGCGGGGCTGGTCCAGGGGCTGCCTTTCAGGCGGAAGCGCCAGGGCAGGGCGGCATCGGGGCCGGCGTAGTCGATACCGACGCGGGGGCTGGCTACGATTAGCTCGTCGGGCACTGGCTCATGGTGGTCTTCGAGCCAGATCAGGTTGCCGGTCAAATCGGTGCCGTAGTGCTGGGTGGTGATGCCCAGGGCCTGGGTCAGCAGGCCGGGGCCGCCGGTAAGGTTGCGGGCGGGCTGCGTCAGGCCGCGGCGCAAGAGCATTTCCGGGACTCCCTCGGTGGGCTCCAGGCCCCGGATCAGGACGGCATCGGCCTTGCCGGCTTCGTTGGTAATGAGGTTGAACAGCACGTAGCGGCCGTAGATCAAATAGGTGTAGGCCACGCCGCCGGCCTCGTACATCACTTTGGTGCGGGCCGTGTAGCGGCCCAGGTGCGAGTGGCAGGCCTGGTCGTTGAGGTGGGCATAGGCCTCGGTTTCGACGATCCGCCCGCCGGTCAGCACCCCGTCGATGTTGGTAAACACGTACTTGCCCAGCAGGTCGCGGGCAATCTGAACGACGTCGGGGCCGCGGTAGAAATCAAGCGGGATTTTGGGCATAGAGCAGAAGCAAGGAGCAGGAAAAGCCGGGGCCGCGAAGGGCCGGTTTCTGCCCAAACGGCGGGGCCGGCTCCACGGTTAGGTTCCGCATTACAAAAACGCCCTATCTTTGCCCCGCTATAGGTGGCCAGACCCCGATTGGGGGGCGCGGCTGAAAAGGGAATCCGGTTTAATTCCGGAGCTGTCCCCGCAACTGTACGCTTCTAGTATTGGTAGGCCCACTTGCTGCCACTGTTTCGCCGACGGTCATTCTTTAGCCGGAATGACCCGAGAAATGGGAAGGCGGCCTACCCGAAGCAAGCCAGGAGACCTGCCTATGCGTTTTGTAGTGTTCAGCGCTTTCGGGTGAAAGGCGGAGAATGATGACAGCGGCGGCTCTGACGGGCGGCTATTTCCCTGTTTTCAGGCTCGGCTTCGCGTTGGTTTTTCCCAGCCGGGAAGGCCGTACGTGAGGTTTTGAACCGAATTTTCCTAAACCGGAAATTTGGTTCGGATGATTAACGGATACCGTGTACAGTTTCTGAAGCGCGCCGGCCGGCTGCTGGCCCTGCTGGTGTGGCCGGCGGCCGCCACCGCCCAGCAGCCCGACTCGGCGCGGGCCATAACCCGGCTACAGCAGCTGCCCACCGTGCGCGTGCAGGGCAGCCGGCCCGGCCGGTTTGCCGTGGGCAGCCGCGTCATGGCCCTGGATTCGGCCGTGCTGGGGCAGTACCGGGCCGGTACCTTGGCCGACGTGCTGCTGGCCCAGACGCCGGTGTACCTGAAAAACTACGGGCCCGGCCAGCTTTCCTCCATTTCGATTCGGGGCACCTCGGCCCGGCACACGGCCGTGCTCTGGAACGGCTTCAACATCAACCTGCCTTCCCTGGGCGAGGCCGACTTTGCGCTGTTCCCCACCAACGGCTCGACCCGCGTGGATGTGCAGTACGGCCCGGCCGGCGCGGCTTACGGCACCGGGGCCGTGGGCGGCGCGGTGCTGCTCTCGTCGCCGGTGGTGTGGGGCGCGGGCGGGCGGGGTACGGTGCAGGCCGACGCGGGCAGCTTCGGGCTACGGGCGGGCAGCGTGGAAGGCAGCTTCAGCAACGCGAAAGTGGCCGTGCGCGGCGCCGCTTCCTACCGCCAAGCCCGCAACGACTTCTATTACGACTCCCTGTCGGCCGACGGCCCGATTAGACGGCGGCAGCCCAACGCCGACTTTGCGCAGTGGAGCCTGACCCAGGATGCAACCCTGCGGGTGGGCCAGCAGGGCGAGTTGATGGCCGCCGTGTGGCTGACCGACGCCAACCGCCACATTCAGCCCGCCATTGGCTCGGTGAATGACCACGCCCGGGAGCGGGACCAGAGCCGGCGCCTGCTGACCGGCTACCGCCACGTGGCCAGCCGCGCCGAGTGGTCGGTGCGCGGGGCCTGGTTTGAGGACGTGCTCAACTATTTCAACGGCAACCTGGTGAGTAATTCGCGGGTACGCACCACCCAGGCCCAGGCCGAGTACACCGCCAACTTCCGGCCCAACCTGAGCTTGCGCGCCGGGGCTGAAGCGCAGCATTTCGCGGCCGAAGTCGATGGCTACGGGCAGCCCATTACCGAAAACCGCTTTTCCGGCTTTGCCCTGCTGCGCTACGACCCGCGGCCCCGGCTGCACCTGAGCGCCAACCTGCGGCAGGCCGTGGTGCCGGGCCGCCGGCCGCCGCTGGCCCCGACTGTGGGCGCCGAGTGGCAGGCTGTAAGCACCGCAACCCAGCTGCTGACCCTGAAAGCCAGTGCCGCCCGCGGCTACCGCGCCCCGACCCTGAACGAGCGGTACTGGCGGCCCGGCGGCAACCCTGACCTGCTGCCCGAAAGCAGCCTGGGCTACGAAGCCGGCCTGCTGCACCGCTGGCAGCCCACGGCAGCCACCAGCCTGCAAACCGAGCTGACGGCCTACCGCCAGCTGGTAAACGACTGGGTCGACTGGACGACGCACCCCACGCTCAACTACAGCACCCCGCTGAATCTGCGCCAGGTGCTGACCCGGGGCCTGGAAGCTACTACCCGGCTGATGTGGCAGCGCGGGCAGTACCGACTCAGCAGCCGACTGGCGTACAGCTTCACACAGGCAGAAAAAACCAGGGGCTACGCCACCGACCAGAACCCCACCGGCCGGCAGATGCGCTACGTGCCCCTGCACACCGGCGTGCTGACTACCGACCAAGCCTGGCGCCACTGGCAGCTGACCACGACGCTCAGCGTGACGGGCTATCGGTTTACCGACAACTCGGCCACCGATTTTCTGCCCTCATACCTGCTGCTGCACGCCACGCTGGCCCGCACCGTGGTGGTGCGCCCGGCCTGGCAGCTCACGGTGCTGGCCCAGGGCTACAACCTCACCAACGCCGTGTACCAGAACTACGCCTACCGGGCCATGCCGCCCCGCTCGGCTCAGCTAAGCTTGCGCGTGGCCTGGCATTAGCACCGGCTTTCTACCGATTTATTCACTCCTTTTCCCCGTTATGTTCTCCAAATTTCTTTCCCCTGCCGCCGGAATCCGGGTGGCCCTGCTGGGCTTTTCGGCCCTGGCCCTGCTGAGCTGCGACCCTGAGGAAACCCAGCCCGAGCCCGTGCAGCTCACCAACAACGTCTTCATCGTGAATGAGGGCAACTTCAACACGCCCAACGGTGCGGTGAGTATCTTCAACACGGCCTCGAAAAAGGTAACCGACGTGGACGCCTTCAAAACGGCCAACGCCCGCCCCCTCGGCGACAACGTGCAGTCGATGGCCGTAGTGGATACGGTGGGCTACGTGGTAGTGACGCAGAGCAACAAGATTGAGGTGGTGCGCCTGCCGGAGCTGAAAAGCGCGAAGCGGGCCGTCAAAACCATCAGCGGCCTGAAGAAGCCCCGCTACTTTGCCGCCCTTTCCAACCAGAAAGCCTACGTGACGGAGTGGGTCGATTACGGCGTGAATGGCCGCCTGTCGGTTATCGACCTGACGACGAACACCGTTACCAAGAGCATTGCGCTGCGGGGCGAGGCACCCGAGCAGCTGGTAATAGCCGGCGGCAAGGTGTTCGTGGCCAACAGCGGCAGCAACACCGTTTCGGTGATTAACACCGCCACCGATACCGAGGAAACGCTGCTCACGGTGGGCGACGCGCCCAACAGCCTGACCGTCGACCAGAACGGCCGGGTGTGGGTGCTCTGCGGCGGTTTTGCCGGCTATACCCCCAACTACGAAATCGACCCGGCTACTTCTACCAAAGGCACGCTCTACAGCTTCTTGCCCGCCTCGCCCACCACGGTGCAGCGCCTGGAGTTTGCCTCGACGGTCGGCTTTCCCGGCCACCTGCAGATTGACGGCAGCAAAAGCCAGCTGTATTTCATCTACAGCAAAGGCGTGTACCGTATGAGCATCAACGACAAGGCCCTGCCCACCACGCCCCTGATCCGGCGCAGCTTCTACGGCCTGGGCATCGACCCTAAGGACAACACCGTGTACGGCTCGGTGGCGCCCTACACCACGGCGGGGCGCTTTATCCGCTTCCAGTCCACCGGGGCGGCCATCGACTCGTTTACGGTCGGGATGTTCCCCAACGGCTTTATTTTTTACTAACCTGAGTGTCTTTCTGAGCTAGCAAAAAGCCCTTCTGCGTATCCGGCAGAAGGGCTTTTTGTTGCTGAAGCAGCTGGGGCGGCTAGTCCTCGATGCCGTCGTTGTTGCGGTCTTTGGCGTCGCCGGCGCGGTCGTAGAGGTCTTTGCCGGTCGTGACTTTGGCCGTGTCGCCGGCCGAGCCGTTGGTGTCGGAGGTGCTCATCTGGCCGGGGTCGGGGTCTTTGGTTTTATCGGCACCCCGCTCGACGTTGGTGTCGCCGCTGTCGGTGCCGGTATTGCAGGCCGTGAGGGATGCCGCAGCCAGCAGCAAAGCCAGGGCCAGGGGTCGGAGCAGAAAGGTTTTCATGGGTTGGAAGTGAAAAGTACAGAGCTGAGGCTATTCCTACGGCTGGCCGCCGCCGTGGTTCTTACGTATGCCCGGCAGGTGGCCCGCTACGGCCTCTAATATAGAAGTCTGGCTAGCTGAAAGAAACCCGCCGCCCGCCAAAAAGCGCCGGCCGGCGGGAGCCGCTCTGGGCTGGCAGCGCCGAAACTGCTGAACCAGTATCTTTGTTGCTCAGTTGTACCTATGAATCGTTTCGCTCCCGCCTCGCTGTTTACTCCTGCCCTGCTGCGCCGAGCCGGGGTATTGGCCGGCGTAAGTTTTTTCCTGGCACTGCTGCTCGTCATCTACGTTTTTGGTTTCTCCAATCATTTCTTTGGTCGATTATTCAGCGCTTTTTTCGTAATATTCTGGCTCTTAGCTGTTACGTTTCTGGCCATTGTGCCGTTTGTAAACTGGGCAGCTACTCGTTGGTTTGGTAAGGAATGGTCGGCCGAGCCCGCAGAACCTGTGCGGCGCGCCCGTCCCGTTTCGGCTACGGTTGCAGCAAATAATCGGAAACCCACGCGGCCTGTTCCGCGGCAGAACACTCCAAAACACCCGTGAAAACGACCCTTCTCCACATTAAGAACATGGTGTGCCCCCGGTGCATCGACGCGGTGCGGCACCTTCTCGAACAGGCGGGCTACCGCCCTACCCAGGTCACGCTGGGCCAGGCGCAGCTCGACCATACCACGCCCGCCGACCCGGCCGTGCTGGCCCCGCTTCTGCACGAGGCCGGCTTCGAAGTGCTCATGGGCCGGGCCGACCAGCTCACCGAGCAAATCAAAGGAGCCCTGGGCGAGTACCTGGAACACCTGCGTACCGCCCGCATGCCCCTGACCACCTCGGCCTTCCTGACCGAGCGGTTTGCGGCCACCTACTCGCACCTGAGCAAGGTGTTTTCGCGCACGGCCAACCTCACGATTGAGAAATACCTGATCCGCCTGAAAATTGAGCGGGTGAAGGAAATGCTGAGCTACGGCGAAATGACGCTGAGCGAAATTGCCGACCAGATGCGCTACAGCAGCGGCCAGCACCTGAGCAACCAGTTCCGCCAGGTCACGGGCCGCTCGGTCAGTGAGTTCCGGCGCGACCTGATGCCCAAGCGCCTTTCCCTGGACCAGCTGGCGTAAGCTCGGCGGCGCGCGGGCACGTTTTTGCCCGCACAACGGCCCATTCCGTATAACGAACTTTACTCCTTGGGGTATTGGAAGCAACTGGTCTTCCAATACCCCAAGTGCTTTTTTACAGGGTTTACGGCCCAGACGTTTTCATCTGCCGTTGCTTTTCTGTTCTACGGTCAGTTTCAGACACCATACAAGTCATAGACACTTACTCGCTGCCTTCATCATTGCGGGCCAAGTCGCCGGTGTTATGTTGAATGAGCACTATTCCGTCGATGGTGACCGGAATAGTGGCTGGTGCGCCCAGCAGGTTGGTTCCGGCCTGAAACGTATTGGCCTCTACTTGTACATCGGCTTCGTACCAGCAGTCGAAAAAGTTAACAAACCCATTAAAAGTATTGCCCAGCAGCCGGACCGGAAAACCTGGCTTATTGTGCCCACCAGCCTGGAAGTCCAAGGATTGCTCGAACAGGCAGCTTTCAATGACTAAGCCCTGTAAAAAGTATACAAATGTGAACTGGCAGCGCACAAAGTGGGAATTCAGCAACCTGACAGGGCATTCGAAGCTTATGCTGATGGCGGTCAGCTCATCAATCCAGCAATGGTCGATTGTAACCGGATAGCCAGTATCGTTTTCCTCCAGCAGTAGCAGCCCCACGATATAATACCCATGCAACGGTTTTCCGACCCGGAGTAGCTCGCGAGCTTCATAGCCGGAAATTTTTGGCAACATATCGGGTGAACTCATGCGCACAAGCTGGAAGTAGGTGGGAAAGATACTACAACCCATCAAGCCGTACCTTTGCGGCACCATTGCCGCTAGTTTGCGGTTGTTGCTGCCGTGCCTACATCGTCTCCCCGCATCCTGCTCATTACCCCGCCGCTTACCCAGCTGAATACGCCGTATCCGGCCACGCCCTACATCAAGGGGTTCCTGACCGGGCGCGGCTACCACGTCGCGCAGGCCGACCTGGGCCTGGAGCTGGTGCTGCGGCTGTTTTCGCAAAGCGGATTGCGGCGGGTATTTGCCGCCATTGAGGCCGGCGGGTTCGAGCTGAGCGACAATGCCCGGCGCATGGTGCGGCTGCAGCGCAGCTACCTGGCCACCATTGGGCCGGTTATCCGGTTTTTGCAGAACAAGGACAACACCCTGGCCCCGCGCATCTGCCACAGCCGGTTTTTGCCCGAGGCGGCCCGCTTCGACAACATTGCCGACCTGGAAGCCGCTTTCGGCACCCTGGGCCTCACCGACCAGGCCCGGCACCTGGCTACGCTTTACCTGGAAGACCTCGGCGACCTGATCAAGGAAACCGTGGGGCCGCAGTTTGGCTTCTCGCGCTACGCCGAGCGGCTGGGCATGTCGGCCACCTCGTTCGACGCCATGCACGAGGCCCTGCAAACCCCACCCAACCTGCTCGACCAGATGCTGCTGGAGCTGCTCGACGAGCTGGTGGCCCGCACCGCGCCCGACGTGGTGGGCTTCTCGGTGCCCTTTCCCGGCAACCTCTACGGGGCCCTGCGCCTGGCCGGCCGGGTAAAAGAGCTGCGGCCCCAGGCCAAAACCCTGATGGGCGGCGGCTACCCCAACACCGAGTTGCGCCAGATCCGGGAGCCGCGCTTTTTCGACTACATCGACTTCCTGACCCTCGACGACGGTGAAGGACCCTGGCTGCGCCTGCTGGAATACTTGCGCGGCACCCTCACGACGGCCGATTTGCAGCGCACCTTCCTGCGCAACGCGGCCGGTGTGGTCGAATACATCAACCATCCGCACCCCGACGTGCCGCACACCGAGGTGGGCACGCCCGACTACAGCGACCTGCCGCTGAGCGAGTACCTGTCGGTGATTGAGGTGCTGAACCCCATGCACCGGCTCTGGAGCGACGGGCGCTGGAACAAGCTCACCATTGCCCACGGCTGCTACTGGAAGCGCTGCTCGTTCTGCGACGTGACGCTCGACTACATTTCGCGCTACGAAACGGCCCCGGCCACCTTGCTCGTCGACCGGATTGAGCAGATTGTGGCCCAGACCGGGCAGACCGGCTTTCACTTCGTGGACGAAGCCGCCCCGCCCCTGGCCCTGCGCGACCTGGCCGTGGAGCTGCTCAAGCGGCAGGTGAAGATTACTTGGTGGGGCAACATCCGCTTCGAGAAAACCTTTTCGCCCGATTTGTGCCGGCTGCTGGCCGCCTCGGGCTGCATTGCCGTGAGCGGCGGGCTGGAAGTAGCTTCCGACCGGCTGCTGGCTTTGATGGAAAAGGGCGTCACCATTGCCCAGGTGGCCCGCGTGACGGACGGCTTCACCCAGGCCGGCATCATGGTGCACGCCTACCTGATGTACGGCTTCCCGACCCAGACCACCCAGGAAACCGTGGACGCGCTGGAAGTGGTGCGCCAGCTCTTCGGGGCGGGCATCGTGCAGAGCGGCTACTGGCACCGCTTCGCCATGACGGCCCACTCGCCCGTGGGAAAAAACCCGGCCAAGTACCAGGTGGTGCCCATCGGCCCCGAGCCCGGCGACTTCGCCTGGAACGACCTGTGGCACGACGACCCCACCGGCACCAACCACGAAAAGTTCGGCCCCGGCCTGGCCAAAGCCCTTTACAACTACATGCACGGCGTGGCGCTGGAAGAGCCCCTGAGCTTCTGGTTCGACTTCAAAACGCCGCATGCAAAAGTGCCGCGCCACCTGATCCAGCAGGCGTTGCAGGACCCTGGCAAGCCGGATTTCGTTAAGCAGAACCAGCGCCTGTTCTGGCTGGGCAACGTGCCCGAGCTAGGCTACACCGAGCACAAGAAGGGCCAGCGGGCCGTGCTGACGTTCTACGAGCAGGCCGAAGATTTCGAAGTGAAAACCCAGGCGCCCATCGGGGCCTGGCTGCACCAGTTGCTCACCACCCTCAGCACCGATTACGACACGAAAGTGCTGCTGAAAGAAGCCGCCGCCACCTTCCCGGCCAGCGCGGCCGGCCTAAGCTTCGAAGCCTTCCTGGCCTCGCCGGCCTGGCAGCAGCTGCGCGAGAAGGGCCTGCTGATTCTCTAAGAGCACCGCTCCAATTAGTTACCGGGCCGCCCGAAGCCGCGCCCTCCCCGACCAAAACCCTGGAAAAGAGCCCCTAAGCCTTCAAATAGCTATGGGATGCCTCTTCGGTCGTTGTGGTCGGCGCTTCGGTCGGTATGGCTGGAACTTCGGGCGTTGTGCTTACCTCTTCGGATGCTGTGTACGAGGCTTCGGGTGCTGTGCCTGCGGCTTCGGGCGCTGTGCGCGGCGCTTCGGGTGGGGTAGCTGGAGCTTCGGGCCGGGTGGCGGCTGGTTATCAGCTTAGCGGGCGGCGCGCTGGCGCAGCCACGGCAGCAGGGTTTCGGCGAAGCCGGGGGCGGGCTGGGGCCAGGTCCATTTACCATCCGGGCTCAGGCGGCCGGGTACGAGGAAGTCGGCGGTGGCCTGGGGAATGACGCGCACCTGCGAGCCGCCGCGCGCGCCCACGGCCGCGCGCAGCCGCCGGGCACTGTCGCGGGCGTTCAGGCTGGTGTCGTTGGCCGCGTACAAGGCCAGGGTCGGAATGCGGAGCTTGCTCAGCTGCTGAAACGGCTGGGCCTCGGCGGCGGCGGTAGCCTCCACGTTTTCCAATACCATAAAGCCGGGAGCGGGCGTCATCAGTCCCACGGTTTCTACCACCCGCACGGCATTGGGGCCGCGCAGCCACAGCCCCACCCGGGCCGAGTCGACGGCGGCGTGGCGGCGCAGGGCCTGGAACGTCGCGGCCACGTTGCGCAGCTCGGTGGAGTCGCCCTCGGGCACGGTACCGACGGGCACCACCACGGCCAGAAAGCCCTGGCGGGCCAGCAAATCGGCGCGGGCCGCCGCCGTAGCCGCCGACGCGGCATCGGCCACCAAGGCTACCGCCGGATGCCGGCTCAGCGTATCAGTGGGTATCAGCAGCAGCAGGCGCCGGGCTCGGCCGTTGGCTTGCAGCGCGAGGGGCTTTTGCTGGTAGGCCCGCGGGGCCGCCTGCCCGCGCCGCACCCACACAAACTCCGCTTTTATACTATCGAGCGTGAAGACGCCGCGCAGAAAGTCGCCCTCCCGGATGGCATGCACAGCAATCTTGCTGGCCGTGCCGGGCTGTTCCAGCATCAGCTGGGGCTCCTGGTAGCGCACATTGGCGGCGGCAAAGCTCAGGCCGCCCAGCGCCGGAAAGTGGAGGTCGGCGGCCAGCTTACCCGGTGCTTCCTCCCGCAGGTCCAGCGCCACCCGCACCTCGGTGCCCTGGTAGCTGATGGGCCCCTCGTAGTGGCCGACGGGCAGCGGCAGCGTCGTGGTCTGGGTGCCTTCGGAAGAGCAGCCGCTCAGCAGACCTGCCGCCAACCCGCAGAGCAGCCAGGAGTGGCGCGGGAAAAGGCGAAAGGCAACGAGCGGGGATATTCTCACGAGAGGCGAAGGAAGTGCTGAGCCACAAAGGTAATGCCCGCCGCGAATGTGGGACGCCTACAGCCCTTTGCGCAAAATAAGGTCGGTTTGCACATCCTGCCCCACCCGGAACGCATGCTGCCCGACTTCGCGGAAGCCGAAGCGGCGGTAGAAGGCAATGGCAGGCTCATTTCGCTCCCACACGCCCAGCACCACCGTGCGGCAGTTGTGCTGGCGTGCTTCCTCGATGGCGCGGCGCATCAGGGCGGCGCCCAGGCCGGTGCCAATCCAGTCCTGCTGCACGTAGAGGCGCTCTATTTCCAACCGCCCGTCCGCCGGCTTGCCGTCTTCCAGGCCCAGCGTCGAGCCCAGGCGCAGCTTGGCGTAGCCCACGGGCTGCTGCTGCATGTAAGCCAGCAGAAACGTGGTGTGCGGGTCGTTCAGCTCGGCCAGCTGCTTTTCCTGGCCGAAGGTGGCGGCCAGAAACTCGGCCATGTCCTCGGGCTTGTTGTCGGCGGCGAAGGTATCGTGGAAGGTCTGGCGGCCCAGCTCGGCCAGTTGGGCAGCAACGGCCGGCGTGCGTTTGGCAACGGAAATGCGAAGCGGAGAAGACATATAAATGCAGAAGCGGAAAAGCGGCGCGGCTAGTCGATAACGTCGTTTTGCCGGTTGTTGCGGCGCAGGCGCCACCCCATGCGCAGCATAAACAACGCCCCGACCAGAAACACCAGCGTCAGGCCGGCCCGGGCGGTGGTCAGCTCGCCGGTTTGCCAGGCCCGGTACAAATCGGGGGTGCGCAGGGCCAGCGCCACCAGCAGCAGCACGCCGGCCACCATGTAGAGGGTGCTGGTAGTAGAGTGGCGGCCGGAAGGAGGATATGCCATGACGAAGCGGGTTGGGAGGTCAAACTTAATACGAAATTCCGACGGCCCGGCCCACGAAAGCGTCGGTCGAGAGCTGCTGGAGCATAAACTGCGCGACATCAGCCCGGGCAACCCGGCCTTTGATCTTGGCATTAGCGAAGCTGAGGGCAATTTTGTAGCCGCCCGTGGCCTTGCCATTGGTCAGGCCGGCGGGCCGCACGATGGTCCACTCCAGCCCGCTGTGCTGCACCAGGGCTTCCTGTCGCTCTTTGTCGGCCATAATGTGCTTCAGAAACAGCGGGGCAATGATTTTGCCGAACAGAAACCCCGACTCGTTCTTGCTGCTGCCCACCCCCAACGACGACTCACAAATCAGCCGCCGCACCCCGTGGCGCTGCATGCTCTCGATGATGTTCTGGGTGCCGTCGGACAGCGTGGTGTCGCCCGACTGGTTTTTCTTCACGCCCAGCGCCAGCAGCACGGCATCGTGGCCCGGCACGGCCTTTTCCAGGGTGTCGGGCCGGAGTACGTCGCCCTGCACCACCCGCAGATTGGGATGCTTAAGGGGCAGCTTGGCCGGGTCGCGCACAAAGGCCGTGACGCTGAACTGCTGGTCGAGGGCCTGCTGCACCAGTTGGCGGCCAGTAGCGCCGGAAGCACCAAAAACGAGTATTTTCATGGGTGGGAGAATAAAGTCGGAACGTCCGCACGGCCCTGGTGCCGCCGATTCCTTCCCTCATACGGATTGACTGTCATTGAGTCGTGCCCGCACGTGGGTTGTCCGCTTCCGCCCGGCCCCACCGCCCCTGGACCAAATTTTCTCAAGCAGAAATATATTCCGGGTGGATACCTAGTTTGCCGAATGCTGCTTACTTTTGCCAGTACCAACCCCCACGCGAGAGTAGCTCAGTTGGTAGAGCATCAGCTTCCCAAGCTGAGGGTCGCGAGTTCGAGCCTCGTTTCTCGCTCATTGTAAATCAGCCACTTAGACGTAAGTCTGGGTGGCTGATTTGCTTTTGGTTTAAACGTTGGTTTAAACAAGCATAACGCATGTGGTCACTTTATTTATTGTTTTTTTGGGCTAGCCCGAGATACTGCTTCTTGTCTTTTATCCTTTTCCTATGAACTGGTAAGCTAACCGGTCACGAATTGTGCAGTCATCACCCAACCATCGAAACAAACTATCAAATTAAGACCAACTACCACGGCGCTGACAGTCGGTCCACTACATCGCGCCGAGCTAGCACTTGGGCGCACCGTTCCCAGCGTTCAGCTTCCGGGTCTACGGTGCTTTGGTAGCGTAGCTCAAACACGTCTCGGGCACTTTGCCGCAGGTGCATGTACTCGTTCATGCGTTCGTCCAACTTCTCAATGTTTTCTATCCAGTCGTCTTCAATTGTGTCAGGAAGCCCCCCGAAAATATCGTAGCGGTTCCGCATTCGCTGCGATAGAACCCGGTACACCTGTTCATCCTGCGATCCATGGTAAACCAGATTTAGCATGTCCACAGTATTACGAGCTTGCCCAAAGCGCTTGATTCTACCTAGCCGCTGCTCCAGGCGCGATGGGTTCCAAGGCAAGTCCACGTTGATAAGTGTCCCTAGCGTTTGCAGGTTCAAGCCTTCGCAAGCGGCATCGGTAGCTACCACCAGTCGGATAGTACGCTCCTTTACTGCGCCCTTTATGTCTTCCCGCTCAACGGCTGCAAAGTCGCCGCCGCGGAAAATGCCGCTTTTGCCCGCCCCCGCATACACGCCAATCGGCTCATTCGGCAGCAGTTTGGCCAGTTCCGAGCCGATGTAGGTGGCAGTGTCGTAGTATTGGCTGAAGACGATGCAACCGTGCTCTAGCCAGGTCTTGCCGTCTGTTCGATGCGAAGTCAGGAAATAGCGCACCGCATTCAGCTTTGGGTCACGGGCTTCGGGCCGGCTCAATTCATTCACTATCGTGTGTAAATGCTGTGCTTCGGCCGGCGTAAGTGTTCCAAGAGTGGCTTCGGTTGCCGGGCTATCGGGGTCGTCTTCCTCCCCTACCTGCTCTCGTTGTAGCATCCGTTCGGCCGTCAGCCGGCCAGCCGCGAAGCTGGAGCAGATGCGCTGTAGCAGCAGGCTTTTAAGAAAGCCCGCTGCACTTGTTCGCTTTTGCAGTTCCTTAGTAAACTCCTCAGCTGCTTGATAGGCCAAATCAAACGGGTGGTTGGTCAGCAAGCCCAACCCATCAAAGCTCACACCCAGGTAGGCCGTCACGGGCGCATTCGGTTCGGGATGCACCACCACACCTACCCGCTGCAAAAGACCCGCTTCTTCCAGTGTTTGACGGCGGCGTAGCACGATGTGGCGCAGCAGCGGATTATGCTCGCGCAGAAAGCCAGGTAACAACGCATCCCCTAGCGCCTGTTGTGTCATGTACTCCAAAGAACCGTAGCCTGTGGCCGAAAAGAACTCCTTATCAGGCACATTCAGGTCCCACCGCAGTTGGGCAAACAATGAGTTTTCCCGGCCGGGTGGCAGAGGGGTGCGTATCCATTCCCAAGCATCGCGGCCAGTTGTTGGATTAACATCTCCTTTCACCACGGGCAGCGCCTCCTGCCAGTTGCCCCAGCGGCTCACCGGCGGGCGACCCAACACAAAGTCGGCTCCGTTATTCAGTATTTCGAGCAAGTCCCACAACTCACTAACTTCCGTTTGCATCGGCGTGGCAGTACCAAGCAGCAAGTGCCGGGTGCGCGGCCCAATCTGAAGCATAAACCGGAGCAGATTATTGGCCTGACTACCATCTGCCCCCATCCCGCCGCGCCGACGTGCCCGGTGGGCCTCATCGAGCACGACGGTTCCATACTTGCGGCGCAGCAAATATTCGCACTCAGCCGACTGGTGAAACAGCAGTCCCGTCGAGACAATTGCAATGCGAAACGGGCAGTTCGCCACGTCTTCTGCCCCACGGGTTTTGATGACATGCTCCTTCGGGTCCAGCCAGGCCTTCCGGCTTGACGACCATACTGCACTCGGAATGCCCAGCTTGTCGGTTAGCTCCACCTGCCATTGCCGCGTCAGCGTCGAAGGGCATAATATCAGCACCGGCCCGTCGTCCAGCAGTGCGGCCAGCATGGCGCTGGCTGCCAGCGACAGCGTTTTGCCCACGCCTACCTCATCGGCCAGCAGCAGCCGGGCCTTGCCATAGGTTTCCCGGTGCTCCAGAAACATCGTCACAAACGAACGCTGCCAAGGCTGTAATTGCTCGCCGCCCCGGTATATTGGACTTTCGGCCAGCGCCGCCGCAGGGAGGTCGCGTGCCTTTACCTGTTCAAAACGAATTTCTACCCGGTTAGCTACCCGATTTATTTCCTGAATAATGGCATCCGGCAGCGAGTATGCATTGGCCCACAAGGCTTCAAATTCTTCCTCTACCCATGCCACGGCTTCCGGCGATTCATCTTCCCACAGCAACTCGTAGTTGTGCGCAAACGCCCGCCGCGTTTCATTTGCCGAGCCTATGAAGCTGGTTTTGCTGCCATCAGCCCGCGTAATTACACCTGCTTTTCCATGTATGAATACCTGGTCTTGCGGTACCACCCTGATTTCTACATTGCCGTTGCTCAGCAGTTCGTACAGCCGACGGTAACGCTCACGGTGAAGCAGTGCTTCTATTTCTGACGGCACTTCGTTCCAGCGAGCTTGCAAGGCCGTTTCCCGCACATGCTTCGACACCACCACGTCGTCCGCGTCCAGCTCGCTGTTACACAGAATCTGCACCTGCCCAATATCAGCAATTTCTTCCCCTACCAGTTCAAATATCGACGAGCGGAAGTACCCCGCAATTCGTTTGTACGAAGTAGCCCCTCGCAGCCGCTCCCGCAAAAAAGCGTGGTCAAGCCGCTCGCGCCGCGATGAAAACCGTTGAAGCATAAAGTTGAGGTAGAGGGCCGCTTTCGCCCGTTAATTCAGAATACAGTCTGTGATTTACTAGCCGAGTTGCTGGTGTGTAAGCAGCTCCCGCAGGATGCGTGCTGCCTTGGCCTCTTCAGGCCGCCGACGAGCCAGATGCCGGGCTAGGTAGCCAGCCAGTTCGATAGCCAGTTCCCGTTGGGTCAGGTCGGCGTAGTAGGTCGGAATATTGTGGGTCAGCTGCGCTTGCACGATAGCTCCGTCTTCGTCCCGCTCCAGCTGCATCAATGCATACAGCACCGCTCGCAGCACCGTGCCATATAGCTCTGCCCCTTCGCTCATCTCGGCCCGGCCCATTTCGCTCGCACTGCGCAGGCGGGCATCGTTGGCTTTCAGGCTGGCTAGTAGCACCTGGTAGTCCCTTACCTTAAATGCCTTGGCAAAGTTCTGGTAGTTATCCAGCGTCTTCACGTCCCGGTCTTCTAGGTCCAGCATCTTCAAGTAAAACCGTTCGGCTCCGTTCAGCTGCTTCCAGTGCCCGGCGCTGATTCCTTGCGGCACTAGGCATTGGTTGGCCGTATCCACAGCAAACTTGATTAGGCTGTCGACAAAAGTCTCCTGATTTCGCACCCGGGGGCGGGCAGCCTCAGTGGTCATGTCCCGCCCGTCTATTACGGAATAGCGCGTTAGCACACGCAAGGCCGCCGCGTAGCCGGCCATCTGGATGTCGGCATCCTCAAACACGTTTTCGGCCCGCTGCCGGCCCATCACCTGCTGGTTGAGGCCTGTAAGTTGCCGCACCTGCTCTTCTACTTCGTCTTGTATCTCATACGCTAGGTCATCGCGGGTGATGCGCAAGTTTTCTTCGCGCTTGCGCAGCACCAGTAGCACCGTACCCTTCACGTAAGACCCCGCCCGCAGGGCACTATCGGTTTCCGTCACCACATACCAAGCGGCCGTGGCTTGTAGGCCCGCCGCCCACACGATGTTGGCCATGTCGGCCCAAATAGTGCTCGACTGATGCGTGAACATCACCACCTGCAAGCCGTTGGCCGGCATGCAGGTTGCCATGCGGGCGTAGGCTGACACCATGCTTCGCCGAAACGCTTCGTCTTCGCCCTTTATGGCCAGTGCCCGCCGGCTGTCCCATACCCAATCTGCAAACTCAGGCGGCGGGCTTTTGCGCAGCCAGGCAATGAAGAACTCCAGTATCTCCTCATACTTCACCGCGTCCCCATAAGGCGGGTCGGTCAGGAAAATATCAATGGGCGTATTGATTTCATTGGCCGCGTGGCTGCTAATCTTGGTTTCTGAAAGAATAGAAAATTGCTTGAAAGAAGGCTCGAAAGAGTCACTTAGCGCGTCTGTTCCTCGTGTACCATAGTTATAAAGCGTGTTCATCGCTTGTGTGTCAAAAACACCTTGCGTTGCACCACCACCTCCAACACCTATATCCCATCTACTCAAACGGGAATTTTTATTAAGCATTCGAGTAAGCGCAAACTTGCCAAATGCATCTGACATGCTATTAGTAAAACCCGCTACTAGCAGTTGTCTGGCGTTGAACAACTGATGCCAGTACATCCACCCACGGGTGCGTATTGGCTCAATTGTTTTATCACCAGGCTCAATACGCATATCTGGTATCCAGCCTTTTTCCTGCCAGTCGGCTAAATGCTCGGCTACATACCGAGCCACTTTCTGCTCCCGTGCTAAATCATCCGCTGTCACAGCCCGAAACTCTGACCTTTCCGGCTCATCCCCTTGCCGTGGCCGCACCCACTGCACAGCGTACAACCGCTCTTGGTACAGGTCGTCGGGCCGGGGTTGAAAATCCGATTTCTCCCATTGACGCAGCCGGTTTCCGGTGCTGCCATCAGGACGGCGGTAGTCACCGCGCAGCGTCGATATTTTCGTGCGATACTCCTTACCATCTACTACGTGGTACAAGTAAGGTTCTCGACTGTTACCATCTGTCCGCACCGTGCCCCTGTCAGCAGCAGCTAGCATAGCAACGGTAGCTTGCTGCCGCAGTTCTATGTTGTAACGCTTATTTTCCGGGTCGGGCACCAGTTCAGCTACCACCTTGAAGCCTTTGCTCACTATCAGCTTTGGAAGCAGAGGCACCAACCAGCCGCTTTGCGGGCAGCGCGCCTCCAGACAATACAAAAACACTTTGGCACGCCAACCCTGTCCGTCAGATTCCACTTCCAGCCGGTCTACTTCGGCCTTCACCCCCTTCACCAACGCTTGCTGCGACTCGCGCAGCGCCTCCCGTTGTGACGCTGTACCACCTACGATGTTGAATGCCCCCCACGTTAGCATACAGGCAATTGGGTTGAGGTCCGACGCATACACATCACACCCCAGCCGAGCCGCCTCAAACGGAATCTGACCCGACCCTGAAAATGTGTCTGCTACCCGCGGCCGGTGCCCGAAGCGCATGATGCCCAACTGCTCCACCAGTTCGGGCAAGCTGCTGGCCTGTGTGCCTAGGTGGCTGTTCACCTCCTTCCAGATGTGCAACTGCAACAGCTCGGGCGCTACCTCTTCGGGCCGCAGTGCCGCCGACACCCGCTCGCGGTAGGGCTGCCCCCGCAGCACCAGGGCTTCCGCCTCCAAGCGACGGCGCTCCGGTGCCGTCACGTCGGCCCGCCAGTTTACCCGCAGCCCGTTCAATTCCAGCAGCAGCGCGCTCACCGGGGCCGCCACAGGCAAAGCCCCAGCCGGCCGCACCTCAAAGTAGTCTTCCAATCGGTTGAGCGGCACCAGGGTCAGTATTTCCTTCGGCGACACCGCCCGCTTTTGCCGGCCCGCCAGCGACTCGTCGTCCATGCCCAGCAGCATTTCCAGTATGGCTAGGTCGCGGGCCGGCTGGTCGGTGGCCGGCAGCAGGCAGCCCAGTAAGCACGCCCGATTCAGGATGAGTGGCTTGCGACCTTTCCAATACGAGCCAAGCGCCGTCAGTGTCTTGCCCTGTACGGCCATCTGCTCCTTGTATGCCTCGGCCGACAGTTTCTGCACCGGCATCAAGCGCTCAATCAGCGCGGGCGTGTTTGCCAGCGCCCCCGGCACCACACCCCCGGGCTGTGCCGTCGCGCGGACTTCTAATTTTTCAGTTGCGGCCACTTCCATCTAGTTGCGTCGTAAATCCAATAAGTAAACTCAAAAAAGAAGCCGCTTGCAGGTCGCCAGCGGCTTCTAAGACTATTCCGGGTCTGGCTCCAGCAGTAGCGAAATCTGGTCCGATTCGCGGGGCCGCCACGCCTTGGTCTTGGCCGGGGGCCGCTCCCCGTCCGAAAGCGCGTAAAACAGTGCCCGCCGCCATCCCCGATGCGCATCGTCTATGCCACCCGCGTAGCCCACGGTCTCCATAAACAGCCACCACCGCTCTTCGGGCCGAAAGGCCCGCCAGTTGTTGCCAATGATGTGCGCTTGCACCTCATTGGCGCTTTCCGCTGCCCAAGCCAGCACGCACAGTTCCCGCCCCAAGTGGCGTTCTACCAGCGTCGTGCCCACCGTCCAGCGGCCGGTGGCGTGGCCTTTAGCTTTCAACCGTTCGTTAAAATGCTGTCGCGCCACCTCTGCAATTATCGTCCATATTGGGCGACGCACCCGCACCCGGCTGGCTTCCAAGGGCCGCCCGTCCATCCCGCCCGCGTAGCCATAATCCTCCACGATAACCACCGGCTCGGCGCGGCTGGCGGGCACCTCCACCCGGAACGTGTGCGCCCCGTGCGTTGCCGGTGCCCCAAATCCCAATGTGGTTGCTTCCTTGCTCATTACTGTTCAATATTTTCTGATTTTAGCGGCAGCCCAAACTCCGCCGAGAACTGCTCCAGGTCATGTCCATTCGCAAAATGCGCCTTGTTGAAGGTAAGCACAACGGGAGCATCCTTATCAAATTTGTCTAGCAGCTGCGTGAGCAGGTTTTCTATAAAAGCCGCTTCCACAGCTATTTCGCCAACTGTGACGCCGGCCACCTTGTTGCCTTGCCCGATGTTCAGCCGGATAATCTCAAAAGTCGCCCCCTGTTGGCCAGCCAGTTTCAGGGCCTGAAAAGCCTTCTGCCGCGAATCGAGGCGGTAGCCCCCGCCCCCGTGCGTCACCAGCTTGGCTGGCTTCACCGGGTCAATCCGCACGCCGTCGCTGTCGACGGCCGCAAACGTGAACGTGGTACGCGCCTCCAGGTCTTCTGCCTCCGCGAATACCAACACACTCACTTCCTCATCGCTTAGTACAAGCGGCTCGTCGTACACCTTTCCGTGGCGCGGCTCGCTTCCATCCAGCGTGTAGCGAATGGTCCCCTTGGGAGCCACAAACAGTTCCAACGTACGCGGTGTGGCACTGTCATCCAACCGGTTGCGGATAATCAGCTCGTTCTTCCATACTTCCGGCTCGCCCGTGTCGTATTGCCCCGTTGGGTCATGCACCAAAAAAGCCACCCGCAGCGCCGAAGTCGGCAATATCTGGTCGTGCAGCTGCTGGCTGCTTTCGCTCACCGGCCCGTTCTCCGCGTAGTAGATAATCGGGCGCGGCCCCGCGTTTTGCGGATTGACGCGCAGGCGCACCTCCCCGGTATCATCCGGGCCAGACTCTACCACAAACTGCACCGAAGTCTTTTTCTTCTTTGGCTTCTTGGTTAGATGGTCCCTACCTATTTCCTCCCAGACCCCTCGGTTATACGCTAAGCGACGCAAATCATCCAGGCCCCGAGGTGGCAGCCAGTTCATTGCCGCTTGTTCGGCATACAGGTCCGACATATCCGACAGCCGCACCTCATCTTGCCCGGCGGGCCAGAGCAGCGTTTCCGCCTTCTCCCGGATGGCATCGAAGTTGGCTTCCACTTCCGAATAATATTTCAGCGGGTCCGAAGCCAGCGTCTTTTGTATTTGGTCCTCGCCCCGAAATGGCTGCCCCGGCTCCCGGTTCATATCCAGTGGCTTCGCCTGTAGCTTTGGCGTCTGGCCGCCTCGTGGAAACAATACCTTGTCAAACAGGGCATGAACGGTGGTAGTGAACGCAAGCTCGTAGTCCTGCTGCTTGCGTTCTAGTTCTTCCCGCTGCTGGTGATTACTGCCAATGAGGCTGGCCGCCTTTCCTGCAGCATAATGCTCGCGGGCAGCTTTCTCAATGCTGCCCATCGTGGACTTGTCCCCGGTCAACACACACAGGTTATTTTTCTGCGTGAGACCATCAAAGAAGCGTTGTACAGCTTCGGGCGGAATCTTGGAGTCAGGGCTGACAATCGCTAGTACCCTGGCCCGGCGCAGCTTGTCGGCTACCTCTTCAAGCTTCGGTAGTGCTAATACCTCTTCATATACACTCTTGCGGTGCGGCTTATACATCTCTTCAAGCCGGTGCCGGATAAGGCCATCAATCTGCACCTGCGGCGCAGTAGTAGCCAATTTTTGCAGCAGCTTGGTCAGGTTTTCCTGCTTACTGAAATAATAGCGCTCTGCTTCGGGCGAATGATGCACATACCAGGCACTTCGTTCCAGCGTGTCGAACGCTTCCAGAAACTGCGCTGGCTCCGATAGAGGCGAAATCAGACACTCCACCATTTCTTCCCGCGTCAGCCCCTTTACAGCATTGTGCGCTGTCGAAAGACTGGCCACGAAAACCAAAGTTCCTACCTGCTCAGCCCGTTCGTTGCCCGCATGTGCATCAATCAACTGTGCATGCGCAGACGACTGCGCGTCCCACAAGTCTTTTGCAATCACGTCGCGCATCCCCGATATCTCACTCAGCTTGTCGCGCACATCTTGCAAAGCCAGGTCGAAATGCTGAGCCCCAATCAGGTACACATCATTTTCCTTGCGCTCCCACACCGACTTTAGCAACCTGGATATGAACTCAATCAACCCGCGCGTTTGCTTGAAATCCTCGTTGTCCTTAAATAGTGCTACGAGGTTCTTGAGCCGTGGATGAAATGGGTATGTCGCGCTTATCTCGTCGGCGATAGACTCGGCCCCCCGGCTTGCTGTTTTCGATTTTGTGGCTTCTTCCAGTTTGCGAGCATACGCGCTGGCCACGTCGTCTATTACGCCTCGCTCTGGCAGCTTTTTGAAAAGCCGCTTGCGTAAGATGTCAAACACCTCATTGGTCGCCAAATCTACCGGGGTAATATTCTGCTCCCCCCTGCCCACTTCTTTCCGTGCATCACTAAGCGCCGTGTTAATGAGCTTGGAGCCAGTATCATAGGCCGCATCTAAGTCAGACACTACTACGCATACATTTTTCTTTTTACTGGCTGCTGTCAACAGATTTGCCAATGCCCGTGTGGCAATTGCCGCTACAGTTTGGTTTCCCGTCTGCTGCGTGTCCAGTATATGAAAATAAGGCGGCAATTCATCCAACAAAATCAGTGTCGGCTCATCGGCAGCGAATAGCTTTAGCCAATCCCGCTCATCCGGGGCTTTCGGCCCCCCAGCCCAGAAGCTACGAAATTCATCGGCCTTGCCAAGCTGCCCAGCCAGTTCACCCCAGAAAAACTCGTTGGGCGTGTTACGACCATTAAATGCCGCCACTCGCGCACTGCCAAAACCTTCGATATGCGCGATGCCGGCACTATACTTCCGGCGCAAATCCAGATTTTTAGCCAGTAGCCCTAGCCCAATAAGCAGGTGAGTCTTACCCCCACCCATGGCTTGCTTCAGGTGAAAGATAGCTTGATTCGATGCGCCCGCCAATCGAGCCATACTGCCGACCACCAGGTCTAGCATGCCTTGGGTCACGAAGGTTTTGGCAAAGAACGTTGTGCCATCGCCTTCACTTTGAATCAATTCGTCCAGTTGCTCAACCTGGTCGCTTACTCGGATTGCCGTTGCATTTTCTTGCAGCTCACAGGCATCACGGACTGTTTTCATGGTATATTCTATAATTCAATCAGTGTCTGAGTCAAATGCTTTCTTTAGATAAAAAGCAGGTCTTGGCAGCAAATCAAAGTACGAAGCTACTAGAAAAGCAGCAGCACACTACTAACCAAATTAGAACGGCCACTTTTAAGTCGTATGTACTCGATACTACCATCGTTAAAAGCTAAGGGGCCAATTATTTGAGCATCATGCCTGACCAGTTAGCCCTGCTTTTTGTAGTGGTGCAGGCTTAATTTTCACAACCCCACCAGCCAGTGCGTGCCCCCCTGCTGGTGTACGCCGACCTCCTCCTGAGCGGCGACGCCCGCAACCGTGAAGTTGCCCAGAAACTCTATGCTCGATATTTCCACCATCTCTCCTGAGCGGCGCTTCCCATCGGGCCTCAATCGGGTGCTGCCCACGCTAACCCGCGGACTTAAGCATCTCGGCCTCGAATTCTTTCTGGTCGGAGCCGTCGCCCGCGACTTGTGGCTGGACGCGCTGCCCCACGCCGCCGCACCACCGACGTAGACTTGGCCGTGCTCATTGCCCACGAGGCCGAGTACGAGCGACTACGCGCCTGGCTGGTCACCCACGAGCAGTTCACCGCCCCCACCAACAGCGCCTTCTGCTTGATTCACGAACCCACCAGCATTCAGGTAGACCTAATGCCCTTCGGTGGCATTGCCGACACGGAAGGCCGCGTCCAGGTCGCCGGCCAAGGCCTGAGCCGCATTTCGGTCGTCGGCTTGGCCGAAGTTTTGACCGTCGCCACACCCGTCAAAGTAAACGAGCAGATTACCTGACAGGCCGTCACCCTGCCAGGCCTAGTGGCCCTAAAACTGCTGGCCTGGGACGACCGCCCCGAGCAGCGCGGCAAAGACGACACCGACCTGCGCCTGATTTTGCAGCACTACCACGCCCTCATCGAAACCGACATCATCGAACGCCACTACGAGCTGCTGATTGCCCAAGACCCACAGGAGAAAGAGCTAATGCAGATGGTCGGCATCCGCGTCCTGGGTCAGGAGCTGCAAGCCCTCGTCGCCGTGTCACCCCCGCTCCGAACCTTCCTATACAGCATTCTTATTCCAGAAATCCATTTGACCACCACCAGCCGCCTGGCCCTGGCCATGTCCCAGCGTATCAGCCCCACTGATAAAATAAGCTCCAAAGTTGGCCAAAGCCAGAAATGGCTGCAGGCGTTGGCAACCGGGTTAGCCGGTGAGCTGCTGCCACCAGACCGGCCTACCACTTAGAACTTAAAACAGCAATGGGGCCAGCTAGTCGAACATCACGCCCGGCCAACTAGCTCCGTTCTTTCTAATTGTACAGGAGCCGGTTACTGACTGCAAGAATCTTCTCTCTACCTTTCTCGCCCTCTAAAGCCCGCCACGTTTTATACATGAAGATTATTTATCCTCACAAAGTCACAGCTCAGTTACTATACATCATTCACGAAGCTGAGCGGGAGCTAATCTTCGTCTTGACCGCGAAGTTTCCGTAGAATGGTCTGATAATAAAGTTCTGAGAATAGCTGCTTTGGGCAACAGCTTCACATTTCAGCTAGGTCATCCAGCCATTAAAGCAGTATTGGATGGCGTTGTATCTGAACGCGAAGCAGAGCATTTTCAACAAAAGAGGCACAATCACTTTACTACTAATAACATGCTGTACAGCTTGTTAAGAGAGCAAGGGCAGTATACAAGGATACGAGAAGTGCATACTGTTCTATTCTCAGACCGAACCCTGGACAAACTATCTGCTGCCGAACACCAACGGATGCTTAGTACTATTGAGAACTTCATTCGCGCTGTCCGTGCTCACAAAGACGACTATAGGTAGCTTAGCACTTTTACAAATAGCACACTTAGCGCCCGCTTGGTCAGTCTGACTTTGTCTAAATGCCAAAGTGAGTCCCATTTTGTCCGCTCGTTGGCATTTCTTCCCTATACCTCGAAATGCGGCCGGTCCTTGAACTTCGGCCAGTCACTTCCTCAATGTACTGTCGCATCGACCGCCTTCATCAGCCGCACCTCTACGAAGCCATGTTGCCCCTTTCCTAACCTTCTCCGCTTCCACCCCTTATTAAAGCATGATTGATTCTACCACTCAGTTGGGCGTGCTAACCAACATTCAAAATAAAGGCAAAAACGGCAGCAACTATATTACAGCTTGGATCGAGCGAAGACTGCCGCGCGAAATATTTTTGCAGCAGAATAAAATGCTGGATAAGGCTCAAGTCGCAGAGTTGGCTGACGGGCGGCTGGTCTTTTTTAGCAGCATATCCAGAATGCTGGATAAAGGCGAACGCCTCGATGCTATAAACTGCTCATTGGCGCAGCCGGCCCAGCTCCAGGAGTATTTGCTAGCTCTCGATGCCCCAGGTCGCCGTCAGCTCATCCATCGCTCTACTTCAGCTTTTAGAAATGTTCTGCTTGCGCAGCTGGAATTGTTTTTGGCCACTACGCTGACTGCGCAAGCAGAAACTAGCTTGTCAGACCTCCGTGACGAGCTTTCGCGGAAAGATGCTTCTCGGTCTGAAATACCGGCTGCTTCTCGCAACCCTCAACCACAAACCATTACTACTCCCCCCCTGGTTGAAAGCAGTTCATTCCTGCGTCACCTGTTCACCTCAAATTCGCCCGCCTATATCGCCCGCTTATTCCCCGTGTTGGTCGAAGGTATTCGTGCTATCACTGATGATGATGCTTTCCAGCAGGCTCTGTTATTAATTGAGGTGAATGCGGAATTAGCGGAGGGTAGCAAGACCGACCTGACGAACTCATTCTACCTGCTGGCAGCTCCTGCTTACCGTTTCCAGTTTTGGCTGCGGGGCTTAGTGCCCTACTGTGATACCGATGTTCTGCTGAGCGAACTTGCCAACAGTTCGGAAGCACAGCGTACGTATATTTTAGGGCGTTGTCAGCAGAATCCTGCTGTCCTGCTGGCAAGTACTACTTCGCCCGTGTCAACTCCATCTGTACCCATCCTGCAGGCCTATTTCCAGAATATCAAGGCCACGCTTCTCAATTCCTTAAGCGATGCCCAGTCCACTATCCAGATAGCCGTAGCATGGTTCACCCACGATGAGCTATTCACAGTGTTGTGCGAAAAGCTGCAGCAGAACATCAGCGTTGAACTGATTATCAACAACGATTATATCAACAATTGGGAATTTGGGCTGCCATTCTCCAAATTCATTGAGCTAGGCGGTAAGCTATACTTTAGCGAGCACCCTGCCATGATGCACCACAAGTTCTGCCTCATTGATGAGGCTGTATTGTTCAACGGTTCTTACAACTGGACCTACTACGCCGACCTGCGTAACGAGGAGAATGTGTTACAAGTGCAAGATTGCTCCACAACACTGGCCTCGTTCAAAGCAGAATTTGAGCGTATCAAGCAACATTTGGGCAGTCCGGTTACGAGCATTACCCCATTTCCCGCTGAAGAAATGGGCCGCTTCGAGCGCATCAACTTTCGGGAATATTTGTCGAAGGATATTGAGTCTCGTGTTACCCACACGCGCAAGACCCGTCCTACTGCCGATCCACAAAGGCTGGTGGCAATGCTCAATCAAGCCATTGAAATAGATGACCGCAACGAAGATGCTCGCCAACTACTGAAAGATGTTGCGCCAGCTGCAGTAATCGACAGTTACGCAATTCGAACGCAACAGGCCGTTCGAAAACAGTTGACGGTAACTCCTCAACAAGAGCAATTGGCCGCAACCGAACCAGCAGTATCTAAGCCAACCCTACCAACCTCTACTCCAGCGGAAACTCTTCCCCTAAGTTCGTCCGTCGCATTAATGCCTGCATCAAAACCTATTCAGCAACCGCCAACACCTAAACCTACCCCACCTCAACCAACGCTAGTTACTCCGGCAACTATCACAGTAGGTGCGTCACTGCCTACATCTACATCCAAACCTGCTGCTAGCATGCCTGCCCGACCCGTTACCAGCCCGCTATCCACAACAAGTGTCATAACTGCGGCAAATAAACCAGCCGTACCGTTATCAAGTCCACCACGCCAGTCCGTCAACACAAGTATTTCAATACCTGACACTCAGCGAACGACCGCGTTCTATAAAAATCTGCCTTTAGTATTCGCACTCGACTATTCGCGCTCGATGGAAAGTGGTGTTCAGGGGCATGAAGGTTATAAGCTTTATTCTACCGGCAAGATTCAGCAGGTAATAAACATGATTTTTGGTGCCGCGAAGGGCTTAACTACCACTGAAAAAATAGACATGTTCTTGTTCGAACAGAAGGCCATTCAATTGCCTGAAGTAAATGAGCAGAACCATGCCTCCTTTGTGCAGGAAGTGGTTATGAAACACACCATGGATGGCACGAACATCTACGCTCCGATTGAGGCTATTCACAAGAAATACGCTAATGGCTCAAGCGCTAAAGCAGGGGTTTTTGTAATACTTATAACTGACGGTGAAAACACCGATGCTGCGAATAATACCAAGATAAAAGCTCATTTTGCTGCGAATCACGCTACACCTATTTTCTGGCAATTCGTTGGCTTAGGTGCAAAATTTGACTTCTTGGAAGAAGTGGCTAATATGGCCCCTAATGCAGCCTTCTTCAATCTTAATGATGTGCAGACCGTTTCTGATGATACCTTACTCGAAAGGCTGATGCAGAAATTCCCAAAGTGGATTGAGCAGGTTATACCAGCTAAGTAGCCCTCACATAAAAACCTACTCTCCACTATTGGAAAGGCCGCTTTTTGTACACGATAAAGTCGTCAAAGGGGCCAAGCGAGTCCAGATAGGGCTCGGTGGAAGATCTGTAGTTCACCTCGTGGTCGCGTAATTCCTTCAGGTACTTAAGTGTGGGCAGGGCTCCCTCCCGGCTGAAGCGGTCCAGACGCCAAAACACAGCTAGGTCATATTTTTTCTGGTAAGCCTCCAGCAGCAATTACTTGAATTCAAAGTGGGCGAACTTTCCTCATGATACCTCCTCGGTGAACACTTTGTAAAGGGTGCCGTGCTGTTCGGCAAAGGCTCACAGCTGGTGCACTTGGTTCTCGAGGTCTTGGCCTTTGTCACGGGTTGACACCTGGGCATAGATAGCTACTCTCATGTTTGAAATTACTCTCCAATAAACGTTATATAAAAAGCGGGTGAAAAACCAGCGCTTTCAGCCCCTATGGCCCTCTGCTAAAGCCCTCCAACAAACGACCGTTATTTGGAGGGCCTCTACGCGGTCTATCAAGGAATACCTATGATAATTGTGATGGTTCAGGTACATAAACGGGTTTCAAACCCATGGACGCCCGACGATAAGGCGAAACCTGACAAGAGCAAGGTGGCACGAGTGACACCAATGCTCAATCAGTTTCCGAAAAGCACGTTCAACAAACACAAAGCCCCGCCGTTCTGAGCGCCATGTTTACATACATCATCAAGGACGGGGATAGGGACTTCGTAAAGATTGGCAAAGCGTTCGACGTGCGCAGGCGCATGAAGAATTTGCAGTGTGCAAACCCCTCACCCTTGGTGTTGCTGAGCGTCCACCCCAGCAACGTCGAAGCCGAACTTCACCAGCGGTTCAAAGCCTCGTGGCACCGAGGCGAGTGGTTCGTGTACACTGACGACATCAAGTCCTTCGTCGCCGATAGTCATGTCCAGACGCAGCAGCTACTTGCGGGTACCGTCACGCCCACGGTGCAAGGCACAGCGACGAAACTGATGCCGGCGGTCACGCGCAAGCAAGCACCGAAGAAGCGGGTGCTGCCGGCTTTCATCGAATACATACCCGTCGATGGCTACTACCCGCCCTACGCCTTCAACTTCACCGACGAGTTGCTTGACATGTCTCCGGTGACGGTGTACTTGGCGAAGCTCGTGGCGCGGCAAGCCGTGGCGTCGGGGCTGGACGAAGTTTTCGCGCCGCACTTCTCCGTTTACCTGAATCCGGCGTTGGGTATCACGGCGGAAACCATCGACGCCGACTTATGGGAAACCTTCATGTTTCTTCTTTTTCAGTATCGAAAGAACATACACAAGGGGCTGGTCAGGTACACACCTTCCCAAAACCACTCCCTTTTCGCCAAGATGACGTTGCCCTGGCAGAACGACCCAAGCGTTTCTTTTACCATCCGGCGTGAAACCCTCAACTTGCTGCTTGAACACCACCCGACCTTCCTGGACGAATAAAGTGTAAGAATGCATTCAAACAAATTAATCCCACTTCTCATGCCCGCAGGAGTCGAGTAAGAAGGAGGAAATGCAGGCGCTTCAGGTGATGCAGTTTGTTTAATATTTGAGGCAAGTGAGAAGGAAAAGGCTCTGAGTTAGTCGGCTGAAATATTTGGTCTGGCAGTACCGTGGTATCAATTAATCTGGAATAAGCAGTTCACGCAAAGTCTTTCTCCACTTCTTCGTGACTTCAAAATCACTCTGCCTGCTTTGCCACAGCACCTTGCTTTCGATTTCTTGGATTACTTCCTGCAGGATATCTTGAATACCATACAGCGCTTTTAACCGACCGTTGACTTGGTTTCCTGGCAGTTTCATATGAGGGTGAACCTGATAAGCTGCAGTTAGGTCGGAGACCTTTTGTAGCAACCTATTTGCCTGCCTTGCTAGCAACGCCTTGCCTTCTACATCTAGGAAGTCCCGGACCACGCCGCAGAATTGCTCGTGCAGTTTAGCAGTATGCTCACGCTCAACAAGACGCCTTTTTTCGGCTTCCACTTTTCCCCATTCATCATCCTCATCATCTTGAGTCTGCCATGTGTCATCTGGATGGTAAGAAGAAACACTCGGACTGACTGCAGAGACACGCGCGTCAGTGGGTGAATCGATTTGAAAGGGGAGTGAATTACCCTCTCGGAAGTGGCGGCCTTTACAGGTGTCACTGCAAAATTTCTTGTTAGGGCGGCCTTCTATGACCTCACCGCATTGCGGGCATTCCCTGATTTCATTTTTCATGTCAAAACGTTTTAGAATAAGCAGCAAAAGTTGATTTTTATGCCTAGAAACCGGTTTCAAACCGTTTTCCACAAAAGGCACAAATGCCCACATTCAAGAGTAAGCTATGTCTTTGGCGCAGTCGGTGGTGCCTGAATAAGCAGGCGTGCAACGGCCGTCTTATAAAAAGGCCGGCCTCTTCTTGTGCGGTAGCCGCTTCCATTTAACTCCACCACGATTTGCTGCAAGCTGGCTCCTTGCGCCCGCAGAAGTTGACACAAGCGTCTGGCTTGGCGGTTGCCAACTTGTTCCCACGCATTGTGCTGACGGACTTTTAAACTGCGCGCTCTGGCTTGGCTAGTGAGATTGCGAGGTGTACCTAATTGGAAGCCGCGGGCTTTTTTGGCCCCTAATGCCGCGCAGGTGCGTTGCGAAATAGCTTCTGCTTCGCGTTGGGCAACAGCAGCCAGAATGTGAATGGTGAATTCATCGGCTTGTGGAACGTCTACTGCTTTGAATCGCACCCGACTTTCCATTAGGGTTGCCAGAAACGCAACGTTTCGTGCCAGTCGGTCCAACTTCGCAACCAATAAAATGGCGCCTTCCTCACGCGCAAGCTCAACGGCTGCATGAAGTTGGGGACGCTTGTTGTTGCGTCCGCTTTCCACTTCGGTGAATTCGGCTACCAAATAAGCGGGGATACCCACAAACGCGTGCACGGCGGCTTGTTGAGCTTCGAGGCCTAAGCCCGACTGCCCTTGCTTCTGAGTACTGACTCGATAGTAGGCAACGTAGAGAACTGGGGTTGTCATATAGATGGTTTTAGGCGGGTTGCATTTGTTGAACGGGTGTTTGACAAATGCAACGAGTGAAAACTTCTTTGCAAAAGCGTCGATGGCGAGTGCTGTCCGGCCTGTCCGGTGTCCGGAAATCCGGACACCGGACAGGCCGGACACTTAAGGGGACGCAAGCCAGTCCGCGACCGTTGATTTGGGGATGCCGAGGACTTCGGCAATCTCCCGCACGGACTTGTTATCTTGATGCAAGGCCACAGCACGAGCCTGGTTCTCGGCTTTCTGAACAACCCGACTGGTTTTGCTCCCGCTACCGCGTTCAGCGGGAAGCGTACCCAACAGATACAAGGCGTGGGCGCGGCAGGTCTCAACAATGGAGATTGCCGCAAACACATCCTGCACATCAGCCACGATACGCTCTCCGGGAGCCAACCCGTGCTCGAAGCACCGGAGAAGGGCCAGAAGTCCCGCCAGGCGAAAGGTTGTAAGGCCCAACCGCAGCGCCGTACTAGCGCCTGCCGCCCCCGCAATTGTCACAGCTTCAGCTAAACCATCGCATCCCGCTGCGTTGAGCCTTGCCCACCCCTCACCCGTAAGTTCAACGTAGGCCTCTTGGTCCGCTACCGCCTGCATCATTCGCGATACCGCCGCCGATTGTTCTTCGAAAAAGGAGCCTAGGTTACCACGCCCGCCAGCCGGGCTGACGTCCCGCCAGGCGGCTGGCTGTTCGAAAGTGTAAAACATGATGCGGCTAAACAAGCCGTCTTCGGCCGTCGGGATAAGGCGCCTCAACTGGGCAGGGGTGCCGGTCAAGGCCAGCGAAATAGCTGGTGCCCCGATGTCAATTTGCTCACGGTCGGTTTTGCGCATCAACGACACTGGCTCGTGGTGAAACGCCTTGCGTAGCATATCGGAGAAATTGCCAAAATCTTGGCCCAAAGCGCCACTCAATGTATCCGCCTCCGTTTCGCAGATGATGCCACGGCCGTCATTATCCGCCAACGCGCGCATGAGGGCGGCTGCCGACGTGTTACCTGGGAGGTAGAGTTGTTTGAACGCAGGGGCCGGCGGGGGCATCTCAGCCGTAGTCTGCTTGCCTTTGCGCCGCGTTTTCCATTCCTGCAGTTGCAGCTGGTGGGCGTCGGCGGCTTGCTTACTGGCCAGCGTCAGGCTCTGATGCCATGGCCACGCCAGCTTTCGGGCCCAACTCATGGCCCCTTTGCCACTGGCCGCAGGAGCCAATATGAAGGTGAACAGGTTGAGCCATACCAGTGCACCGTCATAGATGCCCTTGACATTGGGGAAACAACCGGACAACACAGCCAGCGTGCTCAACAGCATTACATCCCGTTCGGCACCGGTTGAGAACTGCGCACAGCATTTGTTAAGCCATACCGGTAGCGAATCATATGCCTCCTTAGCGATAGAACCCGGTAGGGATTGAGCATGGGAGACAATTTCACTTTGGCCGGCTACCGAAAGGTTAAATGGCCGAGGGCTGGCGTGGCTAGAGAAGGGTTCTCTTCCATGCTCGTCCCGACGCTTTTTGTAAATGTCATGTATCGTACGGCTGATTTCTTTTTCGGTAAAATCTTCCGCTTGCCAGCGTGCTGCGTACGCTGTAAGCGTTTCCTCTGGCACTCCAGTTTCGTTACAAAAAAACGAGAAGGCCACTAACCAAGTATGGCGACCTCCTGGTCCGGGCATGGCGCCGTGGTGTTTTTCGTGTTGTACTAAGCACCACGGAAGAGCATCTTCGGTTAGTTGGCTGGTGAGAGCAAGGCTAAGGGCCGATTTGGCGAAGACCGGCGACTTGGGTACCCAGGCAGCCGTATCGAACGTTTGCGGTGCGGTTGCCATTACTAGAAAGAAAGGGTGTTGTGATACATCGGGTGAACCCAAGCTTCGGGGTCGTGGCAAGCAAAGCAGGCGCGGGCGACGTCCTTGCCGCTGGGGTCGGGAGTAAGACCATGGTGGTCCTGCAGGTATGCGCTTAAGGCCCGAAAGTTGGTTTGGTGGTCGTGCCCCAACGGCACGCGCACCATAGCCTTGAGGCCGTCGCCCGACGGACTGGTAAACAGCAGGTCGATTGGCAAGCTGGAATCTTCCAGTAGCCGGGTGCGCGCCGCTGGCAAGTCCGGCACGTGGTCGAAATCCAGCCCAAGCAAGCCGCTTCTTTTTATCAGGTAGTCGTTGGCCCGTTTGGTGAAGGTACCGCCCGGTGTAAAAGACGGGAGGCCCGTTTTTAGCCGTTTCCGCTCCTCGCTGGTGCTAGGTAGGGCGCGTAGCTGTTGAGTTCGCACGGCCAGATAAGGCCCTCGAATTAACTGGGCAATGTTCCAAAGTGTGACGTCTTTATGAGGCAGTACATTGGTAATAGGCGGCTTGAAATAACTAACCAGGGGGAGGGGGGAGAGCGCTGATTTGCCTTTGACGAGGTGAACGGACAGCCAGCTACGCGAAGCATAACCGATTTCACCGTAGGTCTCCTGCGTAAGCCATCCGGCCGCTATGGCCGCTTCCAGCGAAGCTTCTGGGTTCGCACACCCGGCTCGATGCAGACGGGGCAGCACCTGAGACCGGAGGTATAACTTATCTGGCTCTATAGCCGCGAGTAGTAGCACTGCTAGGGATGTAGGCCCACCCAATGGCATCGGCACCCCGTTGGGATACGATTTATTGACCAGCATCATGGCTTTGAGCTGGTTTCTGAAACGTTGCCGTTATTGGTCTGCGAAGCTAGGTGCATGGCCTCGCCAGTCAAGCTGAAATTGACTGCTTCGAAATGGCCGGAAGCCAAAATCGACATACTTTTGCTGCGGCTACCAACCACATCAAAAGCATTGAGCCTGTTAGTCTTCATAAGACTAACGGGCTTTTGTTGGTACTAGTGGCAAGCGTATTTACGGCGTCTTGAGCAATTTGCGCTTGCATCGCAGCAATCATGATACCACCGGCGTAAGTGCTCTCGTTGAGCTGGTGCTTCTCTCCTTTCAGAGGAGCACCACATGGGATGAAGACTGTTCCCATTCTACTGGTGGTTTGCATGACTACCACGCTTACCTTGGCTTACCCAAGCAAGTAGGTCAGCCCTATTAAAATAGAGCTTATTGCCTCGTTTGCTATTCGGAATTTGCCTGGCCGAAACCAAGGCATAGATCCTGGCCTTACTCAGGCGAGTAATCTCTTGCGCTAATCCTATACCGCCAATTTCATCAGCAGGCTTGGAGGCGCTACGCAGATGTTGCAGCGTTTCCAGCGACAATGCCTCTAAGTTGTTGAGTCGGGCATTGATTGACTCGAAGGGGTTGTTCATGGCTACTGTCGTTTGTTGTTTGACAGCAGCAAAGGGATAGATATGCGAAGCCCCTAACCGGTTTAAACCGGTTTCTATTTTCGCGCTTTCAACGTATCTATCTCACTTTCAACTTGTTTTTTTTGACTTGGATTCAGTAACGGAATGATTTCGGACATAGCTTTAATCATTGTTTTGCCCGTTTTCCCATCTACATTGACTCTATCTGAAGTGTTATATAAGCTAATGAACATTCCATACAATGCGGTGCCACTGGTCTTACTTACCCAACCGTAACTAGCAGCTATCTGTCGAGCGGGCTCTCCGTGCTCAATCATTTGGTCACGATAAACGTGAAGCAAGGCAATTGCTCTATGGCTCAACCTGCCTGCTGGCTTTGGTTCGGAGGGCATTTGCACTGCGCCAAGTGCCGCTTTCACTAAATCAGATGCTCGCTGCGCCCAAGGAAGACGATGATTGATAGTAACTAACAGCCTAGCGCAAAAGTCGTCCGCAACCTTCGCCATACTCTGCGTGGTCACGTCTAGCGTTCTATCCACTAAGGTGAAGTGAGGGATCAGAAGCACTAAATCAGCGAGCTTGGGCGAACCGTGCCCGAACTCAAAATCAACCTGCGAAGTCTCCGTAGTGCGGTAGCTGATAAGTCTGACTAATCGGTCATGCAGAAGATTCAGCTCGGGTTGGGCCGCTGGCATGTCATTTTGAAGGCGACTCAAAAGCATTTCAAAGCGCAACGTTACTTCCCCCTCATGATAGTAGTCAGCTACTGTTAAAACGTTAATTGGCTCACCTGATTGATTGCACTCTGGCACTAGTGCAATGCGCTCCAGAGACTCCATAAGCTGTTTTGCGGCGGCCTGTTGCCTCAGTTGCAACCATTGGCCTATGTGCTTTGCGTTCACCCGAGCCCGATGCAGGCTTTTCTTACGCGCCTCAATCCTGCTCATTTCCGACAAGGCATAATTGTCTTCGGTAAAAAGCGGGTTTTCCTCGTCTGGAAGAGTAAGTATGGGCTCAATCGCATCGAGAAGCCGGCGAAAACCAGCTAGAAATGCCTGCCTGTCCGGAGCATCATGAAATGCTTGTTCAAACTCAATAGGGGCCAACCAAGAGTCGGATTGGGGATAGTTCCACCAACGCAAGCTGGTTAAATACCTGGCCCATTCAGTGTAAATGTGTTCTTCGGTTGGATGAGATTGCACAGTCATTTCACGCATCTCCGGCACGTAGCTGCGTAGGTCGTTTAGAATCTTGGTCTTTAGCTTAATCTTCCACTTACGCTTCCTTGGAACGGCACTCTCAATTCCCCCTCTCAGTGTATATAGACTGGTTAAGGTGTGCCACGCCAGCAATAGGAGTTGTGAAGAAAAAACTGTTTGGTAGGTCTGCAAGTCTGGGCCGGTAAGGGCTGCAAAACCGTCGCTAGAGTTACTATGAAGAAACCTGTTTCTTATCCTGTAAACTCTAAGTTCCTCGACGAGCTCAGGTTCAAGTCTATCCGCTAGCAACTCAACCGGCTCATATCCCCCAAGCGCCTCAATTAAAAACGCCAAACCATTTTTTGTCAACGAGTTGATGATTTCGTCATTATCACGAGGTATTAACTCACCGAATCGTTCGAGTTTTAGAAACTGGCCTTCGAGGTATAAGGTCTGCTCCTTACTATGTAGGTTGAGGAGATTGTCTTCCAGTTCCTCCAATAAGTCTTGGTGTGCATTCAGTGCAAAGGCAGAAGCCTCTTCATTGTTAGCAAAAGTGAGTTCACCGGCAAACCCCTCCTGTAACAACCGAATAAATTTGTTGAATAACTTGTTGCTTAAAATGTTGGCCTTCATTAGTAAGGAATAGTATCAAGCTCTGAGTGGGTCTTATATATGTTGGTGCGTCGCTACAGCAACGAATCGAAGGCTGAGTCAATGACTTCCGAAGCAAAGCCATTCAGGTACACCTCCGTAACGGCCTCTGACTTATGCCCCATTGCTTGGGATATAACTGCTGTAGCTGCCCCGCTCATGCGGAGGGTGGTGGCAAATGTGTGCCGAGCGACATAAGTCGTCAGCGGCGTTGTAATACCAGCTAGTTGACCTAACTCTTTCAAGTCGTCGTTCACTTGTCCCAGCACCTTGTGGAGCCGGTTTTTTACCTGTGCCGGTGTCACATGCTTCGCTAAGTCTAGTATTGGAAATACGTAGCTCTCGGCAGAAGCATAGGTCAAAGCGCGGTAAGCAGCCACGATTTCGGCGGCTGGGGCCAAAAGGCGAAGTGAGAATTTGCCACCCGTTTTCTGACGCACATAATGCAGGCGGTCTGGTTTGCCAGTTTCTGCCGCGGACCCACTCAGGTTTCGCCAACGCAGCTGGGCCAAGTCCACGAAATTGATGCCACCACCATAAAATGAGAACAGGAATACGTCCTTAGCCAATCGTTGCCGTTGAGTTGTTGGCTCTAATGCTTCGAAGGTGCGCAACTCGTCGCGGCTGATAGCACGCTTACCTGTGCTCACGTCAAACTTGCCTACTTGTAGTTTGTGCTTTTCAGCTACAGTACGGGCGAAGGGGTAAGCTGTGGCCTTAAGCAAACCTGCCGCGATGGCTTGATTCAACACGGCTCGCAACGTTCGGAATCGCAGAGATAAGGTTATCTCCTTGATGCCAGTTGCGCGAAGCGTCTGCTCCCATTCGTGGCAAAACGCAACTGTCACCCGGTCAAGTGGTACATCATGTCGGCTCAGCCAATCGGCCCAAGCGTCAGTCTTTCCACGGCCAGCGGGCGGCGCGGGTGCGTTAGCCTCAGCCGCTACGAACTTAGCTAGCTGGTTACGTAAGTCGCGGTACACTGTGGCATTGCCAGCTTGCCCGGATTTCAGGTATCCATTACTTAGTTCATCGCAGTACGCCAGTAATTTCACTCGGCGCGCTGCCTTACGGCCCTCAATGGCTTTAGCAGCCACTGCCGGCGCGTCATGTTGCTCGTCGGCCTCAGCCAGCGTGTCGGCGGCTCCGCTATACTTGGCTTCCCATTCGGCCAGCTTCTTTAGTAGCCGGTCGCGGCCCGGTTCAGGGTAGCTTTTGCGCACCTCCTTTTTTAGCGGATTCCAATACTTAGGGTGCAGATTTTGGCCAGTGGCAATGTATTTCAGTTTGCGGTCTTTGGTGATGCGCACCATAAACGGGTGCGTCCCATCGGCTAGCGTTTTGTAGGTGTAGTAAACGACCTTGACCGTAGCCTTGCCTTCCTTGTGTTCCGTCGTTGCCATTACTGTTTGTGCCAGCTCTGGTTTAAACGCTGGTTTAAACAAATGTAATAGAAAGGGGGGTAACGACAATAAGCCCCGATAGGCTAGGGGCACTTAAAAAGGCGTTTTTTGTATTACTAGGGGCTATTGACAATTATTGATAACCCCCAAAGTGCATCTTCCCAAGCTGAGGGTCGCGAGTTCGAACCTCGTTTCTCGCTCATTTAGTAACAGCCACCCGGATGCAAATCCAGGTGGCTGTTGTGTTTTACCCCAATCCTACGTGCTCAAGCTTCAGGAGACGGGCGCAGATCCAGCAGCCGGTTGGTGACGACGGCCAGCAGCGCCCCGGCGGCCGGGGCTACCACGTACAGCCAGGCGGCAGTCAGGTGGCCGCTCAGCAAGGCGGGCGCCAGGGAGCGGGCCGGGTTCATGGATGCGCCGCTAAGCGGGCCGCCGACCAAGGCTTCCAGCCACACCGTGGCGCTGATGGTGAGGCCTACGAGCAGCCCCTGCTCGTAAAAGCTCGACGTAACGCGCAGAATAACCAGCATCAGCCAGAACGTGAGAAACAGCTCGATGCCAAACGCCTGGGCCACATCGTGCGCAGGCAGGGTAGCCCCGAGCGTCGAGCCGGGCGTGGCAATGAGCCTGACCAGCGCGCTGCCCGCAAAAGCCCCGGCCAGCTGAGCGGCAACGTACGGCAGCACGCGCCGCCCCGGAAACCGCCCGGCCGCCCAGAAGCCCAGCGTGACGGCCGGGTTGACGTGGGCCCCGCTCACGTGGCCCAGGCTTTGAATCAGCACCAGCACGACCAGCCCGAAGGCCGCAGCAACGCCGCCGTGACCCAGCGCGTGGGTTTGCTCCTCCACCACGGCCGCGCCGGTACCGAACAGCATCAGAACGGCCGTGCCCAGGACCTCGGCCAGCAGGCAATGACGGAGCAGAGTTTTCATGCGGGGGAAGCAGTAGTTTGCAGCAGGAACGAATGGCCCGGGAAGTCGTCACCTTCTGTTCACCAAGAAGGCCCAACCAGGAATACGGCGGGCCGGGCGCGCGAGGCCGGGCGTCAAAAGTAGCACCGCCGCCGGCAAAATCCCGGCGTGGGCAACCGGCATTTGGCCCCACAACCCGGCCCGGCCCAAATGTGGCGGCGCTACCACCGCTGCGCCCCCGATTTACCGTATGTCTGCCCTGATGAAGAACCTGATGCTCGACGACCAGGGCCGGGCTTTTCTGAACAATCCGGGCAAAAACAAGGTTGGCAAAACCGAGGCGCCGCTGTCGAAGCACTTCGACTGGTACAAGGCCGACCGGGGGAAAAACGGCCAGTCGGTGGTACAATGGATAAACACGTACTTTACCACCCGTCTGAACGACAACGCCCGGATAACGTACCCCGACTACAACTGGAACCTCAACAAGCAGTAAGCGCGCCGGCACCCCGCCGGCCCATGCTTCCTCCCTCACGCCCATGAGCTACTTAGATACCACCGCCGACGTATACCGCCAGGCCGCCCAGGAGCCCCAGGTGGGCCTGTGCTGCACCACCAACCCCGTGTGGCAGCTGCCCGGCCTGCGCATTCCGCAGCGCATGCTCTCGATGAACTACGGCTGCGGCAGCACCGTGAACCCGCGCGACCTGACGGGCAGCCCGACGGTGCTCTACGTGGGCGTGGGCGGCGGCATGGAGCTGCTGCAGTTCGCGTATTTCAGCCGCCGCCCCGGCGCGGTAATCGGCGTGGACGTGGTGCCGGAAATGCTGGACGCCTCCCGCGCCAACATGCTGGAAGCCGAAGCCCAAAACGAGTGGTTCAGCCCCGACTTCGTGGATTTGCGGGCCGGCGACGCCCTGCACCTGCCCGTGCCGGATGCAAGCGTGGACGTAGCGGCGCAAAACTGCCTGTTCAACATCTTCAAGCTCGACGACCTGAAGCGGGCCTTGCAGGAAACCTACCGCGTGCTGAAGCCCCACGGCCGCCTGGTGATGTCGGACCCGACCTGCGAGCAGCCCCTAAGCGAAGAGCTGCGGGCCGATGAGCGGCTGCGGGCCCTGTGCCTGACCGGCTCGCTGCCGCTACAGCAGTACCTGGATTTGATTACCAGCGTGGGCTTCGGCACGGTGGAAGTGCGGGCCCGCCGGGCCTACCGCGTGTTGTCGCCCCGGCACTACGCCACCGACGAGCTGATTTACATCGAAAGCGTGGAGGTGTGCGCCATCAAGGACCCGATGCCCGCCGACGGGCCCTGCATCTTTACCGGCCGCACCGCCATTTACTACGGCTCCGACGAGCTGTTTGACGACCAGAAAGGCCACGTGCTGCTCCAAAACCAGCCCCTGGCCGTGTGCGACAAAACCGCTGCGGCTCTGCTGGCCCTGGGGCGCGACGATATTTTCGTGTCGCCTTCCACCTACCATTACGACGGGGGCGGGTGCTGCTAACCAACCCGACCGCCCAAACCAGGGCTTGTCTTTTTCGATTATAACCTGCTCCCTTTCCGCCCCTGATGACCAGTGCCGCCTATGATGCCGTGGTAGTGGGCTCCGGCCCCAACGGCCTGGCGGCGGCCATCGTGCTGCGGCAGGCTGGGTTGTCGGTGCTGCTGCTGGAGGGCAACAAGCAGCTGGGCGGCGGCCTGCGCACGGCCGAGCTAACGTTGCCCGGCTTCCGCCACGACGTGTGCTCGGCCATTCACCCGCTGGCGGCGGCCTCGCCGTTTTTCCAGACCCTGCCGCTGGCCCAATATGGCCTGCACTACATTACCCCGCCCGTAGCCGCCGCTCATCCCTTCGACGACGGCACGGCTGCCACGGTGGTGCAGTCGTTGACCGATACGGCGCAGGCCCTCGGCCCCGACGCGGAAGCTTACCAGCGGCTCCTAGCGCCGTTGGTAGCCGACTGGCCCCGGATTGCCAACGACGTGCTGGCCCCGCTGCATTATCCGCGGCACCCGCTGGATATGGCCCGCTTCGGGCTGTCGGCGCTGCTGCCGGCCACGCGGCTCACCAGCCGTTTCCAGACCCGGGAAGCGCGCGGGCTGTTTGCCGGCATGGCCGCCCACGCCATTCAGCCCCTGACCAACCTGACCACTTCCGCCATTGGCCTGGTGCTGCTGATTGCGGCCCACCGCCAGGGGTGGCCCCTGCCCCAGGGCGGCTCCCAGGCCATTGCCGATGCCCTGGCGGCGCACTTCGTGGCGCTGGGTGGCCACGTCGAAACCGGCACGTTTGTAACCTCCCTCCGCCAGCTGCCCCCGGCCAAAGCCGTGCTGTTCGACGTGACGCCCGCCCAGCTGCTGCGCATTGCCGGCCATAGCCTCTCGACAGTGTACCGCTGGCAACTGCGGCGCTACCGCTACGGTATGGGCGTGTTTAAAGTCGACTGGGCGCTGGACGACGTCATTCCCTTCACGGCGGCCGGTTGCGCGCGGGCCGGCACGGTGCATCTGGGCAATACCCTGGAGGAAATTGAGGCCGGAGAACAAGCCGCCGCCCGCGGGGCGCATCCCGAACGGCCGTTCGTGCTGCTGGCCCAGCAAAGCCGGTTTGACCCCACCCGCGCCCCGGCCGGCAAGCACACGGCCTGGGCCTACTGCCACGTCCCGAACGGCTCGACCCGGGACATGACGGCGGCCATTGAGCAGCAGGTGGAGCGGTTTGCCCCCGGCTTCCGGGAGCGAATCATCGGGCGCCACACCTTCAACACGGCGCAGCTGGAAGCTTACAACCCCAACTACGTGGGCGGCGACATCAACGGCGGGCTGCTCGACGTGCGCCAGCTGTTTACCCGTCCGGCGCTGCGGGCCTCGCCCTACCGCACGTCCCAAACCGGGCTCTACCTGTGCTCCTCCTCGACCCCGCCCGGCGGCGGCGTGCATGGCATGTGTGGCTACCACGCCGCCAGCCGGGCCCTGCGCGACATTTTTCGCCTGGTCCCGCCCCCACTATTTCAGAGCCCGGACTGAAGGCGCGCCCTTATCTTCGAGCCATAAAAAAGCCTCCGCAGAGCACCTGCCGAGGCTTTTTTTACAGTAATGCGGCGGTACTTACCTGGCTTTGCGGAACAGATAGCGCGTCATGAAGATGCCCTGGCCGGTGGTGCCGGCGCTTTCCAGCGTCTGGGTAAGCGGGGTGGCCTGTACCAGCTCCCAGCCTTCGGCGTTCAGGTCGCCCAGAAAACGCAGGATGGCTTCTTCGTTGAAACGCACGTTTTTCATGTTGATACCGGTCAGGCTGAACAGGTTTTCCAGCTCCACCTCCTTCTGGCCCTTGAAATCGGGGGTGAACAGCACGCGGGACCGGCCCAGGCCGCCCGCCACCACCGACTCGATGGTGGTCATGTGCATGTAGGTGTATTTGCCGGCCTGCGCCGCTGCCCGGTGGGGCAGCAGCGGCAGCAGCAGCAAGGTCAGCAGAAACGCAAAGCGGGTAATGGGTGACTTCATACGGCGTTGGAAAAAAGTGGGAATGGATGACTCAAAATAAGCATTTCGCGTAAATCAGTCACCCGGCCAGCTCCGCCCTGGCAACCCAGCCGGCGGCCGGCAGTATAGCTTTCTGCCCGACTTTCGCCGCTCACAAAAGCCAAACTCCGCACCCCGACAACCCACCGCATGGACGATTTCTGGAACACCTTGCTGGGCCTCGATGCCACCTCCGACTCCATCACGGCCGGGCAGATGTGCGCCCGGGCCGTGGTAGTGTTCCTGGCGTCGCTGGGGTTGCTGCGGCTGGCGGGCAAGCGCACACTTGGTAGCAGCAGCGCCTTCAACATGGTGCTAAAGATTATGCTGGGCGCGGTGCTGAGCCGCGCCATTGTGGCCGCTTCGCCATTTGGGGCTACGCTGCTGGCCAGCGCGGTGCTGGTGCTGCTGCACCGCCTGCTGGCTTACGCGGCCTACCACAGCGAGCTAATTGGGCGGCTGATAAAAGGCTCGCCCGTGCTGCTGGTGCAGGATGGGCAGTATTGCCACGACAACATGCGCCGCGCCAGCATCACCGAAAACGACCTGCTGGAAGGCCTGCGCCACAGCGGGCACAGCGCCTCGCTCGCCGGCATCGACCGGGTGTATCTGGAGCGCAACGGCCACATCAGCGTTATAAAAAGCAAGCCGAAACCCACCGCGACCAAACGTCCGGAGCCGTCAATAGAAAACCGGCCCCGATAGTCCGTTACAGACTACCGGGGCCGGTTTGTTACTTATACGTCGGCCGGGTGCTTAGTCGCGCTTGGTTTTGAGCATCTGGCGCAGCTGAGCCAGCTCGTCGCGGAACTTGGCGGCCTGCAAAAAGTCGAGGTCTTTGGCGGCGGCCTCCATCTGCTTTTCGGTTTGCTTGATGAGCTTTTCCAGGTCGGGCTTGGCCATCAGGGCAATGACGGGCTCGGCGGCCAGCGTCATCGTATCGGTTTCCGGGCCCACGTAAGCCGCCGGCTCGATGCGGCGCTTGTCCGACAGCGAGGTTTGCTCCAGAATCTCGTCGTGCGACTTTTTCACCGTGCGCGGCGTGATGCCGTGCTCTTCGTTGTAGGCCATCTGCACGGCCCGGCGGCGGTTCGTCTCGTCGATGGCGCGCTGCATGGAGCCCGTCATCCGGTCGGCGTACATAATGACCTTGCCCTTGTCGTTTCGGGCGGCCCGGCCCATGGTCTGAATCAGGCTGCGCTGGTCGCGCAGGAAGCCTTCTTTGTCGGCATCCAGAATACACACCAGGCTCACTTCGGGCAGGTCAAGGCCTTCCCGGAGCAGGTTTACGCCGATGAGTACGTCAATCACGCCCAGGCGCAGCTGCCGCAGGATTTCCACCCGGTCCAGGCTTTTCACATCGGAGTGCACGTACTGCGACTTGATGCCGAGGCGCTCCATGTACTTCTGCAGCTCCTCGGCCATGCGCTTGGTGAGGGTCGTTACCAGCACCCGGTCGCCCATTTTCACCCGGTTGTCCACTTCGTCGAGCAGATCGTCAATCTGGTTGACGCTGGGCCGCACGTCGATTTCGGGGTCGAGCAGGCCGGTGGGGCGGATAATCTGCTCGATGATAACCCCGTTGGCCTGGGCCAGCTCGTAGTCGGACGGCGTGGCCGACACGTAGATGGCCTGCCGGTACATGCTTTCAAACTCGTTGAAGGTCAGCGGGCGGTTGTCCATAGCCGAGGGCAGGCGGAAGCCGTATTCCACGAGGGCCGTTTTGCGGCTCCGGTCGCCGCCCCACATAGCCCGCACCTGCGGAATGGTGGCGTGGCTTTCGTCGATGACGAGCAGGTAGTCGTCGGGGAAGTAGTCGAGCAGGCAGAAGGGCCGGGAGCCGGGCTGGCGGCCGTCGAAGTAGCGCGAGTAGTTCTCGATGCCCGAGCAGTAGCCCAGCTCCCGAATCATTTCCAGGTCGAACTCGGTGCGCTCCATGATGCGCTTGGCTTCCGAGTCGCGCCCCTCCTTCTCGAAGTAAGCGTGCTGCTGGGTCATGTCGAACTGGATTTCCTTGATGGCCTGGTTCAGCGTGTCCTTGCCGGTCACGAACAGGTTGGCCGGATACAGCGTCATGCTGTCCTCGTCGCTGAGCTTCTTGCCGCTCACGGGGTCAATCTTCTGGATGGCCTCGATTTCGTCGCCGAAAAAGAAGATGCGGTAGGCGAAGTCGGCGTAGGCCGGGAAGATGTCCACGGTGTCGCCCTTCACCCGGAACGAGCCGCGGGTAAACTCCACCTCGGTGCGCGAGTACAGAATCTGCACGAACTGGTAGAGCAGGTTGTTGCGCGAGTATTTCAGCCCGGGGGCCAGGTAAATGACGTTTTTGCTGAACTCCTCGGGGTTGCCGATGCCGTAGATGCACGACACGGAAGCCACCACAATCACGTCGCGCCGCCCGCTGAGCAGCGTGGAGGTGCAGTGCAGCCGCAGCTTCTCGATTTCCTCGTTGATGGCCAAGTCCTTCTCGATGAAGACGTCGGTGCTGGCAATGTATGCCTCAGGCTGGTAGTAGTCGTAGTAGCTGATGTAGTACTCGACGGCGTTATTGGGGAAAAACGACTTGAACTCGCCGTAGAGCTGGGCCGCTAGGGTTTTGTTGTGGCAGAGCACCAGCGTGGGCTTGCCCGTCTGGGCCACCACGTTGGCGACGGTGAAGGTTTTGCCGGTGCCGGTGGCCCCCAGCAGCACCTGGGCCGGCTCCCCGCTTTCCACCCCCGACACGAGCTGGGCAATGGCTTTGGGCTGGTCGCCGGTGGGTTTAAATTCGGAGGTTAGTTGATAGTCCATTCAGGCGAAAATGTGGCAGCTAAGACAGCCTAGGATAACTCCATTGCCGCAAGGTAGGTTTCTTCGGAAACGAAAAAACCTGTTCGGGTAAATCGAACAGGTTTTTCTGCTTTGATAACGGATACACTAGCGCGGGTCGCGCCACACCAGGCAGCCGTTGGTGGCCTGCGTGGCGAAAGTCGGGCACTTGCCGTCGCCCTTGCCCGTGATGCCGCCGCTGGGCGCGCCCACGTATTGCAGCTGCGCATTCGTCACTTCGTATACCTTTTGGTAGTCGTCGGGCCGGAAGGACTTCACCAGAAACACCGGCCGGCCTTCCCAGGTGTAGCGCCACACCTCCCCGGCGGGGTTGGCTTTCGGCGTTTGCAGCAGCGCATCAATCAAGGGCTGGGCCCGGGTATCCGAGCAGGCCGCCGACTGCGGGTTGGCTTGGGCGGCCGGCTCGGTTTGAGGCTGCGGTGCCACGGCGTCGCTGTGGCACTGCACCATTCCCAGACACCCCCAGGCTCCTAGTAACACGAGTAATGTTTTCATGGCATACAGAACAGTAAGGTGAAAAAACGAAAACTTTGGTTCTCAGAATTAGCGCACTACTACGGCCTGCTTGCCCCCAAATTCCACGCTGGCTTCCATGCCGATGGCGTAGGGCCGCACCTGGTACGAGGCCTGCGTTGCGTTGGTGTTCAGCGTCGAGAGGCCGGCTTCGGCCACGGGACCCAGCGCCAGACTCCACTGGCCGGCCGTGGGCTGGTAGCGCACCCCGGCACCGCCGTTCACCGAGGTTTGCACCTTGCGGTAGGGCGAATCGGTTGAGGTCAGCGAGTAGGAAGTTACCGATTCGGGCACGCCCTGCAACTCCGAGCGGCTGTTGAACAGCACGTTCACGGCCGCACCTACTTTGGCGTAGAGCGACACGCCCTTGCGGGCCGAACCATACCGCACGCTCACCGGAATCCCGCCCGTGCGGTAGCGGTACTGGGCCGTGCGCAGCTGCGGAGCCGGTGGGGGCGTCAGGGAGTTGCCGTAGTCTTTGTTGGCGGAGGCTACTTCCACGGCCGGCATGCGCCCATCCAGAAAGTTGTAGGAAGTCTGGGAAGTGGCGCGCTGCTCGGCTACTTCCACGCCGGCGCTCAGCGTCCAGTGCTTGGTGGCCGCGTAGCTGCCAATCAGGGCGACGCGCTGGGCGAAGCCGGGCCGCAGGTTGCGCCGGTACTCAGTGGCCGCCTGCTCATAGGTATTGGCTGCCCGGTAGGTCGAGGGGCCAAAGCCACTGCTTCCACTCACGCTGGCCACCGCGCCCGAGCCAAAGCTCATGTTCGGGTTATAGGCCGAGGCAGCATACGCACCCATCAGCCGCCAGCGCTTGGGGCGGGCCGGGGCCATTTCCTGCTGCTGCTCCGGCCGCGCCTGGTGCTGGGCCACGGCCGAAGCCGGAGCGGAGGGCAACGCCAGCTTGGAGGTATCGGGCTGGGGCAGGCGCAGGATGGTAGCTACTGCCGCCGAGGCCGGTGCCGAATAGCTGTTCAGGCCCGCAAACAACGCGGAGGCCGAAGCCGTGGTGCCCGAGGTAGCGGCCCGGCTGGCCACCACCCGGTCGAAAAACGAACCGGCGGGCAGCTCCAGCACCGTTCCGAAGCTGGCGGGCAGGCTGTAGCTTTCCATCGCCGGCGCCGGGCGGTTGGTGCCAAAGCGGACTTCCGCAGCCGGGTATTGCTCCTGCTGGGCTACAGCTACAGTGGCCACCGAAGGGCGGTGGGCGGCGGGGCCGGCAATGGCCGCTTGCAACACTGCTGCCACGTCGGCCAGGCTGCTGATGCCGGCATCAGCCCCCAGCACCGGCGCGGAAGAAATAGCCAGACCTTCCTGGCCTTCGGCAGCAACGGCGGCAGCTGATACTCCAGCAGTGGTGTGGGCCGAGCGGCCGGCGGAGTTAGCCGCGTTTTCAGCGCCGGCTACCGCTGCCAGCTGGGCATCAGAGGAACCGGGGCGGCGCAGGCTAAACCAGCTGCCCGCTGCCAGGAAAAACAGAATGCAGGCGGCCGCGGCCCAGCGGTGCCACGCCAGGCGCCGGCGGTACGTTTCATTCTGCTGCACCAGCAGCTCGTGGTCGATCTGGTCCCACAAGTGCATGCGGGGAGCTACCTCAGCGTCGCCCAGCTTCTGCCGAAACAGCTGCTCCAGGTCGCCGGTAGGCTCCGGCGTCGGCGTATGGTTATTGGCGGTAGGTACCATTGGAGCGATGCGCCTCGAGGCGCTCTAGTTTGGTCTTCAAAATGGCCCGGGCGCGGGCGTACTGTGATTTGCTGGTACCCTCGGAGATGCCCATCAGCTCCCCGATTTCCTTGTGGCCGTAGCCCTCAATGGCAAACAGGTTGAACACCATCCGGTAGCGGGGCGCCAGTTCCTGCACCAGGGCCAGCATTTCTTCGAAGGCGTAGTTGGAAAGGGTAAACTCCTCGCCGGCCAGCTCTTCGGGGTATTCGCCTTCGCTCACGGCTACCAGCGGGGCATTGCGGCGGTGCTGGCGCAGGGCGGCATTCACCATGATGCGGCGAATCCAGAACTCGAGCGGACACTCCCGGCGGAAGTTGCGCAGGTTGCTGAACACCGTAATAAAGCCTTCCTGCAGCACGTCTTCGGCCTCAAACGTGGTTTGGGCGTAGCGCAGGCACACGGCCATCATTTTGCCGGCAAACCGGTCGTAGAGTTGCTTTTGCATGGCCCGGCTGCCCGCCAGACAGCCATCGATTATCTCGGCCTCGGTCATGGTGGCAGCGGGAGGAGTAAGTTGACGCACGGGCGCCGGCTTGGCAGCCGTGAGCCCATCCGGGAGCAGGCTGCGCAGCCCGCCCACCGTACCCAATGCGGACGACAGGGCCCCCATCAGCGCAGGTGGCCCGGCCGGACCGCTTGAAGTGCCAACCCTTGCTGCGCGTGCGGCGGCCGGGAAGCGTGAGTAACCAATAGTGCCATAGCGTGCTCGTAAAATCGAAAAATGACTGCGGGTAAACGGCGGTTATAACAGGAAGAGGCCACTTCTGGGGTAGCAGTTGCATTGTTTGCGTAAAATTCTTGCGCCGGTCAATAGCCAACTGGTAGTCAGCGGCTTATTCCCGCCCCAAATATACGCTCCCGGACCGCAGCGTACTCCGGAATGACTTGCCGCAGAAACAAACCCGGGCCGGGGCCGTAGCCGTTCTATTGCTCAGTGCTCACGTATTTCACTTCCCAACCTTCGCCCATGAAAACCCTCGTTCTGTTTTACTCCACGTATGGTCATATCTACAAAATGGCGGAAGCCATAGCGGAAGGAGCGCGCGAAGTAGCGGGCAACGAGGTGGTGATTAAACGCGTGCCCGAAACCCTGCCCCCGGCCCTGCTCGACCAGATTGGCGCCACCCAGGCCCAGAAGGCCTTCGAGCATATTCCGGTGGCCACGCCCACCGAGCTGACCGAGTACGACAACATCATCTTCGGGACGCCCACCCGCTACGGCAACCTCTGCGGGCAGATGCAGGCCTACCTCGACGGCACCGGGGCCCTGTGGGCCAGCGGGGCGCTGGTGGGCAAGGTCGGGTCCGTGTTCGTGAGTACGGCCACCCAGCACGGCGGCCAGGAAACTACCATTCGCTCGTTTCATACCGAGCTGCTGCACCTCGGCTTTGTCATTGTGGGGCTGCCCTACGCCTGGCAGGGCCAGATGGGCCACGAGGAAGTAAGCGGCGGCACGCCCTACGGCGCCAGCACAGTGGCCGGCGGCCAGGGCGAGCGGCAGCCCAGCGCCAACGAGCTGGAAGGAGCCCGCTACCAGGGCCGGCACACGTCCGAAATTGCCAGCAAGCTAGCTCGTTAGCCAGACTATGCTATATTAGCCGGATAATTTCCTGACGCACCGACCTGCAACCTGAGGCAGTCACTTCTTTCGAGGTGGCTGCTTTTTTTTGGGCGGCCTAGTGCTGTATTTCTCCCAGATAAAAAGGAATTGGTAGCGGAATCAGGAATTTTGTCCGCTATTTACCCCGATTGGTAGAATAAGCGCGGCTTCGCTGGGCGGGCGTGGGTAGGTTTGTGGACTCACTATTTACGCTGCCACTTGTAATAACCAAGCCGCCCCGACGATATATAGGGCAACTTATTTGTCTCCGGACAAGCTTCTCTGTGCAACCTCCCGGCTTCATTCGTGACCCTGGAACAAGCCTCTCGGGAAGCTATGCGGAGTTCTTCAGCCGGCTTTTTTTCTTACCTCTGTTATGAAGCATTATCTACCCTTGCTGGTCGCTGGGGGCCTACTGACCACCCCGAGCTGGGCCCAAGCGCCTGCCGCTCCCACCACAAACCCAGGCGCCGCGCCCAAGCCCCTGGCCGTGCCGGCCGCCCCCAAAGGCACGGGCCGCCTGACCGGCACGGTGCTGGACGCCACCACGAGTAAGCCCGTGGAGTTTGCCACCGTGGCGCTGCTGCCCACCACCGGCAACACGCCCATCGACGGGGCCGTGTGCGACGACCGGGGCCGGTTTGTGCTCAAGAGCCTGGCCGCCGGGGCGTACCGCGTCCAGATCAGCTTTATCGGCTACGTGACGCGCACCCAGGACGTGACCATCACCGACGGCACGGCCGACCTGGGCACCGTGCAGCTGACGTCGGCGGCCCAGAAGCTGGGCGAAGTAACCGTAACCGGGGAGCGGGACGTGGTGGAAACCAAGCCCGACCGGATTGTGTACAACGCCGACCGGGACCTGACCAACGCCGGCGGCACGGCGGCCGACGTGCTGCGCAAGGTGCCGCTGGTCAACGTGGACCCCGACGGCAACGTGGAGCTGCGCGGTACCAGCAACGTGCGGGTGCTCATCAACAACAAGCCCTCGGGCATTGTGGCCTCGTCGGTGGCCGATGCCATGAAGCAGATTCCGGCCGACCAGATCAAGAGCGTGGAGGTAATTACGACGCCCTCGGCCAAGTATGACGCGGAAGGTACGGGCGGTATTATCAACATCATTCTCAAGAAGAACAACCTGGAGGGCGTGAACGGCAGCCTGGGCCTGGCCGGCGGCACGCGCAGCTCGAACGGCAACGCCTCGCTGAACTACCGCAAAGGCAAGGTGGGCCTGACCAGCTCGGTGAGCGGCTTCATGTTTTACAGCCCCAACCGCAACGACCTGACGCGCTTTCAGAAAGACCCCGTTACCGGCCGCGAAGCCAAAGCCCTGGAACAAGCCGGGGACGGCAACACGCTGGGCGGCGGCGGCTTCGGGCGCCTGGGCTTCGACTACGACCCGGCTCAGTACCACAACCTGACGCTGAGCGTGCAGGGCAACCTGTTTGCCAACCAGGGCAATTACACCCAGTTCAACAACGTTGTGCTGCCCGACCCCGAGCAGTTCACGCGCGACACCGACCGGCGCTTCCACACCCAGAGCTACGACGTGAGCGGGGCCTACACCCGCACCTTCGAGCAGAAGCGCCGCGAGTGGAGCGTGCTGGCCCAGCACACCCGCAACCGTAACGAGCAGGAATACACCCTCGACCAGTTTGCGGGCCGCTCGACCACGGCCGCCGACAAAAATTACCGCGAGGAAAGCACCAACCTCTCGAAAAACCTCGAAACCACGCTCCAAACCGACTACGCGCATCCTTTTTCGGAAACCGCCCTGCTCGAAACCGGGGCCAAAGCCATTCTGCGGCGCGTGAGCAGCGACTACGACATCTACTCGGGCCTGAACCCGCTGCGCTACGACCCGAACCGCTCCAACCTGTTTGACTACAGCCAGGACGTGCTGTCGGGCTACGGTACCTACGGCTTTTCCGCGTCCAAGAAGGTGAGCTTTAAGCTGGGGGCGCGGGTGGAAAATACCCGCATTAGCGGCAGCTTCCAGCAGCGGATTACGGAAAACTCCGGCGTGTCGCAGAACTATACCAACCTGCTGCCCAACCTGAGCATGAGCTACCAGCCCGGCGACCCGAAAAAGCCCGGCCAAACCCTGCGCCTGGCCTATTCGCGCCGGATTCAGCGGCCCCAGATTTTCTACCTGAACCCGTTCGTCAACGCCTCCGACCCGCGCAACATCAGCTTCGGTAACCCCGAGCTGGAGCCCGAGCTGACCGACAGCTACGAGGTGAACTACACCACGTTCATCAAGGGCTCGGTGCTGAACCTATCGACCTACGCGCGCCGCACCGGCAACGCCATTGAAACCTACCGGGAAGTAGATGCCGCCACCGGGGTCAACAAGCAGACCTTCCGCAACATCGGCCGCAACGCTACCTACGGCATTAGCCTGTTCGGCTCGGTGAAGCCGGTGCCCAAGTGGGACCTGAGCGGCAACATCAACGTGTACTACGTGTCGCTGAAAAGCCCTTCCCTGGGGTTGAGCAACGACGGGGTGATGTACAACCTGAACCTGAACTCAGCCTACAAATTTGAAAAGGGCCTGAGCCTGCAGTTTTTCGGTGGCCTGAACTCGCCCCGCATTCAGCTACAGGGCCAGCAGGCCGCCTGGACATTTTATTCCCTGGGCCTGCGCAAAAACCTGCTCAAGGACAAAGCCGACCTGACGCTGAACGCCGACAACTTCCTCAGTGCCACGCGCAACCTGAACTCGGTGCTCGACGCCCAGAACTTCCGCCAGGAAAGCAACAACTACATCTACCTGCGCGGGGTACGCCTGGCCTTCAGCTACCGGTTCGGCAAAGTGTCGGCCCAGCCCCCGAAGCGCCGCAAAGGCATCCAGAACGACGACGCCAAGCAAGGCGAAGGCGGGCAGCAAGGCCAGCAGTAAGGTTCTAATGTGCTAATGTGTTTTAATGTGCTGAAGTGCTAATTTTTAATGTGGGAAATGTGCAGAATGTGGAAAATGTGTCATTGCGAGGAAGAATGACGGAGCCATCCGTCCTCTGCTAGCGACAAACGTCCTTTTACCAAAAAGCCCTTAATCGTAGCACAACGATTAAGGGCTTTTCAGTTTAGAAGGCTCGGCACATTTCAGCGGACGGATTGCCTCGCGTTGCTCGCAATGTCACATTCCCCCTCATTTCTCACATTCCACCACATTTAGCACATTAATCCACATTAGCACCTGAGCACATTAAATCCGGTTCCAGATTTCCCAGGCGGCTTCGGCTTGGAGGCAGAGCATTTCGAAGCCGTTTTTGGTTTGGGCGCCCTGCTCGGCGCCTTTGGCCATGAACAGGGTTTCACTGGGGTTGTAAATCAGGTCGTAGAGGTAGTGCTGGGGCGTGAGGTGCTCGTAGGGAATGGCGGGGCACTGGTCCATGTTGGGAAACGTGCCCAGCGGCGTGGTATTGATAATCAGGGAGTGGCCGGCCATGACGGCGGGGGTGAGCTCCGCGTAAGTCAGGCCGTGGCCCATCGGGTTGCGCGAGACGAGCCAGTAGCGGATGCCCAGCTCCCGCAAGGCCGCCTCCACCGCCTTCGACGAGCCGCCCGTGCCCAGCACCAGCGCCCCGGCCTCGGCCCCGCGCAACGGGTAAAACCGCCGCAATGATTCCCGGAAGCCGATATAGTCGGTGTTGTGGCCCACGCGGCGGCCGTCGGCGGTGAACTCGATGACGTTGACGGCCCCGATGCGGGCGGCCGACGCGCCGACCTCGTCGAGGTAGGGCCACACCTGCTCCTTGTAGGGAATCGTGACGTTGAGCCCGCGCAGGTCGGGGTGCTGGGCCATCAGGCCCGACAGCTCCTTGATGTCGGCCAGTTCGAACAGGTCGTAGCGGTGGTCGGGCAGGCCCAGGGTCTCAAACTTCTGGCTGAAATAGGTTTGGGAGAAAGAGTGCTCGAGCTTTAAGCCGATAAGTCCAAACTGGCGCATAGAGGGGTAGAGAGAATAACTTCCCGAAAAAACCAAAAAAACCACCTCAAACCCTACGGCCCGAGGTGGTTTTTTAAAAATAAATCCAACTGATTAGCCTAGGCCGCGGCCGAGCTGCCGCTCAGTTTTTCCTTCAGGAACTGGATGGCGGGGGGCAGCACCGAGAACAGGATGATGCCGTAAATCACGTAGGTGAAGTTGTGCTGCACCCAAGGAATGTTGCCCAGGAAAAAGCCCGCCAACGACAGGGAAACCACCCACAGCACGGCCCCGGCAATGCTGTAGCCGATGAAGTAGCTGTACTTCATGGTGCCCACGCCGGCCACAAACGGGGCAAACGTGCGCACAATCGGAATGAAGCGGGCCATGATGATGGTTTTGCCGCCGTGCTTGGCGTAAAACGCCTGGGTTTGCTCCAGGTACTTGCGCTTCATAAACCGGAAATCTTCCCGGAACACGCGCGGCCCGAGGTAGTCGCCCACGAAGTAGTTGAGGTTGTCGCCGAGGAAGGCGGCGGCAATCAGCAGCGGAATCAGGTAGAGGATGTTCAGCAGGGTTTCGGGCGAGCCGTCGGCCACGGGCTGGGCCGCCAGCGTACCGGCCACGAACAAGAGCGAGTCGCCGGGCAGGAAGGGCAGCACCACCACGCCGGTTTCGGTGAACACAATCAGGAACAGAATCAGGTAGATCAGGCTGCCATACTCACCCACGAGCAACTTGAGGTGCACGTCGAGGTGCAGAATGATGTCGAGAAAATGCTTGATCAGCTCCATTGCGGCAAGTAAGTGAAAAGAATAACCGGGACGTAGCCGGCAAATATCCTACAAAGAAAACAGGCTGCCGGGAAAGTGGCAGCCTATCAGCATATTTTGCCTTGATTTATTCCCGGCGCGGCTGGTTACGCCCCGCCCGTCGGAGCGGCGGCGCTTACCCGCCACACCCGGTCGGCCGCGTCGTCGGCCACGAGCAGGGAGCCATCGGGCAGCACCGTCACGCCCACGGGCCGGCCGTACACTTCCTTGTCGGCTTCACTGGCCACGAAGCCCGTCACGAAGTCTTCCATCGGGCCGGTGGGCTTGCCGTTGCGGAACGGCACGAACACCACCTTGTAGCCCGAAAAGCTGGATTTGTTCCAGGAGCCGTGCTGGCCGATGAAAGCGCCGTTCTGGTACTTGGCCGGAAAGCTTTTCTGCCGGTAGAACGCCAGGCCCAGCGAAGCCGTGTGCGGCCCCAGCGCTACGTCGGGCACCAGGGTTTTCTGCACCAGGTCGGGCCGCTCGCCCTTGCGGCGCGGGTCTTCGTGGGTGCCGAAATAGGCGTAGGGCCAGCCGTAGAACGCGCCGGGCTGCACGCTGGTCAGGTAGTCGGGCACCAGCTCGTCGCCCAGCTCGTCGCGCTCATTCACGGCCGTCCAGAGCGTAGCCGTGCCGGGGGCCCAGTCCATGCCCACGGGGTTGCGCAGGCCGGCGGCGTAGATTCGCTCCCCCGAGCCGTCGGGGTTTATTTCCAGAATGTTGGCCCGCCGCTTTTCGTTATCCATGCCGTGCTCGGCCACGTTGGAGCCCGAGCCCACCGACACGTAGATCTTGGAGCCGTCGGCGTTGGCCAGCAGGTTGCGGGTCCAGTGGTTGTTGTAGCCACCGGCGGGCAGATCCAGAATTTTCTGCCCCGCTCCCGCAATCTTGGTTTGCCCGGCCTTGTAGGGGTAGCGCAGCACGCCGTTGGTGTTGGCCACGTAGAAATAGTCCCCCACGACCAGCATGCCCAGGGGCTGGTTGAGGCCCGTCAGGAAGGTTTCGCGCACCTCCGGCTTGCCGTCCTTATCGGCGTCGCGCAGCAGGGTAATACGGTTGGCACTGGTAGCGCGCAGCGACTTGGACGGGTCGAGGTCCAGGGCGGCCACCACTTTCTTTTTCGTGTCGGTGGGCACCGTGTTCGACTCGGCTACCAGCACGTCGCCGTTGGGCAGCACGTACATCCAGCGCGGACTCGTCAGGCCGCTGGCGTATTCGGTGATGGCAAAGCCGGCCGGCACGGTGGGCGTGCGGCCGGCGGGCCAGCCTATCACCTTGCTGCGCTTGGTACTGGATTTGGTGGCGTAGGGCTCGGGCAAATCGACGGGTGCCGTGGCGGTGGCAACGGTATCGGCGGGAGTATCGGCCTGGGCCCGGGCTTTTTCTTCCTGGCTGGGGCCGGCGCAGGAGGCCGCAACCAGGGTCAGCAGAGAAGCATAAACGGGTAGCTGTTTCATACAAGCAGGAGGAATGTCTCCTGCTGTTTACTGTCTTCGGGCCGGATGGTTGTTGCGTTTGGCCGCAAAAAGCCCCTCCCCCTTTTTCCTAGTATCCGCGCCCTGCCCTGGTCCGTGGTGCCGGTGCATCTGCACAGTCGGGCGCAGCCGCTCTTCTGACGGTGCAGGCAACATCTAACTACCAATCAGCAACGTGCCTACACAAAAAGAAACCCGACGCTGCGGGGTAGCGTCGGGTTTCTTTGGTACTAAACGGAGGAATTCGTTAGCCGCGGGGCATCGAGGTGCCGGGCTTGCCGGTGGGCTTTTCAGGCTTGAAGGCCTCGTCCACGGCGTCCATGTCGAGGAAGTGGGTGAACGTGTCGCCGCGCAGGCCCAGGCGGATGGTTTCCAGGCTCACCACCTCGTTGGGCGCGATGTTGCCCAGGTTCACGTTGGCCCCGAGCAGCTTGATAAACCACACCTGCTGGGCTTTCTGCGGGGCTTCCCACAGGATTTTCTCGAACGGAATCTGGGTCAGAATCTCTTCGACCAGACCCGAGCGAACTTCGCCGGTGCTGCGGAACAAGCCCACGTTGCCGGCCTCCCGGGCCTCGCCGATTACCTTGATGGCCCCGGCTTCCAGCTCGGTTTTCATCTGCGAAATCCACTTGTAGGGCGGAATGATTTTCTCCGCGTCCTTCGAGCCTACTTCGCTCAGCACCTTCACGTCCTGGGCCAGGGTGCGGATGTACTCCAGCTTCCGGTCGTGCTGCAGGTCGATGGAGCCGTCGGAGACTTCGGCGTACTCCATGCCGTAGTCGGCCAGCAGGCGGCGGTAGTCGTCGAACTGGTTGCGGATGATGAAGGCCTCAAACAGGGTGCCGCCGAAATACACCGGAATACCGGCTTCCTTGTAGGCGTCCAGCTTTTTGCGCAGGTTGGGCACCACGTAGGAAGTGGCCCAGCCCAGCTTCACGATATCGGTATACTCGGCGCCTACTTCCAGGAAGTTTTCGACTTCCCGAATGCTCAGGCCCTTGTCCATGACCATCGTGTAGCCCTGCTCACGGGGCTTGCTGGTGCGTTCGGGGAGGTTGTTGAGGCTGTAATTCATGCGTTGGAGCTTGGAATCTTAAGGTCTGATAAACACGGCCGGTCCCGCTGACGCGCAGTGCCAGCCGGTCCGGGGCCAAAAGTACGCCCGAATTATGTAATGGCTTCACCCAACAAAAAGTCCGGCCCACGGAGTGAGCCGGACTTTCCGGTTGCGGTAGCTGCCGCCTACTTGCGGTACTGGTCAATCAGGCGGGCCAGGGCGCGCTGCGACTCCAGCTCGGGGAAGTATTCGAACAGCAGCCGGTGCTTGTCAAAATCGAGCACCAGGGCGTTTTCCAGGTTTTCGTAGGCTTCGCGGTAGCGCCCGGCGGCCAGCAGGTAGGCACACAGGCGGTAGTGCAGCTCGGCCTCGCCCGGCTGCACCTCCACGGCGTTGCGCATCAGGTCGATGGCCCCGTCGAAGTCGCCCTGCTCGTAGAGGATAATGCTCCAGTTCAGCCAGGCATCCTTGTTGTCGGGGCCGACCTGGGTGGCTTTGTCGTAGCACTCCAGGGCACTGACCACGGCTCCTACCTGGTACTCGGCGGCGGCCAGGGCCAGCCAGTACTCCACGCTTTCGTCGTAGAGGGCCACGGCCTTGCGGAAGAAGTGAATGGCTTCGAACCACCGCTCCTGGGCGTTGAGCACGATGCCGATGCCGAACCAGGCCTCGTCCATGGTCTGGTCCAGGTCGATGGCGCGCTGGTAGTTTTTGCGGGCCTCGTCCCACTCAGCCAGCTTTTCGTGGCACTCCCCGATGTTGCACAGGGCCTCGGGCGTGGGCTGGCCTTCCTCGTAGCTGAGCTGAAACTCGGCAATGGCTTCGCGGTACTTCTCCTGGCTGACGAGCGTGCTGGCCAGAAAGCCGTGCGCGTCGTAGAACTTGGCGTCAATCAGGATGGCGTACTCGAAGGCGGCCGTGGCTTCCTCGAAGTTGCCGGCCCGGTAGTACGCCTGCCCCAGGTTGTACCAGGCGGTAGTCGAGTACGGGTCGTCGTCGGTGAAGCGGCGGAAAAACTCCAGGTTTTTCTCCAGCCGCTCCGATATTTCCAGGCAGTAAAGCAGCTCCTGCACGGCAATATCGTTGTCCGGGTTCAGGCGCAGGCTCTGCTTGTAGTACTTGGCGGCACTCTTGAATTTCTGCCAGCTCTGGTAGGCCAGGCCCAGGTTAAAGTAAATATCGTCCCGGTCGGGCGCGCTTTCGGCGGCGGCCCGGAAGAAGTCCACGGCCTGGGCAAAGTCGCCTTTCTGGGTGGCAATGATGCCGCGCGTGACGGCCACGTCGGGGTTGGTCGGGTCGAGCTGGGCTACGGCTTCGATCTGCTCGGAAGCCTGCACGTACTCACCCTTCATGGCCAGCACCTGGGCGCGGTCAATCAGCAGCTCGGTCGAGAACGGGTACTGGGCAACGGCTGCTTCGCACGCCTGCAAAGCCTTTTCGTAATGCGTGTTGGAGGTATAGTGGTCGATAATACTTTCAAAATCGGCCAGGTCAAAAAACACGGGCTCGTTGTTGGCGACCATCCGCTCAAACCGGCGCACGGTATCCAGCACTTGCTCCTGGTCCTCAAAATTCTCGTTCATTCTCATTCTACTACAAGCAACGCAAAAAATGCCAAAAAGGCAGGTGCTGCGGACGTTTTTTACAGGCCCCGGCTACGGCGGCCGGGTAGCCTAATATACAACAACCGCACCGGAGCCAAGGGAGTTCTGCTTTACATTCCGGCAGCACCACTCTATTGTCTCGGCCAGGGGCCGAAAGCCGCGCCCGGTGACCTGCTGCACCTTTTGGCTCTGATATTCCACCGACTTCCGCCCCGCCCGCGCCGTATCCTTGGTAATCAGCGGCCGGGCCCCGGTCAGCAGGGAGCGGACGTGCTCGGCGCGCCAGATCACCTCGGCGGCCCAGTCGGGCACGGCCACCGACGGCGCTTTTTTGCCGAAACAAGCCGCCGCCTGGGCCAGAAAATCGTGCAGGGGCACCGCGCCCCCGCTCAAAATAAACCGCTCCCCCGAAACGGCCGTCCGCAGCGTGAGGTGCAGCATGGCGTCGACGACGTCGCGCACGTCCACAAAATTAATGTTTCCGGGGGTATAAAAGGCGTGCTCGTTGTAGGCGTAGCGAAACAGCCGGGTGCTGCTCCGCTCCCAGTCGGCCGGGCCCAGCACCACCGAGGGGTTCACCATCACGGCGGACAGCCCTTCGGCCACCCCGCGCCACACTTCCAGCTCGCCCAGGTACTTGGAGGTAGCGTAGGCGTTGTGCTCGGCACCCAAATCCCACTTGGCGTCTTCCGTGACCAGTTGCGGGGCACCCGCCGGCAGGTCGGCGGCGGCGGCGTGGCTGCCCAGGGCCGCCACCGACGAGACGTGGCACAGCCGGATGCCCGGCCGGTCGAGGCAGGCGTCGACCACGTTGGCGGTGCCTTCCACGTTGGTTTGTTGCAGGGCCGCTTCGTCCTGGGGCGCGTACGACACGAGGCCGGCGCAGTGAAACACGTGCGTGACGCCTTCCAGCGCCTGGCGCAGCGCCAGCCCGTCCAGCACGTCGCCTTCCACCCATTCTACCCGGGCTGCGCTGTCAATGGCCGGAATCTGCCGCCGGTAGAGGGCGCGCACCGCGTGGCCTTGCGCCACCAGTGCCGGAATCAGAAAGCTGCCGATCAGGCCGCTGCCACCAGTGACAAAAATCATAAGCGAAAGGCACGTTTAGACTACCGTCGTAAACAACGAAATTTCAGTCCCGGTTACAAGGAGCTGTTGAGCAGGGGCAGCGCCAGGGCCTTTTTCAGGTAGGGCGTGGGCAGTACCTTGTTGCGGAGCGTGTCGGTGTGCTTCAGGTTGTGGGCATCAGAGCCCAGCAAGTCGACCAGGCCGGCATCAATCAGCTTTTCGGCCACGCGCTTGGCCCCGGCCGAGTAGTAGCCGGCCAACGAGTTGAGGTTTACCTGGAGCAGTACGCCGTTTTCCCGCACTTTTTCCAGCTCCGCAAACCGGCCGTAGAAGTAGGTGTAGCGCTCCGGGTGGGCCAGCACCGGCTGGTAGCCCGCCGACTTGAGGTTAAACACCGTTTCGGCGAAGTTGAAGGGCTCGTTGATGTAGGACGTTTCGAAAAGCAGATACTTTTTGTCGCCGCCGAAGCTGAGCAGCGGCTCCTTGCTGTCGAGCTTCTGCTGAAACCACTCGTCTAGGTAGTACTCGGCGGCGCACTCCAGCTCCACGTCGTTGAGGCCGGCGGCGGCGGCGGCCTCGCGCAGCCGGTGCAGCGCGGCCTGAATACCGGCGGGCGTGTTCTTGAAAAAGTCGCCCATGATGTGGGGCGTCATGATGAGCTTGCGGTAGCCCAGCTCGCGCATGGCCCGCAGCAACTCCACCGACTGCTCCACGGTTTCGGCGCCGTCGTCGAGGCCGGGCAGCAGGTGGGAGTGCATGTCCACCTCCAGGCTACCCAAGGACACGGCCGCGGCAGCCGAAGCCGACGAGCCGCCAAAAAGCTTCTGGAAGAAAGACGCCATACGACAGGGAAATGAGCAACCGTTACAGGAAACGCTTGCGCAGGCGGGTTAGTACGCCCGTCACGGGCCGGGTTTCTTCGTAGTAGCCCTGCCCGTAGCCATAGCCGTAGCCGTAGCCATAGCCATACCCGTAGCCGTACAGGCCGCTGGCCGTCGAGTCGTTCAGGATGGCGCAGAGGCGGGTGAAGTTGTTGGCCCGAATCAGCTTGTTGATGTTCTTCAGGAAGGTTTTCTTCGAGTAGTTGGCTCGCACGATATAAATCGGAATATCGGCTTTGCGCATGATCAGGATGCCATCCGTCACGAGGCCCACCGGCGGCGTGTCAATCAGAATCACGTCGTAGTGCTGGTAGAGCTCCTGCAGCATCTCGTCGAACTTCGAGCTCAGAATCAGCTCCGAGGGGTTGGGCGGCGTGGGGCCGGCCGAAATGAAGTCCAGCGTCGGAATATTGGTGTGCTGCACGCACTCCAGAATCGTGTGCTTCTCAATCAGGATGGTGCTGATGCCCTTCACGTTCTCGGCCCCGAAGGCCAGGTTCACCTTGGGCTTGCGCATGTCCAGGTCCAGAATCACCACGCGCTGCTCCGACAAGGCAATGATGCCGCCCAGGTTGACCGTCACGAAGGTTTTGCCCTCGCCGGAAATCGTGGACGTCACCGAAATCAGCCGCTTTTTCTTGGCCGAGCTGATGAAGTCCAGGTTGGTTCGAATCGAGCGGATGGACTCGGAAATGGCCGATTTGGGGTTTTTGTCGACCACCAGCTTCGAGACGGTCATCTTCTCCTTGTCGTAGGTCGGAATCACGCCCAGCACCGAGGCCGACGTCGAGCGTTCCAGCTCCCGCACGTTGGTCACGGTGTTGTGCATGAAGTAACGCACGGCCACCAGGGCCAGGCCCAGGGCAATACCGCCCGCCAGACCAATGGCGTAAATCATCATGCGCACCGGCGAAATGGGCGCGCCCGGCATGCTGGCCGGCGACAAAATCTGGAAGTCGGGCGTGGTGCCGGCCTTGGCGATGCTGAACTCGACTTTCTTGTCCATCAGCATCAGGTACGACTTCTCGTAGAGCTCAAACGGCCGCTTGAGACGGGCCAGCTCGGTTTCCTTCTGGGGCAGGGTTTGCAGCTCGGCGTTCAGCTGGTCGCGCTGCTGGTTCATGGTCCGGATCTGGGCCTGGAGCAGGCGGCGGTTTTGCTGGAGCAGGCGCCGGATGTTGTTTTTCACGTAGGCCAGCGCGGCTTGCTGCTGCTTCACAGCCTCGGTCGTCTCGTTGTAGGAGCGCAGCAGGCGGCGCAGGTTCCACTGCAGGCTGTTGAGCTCGGTAAGCTGGCTGGTCAGCTGGTTGTCCTCAATGGCGCTGATGCCGGGAATACTCTGCTCCAGGGTAGCGTCTTCCGACTCGGTCAGGCGGCCCTGCTCCACCAGGTTGGTGATTTCGCCCAGCAAGCGGGCTTTTTCCTCCAGCTCCAGCCGTTCTTCTTCCTGCTTGGCCAGCTTATCGGTAATAACCGACACCTCGCCTTTCACGTCGTAGGTCTTGTTCTGCTGCACGAAGGCCTGCAGGTTGGCTTCGGCCCCTTGCAGCTTCTGCTGGTTTTCGGCCAGGGTTTTCTCCAGAAACTGCAGCGTCTGGGCCGTGGCTTCCTGCTTTTTGGCCAGCTTCTCCTGCAAGTACACCGTGTCAATCTTGTTGACGATGTCGCGGGCTTTGGCCGGGTTGAAGTCAGTGAAGGAAATCTGAATCGTGTTGGCGTCGGGGTTGACGATGTCCACGCTCAGGTTGGTGTTCAGGTAAGCATTCACCGCCCCGTCGTCGTTAATAACGAAGTGGTAATTCTTGTCCCGGGCCTCCTGGTTCATGAGGTCGGTGGTCGTAATCCGCAGTTCCAGGCCGGGAACCACCACGGGCTGACCGATGGTATAGTCGCCGGTTTTCTCCTGACCCTGGTACATGTACGAGAGGCGGAACTGCTGCGGGCCGGTGAAGTTGAGGTTGAACTTGGAGTTGTAGAAGTTCGGGTCCTTGATGATGTAGGCCACCTTGAAGGGCGACACGCCATACAGCTCGTTTTCCAGCACGGTGCCCTCCACGTAGTAGTTTACGTTGAGCTCCAGCGAGTCTTTGAGCCGCTGGTAGATGATGTTGGACTTGATGAGCTCTACTTCGCCCGAGAGCTTGTTGAGGCTGCTGGAGCCCACCGCCTGGGCCAATGGGCCGTCGAGGCCCAGCGCGCCGGCCTCGGTTTTCTCGTCAATCTTGAGCAGCGACGACGACTTGAACACCGGCTTGGTGTAGCGCAGCATCAGCCAGGAGGCCGATAGTCCCAGGGCGATAAGCAGAATAATCCAGAGCAGACTGCGGCGGGCTACCAGTAGTAGGGTTGCAATATCAAGGCCGCCATCCTCGTCTTCCGCCGTAGGTTCGGCGCCGCCGGCGCTGCGAATAAGTTCTTCTAGCTCGGCGTTTTCGTTTACTGCCATTCCGTCGTTACAAGTTAGTATCAGAGTCTTGGGTCCCAGGTCCTTCTACGGACGGGGCCGACTACTTACTAATAAGATCTTTTACCAAGATGTAAGTGGTCAGGATACCGGCCAGGCCTCCAATCAGGCCAAACACGGATCCGGCATCAGAAAGTGCCTCAAAGAACGGGCGGCGCACCGGCTCGATGTACACCACGTCGCCGGGCTCGACCTGCAGATTGGCCCGGCGCATGCCCTCGATGGTGGAAAGGTCGATAACCTGCACCTGGGGGTTCCGCAGGTCGCCGCGAATCAGGCGGATATTATACGCCCGGCCCCGGCCGCTACCCCCACCCCCACCGCCGCCACCGCCAATACCGCCGCCTTCGAGGCCGCCGGCCGAGGCCAGCACCTCCAGCAGGTTCATGTTGTCGTTGAACATCGGAATTACCTGCCCGCCGGGCGCGCCCAGCACCACGATGCGGTTGTTGGTCACGCGCGTGGCCACGTAGGAATCCTTGTAGAAGACGTCGTACTTGGTTTTGAGCAGGCTGTCGGCTTCGAGCAGCGTCAGGCCGCTCACCTTCACCATGTTCACCATCGGCAGGTTGACGTAGCCCGTGGCCTGCACCAGAAACTCGCTGGTACCGGCTACCTGGCCCACGCCCTGGCTGCCGCCCCGGTTGGCGCCGCCGCCCCGGGCTCCCGATATCGTCTGCCCGACGCGGCTGGTGCTGCTGCCGCCCTGCACGCCGGTGCCGCCCGGCGAGCCGAACTGCAATTCGCCGTTGGGGTCCAGAATCCGCTCCCCTTTGTTGGTATACACCCGCACGTCCAGGTAGTCGTTCGGCTGAATCATGTAGTTGCGGGTCGTGCGCCCCACCAGGGTACGCAGCTTCATGGTGTCAACTCCCTCCCCGGTCGGCGTGCGGAACATGATGTTTTGCCGGTAGTAACGGCCGGTCGTACAGGAAGAAAATAGTACGGCGAAGGGCACGCACAGCAGCCAGAGGCGCAGAAGGCGGTGAAGAGCGGTTTGTTGCATGCAGGCTGATAAAGCCGAAGTCTAGTTCGAAAGCTATGGGAAAGACCGGTTTACGCCGGCCTATTTTTCCCTAAAAAACCTTCAAAGTAACCGAATTGGCGCGCCCTTTCAAAATCGGGTGGGCCGGAGGCAGCTTCCGGCTGGCTTCTGTGCCGCCAAAAGCGTACTTTCGCAAACCCAAATCCGGGCCTGCCCGGTTATACCCTACCTTCCCCACCCAACTGCTTTTCTTCATGGAACTTGTAGCCACCGAAAATCAAACAATGATTGCCCAGATGGTGCGCGACTTTGGCGCGACCCACATCAAACCCGATATGATGAAGTGGGACGAAAGCCAGGAGTTCCCCGTCGACGTGTTCAAGAAGCTGGGGGAGCTGGGCCTGATGGGCGTTTTGGTGCCCCAGGAATACGGCGGCGCCGGTTTCGGCTACGTCGAGTACGTAACCGCCATTGCCGAGCTGGCCAAGATTGACGGCAGCATCGGCTTGAGCATGGCGGCCCACAACTCGCTCTGCACCGGCCACATTCTGCAGTTTGGCTCCGAGGAGCAGAAGCACAAGTGGCTGCCCAAGCTGGCCTCGGCCGAGTGGATCGGCGCCTGGGGCCTGACCGAGCCCAACACCGGCTCGGACGCCGGCAACATGCGCACGGTGGCCGTGGAAGACGGTGACTACTACGTATTGAACGGCGCCAAAAACTTTATTACCCACGGCAAAAGCAGCAACATTGCCGTTGTCATTGCCCGCACGGGCGAAGTCGGCGACTCGCACGGCATGACGGCCTTCGTGATTGAGAAGCCCACCGAAGGCTTCACCCACGGCCTGAAAGCCGACAAGCTGGGCATGCGCGCCTCCGAAACCACCGAGTTGATCTTCACCGACTGCCGCGTACCAAAGGCCAACATCCTGGGCAAAGTCGGCGAAGGCTTCATCCAGTCGATGAAGGTGCTCGACGGCGGCCGGATTTCCATTGCGGCTCTGTCGCTGGGTATTGCCCAGGGCGCATTCGAGGCCGCGCTGCGCTACTCGCAGGAGCGCCACCAGTTCAACCAGCCGATTTCCAACTTCCAGGGTATTTCTTTTAAGCTGGCCGACATGGCCACCGAAATCGAAGCGGCCTCGCTGCTCACCTACCGCGCCGCCGACATGAAGGACCGCGGCCTGAACGTCAACCAGGAGTCGGCCATGGCCAAGCTCTACGCCTCGGAAGTGTGCGTGCGCTGCGCCAACGAGGGCGTGCAGATCTTCGGGGGCTACGGCTATACCAAAGACTACCCCGCCGAGAAGTACTACCGCGACTCCAAGCTATGCACCATTGGCGAAGGAACTTCCGAGATTCAGAAGCTCGTAATTGCCCGCACGCTGCTAAAGTAAACCAAGCAACTTAACTAGGGCTTGCACAGTAAGAAAGAGCCTGTTATCTTTGCGACCCCTAAAGAAGAAGTTTTTCATTCCAACTGAGCATATGATCATCGTCCAGATTAAGGATAACGAGTCTGTTGACCGTGCCTTGAAGCGTTTTAAGAAGAAGTTTGAGCGCACCGGCGTTCTGAAGGAGCTGCGTCGTCGGACGTTCTTCCAGAAGCCTTCCGTTACCAAGCGTAAGCAGAAGGAGAAGGCCGTGTACAAGCAGACGATGTACGCCACCGACAACTACTAGGAAGCAGCCCGCTGCTTACTGGAATTAACCGCCTGAGTTGCTTTTCGTAGCGAATCAGGCGGTTTTTTCGCGTTCGTACTTTCCAAGATAATTCCATACATTGGGTATCCGGCCCCAGCGGTACGGCACTCAGCGTATGGAATTATTTTTTGATTATCTCCGGTTCGAGCGGCGCTACAGTCCCCACACGGTATTGTCGTACCAGACGGACCTACGCCAGTTTGCGACCTACCTCAAGGCCACCTACGAGCTCGAGCAACCCGAGCAGGCCGACCACACCCTGATTCGCTCCTGGGTGGTGACGCTGATGCAGCAGCAGATGGACCCGCGGACCGTGAACCGCAAGATTGCCTGCCTGCGCTCCTACTACAAGTTCCTGCTGCGCACCAACGTTATCGGCAAAAATCCGATGCTGCGCATTAAGTCGCCGAAGGTGGCCAAGAAGCTGCCCGACTTCGTGCCCGAGGACTCGCTCAACGGCCTGCTCAACTCCTTCGAGTTTCCGCCAACCTTCCTGGGCTCCCGCGACCAGCTCGTGCTGGAGCTGCTCTACGGCACCGGTATCCGCCTTTCCGAGCTTATCGGCATCCGGCACGAAGACCTCAACCTGAGCGGTAAAACGGTGCGCGTAACGGGCAAAGGCAACAAGCAGCGCATCGTGCCGCTGAACCCCAGCCTGCTTATAGTGCTGGAACGCTATATAGCGCAGAAGCAGGTCGAATTTGGCGCGGCCGACAACGCCCGCGGGCCCCTACTCGTTACGGAGAAGCTAGAGCCCCTTTACGAAAAGCTTGTGTATCGTACCGTGAAGCACTATTTAAGTCAGATAACGACGGCCTCCTCGCAGCAGCACCCCCACGTGCTCCGGCACTCCTTTGCCACGCACCTGCTCAGCAAAGGCGCCGACCTGAACGCCATTAAGGAGCTGCTGGGGCACGCCAATCTGGCCGCTACCCAGGTGTACACGCACTTATCAATCGACAAGCTTAAGTCCGTATTTGAAAAGGCTCATCCGAAAGCCTAGTTGTTTCCCTTTTTTCTACCCCCAAACCCCTACGACCGATGAAAGTACAGATGCATTCGGTACACTTCGATGCCGACCAGAAATTGCTCGATTTCATCCAGAAACGCCTCGATAAGCTTGAAACTTTCTATGACCGGGTCACGGAAGGCGAGGTAATTCTGAAGCTCAATAACAAGGACGGTATTGACAACAAGACTGTCGAAATCAAATTGCTAGTTCCGGGTACCACCCTGTTCAGCCAGGAAGACGCTCCGTCCTTCGAAGCCGCTGCCGACGCGGCCACCGACAGCCTGCGGCGTCAGATTACCAAACACAAAGAAAAAGTAACCAGCCACTAGGCTGCTTTTCACTGCCAGGCAATGCGCGCCCTGGCTGCATTGCATCAAAAAGCCCCGCCAGAAGAATCTGGCGGGGCTTTTTGATGGGCCTTATCAGCGGCTACAGGCCGAACTCGGCCTTGATCTTGTCGACGTAGTCGAGCTTTTCCCAGGTGAAGGTTTCGAACGTCTTGGTTTCGCCCGAGGTCATCTTCACTTCCTTGGTGCCCGGGGGGCGGCCCATGTGGCCATAAGCAGCCGACTCGGCGAAGATGGGGTTGCGCAGACCGAAGCGCTGTACAATGGCGTAGGGGCGCATATCGAACAGCTTGCCTACTTTCTCGGCAATTTCGCCGTCGGTGAGCAGGGCACCGTTGGCGCCTGTGGCTTTCGTGGTGCCGTAGGTAGTCACGTAGAGGCCCACGGGCTGGGCCACGCCGATGGCGTAGGCGACCTGCACCAGTGCCTGGTCGGCCACGCCGGAGGCCACCAGGTTTTTGGCAATGTGGCGCGTGGCGTAAGCGGCCGAGCGGTCTACCTTCGAAGAGTCCTTGCCGGAGAAGGCACCACCGCCGTGGGCGCCCTTGCCGCCGTAGGTATCCACGATGATCTTACGGCCGGTGAGGCCGGAGTCGCCGTGGGGGCCACCGATGACGAACTTGCCAGTCGGGTTGATGTGGTAGGTAATCTGGTCGGTGAACAGGCTTTGGGTGGCGGTATCGAGGCCGGCTTTCACCCGGGGCACCAGGATGTTGATGATATCCTCCTTGATGCGGGCCAGCATCACTTCCTCCGACTCGTCGAACTCGTCGTGCTGGGTGCTGACCACGATGGTGTCGATGGCCTCGGGCGTGTTGTCGTCGGCGTAGCGAATGGTCACCTGGCTTTTAGCGTCGGGACGCAGGTAAGTCATTTCCTGGCCGGCCTTGCGGATCTTGGCCAGCTCGTCGAGCAGGCGGTGCGACAGGTCGAGGGCCAGGGGCATGTAGTTGGCCGTTTCCTTGGTGGCGTAGCCGAACATCATGCCCTGGTCGCCAGCGCCCTGCTCTTCGTCGCTGGCGCGCTCCACACCCTGGTTGATGTCGGGCGACTGCTCGTGCAGGCGGTTCATCACCTCGCAGGTGTCGGCGTTGAACAGGTATTCGGGCTTGTTATAGCCGATGCGGCTGATAACGCCCCGAATGATGGGCTCGGCCTCCACGTGGGCCTTCGATTTGATTTCACCGGCCACCAGCGCGAAGTCAGTGGTTACGAGCGTCTCGCAGGCAACTTTGGAAGCCGGGTCCTGCCGCAGGTATTCGTCGAGGATGGCGTCGGAAATTTGGTCGGCTACTTTATCGGGGTGGCCTTCCGAAACGGATTCGGAGGTAAATAGATACGGCATCAGGTTTCAAGCTAGCGACAGAGGGTCGGGGAAAACAGGACCCGCGCCTGCCTTTGGACAAGCGGCGGGCCGCAAAGCTAACTGAAAAAGGCGAAGGAACTTCCTCCGGCTTACGACAGCTCGCGGCAAGGAAAAGTAGGTGCTGCACGGCGAAGGCGCAACTCCTGCCGCCCAAGGGCCTATCGTTTACACATATACCCTTGTTTAGCAGCAGGTTAATAATTCAGGTGAATGCCGTAGCTCTCCCGCTCCAGGACGTCTTTCCACTGCGTGACCAGCTTTTTGTAGGCCCGGCCCACGGGGCGGATGTTGCGGTCCATATCGTAGAGGCCCAGGGGGTTGATGCGGTTGTTGTCTTCGCGCAGGGCCGTATCCCAGTCGACTTGGTCGATAAGCGAGTACCAGGTGAAGCCCACCAGGGGCACGCCGTCCTGCTTGAGCCGGTGCGCGTTGGCCCACTGCCGCCAGAGCCACTCCACGGCCCGGGGCTCGGCAATGTTGGTTTCGGTGTGCATCACGGGCAGGTGGTAGCGGTCGAAATACTGCTTGGTAACGACGTAATAGCCGAATACGTCGCCGCTGGGCACAATGCTGCCGTCGAGCTTGACGAGGTGCTCGTTGGTTTCGTAGTAGTCGTTGCCCATAATGCAGCGGGCCTTGATGTCGGACTGGCCAAACCAGTGGTATTCGTCGCGGGTCATGCCGTTGTCGAGCAAATACTCATACATCGTCACCGACACGGGGTAGCCGTAGGTCAGGTCGAGCGACAGGAAGCGCTTCTCGTTCATGAACTGCGCTTTATCGAACATATCCGGGCACTCGGGATGGTAATATTCGGCGCTTTCGCTCTGGATAAACGTGGCTTCGGGCTGCACCTCCAGAATGGCCTGCATGCCCATGACGTTGGCCTTGCAGATGTTTTTGAGCGTCGTGACAAAGTCGCGGTCCGAGGCTTTGCGCTCGTTCCACCAGCCCATCTGGGCCGAAAAGAAGGCCGCAATGTAGATTTCGTTGATGGGCGTGTAGAACTGAATGTAGGGAAAGCGCGTGGCAAAGGCCCGGCAGTAGTCGGCGAACAGGCGCGGGAAGTCCGGGTTCTGGAAGTTGCCAATCCAGTCGGGCACCCCGAAGTGGCACAAATCCACGATGGGCGTGATATCCATCTCGCGCAGGGCTCCGAACGTCAGGTCGGTAAACTCCCAGTCGTATTTGTCGGGGCCGAGGTGGGTTTTGTAGTAGGGCGGGCCGTAGCGCAGAAACTCCAGGCCCATTTCCTTCACCAGCTCAAAGTCGCGCCGCCAGTTGTCGTAGTGCTTGGCTTTTTCCAGCTCATCGACCCGCTTTTCCTGGCCATTGGGCAGCAGAATGGTGGGGTAGCTGTTTTCGATGCCGGTGGCGAACATGAATTTATTGGCGGCCATGAGGAAACGGGGAGTAGTTAAATGCGGACTGAAGCGGCCCGGCAGTCAGGCAGCCGGCGCGCACCAGTAGTACCGACTAGCGGGCGTATGGGTTGTGCGCAGACAAAGTGCAAGGGAAACATGGTGTTTGGGTGAAGAGGCGTAGCACGAACCCTACCAAGGCGCAACACCTGTTTAACGTTTATCAGCTATTTATTTTTGCTTAGCAATTAATTTTTATTGTTTATCAATAAAACATATCCTTCATTTGCCGGGACTCAATTCTACTTCTATGGCTGTTACCTATACCTCTCTCCCACCCTTTCTGCGCCTGGTACGGTGGCTGGCGGCGGCTCAGTACGTACTGTCGGCCATTGCCATTATCTTTTACCTGGCTTTCAGCTTCTGGCCCCCGCGCCAAGACTACAGCATGGCCTCCGTGACGCTGCAAGTACCGGCTCCGCAGCACGGGCAGATCGGCACGCCGGGCTACGACTCGCTGATGGCCAGCAAGGTGCCGTATCCGTATCGACTGGTACGCCACAGTGAGCAGGTATCGTTAAAGTACATGGAGCGGAACCGGGGCAAGAAGGTGGCACTGGAACTCCTGGGGGTTTTGAACTCGGCGGGGGGGCGCTCCTCGTTGCCGCTAATCGTGTACTCCATGCTCACGGGCATGCTGCTGTACCGGATTCTGAACGAGATGCAGATTGAGTCGCCCTTCACCGAGAAGAACGCCCGGCGCATCCGCTGGCTGGCCTTGCTGATGGTGGGCGTCGACCTGTATCAATACCTGGCGCGGATAACTTTGGCGGCGCTGCTGCCGCCCGTGCCGGTACCGGGCCACAGCGGCACCGCGGCTCAGTATATGGTGCTGGACGTAGGTCCGGAAACCGGGGCCTGGAAATTCGGCTTAGTTTTGCTGGTCATTGCGGCCGTGTACCAGCGGGGCGTGGTAATGGCCGAGGAAGCCGAACTGACCGTTTGATATGCCGATTATCGTAAACCTGGACGTGATGCTGGCCCGGCGCAAAATGTCGCTGAGCACCCTGGCCGGCACCGTCAACATCACGCTGGCCAACCTCTCCATTTTGAAGAGCGGCAAGGCCAAAGCCGTCCGCTTCAGCACGCTGGCCGCCATTTGCCAGGCCCTGGAGTGCCAGCCCGGCGACCTGCTGGAGCACCGCCCCGACCCGACGGATCTTGCGCCGGCGGTGAATGAGTGAATGAGTGAGTTGCCATAAAAAAAGCCTGCTGGTGACAGCGGGCTTTTTTTGTAGCAGAAAGAAAACGGGGAAGGTTACGCTGGCACGGCTGCCGTGCCGAAGCGGGCGTGCAGGTCGCGGCAGACCTGGGGCGAAACCTGCAGGTATTGCAGCACATCGGCCGTCTTCTCGCTGGACTTGCCTTTGTCGTCGACTTCGATGGTCACGTTTTCGAGGGACAGAAAGCAGCAGTCTTCGTCGTGGGGGGCCGTGTGCAGAATCAGGCGGCCGTAGGGGTTAGCGGCTTCCTCCGCCGCCAGGGGCTGCAGATGGTCCCAGCGGGCGGCTTCGAGGGCGGTTTTGGTAGCCTCCGCATCGGGGAAGGCGGTGGCGGGCTGCGGGAGGATGTGCTTCTCGGCCCACTGCCCGGCCCGCTCCGAGAAAGGCGCGGCGGCCTCGGTGTGCGCCACAATCCAGGGGAAAACCAGCAAGATGGCCAGCTCGGCCAGCCAGACCAGGTACAGCACAAACCCGCTGACCTTCACCGTGAAAATGCTCCAGATACCTTCTTCGGCAATGCGGGGCAGCATGCTCAGCACGAGGTCGGGGCGGGTGAGCAGGCCCAGGAACGTATCGGGCTCGAAGGAGGTGTGGGTGATGGAGAAGCGGTGGCCAGCGTGCTCGGTTTCCCCGGCGCCGTTGAGCAGCGTCAGGTACACGGCCCACTGCACGTACCACGCCCACAGGCCCACGGCCAGCGCCAGCCAGCCCACCAGGGCCGGGTTGCGCAGCTTGCCCACGGTGGTCATCCGGTTGAGCACGTAGCCCAGCACCGCGCCGAAACCCAGCGTCAGGAGCACGTTGATGTAGATGAAGGGAATATACCAGGTGGCGTACACGTAGGCAAACGCCAGCCCGACAGCCGCCACGGCGCCCAGCAACACAAAGCCCAGAAGTCCGCCGAGGGTTATGCGGCCGGAAGGTTGGTAATACTGATTCATTGGAGTAGGTGGAAAGTATAGAATGGAAGAAGAATGACAACCGGAAGTGGTGCGGACAAAGCACGGATAGTATTCAAATATTGCTATACGAATCCACTTCTGCACCCTCCCTCCTTGCTTCTTCGGTTTTCAGGAGCACCGCCTGGCCGCTGAAATGCTGGCAACGGGCGCGAAAAAGCCCGGCCTCCGTGCGGAAACCGGGCTTTGGGTACTGCCAAGCAATGCCGGCTTAGTTGCCGCCGCTGCTGCCGCCCGATACCGGGCCCCCGGGCCGCAGGTTGGTTTCGAACAGCTTGAGGATGCGCTTGTATTCGTCGGTCCAGGAGGCGGGCTCCACGAAGCCGTGGTCTTCGACGGGGTAGACGGCCAGCTCCCAGTTTTCCTTGTGCAGCTCAATCAGGCGCTGGGTGAGGCGCACGATGTCCTGGAAGTGCACGTTGGTATCGACCATGCCGTGGCACATGAGCAGCGCCCCTTTCAGGCCGTCGGCGTAGTAGATGGGCGACGAGCGGGCGTAGGCGATGCTGTCGTTGTAGGGCTCGTTGAGGATGTTGTCGGTGTAGCCGTGGTTGTAGTGGGCCCAGTCGGTGACGGAGCGCAGGGCGGCCCCGGCCTTGAACACCTCGGGCTGGGTAAACATGGCCATGAGCGTGATGAAGCCGCCGTAGGAGCCGCCGTAGATGCCGATGCGCTGGGCACTGACGCCGTATTTCTCGGTGAGTAGCTTGGCCCCGTCGACCTGGTCGGTGAGGTCTTTGCCGCCCATGTAGCGGTAGATGCCCGTACGCACGGCCTGCCCGTAGCCGGCCGAGCCGCGGTAGTCAATATCGAGCACCGTGTAGCCCTTATCCACGAGCAGGTTGTGAAACATGTACTCGCGCGAGTACTGGCTCCACCACTTGTGGGCGTTCTGGAGGTAGCCGGCGCCGTGCACGAAAATAACGGCCGGGCCCTGGGCTTCGGCTTTGGCCGGGCGGTAGAGGCGAGCGTACACGTCGGCCCCGTCGCGCGCCTTGATGGTCACGATTTCCGGGTCGCGCCAGGGGTAGGCCTTAAACTCGTCGGTGAGGGAGCTGGTAACCTGCTTGGCCTTAGCGCCGGGCTTGTTGTCCATCACGTACAGTTCCCAAGGCTTGTTGGTGTAGCTGTAGCGCACGGCCAGGGTTTTCTCGTCCGGCGACAACGTCACTTCACTGGCCCCGGGCATGGTCGTAATCTGCGTGAGGGTGCCGCCGCCCACGGGCATGCGGTAAAACTGCTGCTCGCCGGGGTGGGTTTTGTTGGCCGTCAGGTACCAGAGCTTTTTGTCGCGGCTTAGCTGGGCTTTCTGCACCTCGAAGTTGCCGCTGGTCAACGCCTTTTTCTGGCCGTTGGTCACGTCCAGGGTATAGAGGTGGGAATAGCCGGTTTCCTCGCTCTGAAACCATATGTGCTGGTTGTCGGGCAGCCAGCCCACGTTGCCGGGCCCGTAGCCGATGCCGGGTCCGTTGATCCAGGCGTCGTCGTGCTGCCGGTCGAGCAGGCTGATTTTCTGGGTGGCCGGGTCCAGGCTCACAATCCAGCGGTCCTTGTTGTCGGCGGCCCGGATGACGAGGAAGGCGTGCTGCCCGTTGTCGGACCAGTAGGGGCCGTAGGGCTCCACGCGGCGCAGCTCGGTGGCGGGCTTGCTGGTTTTGGGGTTGTTCTTATCGGCTTCCGGAGCGGGGGCTTTGGCGGGCAGGGCGTAGTCTTTGCGGTAGGCGGGCTGCTCGTCGAGGCCCTTGAGCTCCTTGTAGCCCAGCACAAACATGGTGTCGCGCCCGATGTCGTAGATGCCCAGCTCGTAGGCCGTTTGCGGGGCGCCCACCTTCGTGCGCGTCGACAGGTCTTCGGTGAAGCCCGAGGCCGTCACGAAGCTCGGCACCACGGCTACTTTCTCGTTGGCCGGCTCCTGGGCCAGGCGGTACGTCACGAAGCGGCCGTCGGGGCTGAGCTGCAGGTTTTCCACCGTGCTCTGCCCCAGCCAGATGGCCTTGGGGCCCAGCCGGGCCACGGCCTTTTGCAGACGCTGCCGGGCCTTCTGGTCCTGGTCGCGCTGCCGGATAACGTCGAACAGGGCCAGCTGCTGGGCCCGCAGAAACTTCTCCGACTTGTCGGTGGCCGCGCCGTTGCCGGGCCGGCTGCCCCGGCGGAAGTCGGTGCGCTGCACGGTTTCGCCGGTGGCGGGGTCCCAGGTGTAGAGGTTGCTGGCCCGGGTGTAGCTAATGAGCCTGCCCTGGAGGGCAAAGGCCGGGTCGGTTTCCCGCTCGGCGGTGCGCGTCACGCGGCGGGTTTTGCCGGTTTTCAGGTCGAGCAGGAAAATGTCGCCGTCCTTTTCGTACACCTTGCGGGCGTATTTCTGGTCGTAGTCGCCGTTGGTGGTGGGCAGGCTGCGCTGCTCGGCCAGGCTCACCTTGCGGATGGCCCCGCCGGCGGGCGTAGTCGAGTAGAGCGAGTCGCGGCGGGCCTTTTCGGGGTTCCAGTAGAAATAGATGCGCTTGCCGTCTTCGCTCCAGCCCACGTTGGTGGGCGAGCTGCCGATCCACTGCGCCGGGTCGCGCATGATTTTTTCGACCGTGAGGGTCGGGGGCGACGAAGCGGGCTGGGTTTGGGCCACCGCGGCGGCGACGGGCAACAGCCACGCCAGCGCGGGCAAGGTAGAGGTAAGGCGCATCAGACGAGAACGGGGAATACGGGTGTAGGCTGCAAAATACGCAAGCTTCCGGCAAGGACACGCCCCCACCGGGGCACGTTGCAGGCCCGTCCCGGCGGGCGCTACAGGCCGCCCTTTTCCCACTGCCTGAGCTCGGCCCGCAGGTTGCGGCGCGCGGCGGCGTCGAGGCGCTGCCGGAACGCGGGCGTGTGGTAGAGCACCGGGCTATTCAGCAGCTTTTCCAGCACCTGCCGCCGGCCGCGGCGGTACAGCACGTCGGGCACCAGGCGGTATTCCTGCCGCACTTGGCGGGCGTACTGCCAGTAGTCGGCTTCGGCCGCCCCCAGAATCTGCAGGTCGGCATCGAGGAAGAAGTGCAGGTCGGTATCGGCGGCGGGCTGGGGCTGGGTGTGGTCTTTGGTGCGCTCGATGAGGAAGGCTACCCGCTGGCGGCGGGCCGGCGGCAGCGTCGTTTGGGCCATGAACTCCTGGGCCAGCCCGGCGCTGCGGGCCTCGTTGTCGTCGCGCAGGGGGTTATACACCGCGTCGTGAAACCAGATGGCCAGCTGCATTACTTCCGCATCGAGCACCAACTCCTTGTGCTGTTCGGCGGTTTCGAGCAGCTTGCGGATGTGGGTCAGGGAGTGGTAGTGGCGGCCGGAGGCTTCGTAGGCGGCCGCCAGCTGGCGGTAGGTGGCCTCGCGCAGGGCTGCGGACAGACCCAGTCGGGCGGCCAGCTGCCCCCAGCGGGCTTCTAAAGTGATAGGCATCATACACTGAAATAAAACACGTATTGCGAAGCGAAGGAATTGTACTTTTCGAGCAGGCGCGCCGGAGAAGATGGCGGGGAGATGGCTAGAAGGTCTTAAGTAGCCGGCGCGGCGGGCTAAAACGAAATTGCACCTTACCCAGATATCCAGCCCGGCTGAGCGGGGCCCGGCGGAGCGCCGTCAGTTGGCCGTCGGGGCCCCGTAGGGATTGGGCAGCCGGACTTCCAGAAACCGCTCGGGCGTGGGCAGGGGCACGAAGCCGAACTGCGTGTAGAGCCCGTGCGCGTCGAGGGTGGCCAGCATCTTGCGGCGCAGCCCCTGCAGGTCGGGGTGGGCAAATACGCACTCCATCAGCCATTTCGACAAGCCCTGCCCGCGAAACTCGGGCAGCACGAACACGTCGCAGAGCCAGGCGAAAGTGGCGTAGTCCGACACGATGCGGGCAAAGCCGGCCAGGCGGCCGTCGGGGGCGTAGAGGCCGAAGTTGAGGGAATGGGCCAGGGCCCGCTCCACGGTTTCGCGCGGAATATTCAGGGCCCAGTACGAGTCCTGGGACAGGTAGCGGTGAATGGCCGCCACGTCGAGCTGGCCGGGGTCGGTGCTGATGCGGAAGTGCTGCGGGTGCTGGTGCTCGACGAAGGACGCCATCCTGATAACAGGTAAAAAGCCGAAAAAACAGGGAAATAGCCCGCAAACGGGGCCGGCCACAAAGCTACCGGCCTGGAATTGCCACGCAAGCTAATCCTTCGCGGGCTTCGTCTCGTTAGCCTATCTATCCGCTTATTCTTTCACCCTCAGCTATTTACTTATGAAACGTTTTGCTACCCTCCTGGCCGCCGGCGCCCTGCTGGCTGCTGCCGCGCCGGCCCGGGCCCAAACCACTACCTTCCTGGTAGGAGCCACCACGGTTTCCGTCACGCCGCTCACCACCAACCTGGCCGTGCCGTGGGAGCTGATCTGGGGACCCGACAACTTTATCTGGATGACGGAGCGGGGCGGGCGCATCAGCCGCGTAAACCCCACGACGGGCGAAGTACGGCCCCTGCTGACGGTGCCCGACGTGACGCAAACCGGGGAAAGCGGCCTGCTGGGCATGGTCCTCCACCCCGACTTTCCGGCCACGCCCTACCTCTACATCGTGTACAACTACACCGACGGCGGGGTGCTCAAGGAAAAGCTGGTGCGCTACAGCTTCAGCGTAGCCACCAACTCGCTTAGTGCCCCGCTGGTGCTGCTGGGCAACATTACGGCCGCCACCACCCACAGCGGCTCGCGCCTGCTGATTCTGCCCGACCGGACTCTGCTGATGACCACCGGCGACGCGCAGCTGCAATCCGAAGCCCAGAACCGCGGCTCGCTCAACGGCAAGGTTCTGCGCCTGAACCTGGATGGCAGTGTGCCGGCCAACAATCCGACGCCCGGCAGCCTGGTGTACACGCTGGGTCACCGCAACCCGCAGGGCCTGGTGCGGGCCACCAGCGGGCGGGTCTACAGCTCGGAGCACGGGCCCAACAACGACGACGAAATTAACCTGATTGAAGCCGGGCGCAACTACGGCTGGCCCAACGTGGAAGGCCTGTGCAACCTGCCGGCCGAACAAACGTTCTGCGCGGCCAACAACGTGCGGGAGCCCCTGCGCGTCTGGACGCCGACCATTGCTACAGCCGGCCTGGCCTACTACGACTCGCCCGCCATTCCGGAGTGGCGCAACAGCCTGCTGATGGTGACGCTGAAAGCCGCGCAATTGGTGCAGATGCCGCTGAACACGGCCGGCGACGCCATTGCCACCGACAACGGCTACCTCAACACCTTCGGGCGGCTGCGTTCCATCTGCGTGTCGCCCCAGGGCAAAATCTACATCGGCACCAGCAACCGCGACGGGCGGGCCACCCCCGGCGCTACCGACGACCGGATCCTGCTGCTAGAAAACCGCGCTTACCTGCCGGCCGCCACGGCTTCGGCCTCGCCGACGCTCCGGCTCAGCCTGTGGCCCAACCCCGCCCAGGGCTCGGTGATGCTACGGCTGCCGGTGGCGGCCACGGCCGCCGGGCACACGATGGTACTCGACGCCCTGGGCCGCGTGGTGCAAACCACGCCGCTGGCAGCGGGGCAGAAAGAGCAGCAGCTTAGTCTGCGCGACCTGGCCCCCGGTCTCTACGCGGTGCGGGCCCAAACCGGCTCGGCCACCTACACTCAGCAGTTGGTAGTTCGGTAGAAAGCCTGCTTGCACGACACAAAAAAAGGGGCTGCGGAATCCGCAGCCCCTTTTCTATGGGTAAGGACGGGAGTACTACTCCAGTACTACTCGCCGGGTGATAGTGTAGTCGCCTACTTTCACCCGCAGCGTGTAGATACCCGTCGCCAGACCGCGCACCGACAGCGGAGCCTCGACGGCCCCGGCCTGCACGGCCAGATTCTGCGCCAGTACCTGCTGGCCCAGGGCGTTCAGCAAGGTAGCCTGCACCTGCTTGGTTTGCTCAGCGCCCCGGATGCGCAGCGTCACGGAGCCCGTGTTGCTGGGGTTCGGGAATACGCTTACCTCGCCACCGGGCAGGTCTTTGGCATTGCTCAGGATGCTTTGCTGCGCGCAGATGGTAAAGTCGCCGGTGGCATCGTTCGAGCCCCAGCCCGCTACCATCAGGTAGTACCTCGTGTTGGGCAGCAGGTTGGCCGTGAACGAGCCCACCGTCTGGTTGTTGCCGGCGCTGGCGCGGCAAGCCACCTGGGTCAGAGCCGTAGAGCACGAAGCCGCGGTGAAGATCCGGACCTGACCGGCCGGGCCACCCGTGGTTGTAATCTGCACGCCCGCGGCCGTATTCAGGTTAGCGGAAGTAGTCATTACAAACCACACGTCTTTTGGCGCGTTCGACGTGGTGCAGCCGGGGTTTACGTAGCCACTGGGCGTAGTGGTGGTAGCGCCCAGGTTGCTGGCCGTAACCGGCGTGCAGCTGTTGCTGTTCAGCGGCAGCGTAATAGCACCGCACACGTCGTTGTTGACCGGCGGGGCCGCTGGCGTGGTGAAGCACACCGGACCGGCGGGGCCGCTGGTGCCGGCCGTGGCGCCGCTGTTGCCGCAGTTCTGCGACACGTAGTAGCAGTACTCCTTGTTGCCCTGCAAGCCCGTCACATCCACGAACGTACCGGTGATACCCGTCAGGCGGGTGCCGGCGGCCGAGCCGGGCGTGAAGCCCTGCGGACCGTATTCCACGTTGAACGTGGCGCCGGCAATCGGGTCGGTGACGGCCCAGTTCAGGCGGGCACTGTTCGACAGCACGTTCGAAGCGTTCAGGCCGACCGGAGCCGGGCAGTTCGTATTCGAGCGCACGCACAGCTTGAAGCGGCCAAATACGTTGTTGCCGTACTCAAATATGCGGATGTAGAGTACTTCGCCGGGGGTGCGGTTGCTGAGGTCAATCATCGAGAAGTTGCCGTCGCCGTCGTCGTCGTCGCACTCCACCAGCGTCAGGGCGCCGCAGGTGCCGGAGTAGATGGCCATCCCCGTATCGGTGATGGAGCTGCCGGCTACCGAGTCGGTAGAGGCCACGATGTTGCCCGTAACGGGCACTACTACGCGGTACCATACGTCGCCGCCGAGGTAGCTGGAGCAACCCGGAGCCGGAATGTTCGGCGAGGAGGTAGCGCCTGCGTTGGTACCAACAATGCGGTTGGTGCAGGTGCTGCCCAGCTGCACGGCAACGCTGGTGGCCGTGGCACACTCGTCGTTAGCCGGCGGGGGCGACAGGGTCGTGAAGGAAGCCGGGCCCGAACGGACGCTGTTACCGGCGGTGCCCCCGCAGTTCTGCGTCACGAAGAACTGGTAAGGCGTGCCAGGATTCAGCGAAGTCAGGGTCAGCGAAGTGGTGGTCGACGTTACGACCGTACCCTGAGCCGAGCCGGGAATGAAGCCGAATACACCATACTCAACGGTGAACGGACCAGTGCCTCCCGAAACCGTCCAGCCCAGCGTCGCCGAGTTCTGGGTTACGCCAGAGGCCGCCAGGCCCGTGGGCGCGGCGCAGGTAGCCGGCGGCGTTACGCAAATGGTGAACGGACCCGTGGCGTCAGACGAGCTGTAGCCCGAGACGAATACGTAGTACGTGGTGTTGGCCGTCAGATTGGTCAGGTCCAGCGTACCGGCCCCGCCGGTGCTGGCGTTGAACTTACAGCCAACCTGAGTGAACGGACCAGCGCAGCTAGCGGCCGAGAATACCCGCACCTGACCCGCAGGCGTGCCATTTACCACCACGCTAACGGCGGTGCTGGCCGCGCCCGTAGCGGCAGTCGTAAACTTATACCATACATCGATGGGCGAGGTGGCAATACCGCACCCGGGGTTGGTGTAGCCGCTCGGCGTCGTGGTGGTCGCGCCGGCGTTGGAGCCCTGCGTGGGCGAGGTGCAACCCGCTACTACCGGCACGCTGATGGCGCCGCAAGGGTCGTCGTTGGCGGGCAGCGAAGTAACGCAGATGGTGAAGGCAGCATTAGCGGCCGTTGGCACGGTAGCACTATAGGAGTATACCCGTACGTAGTAGGTGCCGCCCACCGTCAGACCGGTGTAGGTCTTTACATTGGGGTCCGAGTAATCGACCGAAGTCAAAGCGCCGCAGCTACCCGAGAGCAGTTGCTGCACGTAGTCGCCCGTGCCGGTCAGCGTCACAACGTGTGACGTACCGGTAGCCACGAACTTGTACCATACGTCGTCATCGGCCGTGCCCACGGGCGCCGCCAGGCCCGCCGTGGCACCCGAGCCTTCCAGCGTACCGGCAGTGGCGCTGGCGCAAACGGGGCTAGTGCTTGGCGTGAGCGTAGTAGCGTTGGTGCAGGCGTCGTTGGCCGGGGGCAGAATGGGCGTCGGCGTAGTTACGCAGATGGTGAAGGCAGCGGCGGCGGCAGTCGGCAGCGTAGCACTGGCCGAGTACACGCGCACGTAGTAGGTGTTGCCCACCGTCAGGCCCGTATAGGTCTTGGCATTGGGGTCGGAGAAGCCGACCGAAACCAGAGACGAGCAGGTGCCCCCGAGCAGTTCCTGCACGTAGTCGCCCGTGCCGGTCAAGGTCACGGTGTGTGTAATGCCGGTAGCCACGAACTTGTACCACACGTCATCATCGGCCGTGCCGGTGGGCGTGGCCAGGCCCGCCGTGGGACCCGCATTTTCGACAGTACCATTGGTGGCCGAGGTGCAGGCTACGTTCAAAGCGTCCGGCGTCAGCGTCACGGCATTGGCGCAGAGGTCGTTGGCCGGCGGGATAATAACGGTCGGCGTGGTTACGCAGATCGTGAAGTTAGCGGCCGGCGCAACGGTCAGCGTGGAGCCGAACGAATACACGCGCACGTAATACGTGGCCCCCACCGTCAGACCGTTGTACGTCCGCTCGTTGGGGTCCGAGAAGCCCACCGACGTCAAGGCGCTGCAGTTGCCCGACAGAATTTCCTGCACGTAGTTGCCCGTGCCGGTCAGCGTGATGGTGTGGCTGGCGCCGGTGGCGACAAACTTATACCAGACGTCGTCGTCGGCGGTGCCAATGGGGGTAGCCAGGCCGGTCGTGGCCCCGGCACCTTCCACCGTACCATCGGTAGCCGCGGTGCAAGCCGCGTTCAAAGCCCCTGGCGTCAGCGTCACGGCATTAGCGCAGAGGTCGTTGCCGGGCGTAGCGGAAGTGGTAATGCAGATGGTGAAAGCGGCGGCGGCGCTGGTTGGCAGCACCGAGCTGTAGGAGTACACGCGCACGTAATAGGTTGTCCCTACGGTCAGCCCACCGTAGGTTCTTACGTTGGGGTCGGAGAAACCGACCGAGGTCAGCGCCGCGCAGCTACCCGACAGCAGCTCCTGCACGTAGTCGCCCGTGCCGGTCAGGGTTACGGTGTGTACGGTGCTGGTAGCCGTGAAGCGGTACCATACGTCGTCATCGGCCGTGCCGACGGGAGTCGCCAGGCCGGTCGTAGCGCCGGCACCTTCCACGGTACCGTTGGTGGCAGCCGTGCAGGCGGTGTTGGCCGGGGCCGGGGTCAGCGTCACGGCGTTGGCGCAGGTGTCGTTGCCGGGAGCCGTCGTCGTGGTCACGCAGATGGTGAAGGCGGCATTGGCCGCGGTCGGCAGCGCCGAGCCGTAGGAGTACACGCGCACGTAATAGGTGCTGCCCGGCGTGAGGCCAGTGTAGGTCTTGGCGTTGGGGTCAGAGAAAGCAACCGAGGTCAAAGCCCCGCAGCTGCCCGAGAGCAGTTCCTGCACGTAGTCGCCCGTGCCGGTCAGCGTGACGGTGTGTACGGCACTGGTGGCCACGAACTTGTACCACACGTCGTCGTCAGCCGTGCCCACGGGCGTAGCCAGACCAGTCGTGCCGTTAGAACCCTCTACCGAGCCGCTGGTAGCTGCCGAGCAGGCGGTACCAGGCGCTTCCGGGGTCAGCGTTACGGCATTGACGCACTCATCGTTGTTGGGAGGACCCACGGCGCGCGTCGTAAACGAGCCCACGGCGCTAATCACGCTGTTGCCATTGGCCCCGCAGTTTTGCGTTACGTAGAAGTCGTAGCCAGTGCTGGGCGTCAGGCCCGACAGCGTTACCGAGTTGGTCGAAGACGTAACGGTAGTCGCCGCGCTGGTGCCGGGCGTAAAGCCCGATAAGCCGTACTGGATGGTGAACGTACCCGTGCCAACTGACGACCAGGTTACGTTGGCCGTCGTGTTAGTGAACGAGGTTACAGCCAGATTACGCGGCTGCGGGCAGGCGGCCAAGGGAGCCGGCGTGAAGGCATACACCTGGCCGGTAGCGGGCTTGGTGTTGATGTTGGTGTTTTCGGTAGTGGAGCTGGCCGTGGGAGCAGCCGTAGCGTCGCTCAAAGCCAGGTACGAGCCGCTGCCCGTGCCTTGGCCAGCCAAGCCGATGGAAGCTCCCAACGTAGCAGTAGCGTTAGTAGCCCCCGACTCCTGACGGTAGATGAACTCTACGCGGTTGGAGCCTTCGTAGAGCTTTACCTGGAAGGACAATACCGGCACGCTGGCATTCCAGCGCCATTCCCAGTTCAGCCATTCAAAGGTGAATACGCGGTTGGGTGCCGTGCCGGTCGTGATGTATGAGCCGACACCCGTCGCCCCGGCGGGGTTGCCGTCCAGGTCGTCGAGCAGCGGGGCCACCATGGGCCGGGTGGCCGCCGTCAGGCCCGCCAGCGTCGAGGAGGGGTTGCTGGTACCGCTGGTATTAAAGGTCAGCCAGCCATTGGAAGAAGCTTTAACCTGGGTATAGGCAGCTCCGTCAAAAACGAAGCTAAATCCTAATGGAATAGCTCCTGACAGGTATGTATCGGCAGCCATGCCGGCTACTACCGTACCGCCGCTCACCGGAGTGAAAGTGCCCTGCGAGGCGGCAAACGAGTAAGTATCGACCTGCGCGCGGGCCGGAGCGGCTAGGCCCAGCCAGAAGCTGAGCAGGAAAAGTAAGGCTACTCGCCACCGTGTACTATGCGCATGCGCACAGCCAGTTATGCGATTAGCCCTTAGGCGTAAAGGTTTTTTCATCATCAATTGGTAAGATGGGGTGAAAAGAAAAAAACTGGTAAACAGGTGGGTTGCGAGAGTATTTCCGCGGAAGCTGCGATTGTAACTTAACCTACTCCCTCGTGTCCTAAATCTAAGACAGAGTTTTCGAATAGTGAAATAAGCCCGGACTAATTCTATTTATTATATCCTTTTTTAATTCAATTACTGGCCTAGACGGGGGTTGCAGCACTTTTTTTATACGCATAAAACAAATTCCTTCTATCTTACGGCAGCGTTTTTCCCACCCCTGCCCTCTTCTCATATCTTTCTAACTCTTCTTTAGTACATGAAGAAACTTTTACACGCCTCTTATTTTCTTGTAGTTGCCTGGTGTATTTCGCTGATTGGCATGTCAAGCGCGAATGCTACCCACATCCAGGGGGGGCAGCTCACTTATGAAGCCCTGGGCAACAACCGCTACAAGGTTTCGCTCACGGTGTTCCGGGACTGCGGCGGCGCCTCCTTCAGCAGCATTGAGCCGGAGCTTGACTACCGCTCGACCGGCTGCACCGGTGGCAGCTCAGTAGATATGGTCCTGGTGGGCAGCCCCGAAGCGGGCAGCCCCTACTGCCCCAACACGCCCGGCGGCCCCAGCCAGTGCGGCAGCGGCCTGCGCACCAACTACCAGAAAGGCACCTTCGAAGTAACCGTGACGCTGCCCCCAGCTGCCGAATGGATTCTGAGCGTGACTCTGAACGCCCGCCCCAGCGTAGCCAACATCAACCTGGGCAACGGTGACCTGTATTATGAGGCCCGCCTCAACAACCTGCTGCCCGGCAACCGGATCATCCAGAATACGTCGGCTCAGTACCAGGCCCTCGACATTCCGATTCCCTTCGTGTGCTACCAGCAGGAACGCACCGTTACGTTTTCCGCCACGGAACCCGATGGCGACTCGCTGGTTTACGCGCTGGCCAACCCGCTGCTGGGCTGCAACGAGCCCAACACGTACCGCTCCTACACCACCGTGGGCCGCTTCATCGACCTGACGCCCCCCAGTGGCCCCCCCTGCGGCGCCTACATCGTCAACAACTCGGGCACCTACAGCGCTACTTACCCGATTTCCTCGTTTAACGTGACGGGCAGCTGCCCCCTGAAAACGGCCACGCCCGCCTTCAACTTCAACGCCGCCCAGGGCAGCTTCACGTTCACGCCGTCCTTCTACAACCCGGCCGTCAACTCGGCCGACAACAAGTACGTCGTGGTAGGCCAGGTGACGGAATACCGCCGCTTCCTGGATGCCAACGGCAAGAAGATCTACTATAAGGTAGGCCAGGTTCGGCGCGACATGATGCTGGTCGTTATCGACTGCAACAACAACAACCAGCCCACGCCGCCCGTCGGCACCGGCTTTGTCAAATCGGGCGTTACCATCGTCAACTCCCGCGACTCTACCTTCGTTACGGCTTACACCTGTAACTACACGGAAGTACGTTTCCGCTTCAGCGACCCGAACCCCGGCGACATCCTGACCGTGACCTACCCCGAGCTGGACCCGCCGGTGCCAACCCTGGCCAAGCCCACCTACCTGCCCTCCGACGTGGCGACGTTCCAGCTGCTGGGCAACGGCACCAAAGCCCCGGCCGGTATTCTGCGGATTCAGCCTGACGTTCTTTTCGAAGGCAAAACCTACCGGATTCCGCTCAAGATTGAAGACAACGGCTGCCCCTTCAAAGGCGTGCAGTTCCGGACCATCGTGCTGAAGATTGGCAAAGGCAACTTCGCCAAAGTAGTGGCCTCCAGCGCCACGCCCACCATCTGCGAAGGCGCTTCCGTGGCCCTCACCGCTACCCCGTTCCGCCCCGACTCCGTAGGGTTGAACCCGGCCAAGTACGGCTACCAGTGGGATGCCGCCGAGGGCTTAGATGCTAACGATCTGGGCAAGCAGAACATTACCGTGAAACCCACCAAGACGACCCGCTACCGGGTGCGCATCCTGGGCAAGGATTTCCGCGAAGGCACCTGCTCCGATACGGCTTCGGTGCTGGTACGCGTAACGCCTGCGCTGAAAGCCAACTTCACGACGACCAGCCGCGGCGACAACAGCGGCCGGACCAACATTCCGGCCCGGATCTTCACCTTCAAGAATACCACCACCAACTCGGTCAGGACCGACAGCGCCCGCTGGACGTATCAGCGGGTGAAGGATGGCAAAGGCAACGCGGTAAACGAGAAGGAAGTTATTTTCTCGCGTAAGTACGACCCCGCCGAGCTGCTGCTGCGCGAGGGTGGCCAGTATGCCATCAAGCTGAGCACCTACAGCACTGTGGGTGGTGCCCAGTGCGTTACCAGCGAGAAAGTGACGCTGATTGAGGTACGCGACATTCCGAACGTGTTTACGCCCAACGGCGACAACATCAACGACAACTTCGTGCTGACGGCCGAAGAAACGGGCAGCAAGATTCAGATCTTCAACCGTTGGGGCCGCCTGATCAAGGAGTACACCAACTACAAGGGCGAATGGGACGGCAAAGACCAGCCCGCTGGCACGTACTACTATCTGCTCACCGACAAAGAGGGCAAAACCACCAAAGGCTGGGTCGAGCTGGCCCGCTAGCCCAGAGCAAAACAGCCAATAAAAAAGGCGCTGCGTAATCCGCAGCGCCTTTTTTGCGTCCATATAGTAAAGTGAGCCTCTAAGCTACGCCAGCCGGTGCCGTTCGTTTTTCACGGCGTTGGCCAGCGTCCAGGTTACTTCGTGGGCAAAGGCGTGCTGCCGCACCGGGCACTCGGGCATCAGGCACAGCGAGCAGGCGGCGAAGGTGCAGGGGTCGGCGTGCACGAACATCTCCACCTCCACGTCGAAGCGCTGCTTGATCAGGCTTTCGATGCGGTTCAGCTCGTTGTGGGTTTCCTCCAAGCTGAAGTAGTAGGGCATCTGCATGTGGCAGTCGATGTGCAGGTTGGCCCCGTAGCGCAGCACCCGCAGGTTGTGCACGTCAATCCAGGCGGGCAGGCGGTGGCGCTGCAGCTCGGCAATAACCTGCTCCACCGTGGCCACATCCGACTCATCCATCAGAGCCGACACCGAGCGGCGCACCATCCGGTAGCCATTGACCACGATAAATACCCCCAGCAGCAGGGCCGCACCGGCATCGAACAAGGCATTGCCCGTGAAAATGACCAGCACTAGGGCAATGCACGACACCAGGGTGCTCAGCGCGTCGATGTAGAGGTGCTGCCCGTCGCCGACCAGCGCCACCGAGTTCATCTTCTTGCCCGACGTCACCAGCAGGTACCCCACGCCCAGGTTGACCAGGGCCGTGGCCGCCAGCAAGAACATGCCGGTGTCGGGGCGGGCTACGGTGTGGGGGTGCAGGATGGCCATTACGGCACTGTAGAAGATGTATATGCCGGCAAACAGAATCAGCGCGCCCTCAAAGCCAACCGACAGGTACTCGATTTTGCCGTGGCCGTAGGGGTGGTTTTCATCCTTGGGCAAATCGGACAGATGGAGGCTGTAGAGGGCAAAGGCGCTGGTAACGACGTTGATAATGGACTCCAGCGCATCCGTCAGCACGGCCTGCGACCCGGTCAGAAAGTACGCGTAAAACTTAGTGGCCACCAGCCCGACGCTGACAACGAGCGACAGTAAACCAAGGCTGTTCTTGGAGGAAGTTAACGTCATAAGGAGAAGGAATGGCTCGAATAAGGCCTGCAAAAGTCCGGGAAAAAACCCACTTACCTACGCTTGGCAACCTTTTTCGGCTAAACGAGTATTTCAAGGGGCTTAAAAAAATGTTTAGGCTACCCTAAAAATTTGTTTCTTTGTTGAGCTAACTGATTTTCTATTCTTTATGCCTCCACTCCTACAAGCTTCCCCCGTGCCGCCCGTCGCCGAACCAAAGTCCGGCTGGCGCCAGGAGCGCAAGCATAATTCCTTGAGCGAAGTCTACGCCAGCATCCGGGTGCCGGCCGCCAATGCTTCTTTTTGGCGGAAGCTGATGGCGTTCTGGGGCCCGGGCCTGATGGTGGCCGTGGGCTACATGGACCCCGGCAACTGGGCCACCGACATTGCCGGCGGCTCGCGCTACGGCTATACGTTGCTTTCCGTCATTCTGATTTCCAACTTGTTTGCCATGCTGCTCCAGCACCTGGCCGCCAAGCTGGGCATCGTGACGGGGCGCGACCTGGCCCAGGCCTGCCGCGACCATTACTCCAAGTCCGTGGCCATGGTGCTCTGGGTGTTCTGCGAGGTGGCCATTGCCGCCTGCGACCTGGCCGAGGTCATCGGCTCGGCCATTGCCCTGAACCTGCTCTTTGGCCTGCCCCTGCCCTGGGGCGTGGTGCTCACCATTCTGGACGTGCTGGTGGTCTTGTTTTTCCAGAACAAGGGTTTCCGGGTGATTGAGAGCATCGTGGCCGGGCTTATCGTGGTCATTTTCGGCTGCTTCCTCTACGAAATCCTGGTGTCGCACCCCGACTACCTGGGCATTGCCAAGGGCCTAGTGCCCCAGAAGGAGGTCGTGACCAACCCGGGTATGCTCTACATTGCCATCGGTATCCTGGGCGCTACCGTGATGCCCCACAACCTGTATTTGCACTCCAGCATCGTGCAGACCCGGGCCATCGAGCAGACCGAGCCCGGTAAGCGCATGGCCATCAAGTTTGCCACGATTGACTCGACGGTGGCCCTATTCCTGGCTTTCTTCGTGAATGCCGCCATTCTGGTGACGGCGGCGGCAGCCTTCCACGAAAACGGCTTGTTTCACGTGGCCGACATTACCGATGCCCACAAGCTGCTGGCGCCCGTGCTGGGAGCCGGCGCTGCCAGTGCCGTGTTTGCCGTAGCCCTGCTGGCCTCGGGCCAAAACTCAACCCTGACGGGCACCCTGGCCGGGCAGATTGTGATGGAAGGCTTTCTGGATCTGAAACTTAAGCCCTGGGTACGCCGCCTGATAACGCGCGGCATTGCGGTGCTGCCGGCTCTGGCCGTAACGATTCTCTACGGCGAAAAAGGCACCGCCGACCTGCTCGTGCTCAGCCAAGTGATTTTGTCGTTGCAGCTCAGCTTTGCGGTAGTACCCCTGGTGCTGTTCACGGGCAGCGAGGCCAAAATGGGCGTGTTCGTCAACCGGCCGGGGCTACAACTGGTGGCCTGGTTGGTGTCGGGCATCATCATCGTGCTCAACCTGTACCTGTTGTTCACTACTTTCTTCAAGTAACCCAAAGGCGCAGGGCATTCCGCTTTGCGCCTTTTTCACGACTCCATTTTTAGACTCGTCTAAATAAAAATCAAAGTACATTCTAAACTTCGCCTATTCCGCTATGAAAACACTTCTGCTCTGTACGCTGCTTCTGCTTACTGCCATCATAGCCCAGGCCCAAACCGGCAGCATTAAGGGCACGGTGCGGACCGAGGGCAAAGTGGTGCCCTTCGCCAGCATTGGTTTGAAGGGAACTACGCTGGGCGCCACGGCCGATGAGAATAGTGCTTTCACGCTGCATAAAGTGCCGGTGGGGCCGCAGCGGGTGGTAGTCAGTGCGGTGGGGTTTCTGCCGACCGAGCGGGCCGTTACCGTTGTAGCCGGGCAAACGGCGACGCTGAGCTTTGCCTTGAGCGGGGCCAGCAACGAGCTGGGTAGCGTGGTGGTGAGCGGCACGCTGAGCGAAGTGGTGAAAAGCCAGTCGCCGGTGGCGGTGGAGATTTACACGCCGCGCTACTTCCAGAAGAACCCCAGCGCCTGCCTGTTCGAGAACCTGACGATGGTCAACGGGGTGCGGCCCCAGCTCAACTGCAACATCTGCAACACCGGCGACATCCACATCAACGGGCTGGAAGGACCCTACACGATGGTGCTCATCGACGGCATGCCCATCGTCAGCTCCCTGTCCACGGTGTACGGGCTCAGCGGGATTCCCAACAGCATGGTCGACCGGATTGAGGTGGTGAAAGGGCCCGCCTCCACCCTCTACGGCTCGGAGGCGGTGGGCGGACTAATCAACGTTATTACCAAGAACCCGGCAAAAGCGCCTCGCTTTACGGCCGATGCCTTCGGGACTTCCCACGGCGAAATGAACCTGGATTTGGGCACGGCCGCCAAAGTCGGACGGGCCACTACCCTGCTCAGCGCCAACCTGTTTGGTTACGACCAGCGCCGCGACGTGAACGAGGACGGCTTTACCGACCTGCCGACCCAGAAGCGGGCCTCGGTGTTCAACAAATGGTCGTGGCAGCGGCCCCAGGAGCGGGTGGCCAACCTGGCCGGGCGCTACTACTACGAGGACCGGTTTGGCGGGCAGCTGGGCTGGAAGCCGGAGTTTCGGGGCGGCGACAGTATCTACGGGGAGAGTGTGTACACCGGCCGCTACGAGTTGCTGGGCCAGTACCAGCTGCCGGTGGCGGGCCAGAAACTGATGCTCAGCGGCTCTTATAACCAGCACCGCCAGAACTCGGCCTACGGCACCACGCTTTACCGCGCCACCCAGCGCGTGGGCTTCGGGCAGCTGACGTGGGCCCGCGACCTGAGCATCCGGCACGGCCTGCTGCTGGGCGCCACTTACCGCTACACCTGGTACGACGACAACACGCCCGCCACGGCCCGCCTCGCCGGCGACCAGACCGTGAGCCAACCCGACAAGACCAGCCTGCCCGGCGTTTTTGTCCAGGATGAGTGGAAAGTAACCGAAAACGCGACCCTGCTGGCCGGCCTGCGCTACGACTACAACTCGGTGCACGGCAGCATTTTGTCGCCGCGGCTCAACTACAAGTGGAGCAAGCCCGACAACAGCCAGGTGGTGCGCGTGGGTGTCGGCAACGGCTACCGGGTCGTGAACCTGTTTACGGAAGACCACGCCGCCCTGACCGGGGCCCGGCAGGTGGTGGTGCCCGAGGCACTGAAGCCCGAGCGGAGCTGGAACGCCAACGTCAATTACCAACGCTTCTTCAGCACCGGCGCGGGTCAATTGACCGTCGACGCCAGCGCGTTTTACACCTACTTCACCAACAAAATAAGCCCCGACTACACCACCGACGTCAACCAGATTATTTACCGCAACCTCGACGGCTACGCCGTGTCGCGGGGGCTGACGCTGAACACGGACCTGACGTTTTCCCGGCCCCTGAAAGTTATTGCGGGCATCACGCTGATGGACGTATTCCGGCAGGAGCGGCCCGAGGGTGGCGGGGCTCGGCGGCGGGTGCAGCAGCTGCACGCCCCGGTTTTTTCGGGCACCTACGCCGTGAGCTACACCCTGGCCCGCCTGGGCGTGGTGGTAGACTATACCGGGCAGGTGAACGGGCCGATGCAGCTGCCGGTGCAGCCCAACGACTACCGCCCGGCCCGCTCCCCGTGGTATTCGTTGCAGAACGTGCAGCTCACCAAACGCCTCGGTGAGCACCTGGAAATCTACGGCGGCCTGAAAAACCTGCTCGACTTTCTGCCCCGCCACGTGCTCATCCGCGCCTTCGACCCCTTCGATAAGTACGTGACCCAGGACAACCCCAACGGCTATTCCTTTGACACTGAGTACAACTACGCCCCGGTGCAGGGCCGGCGCACGTTCCTGGGTTTGCGCTATACGCTCTAAGTACTATCCGGCAAATTGCGAAATTGCGCTAAAGCGTACACCGGCCGCCGAGCTTCTGCGTATGCGGGCTGAATAGTACAATTTTCTTCCGCCCCGCGCCATGAAGCTCTGCTTTCTACTCCTGACCACACTGTTCCTTTCTTCCGCCGCCGTTGCCCAGAACGCCGACTCCATCACGGCCAAGGCCGGCTACAACCTGTTTCATCCCACGCCCCGCCACCTGATGCGGGAGCTGCGGCCCGACCGGCCCGGCTTTTCCGAAAGCCCGTTTACCGTGGACCCCGGCCATTTTCAAGTGGAAAGTGACTTGTTGCGCCTCGTCAATAAGCAGGAAGAAACCCACCACGAGCGGAATTTCTACCTCAACCACGCCCTGCTGAAACTGGGCCTGACCACCCACACCGACATTCAGGCTGAGCTGGACACGTACTCGTTCGAAAAGCAGTGGGACGACGACAACCCGGAGCCCGAGCGGCACCAGGGCTTCGGCGACGTGACCCTGCGGCTGAAACACACCCTGTTTGGGGAAGACGGCAAACCCGACGCGCTGGCCATTATCGGCTTCGTGCGGCTGCCCGTGGGCAAAGCCGTGGGCGGCAGCGTGACGGAATACGGCCTGCTGGTGCCCTACAGCCACGATTTCAGCAAGGAGTTCAACGTCCAGTTCCAGCTGCGCGGCGACTACGACTACGACCTGGACAACGAGCAGCGCTACGTGCTGCTGGCCCCCAGCACCGCCATCGACTACGAGTTTTCGAAGTTTCTCTCGGCCTTTGCCGAGGTAGTGGGCCAGTGCAACACGCGCCAGTCCGACTGGCAGGCGTCGTTCAACGTGGGGCCGCAGCTCCACCTGAGCGACAACCTGATTCTGGACTTTGGCACCCACCTGGCACTGACCAAGGACACCGACCACGAATATTTTCTCGGGGTGAGTTTCCGCCGCTAAGCTGGCCTACGTCGGCAAAAAGGCCCGCCCTGTTCCAGGGCGGGCCTTTTTGCCGAGGCAGCGCGTGGGTCTTGCCGCCCTGCTACACCAAACCTGGCAGTCGGCTGAACTCACTGCCCAGAATGGCCCGGTCGTCGGCCCCGAGCCAGTCACGCAGCACGGTGGCGTACACGCTGCGGAAGTCGAGCTGGTATTTCAGGTCGCCCTGGTCGAGGTTGAGCAGATCGGGAGCGTCGTTGAGGATGCCTTTCTGGCGCAGGCCGCCGCCGAGTAGCAGCACGTTGTTGGCCGTACCGTGGTCGGTGCCGTTGCTGGCGTTCTGGGTCACGCGGCGGCCAAACTCGGAAAAGACCAGAATCAGCGTGTCGTTGAGCTGCCCGCTTTTCTGCAAATCCTCTACGAAAGCGCCCAGCCCACCCGATAAGTCGCCGAGCAGCTTGCCCTGCTGCTCCTGCTGCCGCACGTGGGTGTCGAAGCCGGTGAGCGAGACGTAAAACACCCGGGACTCGATGCCGGAGTTAATCAGCTCGGCGGTGGTTTTGAGGTTCTTGCCAAAGTCCGTATTCGGGTACGTTATGGCCGATTTGTAGACCTTGGACGTCTGGTAGAGGTAGTCGGCCGAGGAGGCCGTTTCGGCCAGGGTCTTGTACAGATAATCCAGCTCGGAGCCGCTGCCGCCGGCTTTTTCCCCGCTCACCTGCTTGATAAACCGGTTTTGGGTCACTTGGTGAAACTTCTCCGGGTTTTTCAGGGCCAGGCCTTTGCGCAGCTCGCCCTTCATGGCCAGGCTCAGCGTGTCGTCTACTTCCAGGCCGTTGTAGGGCATCTGGCAGCCGGGGCAGTTCGAGTCGAGGTAGCGGCCCAGCCAGCCGGTCGTCACGTACTGATCCGACGCCGAGCCGCTCTGCCAGATGTCCATCGAGCGGAAGTGCGACCGGTCGGGGTTGGGGTAGCCCACGCTGTTGAGCACGCCCACCAAGCCCTGGTCGTAAAGGCCCTTGAGCTGGGTCATGTGGGGGTTGAAAGCCAGGTCTTTATCCAGGGTCAGCAGGCCGCTTTGCTCCTTGAGGCCCAGCGTCGGGCGGGCTTTATAATACAGGTCGTTGCGGAAGGGCACCACCATGTTCAGGCCGTCGTTGCCGCCCCCGAGCTGCACCACCACCAGGCGCTTGCCGTTGGAATTGCGCAGCTGCTGCACGCCCTGGGCATCGAGGGCGTGCAGGAATTTGGGCACGAACAGCAGGGAGCTGGCCAGCACCGAAGTTTTCAGAAAGTCGCGGCGGGAAGTAGGCATAGCGTTGTCTTTTAGATTTTTGCAGAAGGCTAATAACTAGTTCCCCTCCTTTTTTCAAGGAGGGGTGCCCGAAGGGCGGGGTGGTTTACTAGAACTAGAAAATTAGAGCTAGCTCGTTGTTCAACGATTGAACCACCCCTAACCCACGCCGCTTGATGCGCGGAATTTGAAAAAAGGAGGGGAACTAGCTTTTCTAGCTCCTCGCTCTTCACATCAGCTGGTACTCGGGCAGGCTGAGCAGGCTCGTCACCATCGTGCGCAGGCGGCCGTCGGCGGGGGCTTGCTGGGCCACTTGCGCCACGAGCCGCAGGTTTTCGGGCCGGATGGGTGCCTGTAGCAGAAACTGGCTGAGGACCGTGGGTTGCTGAGCTTCGGGCGTTTTGGCCAGCAGCACACCCAGCGGGGCCAGCTTGGCCTTGGCCTGCACCTGCTGGCGAAACGTCCGGTCGGCGCGGGTTTGCTGGGGGTCGAGGTCATTTTCGTCTTCCTTCAGGGCAATGCTGATTTCGGCGTTTTTGAGCAACACGGCGGGCAGCTGCAGCCGGAACAGCAGCGTGGAAGAGTCAATCCAGCTCCGCCCCCCGGCCCAGCCGGCCACGTTTGGCGGCTCAAACAAGGTCTGGCCCAGGGCTTTCTGGAACACAATCAGCGGCTTCTGGTCCTGTAGCTCCACGCCCAGGGTGCGCTTGATGCCGGCCAGCAGCTCGATGGGCGACTTGATGCGGGTGCCCACGTTGGCCGCGTCATAAAACCAGTCGGCCGTGAACAGGCGCTCCACCAGGTCACTGATGTCGTAGCCGCTCCGGAAAAACGCTTGGGCCAAAGGCTGAATGTGGGCCGGGTTGGGCGTGTCGTTGACGAAAAACCGGTAGAGCTTGGTAGCAATGAACTCGGCGGTTTGGGGCTGTTCCAGGATGATGCGCAGAACATCCTCGCCGCCGAAGTTGCCGGTGCGGCCCAGAAACGTCTTGGAGCCGGCGTCGTGCTGCCGCTCCCGAAACACGAACTGCCCCTGTGCGTCGTAGCTCCAGCCGGTGAAGGCCCGGGCGGCTTCCTTCACGTCCTGCTCGGAGTAGTGCCCCCGCCCGATGGTGAACAGCTCCATGACCTCGCGGGCAAAGTTTTCGTTGGGGTGCTGCTTGCGGTTTTGCTGGTTGTTGAGGAATTGCAGCATGGCCGGCTCCTTGCTCACGGCCAGTAGCAGGTCGCCGAATTTGCCCAAAGCCAGGCGCCGGATGGTGTTGTTGAGCTGCAAAGCGGCGTCGGGGCGGCGCACCCGGCAGGCGAAGTGGCCGTGCCAGAAGAAGGTGAGCTTCTCGCGCAGCTGGGCCGGCGAGGAGGCCATGCGCTCCAGCCAGCCGGTGTTCATCGTGTAAAAAGCCTCCCGGATCTGCCGGTTCTGGGCCTTGCGCTGCTCGGGCGTCAGCTCGCCTTTCTTCAGGGCCGGGGCCTGGGGGTCCTGGCGCAGGTCGGGCATGGGGGCCGGGGTCATGGCCTGCATTTCGGCGGCCTCAATCCGGGGGCCGGCCAGGGGCTGAACCGCGGCCGAATCGTGCAGCAATTGCCGCAACGCCTTGCGCGGATTGGGGTTGGCGGCAATATCCTGCGGCCGGGGCCCAAAACCCGCCCGCCAGTACAAATGCTGCAGTTGCTGTTGGTTCGTCATACTGCTTGGACGCAGTCTGACCACCAGGGTTTAATATGGATGGCTGCGGGCAGGCGTATAACGTCTGTCATCCTGAGCAAAGCGAAGGACCTTATCACGCTAGAACGAGTCGTAACAACGTGATAAGGTCCTTCGCTTTGCTCAGGATGACAGACGAACAAGAGGCAGCCCCTGTTTAGAAGCGCGCCCCCACTACCACAGTCTTCTTGTACTCCTTTTTGTCGCCGCCGGGCTGGAGCAGCTCAATGTGCAGCACGTAGTAGCCGACGGGCACCTTGCGGCCCTGGTCGTTGAGGCCGTCCCACTGGAAAAAGCCGGACGTGGCCATGGTTTCGTTGCGCACGAGGCGCCGCGCCAACCGCCCCTGCGCGTCGTACACCGTGATGCTGGCCGCGTAGCCGGTCCGGTCGAGGGTGTAGTTGAGGGTGGTGAAATCCTGCTGACCGTCGGCGTCGGGGGTGAACACCTCGGGCTCCAGGGCAAAAAGTTTGTCGCCGCCGGGGTCGTCCTGATACTGGGAGTTGCGGCGGCCGGGCGTGGCATAGCCCACGGCGCTGGCCGCCGAGTGGAAGTTGCCGGCCACGCTCGGCCCATCGGTCCGAATCCGCTCCAGCGACACGCCATCCTTGGTATCGAGCAGGGCCAGGTGCTGCGCCTCGCTGTAAGCGTAGCGGTCCAGCACCCGGTTCTGCGAATCGTATACCACGACGGTACCGGCATCGTCGGGAAAGGTAGGCAGCGCGGGCATAGCCAGAAACGCGGCCGGGTCGTTGGTCGGGTACTGACTCTGCACGATGTCGGGCCGGGTGGTCAGCACCACCAGCTGCCCGGGAGCCAGCACGTAGGGCCCACTGCTGATGGGCTCCTTATCGGGCGCGCCACTACCGGGCAAGCTGGCCAGCTGCCAGCCCTGCAGGTTCAGATACTTGTTCGAGCGGTTAAGCAGTTCCACGAAGTCCACGGCGTTGGTGCGCGGGTTAAACAGGATTTCGTTGATAACCACGTCGTTTGCCACGGGGTCAGAGGGCAAGCCAAACGAGGCCGTGGCCGCCGCGCCGGTGGCGTTGCCCACGCAGTCGGTGGCGCGCTGCACGCTCACGGTTATGGCCTGGGTGGCGGCCAGCGCCGAGCTCAGGGTCAGGTCCACGGCCCGGAAGTCGGGCGACACGGGGGCGGCCTTGCTCACCAGCTGGCCAGTGCTGAGGGTGTACAGCGCCGGGTTGGCGGCAGCCACGCTGTCGAGCTTTTCGCCGAAAAACAGCCGCACCAGCGTGGGGCTGATGGCCACGGCCCGCAGCAGGGCCGGCGCGGTCCGGTCGGGGTTGGTGGCCCGCACCGAGTTGGCCCGGCCCGGGGTGCCCCCGCTCACGTCGGTGCTGGCCGTCCAGTTTTCGATGCCGCCGCAGGGGTTGCCGGTGTCCACCATTTCCAGGGCCCAGCCCCCATCTTTCTTAGCGCCATCCTTGTACCAGGTGCTGGAATACGCGAGTTCAAACAACGTGCGGCCGTCGCGGGCCTTGAGCAGCAGTTGGTCGCCCTCGTTGGAGAGGCTGGGAAAGTTGCTCAGGCCGAACACCGTGCCGTAGCGGGCAAACAGGGCCGTGCGCGTGCTGCTGCACACCACCGCGTACTGGCCCGGCTGCAGGCGCGTGGTGTCGGGAAAGACGGCGGCCGTGCTGCTGCCGGGCTTCAGCAGCCGCACGCCGCCCAGGTCCAGAATCCGGGTGCTGGGGTTGTGGATTTCCAGGTATTCGGAGGCCGGCAGCCCCACCGTCGGGGTTTCATCGGCCAGAATTTCGGTGATAATAACCTGCCCCGCCGTGGGCACCGAGGGCAAGCCAAACGTGGTGGAAACGGCCGCGCCGGTGGCATTGCCCACGCAGTCGACGGCGCGCTGCACGGTGGCGGTATAAATCTGCGCGGCCACCAGCGGGGTAGCCAGCGTCAGCTCCACGGCCCGGAAGTCGAACGGCACGGGCGCGACGCGCTGAAGGGTGAGGGCCGGCGTTACGCTGTAGAGGGCCGGATTGGCTACCTGCGCGCTGTCGAGCTTTTCGTCAAACTCCAGGCGCACCACCGTGGGGCTAATCACCGTGGCCCGGCGCAGCAGGGGCGCGGTCTGGTCGGCGTTGCTGGCCCGCACCGAGTTGGCCCGGCCGGGCGTGCCGCCGCTGGGGTCGTTGCTGGCCGTCCAGTTGGCGGCCCCGCCGCAGGGGTTGGCCGTGTCAATCATTTCCAGGGTCCAGCCCCCGTCTTTCTTGGCCGGGTCGCGGTACCAGGTATCGGCGTAGCGCACCTCGAAAATCGTGCGCCCGTCGCGGCCGCGCAGCAGTAGCTCGTCACCGGCGTTGGTCAACGACGGAAAGTTGCTCAGGCCAAACACTTTGCCGTAGGCCGCAAACTGCGCCACGCGGGTGCTGCCGCATACCACGGCATACTCGCCGGGCAGCAGCTGAGCCCCGGCCGCAAATACGGCCGGCGTCGTGGTGCTGGTGGTGCGCAGCAGCCGGATGCCGCCCAGATCCAGCGTCTGGGTGGCCGAGGGGTTGTGAATCTCGATGAACTCGGAGGCCGGCAGCCCCACCACCGGCGACTCGTCGGCGTAGATTTCGGTGATGAGCAGCTGGTAGTAGCCGGGCGCGGCGGGCGGGGGCGTGAAGCTGAGCGGAGCCGTGAGCGGACCGGCGGCCACGTTGCCGTAGAGGTCGGCCACGTTGCGCACCTCCAGGGTGCTGGCCCCGGCGGGCAGGTCGGCGGCCAGGGTCAGGTGCACCAGGGCCGGGTCGGTGGCGTCGCGCTGGGCCGCCGTAATGGCCGGGGCCCCGGTGGCTGCCAGCCGGTAGCTGGCCACGCTCTGGGCGGCCGACATGACCTCATTGAACAGCACGTCTACCTGCCGGGCACTGACGATGCTGGCGCTTTGCAGCAGCGGGGCCGTGGCGTCGGTGATGCGGAACTCGTCGAAGTAGAAGTTGCGGTTGTTGGTCGAGGAATACGTCAGGCCCACGCCGAAGTAGTTGCTGCGCGGGTGGGTGGCATCCGTCACGGTGCCTTCGGCGACGTAAGTGGTGCCGCCGGTCAGGTCGCGCTCCAGGGTCCAGACGTTCTGCACGGAGCGCGTCACGCGCACCCGCACCAGGTTGTTGGTCGTGGAGCTGAGCGTGGTGTTCTGCCCGTCGATGATGGCCGTGGCCGTGGCATTGGCGTTTTTGCGGAACAGCGACACCTCGTCGTCGGTGCCGCCCAGGCGCACGAAGTAGCCCTTGTTGGCCGGGGCCCGCAGGTCGGCCAGGTCCGATATTAGCCACACGTCGGCGTAGTTGGAGCCCGAGGTAGCCAGGCGCAGGTTGGCCCAGAATTCCCAGACGGTGCCCGTGGCGGCCTGGCTGGCCGTTACGAGCTGGGTGTTGCTGGGCGTAATGGCCGGGCCGTTGCTTTGCAGCTGCAGGGCGGCATTGACCTGAAAATCGGCCGTACCGCCGCTCCAGGCCGGGTTTTGGGTGAAGTCGCCGTCGGCAAACGTCTCCGTGAGCTGAGCCCGGGCCGGCCGCGCGAAGCCCAGCACGGCGGCCAAGAGCAGGAGAATCCGGGGGTGGAAATGCAGAGAAGGGAATATTCTTTTTGCGGTAGAGGTTCTCTGCATAGTAGGTTTGTAAAAAAGCCGGAGGGCGCCGCGTATCCTGGTGCGCACGAACTGCCTAAGTAACTTGCTTTTCCCGACATTTACCACGCGTGCGGCCCTGCTGGCCGCCGCTTTTTTTCTCTAATTGCCATGAAAGTAGCCGTAGTAGGTGCCACCGGTCTGGTCGGGGGCGAAATGTTGAAAGTACTGGCCGAGCGGAATTTCCCGGTCACGGAGCTGCTGCCGGTGGCCTCGGAGAAATCCGTGGGCCTGCCCATTGAGTTTCAGGGCAAAACCTACCACGTCATCAGCATGGACGACGCCATTGCGGCCCGCCCCGACGTGGCCATCTTCTCGGCCGGCGGCAGCACCTCCAAGGAGCAGGCCCCGCGCTTCGCCGAAGTCGGCACCGTGGTTATCGACAACTCCTCGGCCTGGCGCATGGACCCCACCAAGAAGCTGGTCGTGCCCGAAATCAACGCCAAGGAGCTGACTGCGGACGACAAGATTATTGCCAACCCCAACTGCTCCACCATCCAGATGGTGCTGTCGTTGCACAAGCTCCACGAGGCCTACAAAATCAAGCGCATCGTGGTGAGCACCTACCAGAGCGTGACGGGCACCGGCAAAAAGGCCGTGGACCAGATGCTGGAAGAGCGCGCCGGCCAAACGGCTTCCAACCCCGCCTACCCCCACCGCATCGACCTGAACGTGCTGCCCCACATCGACGTGTTCGAGGACAACGGCTACACCAAGGAGGAAATGAAGATGGTGAAGGAAACCAAGAAAATCCTCGGCGACGACTCCATCCAGGTGACGGCCACCGCCGTGCGCATTCCCGTGATGGGCGGCCACTCGGAAGCCGTCAACGTGGAGTTTGAAAAGGAATACGAGCTGGCCGACGTGTACCGCATCCTGCGCGAAACCGAGGGCGTGGAAGTCGTCGACGACGTGACCCGGAACAGCTACCCCATGCCCAAGGATGCCCACGGCAAAGACGCCGTGCTGGTGGGCCGCCTGCGCCGCGACGAAAGCCAGCCCCGCACCCTGAACATGTGGGTGGTGGCCGACAACCTGCGCAAGGGTGCCGCCACCAACGCCGTCCAGATTGCCGAGCACATGATTCAGCTGGGTTTGCTGAAGGCGTAAGCCGGATTATTCAGCACTTTATTGTCAGTACGCGCGGAAAGCGGCAGGGAAAGCAGTTATCTTTCGCTGCCGCTTTTGTGTGAACAATGCAAAGGGCTGTCATTCACTTCTTTTTCCCTCCTATTTCTATGCGCATACCTTTACCCCTTGCGTTAGCTACCACCCTACTGCTGAGCAACAGCTGCGCGACCATCGTCAGCAAGCCCCGCTACCCGGTCAGCATTACCAGCCAGCCTCCGGGGGCCACGTTTACCGTCACCGACATTGACGGCAAGGAAGTATTCACCGGCGTAACGCCCTCGGCCGTGCAGCTGAAACCGGGCGCCGGCTATTTCCAGAAGCAGGAATACACGATTAAGTTTTCCCTGGCCGGCTACGAGCCCAAAACCACGACCATTACCGCCGATTTCAACGGCTGGTACCTGGGCAACCTGCTCTTCGGCGGCGTTATCGGCATGCTGATCGTCGACCCGCTGACCGGCGCTATGTATCGCATCACCGACAAGGAAGTGCAGGGCACGCTGGTAACCGGCGGGCAGGGCCTGGCGCCGACCCAGGACGGCAGCCTCCAGATTGTCTCGATTGAGGACGTGCCGCTGCCGCTGCGCGAGAAGATGCAGCCGCTGCCCACCAAGCAGTAAGCAGCCCCGACTCCCACAAAAAAAAGCCCCGGACCGCCGGGGCTTTTTTTGTACTGCAACGGCTCCGGCTACTGCGGCTGAAACACCGCCCCGGCAAAGTCGAGCACGGCCTGGCGCACTTCCCGCGGCTTTTCGTAGTAGGCCAGGTGCCCGACGTCGGCCAGAAACAGCGCGTAGCTCACCGGGGCCAGGTGGGCCTGGGCCACCGACTGCTCCAGGGGCACGGCCACGTCCTCCTTGCCCACGATAAACTGCACCGGAAACTTGGCCCCGCGCAGCACCGGCGTCCGGTCGGGGCGGGCGGCCATGGCCCGCATGCCGCCCACGATGGTTTCCGGGGGCGTGGCCTTGCCGATTTCCTCCAGAAACTCCCGCTGCGCACTCAGGGCCTCGCGGTGCACCGGGGCAAACAGGGGCCGGATAAACGATTCCATGAACTTCTCCACCCCGTGCCGCTCCACGAAGGCCACGTTCTTTTCGCGGCTGGCCTTTTTCTCCTCCGAGTCGGCGTAGGCCGAGGAGTTGAGCAAACACAGGCCAGCCACCCGCTCGGGCCACCGCTCGGCGAAGGCCAGGGCCACGTAGCCGCCCATGCTGTGGCCCACGAGCAGGGCTTTTTCCACCGCGGCGGCCCGCAGCTTCTCGGCTACGTAGCGGGCCTGGGCCTCCATCGAGTAGTCGCGCACGTCGTGGATGTTGGTGCCGTGGCCCAGCAGGTTCAGGCTGATAACGCGGTATTCGGCGGGCAGGTCGCGGCAGAAGTCGGTCCAGATTTCGCGGCTTTCGGCGAAGCCGTGCAGGAAGACGAGGGTGGGTTGGTGGGGCATAACAAGGGCAAAGAACAGTGTAGAGACGCATACTTGCGTCTCAATCGTTGAACGATTAAACGCGCCGTGAGCAACGTCAGCAACGATTGAGACGCAAATATGCGTCTCTACAGCCTAAACGCAGCGAAGCCGAAGCAGCACAGGCTACTTCGGCTTCAATACGAGGGGCGCGGCACCACGCCGGCGGGGCAGATCCGCGGGCCGGGCCCGGCGCCCGGGGGTTCCTTTTACGCCTGGGCCGGCTTGCTGAACTGCAGGCTGGCCATCAGCTTCACGTCTTCGCTGACCACAATGGAGCCGGCCTCAGTAACGCCGTTCCAGGTCAAGCCAAAGTCTTTGCGGTTGATTTTGCCCGTCACTTCGAAGCCCGCCTTGGTGTTGCCGTAGAAGTCGCCGGCGCTGCCGCCGTACTCCACGTCGAAGGTCACGGGCTTGGTCACGCCGTGAATCGTCAGGTCGCCGGTCAGCTTGTAGTCCGAGCCGCCCGTCTTCTCAAACGAGGTCGAGACGAAGGTCAGCTGCGGGTAGGTGGCCGCGTCGAAGAACTCGGCGCTTTTCAGGTGCTCGTCGCGCTGCTCCTGGTTGGTGTCGATGCTGCTGATGTCGGCCGAGAAGCGCACGTGGGCGTTTTCGAACGAGTCCCCGTCGGTTTCGGCTTCGCCCTCGAACTTCTTAAACGAGCCCGTAACGGTCGAAATAACGAGGTGTTTTACCTTGAACTGAACTTCGGAGTGGGTGGGGTCGAGCGCCCATTTGGTAGTGGCCATGATGCGGTGAAATAAGAAGTGGTTGATGTCGGTTGCTACGGGTTCCGCGCCGGTAGCCGGGGCCGGCGGCGGCGGAGTACTGATGCAAATATACAAATAGTGTACATACATCAATGTACCTACATCATTTATTTTTGTTTGGTTCATTCACGTCTCCTCTTTTGCCGGGGTACTCAATAGCCGCTCTACCCTCGCCCCTGCCTACCGGCCGGGCTTAGGCCTATTCTTTCTTTTCCCACCACTGTACCGGTCCGGCGCTCGGCATTATTCTTTTTACCATTCTGTGAGCGGCAACATTGTGCCGCTGCATCTTCTATGAAGCCCTCCCCGCAAGTGGAAAGAGCTTCGCAGAGCACGAAGAAGCCTCCCCGGCGTGTCGGAACCGCTTCTTCGAATACAAAGAGCGCCTGTCCACACGCGGGGAGGCTTGCTTCGTGCCCGAACTCGGCCTTTCTTTCCGTCGGAATGCCATAGTAGATTACCAGGACGTGGCTGGCTAGTATCTTTTTACCAGGCACTTATCCAGAAGCTCGACATTTCTTCTACCTTCCGCGCATTATTCACTTTTCACTTGTATTCTTATGCTTACCCCTACTCCTACCGCCTCTGCCAAGCCGCGCAAGACACCGTTGCTGCCCGACAGTGACCAGCAGTTGGCGGAGCTGGCTGTTTTCGCAGCCGACCACTGGCTGGATGAATCTTGGCTGACGCTGCGTTTCGTGAAGGCGGCCGAGTTTCGGACCCAGGCCCAGGCCTATCAGGCTGCCGTGGCGTCGCGGCAGCAGGCAGGCAGTACCCGCCCCATCGGGGCCGACGACCTGCTGACCCTCGACGCGCAGATTGACGAAAATCTATACCGCGTCAAAAACCGCCTCATCGACAAGTACGACAAGAAAAGTGCCCCGGCGCACTACCCAGCGCTGGGTATCGGCAAGTTCCACGGCAGCTACATCCTCGACCGGGAACGGACCCGGCGCATCGGGGCACTGCAAACGCTGTTGGCTGGTCTCAAAGCCGAAAAGATTGACGACGGCGACTACGGCACCGCCTTCTGGCAACCCATTGCCACCCGCTACGCCGAGCTGGTAAACCAGCTCACTCTCACCGACAGTAGCGTCGCTACCGCCGTGGCCACCAAAGACTCGATGCGCTCCTATGTAACCACCGTGCTGAGCAGCCTGGCCAAAGCCCTCGACGCCAACTACCCCGCCAAGAAGGAGTACAAGGCCCAGCTTCTGGCCTGGGGCTTCCAGCGCAAGTCGTACTAAGCGGTAGGGTTCCGCGTAAAAAAGGCCGTTGCTCCCAGAGAAGAGCAACGGCCTTGTTGTTTGTTTACCTTTGGGTATTCCCCTTTTCCTTCTGAGTTATGAATGAGCAGCTAATCGTCAAGAATTTCGGCCCCATCAAAGATGCCACCGTGGACTTTAAAAAGGTGACGGTGTTTATCGGCCCGACGGGTGGAGGGAAGAGTACGCTGGCGAAGTTGGCGGCTATATTAAAGGACCCTGAATTTTATTCCGCATCAGAAGGAAAAGAATTCGAATTCTTTGCAAACTACTCCATCAAGACTTATTTCCAAACGAATACACACATAACATGGGAAAATAACAATGATAGCATATTAATAATGAATGACAAAATAGGCGTTAGTGAATCGTTAAAGAATAAAATAGATTCTATAACAGAAGATACTAATGACGCCTTAATAAAGAACCTAGTACATAGGCTTCAAAATATCGTCACAGAGCAAAATATTAATTTGGAGATAAAAGAAGATATAGATTTTCTCAAGAATGAACTTGATAAATTGATTACTGAAAATATTTTCGCACCTATATACAAAGCAGGAATAGCACCTTACAGGCCTAGTTACATTCCTTCAGAGAGAAGTTTTGTACCTGCTATTGAGTATTCATGGGCTGGTTTGATGCGAGATGATATAGGACTCCCAAAACAGATACTTAACTTTGCTAACAGCTTCTCCACTTCACGCAAGTATGTACCAGAACTAAATATCGATTTTTTCGATGTAAAATACTTACATATCAATGGGCAGGATTATATAAAAATACCAGAGAGAGAGGAACCCTTAAGGCTTTTTGAAACAGCAAGCGGGATTCAATCTGTTACTCCTCTTCTTGTATTGTTAACGCATTTATTACAAGACAGTGACCAGACACAAAGTTTTATTATTGAAGAACCAGAACTTAATCTTTATCCCACTGCTCAAAGGGATTTAGTGTACACTTTACTTGAAAAGTGTACACAAGGTAACAATGCTCTTACTATTACAACTCATAGCCCATATGTATTAGCGGCTCTTAACCTTTGTTTGTATGCACACAAGATTAAAGAGCTTTTTCCACATCAAGCGAGGAAAGTAAACAAACTCATCCCTGAAAAATACTGGGTAAGTCCTAGAGAATTCAGTGCTTATTACGTTGCTGGCGGGGGTGTTAAATCCATCTTTGATGATAAAACCGGGTTATTGAGCGAAAGCCAATTAGACGAAGTATCGGGAGAATTCGCTGACATCTTTGACCGCCTAACTGACCTACGAGTACCTGAGAAGAAAACTTTAGCCAAAGCTAAGTCGGCAAAGAAATGAAGAGCCGGATAGAAAGAGCTTACCCGCATAGTTCTGTATGCATTGTCCATCATACCCGAACAGTTCGGCGGGTATTCGACTGTCCAATTAGGAAAACAGCGCTTTACCGCACCGGGAAGCGCGACCCTAATCTAGACTTCGAAATCAACAACCCAACAGGACGAGACTTCTATACTATCAGTGTAGATGGCTGTTTATATCCTACCTCCAAGTCTCCTAAACGTTGCGACTATGCAGTGTTCTGGAACGAAACTATTGTCTTTATTGAGTTTAAGCTTGGTATGCCTGTTGGCCGTAATACCAAAGTTCCGGCTCGAATGCGCCAAGCATTAGATCAGCTTATTCCCACTATTCGGCGTTTCGAACGACACGGCGTTTTTCTTGCCGATACGAAGATCGAAGCAGTAGCCTTTGTAAGTCGGCATTTGCAGCGTCCACTGAATACAATTTCTATGCAAGCTGCAAAGGACCGCTTGAAAACAGCTTTCCCAACCCTCAACGTGCGATTCAAAGTCACTAAGTCTAGATCTATTTAACAACAGAAAAGCCCCGCCGGATTCGTCCGGCGGGGCTTTTCTGTTGTTAAATCTTCTTACAGAATCACTGATTCTACGGCGGCCTTGGCGGCTACTTTGCCGTGCATCTCGCGTACGGCGGCGGCAATACCGTCGGCGTCGAAGCCGCACTCTTTGTAGAGCTCATCCTGGGTGCCGTGCTCCACTACGCGGTCCGGGATGCCGAGGCGCTTGACGGGCACCGAGTAGCCGTGGTCGGCCATGAACTCCAGGATGGCCGCGCCGAAGCCGCCCTGCAGGCAGCCGTCTTCCACGGTCACAATGGCTTTGTACTGGCTCAGGGCGGCGGCCAGCATTTCCTCGTCGAGGGGCTTGGCGAAGCGCATATCGAAGTGGCCCACGCTCAGGCCTTCGGCGGCCAGCTGCTGGGTGGCCTTCACGGCGTAGTTACCGATGTGGCCGATGGTCAGGATGGCGACGCCCTCCCCTTCGCGCACCACGCGGCCGGTGCCCACGGCAATTTTCTTGAACGGGGTGCGCCACTCGGGCATCACGCCCTCCCCGCGGGGGTAGCGGATGCTGAACGGCCCCATATCGGGCAGCTGGGCGGTATACATCAGGTTGCGCAGCTCCTCCTCGTTCATGGGGGCGGCTACCACCATGTTCGGAATGCAGCGCATGTAGGCAATGTCGTAGCAGCCGTGGTGGGTAGGGCCGTCGGCGCCGGCAAAACCGGCCCGGTCGAGGCAGAACACCACGTTCAGATCCTGCAGGGCCACGTCGTGCAGCACCTGGTCGTAGGCGCGCTGCATAAAGGACGAGTAGATGTTGCAGAATGGCACCAGGCCCTGGGTAGCCAAGCCAGCCGAGAAGGTCACGGCGTGCTGCTCGGCAATGCCCACGTCGAAGGCGCGGTCGGGCATGGCCTTCATCATAATGTTCAGGGAGCAGCCCGAGGGCATGGCGGGCGTCACGCCCATCACCTTGGCGTTCTGCTCGGCCAGCTCCACCATCGTGTGCCCGAATACGTCCTGGTACTTGGGCGGCTGGGGCTTCTCGTAGGTTTTCTTGTGAATCTCGCCGGTAATCTTATCGAACAGGCCGGGTGCGTGCCACAGGGTCTGGTCTTTCTCGGCCAGGGCGTAGCCTTTGCCCTTTACCGTCACGCAGTGCAGGATTTTGGGACCCGGAATGCTTTTCAGATCCTGGAGAATGGTAGCCAGGTGCTGCACGTCGTGCCCATCGACGGGGCCGAAGTAGCGGAAGTTCAGGGCCTCGAACAGGTTGCTTTGTTTGAGCAGCGTGGCCTTCATGGCCGACTCTACCTTGCGGGCAATCTGCTGGGGGTTGGGGCCGAACTTGCTGAGCTTGCCCAGCACGTTCCACAGCTCGTCGCGCACCTTGTTGTAGGTGCGGGAGGTGGTAATATCGGTCAAGTACTCCTTGAGCGCGCCCACGTTGGGGTCGATGCTCATGCAGTTGTCGTTGAGGATAACCAGCAGGTTGGAGTTGGCCACGCCGGCGTGGTTCAGGGCCTCGAAGGCCATACCGGCCGTCATGGCCCCGTCGCCGATAACGGCAATGTGCTGCCGGTCTTTCTCGCCTTTGTAATCGGAGGCTACGGCCATGCCCAGGGCGGCCCCGATGCTGGTGGAGCTGTGGCCCACCCCGAAGGCGTCGTACTCACTCTCCTTGCGCTTGGGGAAGCCCGACATGCCGCCGTAGCGTCGGTTCGTGGGGAACCGGTCGCGCCGCCCGGTCAGGATCTTGTGGCCGTAGGCCTGGTGGCCCACGTCCCACACCAGCTGGTCGTAGGGCGTGTTAAAGACGTAGTGCAGGGCTACCGTCAGCTCTACCACGCCCAGCGAAGCCCCGAAGTGGCCGCCGTAGATAGACACGGAATCGATAATAAACTGTCGAAGCTCCTGGCTGACTTGCACCAGTTGGTCTTCACTGAGCTTTTTTAGGTCGTCGGGCGAGTTTATAGCCGCCAGCAATTCACCGGGTTCGACAATCATCTTCGAAAGAGGGCAAGGAGGAGAGGTTCAGCAAGGCAACAGACAGAGGAGCCTAAAGGTTAAGCCTTTCGGAAACTTCACCACCTGTAACGGGCAAAGGTACGACTTTTCACAGGTACCGGTTGTAGCCCCAGCCGTCCGGCAGCGGTAATACCGCAGCTTGGCAGGGTGCTATTGGTGCCGGAAAGTATCCGGCTTGCCTCATTCGGGCAAAGCTGGCGGGGCCGGGCGGGCTACGTGCAACTTTCCGGCCCCGTGCTCCTCTTCATCCGAGTTTAACGTGGCGAGGCTTAATTAATGTCTATTTTTGCCTTCTCCACCCTCTTCCTTTCTCATGCCGCTCACCCAGCAGAACAATCAGGAGCAGCAGCTTCTCGACAAGCTCAAACCGTCGCGCATCGTGCTGCCGGTGCTGATCGGGCTGAGCGTGGTCGGGTTTATGTTCTGGCGCAGCTACCGGCCCGGCGACCTGGCCCCGCTGGCCGACGCCAAAGTGCACTGGCTGCTCATCACGCTGGCCGTGCTGCTGGCCCGCGACCTGGGCTACGTCTACCGCATTCGGCACATTTCGGAGCGGGTGCTGAGCTGGCGGCAGAGCCTGGACGTGATTATGATCTGGGAATTTGCGTCCTGCGTGCTGCCCTCGGCCGTGGGCGGCACGGCCGTGGCCTCGTTTATTCTCAATAAGGAAGGTATTTCTCTGGGAAAGTCGATGGCCTACGTGATGGTCACGGCCCTGCTCGACAACGTCTACTACGTCGTGACGGTGCCTTTGGTGGTGTGGCTGGCCGGCAACGCGCTGTACCCGCACGAGGCCCTGCAGGGCGGGCTGGTGACTACGCTCAAAGTAGCATTCGTGGTGAGCTACGTGCTGGTGACGCTCTACGCGCTGCTGATGCTGTACGCCATTTTCGTTAATCCGCAGTCGGTGAAGCGGCTGATGGTGCGGCTGTTTTCCCTGCGGGGGCTGCGGCGGTGGCGGGCCAAGGCCTATCAGCACGGCAACGAGGTGGTGTGGGCCTCGGCCCAGCTGCGCGGCAACGGAGCCGGCTACTGGCTGCGGGCCATCGGCTCCACGTTCTTCGTCTGGACGGCCCGCTACCTGGTTATCGGCTGCATCATTGCGGCCTTCGTCAACGTGAGCTGGGACGAGTTCCTGCTGATTTTCGGCCGCAACCTCACCTACAAAGTCATTCTGCTATTGGCCATTACGCCCGGCGGGGCCGGCATTGCCGAAGGCGCTTTTCCCACCTTCTTCGGCAAGTTTATCGGTACGCCCACCATGACCAACTTCGTGGTGCTGCTCTACCGCATCGTCACGTACTATCTGTATCTGGTGCTGGGCGCGGTGTTTCTGCCGCGTTGGGTGGGTCGGGTTTTTGCCGGCCACAAGCACCCGTAGCAAGCCACTTGCAGCCGACACAAAAAAGGCCCTTCCGCGCGGTGCGGAAGGGCCTTTTTTGTATAGTGCGGAGGCTAAGCTACTCCTTTTCCAGGCGCAGCTCGGCGCCCTCGGGGCTTTTCAGCGTGAGCTTGTCGTCGGTCAGCGTTACCACATCGAAGCTGTTGCTGGTGGTAGCGCCGTCGGGGGTCAGCATGATTTTCTTGTTGGGCTGGTCGAAGGTGTACTTGCCATTGACGGCCCCGGCGGGCGAGGTCATGTTGTACTGGCCGTTGGCGAAAAACGTAATTCGCTCGTCTTCCTGCGCGTCGGTTTGCTTCACTTTGTCGCCGCCGACACTGAGCTCCTTGTCGGTTTTCCAGACTTTGCTCTCGGTACCGTAGAGCATGTTGACGCCTTCGACTTTGCCTTCCTTGCTACCGCAAGAGGCCAGAAACAGAACAACCAGCGTCAGCAGGCCGGTGAGCAAGCGGAAGGAAGTGGGGAGATTTTTCATGAGAAAGAAGGGGTTTGGAAGGAGGAGTAAAACCAGTTGCCAGCCGCGCTACGGCGGCCAGCGTTGCGGTTCTTACGCGGCAAAGGCGAAAGGGTTAAGCTGCCAACGGCTGGGCCTGATGCCAGTACAACCAATTTAAAACAAGGGCGTAAGATGCTCTGATGCCGTGGCCTTCAGGCACATCCGGCACCATCTCCTCCTCACTCTAACCAACACACACTCATGGGACTGTTTGATTTCCTCAGCAATAAAGGCGAAGAAAAACCTGTTCAACCCGCTGCCAAGCCCCAAACCGGCGGCACGGACTTCTTCGGCAATGCCGCCCCCGGCGCGGCCACCACGCAACCCGCCGCCGCAAAAGGCGACTCTTATACGGTTGTCAGCGGCGACTCGCTTTCCAAGATTGCCAAGCACCACTACGGCGACGCCTCCAAGTGGCACCAGATATACGAAGCCAACAAAGCCATTATCGGCGCGAACCCCGACCATATCGAAGTGGGCCAGCAGCTGACGCTCCCTACCCTTTAGGTCCTTTTTTGCAGAAAAAGGTTGGAAACGCCGCCCGAGCTTCGGGCGGCGTTTTTTCTGGTCTTGATTTTTGGCAAGAATAAAAAAACTTTTTGCGGGATTTGGTCTTTTCAATTCCAGCTGTACATTTGCAGTCACCAACCCGGTACTCTCCCAGAACGATGGGACAGTTTGAAAGAATTTATACAGAAGCGGCGAGAGAACAGGCTCCCTGACCCGCTGGCAACCTTCATCTGATGAAAGGTGCCAATTCCTGCCCGCAAGGCGTAAGGCCGGCGGGAGCTATAAGTCGAGTACCATGGAAAACGCCCCCGCATCCTTCTTTTTTGCCCCATCCGCTTCCGCCGCCCCCGGGCCCGCTGAACTGCCGATGGGTTTTCGTGCTTTCGTCGCCGCTGTGCCGGCCGGCCGAATGCGCCTGTGCTGTTGCACCCCGTGTTGTTGCTGTTGCTAGCCGGCCGCTGAGCGCCTAGCTTCTCCCCCTCCCTCCTTTTTTCCTGCCTCCCCGCCGTTCGAAGCCACCCGTGGTGCGTCTCGTCGCAGGGTTTGGCCTACGCTTCGCCGTCGCCCTCGTCAGGGCCCGGAAGCACTTGCGGCAGCCGCCGTTTGGCGCCCAAGCTACTGATTACCTGAAACTTAATTCCCCGGAATTTCCTAAACCAGCCTCATCATGTCTACGCAAGCCCTGCAATTCGAGACCCTGCAACTCCACGCCGGCCAGCAGCCCGACCCCGTTACCGGTGCCCGCGCCGTGCCGCTGTACCAGACCACTTCCTACGTGTTCAAGAACGCCGAACACGGGGCCAACCTGTTTGCCCTGAAGGAATTTGGCAACATCTACACCCGGCTGATGAACCCCACCACCGACGTGTTTGAGCAGCGCGTGGCGGCCCTGGAAGGCGGCGTGGCCGCCCTCGCCACGGGCTCGGGGCAGGCGGCGCAGTTCATTGCTCTGAACAACATTCTGCAGGCCGGCGACAATTTCGTGAGCAGCTCCCACCTCTACGGGGGCACTTACAACCAGTTTAAAGTGGCCTTCAAGCGCCTGGGCATCGAGGTGCGCTTTGCCGACGGCGACAACCCGGCCAGCTTTGAGGCCCTGATTGACGAAAACACCAAGGCCATCTACCTCGAAACCATCGGCAACCCCAGCTTCAGCATTCCGGACTTCGAGCGGATTGCCGCCATTGCCGACAAGCACGATTTGCCGCTGATTGTGGACAATACCTTCGGGGCGGGCGGCTACCTGTTCCGGCCCCTGGAGCACGGCGCCCACATCGTGGTGGAGTCGGCCACGAAGTGGATTGGCGGGCACGGCACCAGCATCGGCGGCGTGATTGTGGACGGCGGCAAGTACGACTTCGGCAACGGCAAGTTTCCGCAGTTCACCGAGCCCTCGGAAGGCTACCACGGCCTGGTATTCAACGACGTATTCGGCAAGAACGGGCCGTTTGGCAACATTGCCTTTATCATTCGGGCCCGGGTGGAAGGCCTGCGCGACTTCGGCCCGGCCATCAGCCCCTTCAACTCCTGGCAGCTGCTCATCGGCCTCGAAACCCTGAGTTTGCGCGTCGACCGCACCGTGGAAAACGCCCTGCGCATTGCGACCTGGCTGGAGCAGCACCCGCAGGTAGAAAGTGTGAATTATCCGGGCCTGAAGAGCAGCCCCTACCACGCCCTGGCCCAGAAATACCTCAAGCGCGGCTACGGCGGCGTGCTGACTTTCAGCATCAAGGGCAGCAAGGAAACGGCCACCCAGTTTATCGACAACCTGAAGCTGGTAAGCCATTTGGCCAACGTGGGCGACGCCAAGACGCTGATTATTCAGCCCTCGGCCACTACCCACCAGCAGCTTTCCGAGGAAGAGCAGCGCGCCGCCGGCGTGACGCCCACCTCCTTGCGCCTGTCGGTTGGCATTGAACATTTCGACGATATCCGCGCGGATCTGGCCCAGGCCTTCGACGCCGTGCGCAACGCGGCTCCCACGACCTCCGATGACGACGAGGACACCGTGGTGCAGCCCGAAGTAGAACACGCTGCCCCGCTGGAGGTCTAAAGTAGAGAGGAGACAGGGCCGGCAGCGAGAGTGCCGGCCCACTCCAGCTACGGCAGCGCAATGGGTGGCAGGATGAGGAGTTGTGAGAGAGGAATCATCCTGACCATTCCGCAATAGCCCGGGCTGAGCCGGCCCCGGTCCGCACGTTCTTCATTGGGTGGGACTGATGAGAGCGGCCCGACCGGTTCAGCCCGCGTGCTATTGTACTGAACTCAACGCCTGCCGCCCCTTGCCGGGCTGGCAGCCGCAAACTACCTACTGCAATGACTGACTTACGGCTGTTGAACCTGTCGGCGGGACTCGTGCTGGAAAGCGGCGCGACGCTGGCCCCGGTGCAGATTGCCTACCAGACGTTTGGCACCCTGAACGCCGCCCGCGACAACGTGGTGTGGGTGTGCCACGCCCTCACGGCTAATGCCGACGTGCTGGGCTGGTGGCCCGGCCTGTTCGGGGCCGGCGACTATTTCGACCCGGCCGACTGGTTTATCGTGTGCGCCAACGTGCTGGGCTCGTGCTACGGCAGCACCGGCCCGCTGACTCCGACCGGCAACGCCGCGGAGCCGCTGTATCAGCAGTTTCCGCTGGTCACGATTCGGGACCTGGTGGCGGCCCACGAGGCCCTGCGCCAGGAGCTGGGCCTGACCCGGATTCATACTCTGATTGGGGGCTCTTTGGGCGGGCAGCAGGCGCTGGAATGGGCCATTCAGCAACCCGGGGTGTTTGCGCATCTAGTGGTGCTGGCGACCAACGCCCAACACTCGCCCTGGGGCATTGCCTTCAACGAGGCCCAGCGCCTGGCCGTTTTTGCCGATGCTACCTACCACGAAGGCACGCCCACCGGCGGGCAGCGGGGCCTGAAGGCGGCCCGGGCCACGGCCCTGCTCAGCTACCGCAGCTACGAGGCCTACGGCCGCACCCAGGCCGAGCCCGACCCGGAGCGCCTCGACGCCTTTCGGGCCAGCTCCTACCAGCAGCACCAGGGCGACAAGCTTGTGGCCCGCTTCAACGCCTACAGCTACGTGGCCCTGTCGCGCACGATGGACACGCACCACGTGGGCCGGGGCCGGGGCGACGTAGCCACCGCGCTACGCCAGATCCGGGCCCGCACGCTGGTCATCAGCATCAGCTCCGACGTGCTGTTTCCGCCCAGTGAGCAGCAGTTGCTGGCCCGCCACATTCCGGGCGCGGCTTATGCTGAAATGGATTCGCAGTTCGGCCACGACGGTTTCCTGATTGAAACCGGCCAAATCACCCAGCTTTTAGAACAGTTTTATGTCCCGACTCTCGTCCACTAACCTCGCTGTATCGGCCCTGGCGGCTTCGTTGGCCGCGCCCCTGCGCGTGGGCCTCATCGGCTTCGGCTGCGTGGGGCAGGGCCTCTACGATATTCTGCGGCAGCGGCCCGGCTTTGGGGCCGAAATCCGCCGCATTGCCGTCAAGAACCCCGGCAAGCCCCGCTCCCTGCCGGTCGAGGCCTTCAGCTTTCAGGCCGACGAGCTGCTGCACGACCCCGAGCTGGACGTGCTGGTCGAGGTGATTGATGATGCCCGGGAAGCTTTCCGGCTGGTGAGCACCGCGCTGCGGCAGGGTCGGCGCGTGGTAACGGCCAACAAGGCCATGGTGGCCCAGCACCTGCCCGAGCTGATTGCCCTGGAGCGGGAGTTTGGTGGCACGCTCCTCTACGAAGCCGCCGTGTGCGGCAGCATTCCGGTTATCCGGACGCTGGATGCCTATTTCGGGCAGGAGCCATTGCGCAGCGTGAGCGGCATTGTCAACGGCTCGTCGAACTACGTGCTGACGCGCATGGGCCAGGACGCCTCGGAGTACGCCGTGGCCCTGGTGGAAGCCCAGCAGCAAGGCTTTGCCGAAACCGACCCCACGCTGGACATGGCCGCCTTCGACCCTCGCTCCAAAGCCGTGATTCTGGCCGCCCACGCCTACGGCGCCTTGTTGCAGCCCGAGCAGGTGCTGAACCTGGGCATCGAAAACGTGAGTGCCACCGACATTGCCTACGCGGCCGTGGCGGGCCAGAAAATCAAGGTGGTGGCCGGCCTCTACCTGCTGCCCGACCAGCAGCTCACGGTGCTCGTGACGCCCCAACTCGTAGACCCGACTTCGCCGCTGTATGCCGTCGACGACGAGTTCAACGGGGTGGTGATTGAGGCGGAGTTTGCCGGCCCGCAGTTTCTGCGGGGCCGCGGGGCGGGCGGGCATCCCACCGGCTCGGCCGTGCTGGCCGACCTGGCCGCGCTGCGGGCCAACCAGCGCTACGCCTATGCCAAGCTGGCCCAACCCGAGCTGACTTACACCACCGACCTGGAAATCGAAATCTACCTGCGCACCGACGACGAGTTGCTGCTCGACCAGCTGGGCTTCACCGACATCACCGAGGAGGCCGACGAGGACGGCTACATCGTGGGCTTCGTGCCCCTCGACGCCCTGATTCAGCACCGGGACCGGCTGCGCACGGCCGGGGCCTTCATTGCCCGCACCGGCAACGTGCGGCCCGCCACTCACGCGACGGAAGTGCTGGAAGCTGCCAGCGCGGTATAGAGACACGGCCCTTTGCCGCTTCATGGCTGAACGCTAGCGGCCCACAGGGGGCGCAACATATGCTGGCGCAATTATTTTTGCGCCAGCATATGTTGCGCCCCCCTTGCTTACTGAAGCAAAAAAGAACGTCATGCAGAGCGTAGCGAAGCATCTCGCGTGCAATGGTATATGATTACCATTGCACGCGAGATGCTTCGGCTGCGCCTCTGCATGACGTTCTTTTTTGCTTTCTAAACAGCTTCTATACATAAAACGCCTCCTACCAATACAGCAGGAGGCGTTTGACTCAGGAGCTCAGTCAATCTACTTACTCAAACAGAACCCGCTGGGTAGCTATACCCGCGCCCCGCAACAGGTAGATGCCGGGCTTTAGAGCTTCGCGCCGGAGCAGCTGCTCGGGCTGCTCCCAGCGGAAGCGGCGTACTACGCGGCCCGTAGCGTCGAGCAGCTCCAGCGTGTGGGGCTGAAAAACGGTGCCGGTGGCGGCCGTCAGCTTCACGGCTTCGGCAGCGGGCAAGGGGTAGAGTTGCAGGGCGGCCACCGGGGCCTGAGGGCGCGTGCCCGTCACGGTGCCGGGCTGGCGCAGCACCGGCCGCAGAAAGTCGCGCACGTAGCGGAAGGTGGTATCCATGTAGGCCAGGGCGCGGGCGCTGGTGCCGCTGTAGGGCACGTGGCCGGCATTTTTGAAGGTATACAGCGGGTTCGGTACGTTCACCGCGTCGGCCCGGGGCTTCAGGGCGCCGCTGCCGTACACCACCTGGGGCGGCAGGCCGCTGCCCACGCTGCCCTTGCCGTAGGGCACGGTACCGTCGGCGGTGCCGTGCATGCTCACGAAGGGCACGTCGCCGGGCTCAATCCAGTTGGGGCGGCCCAGGGCGCCGCACAGGTTCACGACGCCGCGCACGACGCTGGAGTAGCCGGGGTTGCCGCTGTTGCCTTCCAGCCCGCCAAACTGGCCAATGCCGATGTACTCGGGCACCTCAGTGGTTTTGTTGAGGTAGGCCAACTGCAGGGCCATAAACGCCCCGGCCGAGCTGCCGGCCGCGAAAATATAGCCGGGGTGAATCCGGTAGGTTTTGCTGGTAGCCGCGTCCTGGCGGAAAAAGCGCACCGCCGCCCGCATGTCCTGGGTGGCCCGCACCGAGGCCTTGGCAATGTTGACCGTGTCGAAGGGAAAGAACAAAAGTCGGTAGTCAATGCTGGCCGTGACGTAGCCCAGGCGGGCGTAGCGCTGGCACAGCTCGGTTACGTCCTGGTCGGTTTTGGAGCCCGACACGAAGCCGCCGCCGTGGGCAAACACCAGCAGGGGCCGGCGGCGCACGGTGTCGCCGGTGGGCTCGTAGATGTTCATGGTCAGCGTCTGGGTGCTGCCCGCGTAGGTTACGGCCGAGCCAAACACGACGTTGGCGCGGGTGGTGATGTTCGGGAAAATGGGCTGGTAGTAGCGGCCCCGGGTGGTGTCAATCTGGGCCTGGGCGCGGGCGGCGGGCCCGGCCAGCCCGAGCAGCAGCAGGAAGAGGAGAAGTTTTTTCATGATTCGGAATGAAGAGGCGAAATACAAAGACGTAGGCCAGGAAAGCAAGGTTACCTGATAAACTACTGTTTCTGAAGGGTTTTCTGCCAGCCAGCCGATTCACCGCCCGGGCGGCTTGGGTCAGTGGGCTGGGTTGCGTAGGTTTACCGCCTCCTTTTGGCTTCTGCACCATGCCCATCTCCCCTCCCCCGCTCCGCCCCGGCGACCAGGTCGCCCTGGTCGGCACCGCCCGCAAGGTAACGGCCGAAGAAATGGCGCCGGCGGTCGACATCCTGACCCGCTGGGGCCTGCGCGTCGTGCTGGGCGAGTCCATTACGGCCGCGCACCACCAGTTTGCCGGCTCCGACGAGCTGCGCCGCCGCGACTTGCAGCAGCAGCTCGACGCGCCCGACATCCGGGCCATTCTCTGCGCCCGGGGCGGCTACGGCACCACCCGCATCATCGACCAGCTTGACTTTTCGGGCTTTGCCCAGCACCCCAAGTGGGTAGCCGGCTTCAGCGACATTACCACCCTGAACTGCCACCTGCTGAAGCTGGGCTACGAAAGCATCCACGGGGTGATGGCCTTTATTTTCAACCAGGCGGGCGGCGAGGCGTCGTTGGAAAGTTTGCGCCGGGCGCTGTTTGGCGAACCAATCAGCTACGCGGTGCCGGCCCACCCGCTCAACCGCCCCGGCTCGGCCACCGGCGAGCTGATCGGCGGCAACCTGACCCTGCTGCAAAACCTGACCGGCACCGCCTCCGACTGCCCCACCGACGGCCGCATCCTGTTTCTGGAAGACGTGGCCGAATACCTGCTGAGTATCGACCGAATGATGGTGCACCTCGACCGCACCGGCAAGCTGCGCAACCTGGCCGGGCTGGTGGTGGGCCACTTCACCGACCCGCAGGACAACGCCGTGCCCTTCGGCCAGACGCCCGACGAAATTATTGCCACCTACGCGGCCAAGTACCAGTTTCCGGTGGCCTACGGCTTCCCGGTGGGCCACGAGCCCCAAAACATGGCCCTGATTTGTGGCCGCCCGGCCCGGCTGACCGTCACGGCCGCCGGCACCGAGCTGTCTTACCTCTAAAATTCCGCTTGCTGATGTCGATAGTCGTTCGAGCCCTTACCGCCCTTGAGGCTACCGCCCAGGTTCCGGCCCTGACTGAGTTGTTCCAGGATGCGCTGGAATCGGGGGCGGCGCTGGGCTTTATGCTGCCCGTAGCCCCCGGCGAGCTGCAGGAATACTGGCACGAGGTGGCCCAGGCCCTGACGGAAGGCAACCGGGTGCTGCTCGTGGCCGAAGCAGACGGCCGGATCATAGGCACCGCGCAGCTGGACCTGGCCACGAAAAATAACGGCTTGCACCGGGCCGAGGTCTGCAAGGTGATGGTGCACTCCCGGGCCCGGCGCCAGGGCATCGGCCGGCAGCTGATGCAGGCCGTGGAAGACCACGCCCGCCAGCACCAGCGCACCACGCTCATTCTGGACACCCGCCAGCACGACCCCTCCGAGCAGCTCTACCAGCAGGCGGGCTACACCGTGGGCGGCGTTATCCCCGACTTTGCCCGCAGCTCCTCGGGCGAGCTGCACGCTACCGTCATCTACTACAAGCTGCTGTTCGGCTAACAGTCACCCTCAACAAGTATACTGCCGGGTGTAGCCCGCTGGCAGGATCGTTGAAAAAACGAGCATGCGCGGGGTTGGACATTGTTTTGTGACGTTAGCCGAAGCATTTCCGCTGCACCGGTAGCAGCTTCTCGCCGAAGCCAATGGAGCTGCTGCCAGTCTGCTACATTGCCCGCAGCAACATGCAAAGGGAGATGTAGCAGCTCCCGGGCCCGCGCCAAAACAGTCTGGCCCGCTGCCCGACCCGCTGCCGATACCTCAGCTTGTTATCCGTTCTTGGCGGCACTAAAAATATAGTACACCTTGCTGTCGTATTCATCGGGCATATCTGCTACTTTTCTGCCCCGGCCGGTCTTTTCCGGCTCGGCGCTGCCTGTTAGCTTTACCCACTTCTCACCCGGTGCTCACCTGCCGGGTCCTTCTATTCCCCGGCATCCCACCCTGATAGGGCATTGATTCTACTGCCGCTTTTGCGTGGACCAGGCCGGTTTACTTGTATCGTTTTTACTTTTTTTATTCTTCCTATGAAACAGCTGTTACCTATTGGCGCTTTGCTTGCTTGCTTGCTTGCTTACGGTGGCGGGCACCGCACAAGCCCAGAATCAGAATGTACTGGGCAACCTTAACGTGCTGGGCGACGGCTCGCATCCTAACACCGGCGACGTGAGCGTGAACGGGGCGCTGTTGCTGACCGGCTCCAATTACTGGGTTTTCCAAACTCCGAACGACGGCCGCACCGACATGTATGTGGCCCCAAACTGGAACTGGAACAGTGAAACCAGATTCCAGAGCAACGGCGACGTTGTGTTTTCCGGTAAAGTGACTATTGGCCGAACGGGCATCAACCCGGGCGGGGCGGGCAGCCTGCGGTTGGCCGTCGAAGGCCCCTTTGGTGCCCATGCGGTATATGTGCGGGCTCCCGGCGTAGCCTGGCCCGATTACGTGTTTGCCCCCGCGTACCGGCTGCGGCCGCTGCCCGATGTAGAGCAGTTTATTCTGGTCAACCGCCACTTGCCCGACGTGCCCGCTGCCACAGAGGTAGAAAAGCAAGGTCTGGACCTGGCCGCCACTGATGCCGTACTGCTGCGCAAAGTAGAGGAGCTGACACTTTACCTGATTGCGCTGCAAAAAGAAAACGATGCTCTGAAAGCCCGCGTGGGTGCTCTGGAACGCAAACGCTAAAGCTGCCACTATGCTCTTCCTGCCTACGTTGCTACGCGGCTCGGCCCGCCTGAAGCTCTTCCTCCTGTTGCTGATGGCACTAGGGCCGGCGAGCCTGCGCGCGCAGGCTCCCGCCTTTGCCTGGGCCACGCCCTGCGCTAGCTTCAATACCGCCGTCAACAGCTCGCAAACCTCTGCCCGGGGCCCGACGAGCATGGCCGTGGACGTACTGGGCCAGGTGTACGTGGCCGGCTCGTTCACCGAAACGGTCACGCTGGGCACGACCACGCTGACCAGCAGCGGGCTCTCCGACGCCTTCGTGGCCAAGCTCGACGCCAGTGGCCGCTACCTGTGGGCCGTGGCCGTGGGCGGGGCCGGCAACGACGGAGCCGCTGCCGTGGCCGTGGACGCCTTGGGCCAGGCCTACGTGACCGGCGGCTTCACCAGCTACAGCGTGGACTTCGGCAGCCAGCGCCTGTTCAATAGCAGCGCCAGCAGCGAGGCTTTTGTAGCCGCCCTCGACGCGCAAGGCAACTGGCGCTGGGCCCACCGCGCTGGGGGCACCGGCGGCGAATCGGGCCTCAGCTTAGTGGTGGAACCCGATGGCGACCTACTCTTGGCCGGCGGCTTTACCAGCGCCGCCGCCGACTTTGGGTCCACCACCCTCACCAACGCTGGTTCGTCAGTTTATGCCGATGTGTTTGTGGCCCGTCTTGAGGGGGCCAGTGGCGCCTGGCGCTGGGCCCAGCGTGGTGGTGGCACCCGCTCGGAGATTGTGGGGCAACTGTGCTCCGACGGACAGGGCCACGCCTGGCTCGGCGGCTCCTACAGCAGCCAACCAGCACAGTTTGGGGCCACTGCCCTGCCTGCGAACCCCACCGGCAGAGGCAACCTGGCAGTGGCCGATCAAGCTTTCGTTGCTGAGTTCAACACGCAAACCGGCGCTTGGACTTGGGCCACACACGGCGGGGCCGAATCTGGCCCGCTAGGTGGCACCTCCGATTGTCGAGTGTTGGCCTTCGACGGCATGGGCGGCTTGTACTTGGCTGGCTCTTTCAACAGTGCTACGTCCCGCTTCGGTGCCCACGCGCTCAGCAACCGGGGACCAGTCGCCTCTAATGGCACCTTTAGTTATTATACTTCCGAGGCCTACGTAGCCCGGCTCGATGTAGCTTCCCGCACTTGGAGTTGGGCCCGCCGCCTCGGCAGCGACACATATGACTACTTATATGGTATCGTAGCCGGTCCGCAGGGCTCCGTGGTGGTAGCTGGGCGCTTCGAGGGCCCCGCACTCAGCTTCGACGGCAGCCCGCTCACGCTCACTCACGCTACTTCGGGCTACGCGTTGCTGGCTCAGCTCGACGGCACCACCGGCACCTGGCAGTGGGCCCGCGGCACGGCTCCCAGCGAAGGGCCATTCATCGCTACCTTAGCCAGCAACGCCGCCGGCGAACTGTACCTGGCTGGCTTCTACAACGCGCCGACCACCTTGGGTCCCACCGTGCTCCAGCCCGTGGCCGGGCAGTACGCCACGGGCTTCGTGGCCAAGCTCAGCAGCGCACCATTGGCCGCGCACCCGGCCCAACGCGGCCCCGCTTTCGCTGTCTGGCCCAACCCGGCCCAGGGTGAGGTCTGGCTCAGCGGCCTGCCACCGGGCCAGACCGTGCAGCTACACGACGCGCTGGGCCGCCCGCTGCTGCGGGCCCGCACGCCCGGTAGCGGGCCGCTGCGCCTGCCGCTGGCACTACCCGCGGGCGTGTACCTGCTGCGCAGCCCCGGCTACCTAGCCCAGCGTCTGTTGGTAGAATAAGCGCGTGCTTTCCTGTACCGAAACTGTTGACCATGCGCAACGCTATATTTTTTGGCCTCCTGTTGGGTAGGATGGTCTTCCCTTGCCGCGCCCAATCACTCACAGAGATGCGAGCGGCTCCTACTTCTTCATCGGTCTACGCCCGCCAAGCTATCAACCTGCTACCGGGCTTCGAAACCACTGCTGCCGGGTGGGAAGCCCGGCTTACCCGCCCAACTAATGAGGTGGGCCAATGGTCGGCCCCGTTTGGCTGGACTCCCTATGCAAGGCCGGAGGGCGGCACCGGAATCGTGGGCATTCATACGCATGTGCTGCCCAACGGGAATGTTTTTTCCTGGGAAGGACATAATGCCACCAGTGTGATGACTATGTCGCCTGCCTATCAATGGAATCCATCTACTGGCACTTTTACATCATTTGAAAATTCTGATAGCAACATCTTCTGTAGTGGGCATAATCTGATGCCGGATGGCAAGCTGCTGGTGGCGGGAGGGCATCATTCTTACGGCACTGTATTTCCTTCCCCAGACCCGTTACAGCCTCCTACTAAAGTGCAAGAGGGCTATATTGGTATTGCCGACGCTAACATCTTCGACTTCAGCACGGGCACCTGGCAAACGCCTGCTTCCTCGCACGCTGTGCCGCTAATGGCCGAGCGCCGCTGGTACCCTACGAATACCTCGCTGGCAAATGGGGAGTCTCTCGCTATTGCGGGGCAGATACACGGAGGTAATTTACCAGCACCAAATGCCAAAGCTAACCCGACCACCCAGAATCTCATTCCCGAAGTCTGGCAAACCGGCGGCGGGTGGCGACGGCTTACCGGGGCTGCGCGGCGGCTGCCGCTCTACCCGATGATGTTTGGGGCCCCGGACGGGCGCGTGTTCAATGCCGGGCCCAACAGTAATACCGGTTATCTGAGCACTACCGGCGCGGGCGCTTGGCAAGATGTGGGCCGACATCAACTGGCGCATCCGCAGGCGGTGGACTTGCACCAATACGACCTGGGCGAGCACGAAGCAGGCACGGCTGTGATGTACGCGCCCGGCAAAATCCTGATTGCGGGTGGGGGTGGCTTCGGGGGCGTTACGCGCACCACGGAGCTTATCGACCTGAACAGTGCTAGCCCGCAGTTCCGTTTCGGGCCCAACATGGCTTTTGGACGCCAGCACGTTAATGCCACGCTGCTGCCCGATGGGACGGTGCTGGTGACGGGCGGCGTGTCAGCGGCTACTACCGTGGATGCCGATGCCGTTCTGTCGGCTGAAATCTGGACGCCGCCCACTGCCACGGCTCCCGACGGCTCGTGGCGTACGGTGGCGGCTATGAAAGTTCCACGCCTCTATCATTCCACGGCCGTGCTACTGCCCGACGGAAGGGTGCTCTCGGCCGGCGGCGGCGAAGGAGGTGGTTTCACGGCGCATTACGACGCGGAAATCTACAGCCCACCCTACCTGTTCAATGGCCCACGGCCTAGTGTCGGCGGTGTGCCCCCGGCCGTAGGGTACGGGCAATCGTTCATTCTCCCAACCCCTGATTATGCTCGTATCACGCGGGTGACCTGGGTACGGCTCTCGTCAGTAACGCACTCATTCAACATGAATCAACGCTTTGCTGAATCAAGTTTTACCCAGACAACCAATGGCCTTACGGTAACCGCCCCACCCGATGCCAACGCCTGTCCGCCGGGGCACTACCTGCTGTTTCTCCTCGATGGGAATGGGATACCCTCAGTGGGCAACATTGTCAAGATTGGGCCCAGCAACTGCGCAGCGGCCGTGGCTCTTTCTACCGCCCCCAGAAACAGTAACAACTGTGCGGCAATGATGCGGGTATCGGCGGCGGGCACCAACCTTGGCACCGACTACCGGTGGACTATTGATGGTTACTACCAGCCCTCATACGACGGCCGCACCAGCATAGAAGTATATCTTGGCACTGAGGCCCCCTCAGCCACAGTGGCTGTAGCCGTGACGTCATCCTGCGGGGGCAGCGCGGCAACCAGCACGCAGCGAGTGACCCACTATTTTCCCAAGTGCGACTTAAAGTAAGCTGCAGGGCTCCTGTCGTATGGCCAGCGCCAGCCCGGTGCCCACCCGTTGGATGTTTAGCTGCTGTCTTCTGCGAAGCTACAGCTTTTACCGCAAGGTGGGGAGCGTTGTTTTTGCCCCGAGCGTAAATACTATCTGCGGCTTAATTCTAACGAAAATACAAACAAAAAGGCCCGGCAATGCAGGTTGCCGGGCCTTTTTTCAGCGGAATAGCTCGGGGCTACTCGTTGTAAATCGTTTGGAGCACGGTCTGGCCCACGGCTTTCAGGGTGCGCTTGTCGATGACGCTCATGTTGTCCTGGGTGGTGTGGTGGTAGGCCGGGAAGTAGTCGTCGCCGACGGGCAGGTGGTCGATGATGTCGATGGTGCGCACGCCGGCCTGGTTGGTGTACACGTGGTCATCGTCGATGCCAGGGCTGTCCTGGAACAGGAAAAAGTCGGAGTAGCCGAGCTGGGCGCCGGTATTCCACACTTTATCCACCACGTCGCGGGCATACTGCCGGGACGTTTCCTCGCGGCTGAACTTGGCATTCTTGGCCCCCACCATGTCGAGCAAGATGCCGTAGCTGGGCTTGTAGCCGGCCGGCACCAGGTTTTTCGACCAGTACTGGGAGCCCAAACACCAGCTGTCCTTGCCCTGGGCGCTGAGCTGATCCTTCAGGTCGCTTTGGGTGGACGAGTCGTAGCCGTAGTCTTCGGAGTCGAACAGGATGAAGTCGACGCCGACGCCGGGCTGCTGGGCGGCGGCCTGCTGGCTGAGCACCCGGGCCATTTCCAGGACAATGGCTACCCCGCTGGCCCCGTCGCTGGCGCCGTCGAGGGGGGCGTTTTTCTTTTCCTTGTCCTTATCGGCGAAGGGGCGCGTGTCCCAGTGGGCAAACACGGCAATGCGCCGGGCGGCCGTGGGGGCAAACTGGGCAATGATGTTGCGCGAGCGGAGCATCTTGCCGTCGAAAGCCATAACCTCGAAGGGCTGCTCTTTCACCGTCAGGCCATAGCTTTTGAATTGCTTCACCAGCCAGTCGCCGGTGGCTACGTGGGCCTTGGTGTTGGGCACGCGGGGACCAAAAGCGACCTGCCGGGCCGTAAACGCGTAGGCCGAATCCGCGTTGAAGCTGGGCGCGGCTACTTTCGGCGTCTCGGGCGTGGAGGTGGTGTCGGCGGTTTCCTTTTTATCCGGGCCGCAGCTGGCCACGAGCAACCCCGCGGCCAGCGCCAGGGCCAGTCCAATTCTGTTATTCTTCATATGCCCAGTCAACGCCGGTTTTTGAGTCTTTGATTACAATGCCCTGCCCTTTCAGCGCCGCCCTGATCTGGTCGACCTTGTCGTAGGCTTTGGCGGCTTTGGCTTCCTGGTAAAAGCCTAGGGTCAGCTCCAGCAGCTGCTCGGCGTTGGCCCGGGGCTCGTCCTGCAAGCCCAGCACCTGCGTTACCACGGTGCGGTAGGCTTCCAGGGCTTCTTCCAGGGCCGCTTCGCTCACGGTGCCCAGGGTAGCGAGGTTGGCGAAAAAGCCGTTGAACTTGCGCACCAGGTTAAACAGGCTGGCAATGGCGCGGGCCGTGTTCAGGTCGTCGTTCAGGCCCACGAAGATGTCGGCCACCAGCTTGCGCAGCTCGGCGTCGGCCTTCTCGGTGTCGGCGGCGCGCTCAGTACCGTCGGGCAGTTGCAGCTTTTCCAGCAGGCGCAGGCCGTTCATCAGCTTGCGGTAGCCTTTGCGGGCCGCCTGCAACGCCTCGTCGCTCACGTCGACGGGCGAGCGGTAGTGGGCCTGGAGCAGGAAGAAGCGCACCACCATCGGCGAGTAGGCCTGGGTGAGCGTGGCCGTGGGCCCTTTGAACATGTCGCCGAGCAGCACGAAGTTGCCCAGGCTCTTGCTCATCTTGGTGCCATCCACGGTTATCATGTTGTTGTGCACCCAGAAGCGCGACTCGTCGGTGTGGGTGTGGCTGCCCTGGCACTGGGCTATTTCGCACTCGTGGTGCGGAAACATCAGGTCGAGGCCGCCGCCGTGGATGTCGGAAAGCTGGCCCAGGTACTTGCGGCTCATGGCCGAGCACTCGAGGTGCCAGCCGGGGAACCCCTCGCCCCAGGGCGAGGGCCAGCGCATGATGTGCTCGGGCGCGGCCTTTTTCCAGATGGCAAAATCCAGGGGGCTGCGCTTCTCGTCCTGGCCCGCCAGCGTGTCGCGGGTGCCGGCCAGCTGGTCTTCGATGCTGCGGTTGGAAAGCTTGCCGTACCGGTCCCGCTCGGCGTTGTACTTGGGCACGTCGAAATACACCGAGCCGTTGACTTCGTAGCCGAAGCCGTTCTCGATGATTTCCTCCACCATCGTAATCTGCTCGGTGATGTGGCCGCTGGCCTGGGGCTCAATATCGGGGGGCAGGCAGCCCAGGGCCAGCATGTTCTGGCGGTAGAGGTTCACGAAGTGCTGGGCAATCTGCATGGGCTCCTGACGCTGGGCGCGGGCGGCCTTGGCCATCTTGTCCTCGCCGTCGTCGGCGTCGCTTTCCAGGTGACCCACGTCGGTTACGTTGCGCACGTAGCGCACGGTGTAGCCCAGGTAGCGCAGGTAGCGCGTCAGCACGTCGAACACCACCGGGCCGCGGGCATTGCCCAGGTGCGCCTCGCTATACACGGTAGGCCCGCACAGGTACACGCCCGCGAAGGGCGCGTTGACGGGCACGAACTGGTCTTTGCGACGGGTAAGGGTATTATATAAGGAGAGCGGGTGCTGCATGGGGCAAAAGTAGAAAGATTTGGCGGTCAGCCCGAGGTGAATTACGCAGGATTATCGGGCGGATTACCGGCTGTAAACAAACAATACGGCCGCTGTTTTGCGCCGCCGCGAAATAACCGGGGCCGTAATACTCGGCAACTGACCCGCGCTGAGCACAAAAACGGTACATAAACCCGTTTTGTCAGTACAAAAAGTTCACTAGCCAGTACAACGGGTTCCATTTCCGGTATATCCGCTAGTCAGCCGGCTGCTTTGGCACTTGGCTTGAAGCTTCCGACAGCGTGTAGATGGCCGAGGTGGGGAAATGGTCGGAGTACGGAATTTCGTAGTGCACCGCGAAGTTGCCGATCTGCCACTGCGGGCTGGCAAACTGGTTGTCGATGCGCACGAAAGGCAGGCGGCCGTTGTAGGTGGCGCCCACGCCGTTGCCCACGGTGGCCCAGGCGTTCTGGAAACGGTCGGCCAGCTGGTCGTAGGTGTAGCTGTAGGGCAAATCGTTCAGGTCGGCGCACAGCAGCATGGGGTACCGACATCGGTCGAAGCGGCGCACCAGCGTATCGACCTGCACGCTGCGGGCCACGAGGCCGCGCTTGAAGCGCCGCATCAGTCCCAGGCCCTTTTTCTTGAGGCCCGCCTTGCTGGAGTAGCTGTCCACGATGTCCTTCTCATCCATGCTCATGCTTTGCAGGTGGAAGTTGTAGACCCGGATGGTGTCGCCGGTGGGCAGGCGCAGGTCGGCGTACATGGCGTGGTTCTGGGTGAGCCGGTCGAAGGAGATGGTGCCGCGGCCCACGATGGGAAAGCGCGAGAAGATGGCCATGCCAAACTCGGCCCCGGCCCCGTTGGTCAGGGTTTTCGACACGAACACCTGCCGCCCCGCCTGCTGCCCGATCTTGTCGGCGCTGCGAAACAGGCGGCCTTCCCCGGTGCGGCTGCCCACGGGCTCGTTGTAAAACTCCTGCAAACACAGCACGTCAGCCGGGTTTTCGGCCAGCCACTGAATGAACTTGCCCGGCGACTCCGGGTCCTTTTCGCGCAGCTGGGCATACACGTTGAAGATGCGCACGTTGGCACTGAGCAGCCGCACGCTCCGGTCGGTCTGGGCGGCGGGCTCGGTGCGGAGCGGGTGCAGGGCCAGGCCGCGCTGAAAGTGGGGCCAGGTCAGAAACGCCACGGCGGCCGGCAGCACGGCCACGCGCCAGCTGCGCAGCAGCCAGTAGCCCACGGCCGCCAGGTTCAGGCCCAGGGCCAGGGGCAGGGTGAGGGCTCCGAAAGAAGCCGGCCAGAACAGCCGGGACGGAATCTGCACGCAGGCAATGGCGAGCAGCAGCCACGCTATAACGAGCAGGGTAGACTTGAAGGCAAAGGAACGGCGCACAATCGAAAACCCTAACGCGGGCAAAGCAAAGGTATAGGTTACGGCCACACCGCGGGTATAGGTGCGCCCGGGGAGTGAAAAGCACGACATTTTGCACGTATCTTTCGCTATGCAATTACCCTCTACCGTTCCCGCTATTCTTACCCGTGCTATTCTGTTGGTTCTGATGCTGCTACCGGCCCGCGCGGGCTTGGCGCAGCCGGGGCACGCCACCCCGGAAAAGACCCTGGAATTCGTGGAAAACAAAGGCCAGTGGCCCGCCCGGGCCCGCTACATGGCCGAGCTGCCGGGCGGGCGGCTGTTCCTGGAAAACCGCGGCTTCACCTACGTCTTTGCCGATGGCCAGGCCCTGGAAAAGCACCACGGCCACGAAGCCACCACCGACCGGCTGCGGGCCCACGCCTATTCCGTCACCTTCGAGGGCGGCAACCCCAAGCCCACCCTGGCGGGCTCCGAAGCCACGCCCGAGCACCGTAACTATTTCCTGGGCAACGACCCCAGGCAGTGGGCCGCCGGCGTGGCGGGCTTCCGGCAGGTGCGCTACACGGGCGTGTACCCCGGCATCAGCGTGCAGCTCTACGAAAACCAGAGCGCCCACCTCGAATACGACTTTATGGTGCAGCCCGAAGCCCGGCCCGAGCTCATCCGGCTGCGCTACACCGGTGCCGACAAGCTCCGGCTGGAGGAAGGCCAGCTCCGCATTCAAACCTCGGTGGGCGCCGTGACGGAGCTGGCGCCCCGGGCCTGGCAGCAGGTAGCCGACCAGCGCGTGCCGGTCAGCTGCGAGTACGTGCTCAAGGGCAACGTGGTGTCGTTCCGGCTGGGGCGCTACAACCACCAACTGCCGCTGGTTATCGACCCCACGGTGCTGTTTTCTACCTACACCGGCTCCTCGGCCGACAACTGGGGCTTCACGGCCACCTACGACCCGCAGGGCCACATGTACTCGGGCGGCATCGTGTTCGGGCTGGGCTACCCGGTCAGCACCGGGGCCTTCGACACGTCCTTCAACGGTCAGGTCGACATTGCCATTATCAAGTACAACACCGCCGCCACCGGCACCGCCTCGCGGCTCTATGCCACCTACCTGGGCGGCGACTCGACCGAAGCGCCCCACAGCATGGTCGTCAACACGGCCGGGGAGCTGGTGATTATGGGCTCGACCGGCTCGCCTAACTACCCGGTGACGGCCGGGGCCTACGACGTTTCCTTTAACGGGGGCCCGCGCACGCTCAACGTCAACGGGCTGACCTACGGCCGCGGGTCGGATATCATCGTGACCAAGCTCAGTGCCGATGGCTCGGTGCTGCGGGCTTCCACCTTCCTGGGCGGCTCCGACAACGACGGCCTGGTGCTCGACAACGGCATTACCGGCCAGCTGGCCCACAACTACGGCGACCAGTTCCGGGGCGACGTCATCACCGATGGCGCCAGCAACGTGTACCTGGCGTCCGTGACCAGCAGCCGCAACTTCCCGGTGCCCGGGGCCGCGGCCATTCAGCCGGCCTACGGCGGCGGGGCCACCGATGCGGTGGTCTGCAAGCTCAGCCCCGACCTGAAAACCCTGCTCTGGAGCACTTATCTGGGGGGCTCGAACGTGGAGGCGGCCTATTCCATTCAGCTCACGCCCCAGCGCGAGGTGTACGTGGCCGGTGGCACCGTCAGCACCAACTTTCCCGTCACGGCGGGCAGCTACAAACCCCAGCACCCCAATACCGACCCGGACGGCTTCGTGGCGCACCTGAACAGCGCGGGCACCAGGCTGGAGCACGCTACCTACGTGGGCACCACCAGCTACAACCAGGTGTACTTCGTGCAGCTGGATGCGGCCACCAACGTGTACGTGCTCGGGCAAACCATCGGGGAATATCCCCATACGCCGGGCCTGTTTTACCAGCCCAACGGCCAGCAGTTCGTGCAGAAGCTCGACCCCACGCTGAGCCGGAGCCTGTATTCGACCCAGTACGGCACGGGCCGCTCCACGCCGGATATCTCCCATACCGCCTTCCTGGTCGACGACTGCGAGCGAATCTACATCTGCGGGTGGGGTGGGGCCGTGAATGACCGGTTTAGCGGCGGCAGCACCAGCGGCCTGCCCGTGACGCCCACCGCCCTTGACCCCGAAACCGACGGCTCCGACTTCTACATCGCCCAGTTTACGCCCGGCATGACGGCGCTGGAATACGCCACCTTCTTCGGGGAGCAGGGCGGCCGCGGTGAGCATGTCGACGGGGGCACCTCGCGCTTCGACAAGCGCGGCATCGTCTACCAGGCCGTGTGCGGGGGCTGCGCCGGCAGCTCGGCCTTCCCGACCCTGCCCGGCGGCCTGTTTTCGGACCGCAACAACAGCCGCAACTGCAACAATGCCGCCTTCAAGATTGACTTTGGCGTGCGCCTCGCCGACGCCGGACCCAACCGCTCCGTGTGCGTCAGCGCCGCGCCCATCGTGTTGGGCGGCAGCCCCGGCGGCGGCATCTGGACGGGCCCCGGCGTGTCGGCCACGCCGGGCGGCGGCTACCAGTTTACGCCCTCAGCGGCCCTGCTGGGCACCAGCATCCTGACTTACGCGGTGGCCTCGACCGGCGTGTGCGTCAGCACCCGGGCGCTGCGCATGACCGTGACGCCCGAGCTGGCCCCCACTTTTGAGCCGGTGCTAACCCAGTGCGTGACGCGCACGGCCCCGATTGCGCTGGCGGCCTCGCCGCCCGGCGGCACGTTCAGCGGCCCCGGCGTGAGCGGCAACACGTTTATTCCGGCCCTGGCCAAGGCCGGCACCCACACGCTCACCTACTCCTTCGCCGATACCACGCGCTGCGGCTCCGTGACGCGCACGGTGGTCGTCGACCCGGTGCGGCCCGCCGACGCCGGCCCCGACCTGACGCTGTGCTCCTACGAGCTGAATGCCGTGCAGCTCACCGGCGCAACGCCGGCCGGGGGCACCTGGAGCGGACCGGGCGTGAGTGCCGCGGGCCTGTTTACCCCGCCCAACACCAACAACCGCGGGGCCATCCTGACGCTTACTTACTCCTTCTCCGACAATACCTGCAGCTCGGCCGACACCCGCACCATCACGCTGGCGCCCTCGCCGGCCCAGAACGTGGCTCTGAACGTGCCGGCCTGCGCGGCGGCCCCGCAGTACACGGGCCTGGCCCCGTTTACCTGCCGATTCGACCCTATTCTGCCCGGCGGCACCTACCAGTGGAGCTTCGGCGACGGGGCCACTTCGCAGCTGGCCAACCCCACGCACGTCTACGAGCACGCGGGCCAGTACCAGGTCAAGCTCACGGCCCGCTACGCCGACTGCGTAGTCGTCACGCAGTTTGCCCCGGTAAACGTGGGCGACATTTTCGTGCCCAACATCATTACTCCCAACAACGACCCGTTCAACGTGAACGAGCAGTTTGTGCCGCGCTTCAGCTGCCAGCCCGCCTCCCTGCAGATTTTCAACCGCTGGGGCCGCAAGGTCTATGAAACGGCCAGCTACCTTAACGACTGGCGGGGCGAGAACCTGGCCGACGGCGTGTACTACTATTTCCTGCGCGACCAGGAAGGCCGCACGGCCAAAGGCTGGGTAGAAATAAAGCGCTAACTGCCGGGGGCCTGCTTACCTTTACTTTCCCTTTTTCCGTTTATCATTAACCGTCCCATGTATGTGGAGAAAATTACTGTGTCTGGCTTTTTTGGGCACCTGTTGCCTTAGCTCTGGCCAAGCGCAAACCCACGGGGAGGAAGCCCCCACGCTGGAATTTGTCGAAAACCGGGGCCAGTGGCCGGCCGTGGTACGCTACGGCGCCGAGCTCCCCGACGGCCGCCTGTTTCTGGAGCCCGGCGGCCTGACCTACTCCCTGCGGGCCAACGTCCCCCACGACCACAGCCCCAAGCGCGGCGCCAGCCCCAAATACATCCAGGCCCACGGGCTGCGCGTGGCTTTCGTCGGTGGGGCCCCGCAGCCGGCCCTGGAGGTTGAAAGTCCCACGACCGAGGTCCGCAACTACCTGCTCGGCAACGACCCCAGCAAGTGGGCCCACAACGTGCGCGGGTTCCGGCAGCTGCAGTACTCCGACATCTGGTCGGGCATCGGGGCCCGGTTCTATGAAAACCAGCAGCAACAGCTGGAATACGACTTTGCCGTAGCCGCCGGCGCCGACCCGGCCGCCATCGGGCTGCGCTACGAAGGTGCCGAATCCGTGACGCTGACGTCCGACGGCAGCCTGGAAGTGCGCACCTCGGTAGGTGTGCTGCGCGAGCTGGCTCCCACAGCCTGGCAAACCGACGCCGCCGGCCACCGCCGCGCCGTGGCCTGCGCCTACGTGCTCGAAGGCCAGACGGTGCGCTTCAAGCTCGGCGCCTACAACCCCAGCCATGCCCTGACAATTGACCCCACGGTTGTCTTTTCCTCCTTCACGGGGTCGATGGCCAACAACCTGGGCTTCACGGCCACCTACGACCAGCAAGGCAACCTGTACTCGGCCAGCATTGCCTTCAGCAGCGGCTACCCCGTCACTACCGGCGCCTACCGCACTACCTTCGCCGGCTCGGCCGATATTGCCATCATCAAATTCAACACCGCTACCACGGGACCCGCCTCCCGCGTGTGGGCCACCTACCTGGGCGGCACCGACATTGAGTATCCCAACAGCCTGGTGGTCGGCAGCCAGGGCGACCTGTTCGTGATGGGCACCACCAGCTCCCGCGACTACCCGGTATCGGCCGCAGCCTACGACCGCACGTTTGGGGGCGGCCCCTTCGTCAATCCGGGCCTGGTAAGCATGTCTAACGGCTCCGACCTGGTTATCAGCCGCCTGAGTGCCAACGGCAGCACGCTGGTGGCCTCCACCTTCCTGGGTGGCACCGGCAACGACGGGGTGATGGACAAAAACCTCAGCCCGCTGGTCCAGAACTGGGGCGACAATTTCCGGGGCGACATTCTGCTCGACGCCAACGACAACATCTACCTGGCCACGAATACCGCTTCCACCGACTTTCCCACGACCAACGGCCTGGGCGGCGCCTACCGGGGCGGAACCTACGATGGCGTCGTGTGCAAGCTCAACTCCACGGCTACTTCGCTGCTGTGGAGCAGCTTCGTGGGCGGCAGCGGCCTCGACGCGGCGTATTCCCTGCAGTTCGACGCAGCCGGGGGCCTCTACGTAACCGGGGGCACTACCAGCCCCAACTTTCCTACCACCCCCGGCAGCCTTAACCCCACCGCCCGGGGCGGCACCGACGGGTTTTTGCTGCACCTCAACAGCAGCGGCAACCAGATTCAGCAGTCTACCTACCTGGGCACGGCCGGCTACGACCAGGGCTATTTCGTGCAGCTCGATGGCAGCGGGGCCGTGTACGTGCTGGGCCAGTCGCTGGGCAGCTACCCGGTTACGGCGGGGCGCTACCAGAACGCGGGCAGCCGGCAGTTTATCCACAAGCTCAACGCCACACTGTCGGCCACCGACTTCTCCACCGTGTTCGGCAGCGGCCGGGCCAGCATCGACATTTCGCCCACGGCCTTTCTGGTCGACCAGTGCAACCGCATCTACGCCACGGGCTGGGGCGGCGGCATCAACTCCGACTATCCGTATTCCAACGGCAGCGTAGCCGGCCTGCCGGTCACCTCAAACGCCGTGCAGCGCACCACCGACGGGGCCGACTTCTACCTGCTGCAGCTGGCCCCCGATGCTACCCGGCTCGACTACGCCACCTACATGGGGCAGAACGGCGGCCTCGGCGACCATGTCGATGGTGGCACCTCGCGCTTCGACCCGCGCGGCGTGGTGTACCAGGCCGTCTGCCTGTGCCAGGCCGGTTTTGCCAACCCCGGCTTCCCGGTGCCGCCCGGCGCGGGCTCCTACTCGCCCACTTCGGGCAGTCCTTCGGGCTGCAACAACGCGGCGGTGAAGTTCAACTTTGAATCCGTGACCGTAACGGCCGGCACCGATGGCGTGGTGTGCGTAGCCGCTGGTCCGCAGCCCCTGACGGGCTCCCCGGCCGGCGGCACCTGGACCGGGCCGGGCGTGTCGGGCTCGGTGGCGGCGGGCTACTTCTTCACGCCCTCTGCGGCCCTGCTGGGCGTCCAGACGCTGACGTACACCGTTACGGGCGTAGGGCCCTGCGGCGGCGTTTCGACGCTGCGGCTCACGGTAGTGGCGTCGCCTCCTGCGGCAGCCTTCACCGGGCTTAGCCAAACCGCCTTCTGTCAGAACAACTTTACACCAATGCCCTCCGTGACGCTGTCGGCCCAGCCCGCCGGCGGCACCTTCTCCGGACCCGGCGTCAGCGGCAACACCTTTAACCCTAACTCCCTGGCTTCCGGCAGCTACGTCGTCACCTATAACGTAACGACGGGGGGCTGTACGCTGCAGGCTACCCAGACGATGCAGGTAATCCGGACCACGGCCGGCAACAGTTTCTCGACCTGCTCGACGGCCCTGCCCGTGGCCCTGACGGGCGGCCTGCCGGCGGGTGGCACCTGGAGCGGGCCGGGCGTATCCGGCTCCGTCGCCGCCGGGTTCGTCTTCACCCCCTCCGCCGCTTTGGTCGGCTCCCGCGTCCTGACCTACAGCGTAATGGCCGCCAACGGTAGCTGCGCCAGCACCGCTACTCTGACGGCTACCGTGCAGCAGGGCACCATCTTCACGCCCCCGGCCCTGGGCACCTACTGCTCCACCAGCTCGACGCCGGTAGCCCTATCGAGCCAGGCCACCTGGAGCGGCTCCGGCGTGCGCTACACCAGCGGCGGCTACACTTTCACCCCTTCTCTGGCGGGGGTTGGCACTTTCGCCCTTCGCTACCAGACCGGCAGCGGCTACGGCGCCTGCGACGCGAATGGGCTGCTGCCCGTAACCGTCATGGCGCCCGCCGTAATTTCCATGCCCACCGACACCATTATCTGTCCCGGCTCGACGGCGGCGTTCCGGTTGCGGGCCCTGCCGGCCGGCGGCACCTGGTCGGGGCCCAACGTGAGCAGCAGCGGCATCTTCACGCCCCCCGCCGGCCTCACGGGCTCCGTTACGCTCACCTACACGGTCAGTGGGGTGTGCAGCAGTTCGGGCACCCGGCGCATCACGGTGGCCACCCCGCCCCTGTACGCCGCCGTCTGGAAGGCCGATCAGTGCGCCGAAACCCGGCAGGCTCCTTTCACCGTGACCTTTTCCGACCCTCTCAACAGCTTCGCCGGCGTGCGCTGGGACTTCGGCGACGGTACCCAGGGCTCCGGCAACTCCACCAAGCACGTGTACAGCCAGCCCGGCCGCTACACGCCCCGCATTATCCGCCCCTACAACAACGGCCTGTGCACCGTGCAGCTCGAGCTGCCCGTGGTTGAGGTAACGCCGGGCTTCCAGATTCCCAACATCTTTACGCCCAACAAAGACGGAGTCCACGACGTGTTTCTGGCCACCAACGGCTGCCCGGCGCACTTGCAGGTCTTCTCGCGCTGGGGCAACAAGGTCTACGAATCCGTGAGCTACCGCAACGACTGGGACGGCGGGCAGGTACCCGACGGCACCTACTACTACCATTTGCAGCAGGTCGATGGCGTGATCATCAAGGGCTGGATCGAAATAAGCCGGTAGGTCGCCGGCTCCCGCCGGGCCCGCGCGGGCGGCTTGCTTTCGGCATTTTTTCCATCTATCTTTGCACCAGCAAACTGACTAGAGAAGAGGGGACACACAGTCCCCTCTTTCTTTTGTCCCCTACTCCTCCCGATGAAATTTGACCGCGACCAAATTGCCGAAATGCTCCAGGACAGCCTGCCCGGCCCCGAGCTGTTCGTCGTCGCCCTGACCGTTTCCGATGCCATCCGGCCCAAGATTACGGTCATTCTCGACAGTGAGCAGGGCTTCGGTATCGACGAGTGCGCCCAGGTTAGCCGCCGGCTGGCCCGCCGCATCGACGAGGCCTACGGCGAAGAAGCCAGCTACACGCTGGAAGTTACCTCGCCCGGTGCCGACCAGCCCTTCACCGACCAGCGCCAGTACACGCGCCATGTGGGCCGCACGCTGAGCCTGAAGCTGCAGGACGACACCGAGAAAACCGGTCTGCTGGAAGCCACCGAAGCCGAAGGCATTCAGCTGGCCGAGGAAATTAAGGAGAAAAACAAAAAGAAAGTCCTGCCCGCCGTCCTGATTCCCTTCGCGGACATCAAGGAAGCCCGGGTCGTCATTTCCTTTAAATAAAGCCGACTGCCAGTAGCCCCGCGCGCTTTTTGGCTCTCGTTCTGAAATTCATCTAACCCGTAAACTGTTGAGCGAGTACAGGTTTCAAACCTTACCCACCCACCAACAGTTAATAGCTTAACCCCCATGAACAGCAACGTCCTGATAGAATCGTTCGCCGAGTTCGCCCGCTCCAAGAACATCGACCGTCCCACGATGATGAGTATCCTGGAGGACGTGTTCCGCACGATGATCCGGAAAAAGTACACCACCGATGAGAACTTCGACGTCATCATCAACGTGGACAAAGGCGACCTGGAGATTTGGCGCAACCGCGAAATCGTGGATGACAACTCCGAGGACATCTGGGATTTCGACAAGATTCCGCTGGCCGAAGCCCAGAAGATCGAAGCCGACTTCGAAGTGGGCGAGCAGGTAGCCGAAGAGGTGAAGCTCGAAGACTTCGGTCGCCGGGCCGTGCTGATGGCCCGCCAGACGCTGATTCAGCGCGTGAAGGACCTCGAGCGCGACAACCTCTACCAGGCTTACAAAGACCAGGTGGGCGAAATCGTGACCGGCGAAGTGTACCAGGTGTGGAGCCGCGAGGCCCTGATCCTGGACAAGGAGGAAAACGAGCTGGTGCTGCCCAAGGGTGAGCAGATCCCGAAGGACCGCTACCGCAAGGGCGACACCGTGCGCGCCGTGGTACACCGCGTCGAAATCATCAACGGCACGCCCAAAATCATCCTCTCGCGCGCCGCGCCGGCTTTCCTGGAGCGTTTGTTCGAGCTGGAAGTACCCGAAATCTACGACGGCCTCATCACCATCAAGAACATCGTGCGCGAGCCGGGCGAGCGGGCCAAAGTAGCCGTCGAAAGCTACGACGACCGGATTGACCCCGTCGGCGCCTGCGTCGGCATGAAAGGCTCCCGGATTCACGCCGTAGTGCGCGAGCTGGAAAACGAGAACATCGACGTTATCAATTACACCGATAACCTCGAGCTCTACATCCAGCGGGCCCTGTCGCCGGCCAAGATTGGCTCGATGCGCATTAATGAACAAACCGGCCGCGTGTCGGTGTTCTTAAAGCCGGACCAAGTTAGCCTGGCCATCGGCCGGGGCGGCGCCAACATTAAGCTGGCAAGCCGGTTGGTCGGCATGGAAATCGACGTGTTCCGCGAAGCCGGCGACTACGACGAAGATATTGCCCTCGACGAATTCCAGGATGAAATTGAAGGCTGGGTGCTCGACGAGCTCAAGAAAATCGGCCTCGACACGGGCCGTGCCGTACTGGCTGTGAGCAAAGAAGATATCGTGCGGCGCACCGAGCTGGAAGACGTAACCGTTGAGGACGTTTTCCGCATCATCCGCAATGAATTCGAGGATAACGAAGAACAAGAAGAAACCACAAATTCCGGCGACGCGCAATGAATGCGCGGCGGCCGGTACAGCAAGGACGCTAAATCACGCTAGTCGGCGTGATTTGGCGTCGGCTGGCAAGATTTAATGTAGTACCTTTGCATCTGAATACGAGTATCGTTCGCGAGCATAGAATGGCGGAAGCAGCACCTAAACGGCTCCAGCAGGCAGCCAAAGACCTGAATATTGGAATGGGCACGGTCGTGGAGACCTTGGCCAAGAAAGGACATCAGGTAGAAAATAAACCTACCACGAAGCTGACTGCCGAACAGGTAGGCTTGCTGGAGAAGGAGTTTGCGTCCTCGGCGCAAGACAAGATGGAAGCGACCAAGCTCAGCCAGGCCAAGCGCCAGACCGAAGCCGAAGCCGCTCCTGCTCCCCGGCCGGAACCTGTTGCGCCGAAAGCGTCGAGCCCCGCTGTGCCCACCCCGGCACCAGCGCCCAAGCCCGTGGAAGAAGCCAAGCCGGCCGCGCCGGCCCCCCAGCCTGCCCCGGCAGCTGAGGTGAAGCCCGTGGCGCCCGCGCCCGCGCCGGTAGCTGCTGCTCCCGCCGAACCCGAAGCACCCAAAGTGCCCGGCCTGAAAGTACTGGGCAAGATTGAGCTGGACTCGAAAGGCCGTCCGGTGCCTCCGCGCCCGGCCGCTGCGGCTCCCCAGCCCACTCCGGCACCCGTGCCCGCCCCGGCACCCGTAGCGGAGCAAAAGCCAGTTGCTCCTGCTCCGCAGCCGGCCCCGGCCCCCGCGCCAGCCCCGGTTGCGGAAGCCAAGCCCGAGCCCAAAGTAGAAGCGGCCCCTGCGCCCGAGCCTACTCCGGCTCCCGCTCCCGCTGCTACTCCGGCAGTTGCTCCCGCGCCCGTAGCAGCCTCCTCGGCTCCCGAGCCGGCCCCGGTTGCCAGTGCTCCTGCCGCCGCAGATTCTGCTGCCAGTGAGCAGTCGACGGAAGAAGGTGGCACTATCGTCGCCAAAGCCGATCAGCTGAAAGGCCTTACCGTACTGGGCAAGATCGAGCTTCCGCTTGATTCTTCCCGGCGTGGTGGCCGCGGGGCCCGGCCGGTGGCCTCATCCGATGTTCGCAAGAGCGGACTCGGTACCGACAACAAGAAAAAGCGGGCCCGCATGCCGGCTCCCGGCGCTCCGACTACGGGGCAAACTGGTCAGAATACCGGCCAGGGTGGCGGCTACCAGGGCAACCGCCCCGGTGGTGGCCCTGGTCAGCGCCCCGGCGGCCCTGGTCAGCGGCCCGGTGGTCCGGGTCAGCGCCCCGGCCAGGGTGGCAATGCCCCCCGTCCGGCGGTGGCCAACACGCCCGAGCAGAACGACAAGCAGATTCAGGAGCAGATCAAGGCGACGCTGGCTAAGCTCAGCGGCGGCCGTGGTGGCAACCAGAATAACCGCGCCAAGTACCGCCGCGACAAGCGCGCCGGTGGGGCCGAGGATCGGGAAGCCCAGCGCGCCCAAAACGAGCTGGATGCCAAGACGCTCAAAGTAACCGAGTTCATCTCCGCCAACGACCTGGCTTCGCTGATGGACGTTTCGGTGAACGAAGTCATCAAGGTGTGCCTGAACATGGGCATGTTCGTTTCCATCAACCAGCGTCTCGATGCGGAAGCTATTACGGTAGTGGCCGACGAGTTTGGCTACGACGTAGAGTTCCTGTCGGCGGAGGAAGATGAAATCGACACGACCCTTGAGGACAACCCCGAGGATCTGCTGCCGCGGGCTCCTATCGTGACCATCATGGGCCACGTCGACCACGGCAAGACCTCGCTGCTTGACTACATCCGGAACGCCAGCGTAGCCAAAGGCGAAGCCGGCGGTATTACGCAGCACATCGGGGCCTACGACGTAATGACCAAGTCGGGCAAGCGCGTTACCTTCCTCGATACGCCGGGTCACGAAGCGTTTACCGCTATGCGTGCCCGGGGTGCCAAGGTGACGGACATTGCCATCATCGTGGTAGCAGCCGACGACTCGGTGATGCCCCAGACGCGGGAAGCCATCAACCACGCGCAAGCGGCGGGCGTGCCCATCGTTATTGCGATGAACAAGATTGATAAGCCCGGCGCCAACTCGGAGAAAATCCGGGAGGAGCTGTCGCAGATGAACATTCTGGTCGAAGACTGGGGTGGTAAGTATCAGTCGCAGGAGGTATCGGCCAAAACCGGCCTGGGTATCGATGATCTGCTGGAAAAGGTGTTGCTGGAAGCCGAGCTGCTCGAGCTGAAAGCCAACCCCGACCGCAACGCCGTGGGTACCGTCATCGAAGCCATGCTGGACAAAGGCCGCGGCTACGTAACCACCGTGCTGGTGCAAACCGGGACGCTGAAGGTGGGCGACGTGGTACTGGCGGGTCCGCACTACGGCCGCGTGAAGGCCATGACCGACCACCGCGGCAAGAAGATGAAGCAAGCTGGCCCGGCCACTCCGGTACAGGTGCTTGGTCTGACGGGTGCTCCGCAGGCCGGCGACAAGATTCAGGTGATGGAAACCGAGCGCGAAGCCCGCGAATTGGCCACTCAGCGTCAGCAACTCTCGCGTGAGCAGAGCATGCGGACCAAGAAGCACATTACCCTGGACGAAATTGGTCGCCGTCTGGCTATCGGCTCGTTCAAAGAGCTCAACGTTATTGTGAAAGGTGACGTGGACGGCTCGGTAGAAGCTCTCTCCGACTCGCTGCTCAAGCTCTCGACGCCGGAAGTGAAGGTGAACATCCTGTCGAAAGGTGTGGGTGCCATCTCCGAATCGGACGTGCTGCTGGCTTCGGCTTCCGACGCCATCATCATCGGCTTCCAGGTGCGGCCCTCGCAGAGTGCCCGCAAGCTGGCCGACAACGAGCAGATCGATATTCGCCTCTACTCTATCATCTACAACGCCATCAATGAGGTGAAGGATGCCATGGAAGGCATGCTGGCCCCAACGGTGCAGGAAGTAGTGGTAGCCAACGCCGAGGTGCGGCAGGTGTTCAACATTACCAAGGTGGGCAGCATTGCAGGCTGTATGGTAACGGAGGGCTCCTTCACCCGCAATACCAAGGTGCGGGTGGTGCGCGACGGTATCGTGGTGCATTCGGGCGAAATCTCGGCGCTGAAGCGGTACAAAGACGACGTGTCGGAAGTACGCCAAGGCTACGAGTGCGGTATTTCGATCAAAGGCTTTAATGATTTGCGCGAAGGTGACAACATTGAGGGCTTCGAAGAGAAAGAAGTTAAGCGGACGCTGTAAGCCGCAACCTGTATAGAGTAAGAAAGCCCCAACCGGAAACGGTTGGGGCTTTTTCTTTGGTAGCAGAGCGTTTTTAGCGCGTAGGAATTAGCGCTAGATGGCGACTTTTCAAATAATAGTCTTTTCTAATATTTATCAATATTGCGGCGCAAAACCAGAGCCCACAGCAAGCTCACATCATCATGCTATTGATGTGCGCCCGGCAACGCGCTATTTTTGCATCAGTTCAGGAAATAATTGCACTTAAAAAACATCAACTCTGATTACCAACCTCCTAGTACTATGAAAACTCTGGTTACCACTCTCCTCTTCGCAGCCCTGACTAGCGCTTCAGCTGTGGCCCAAACCAAAGCCCCGGCGCGGGCTGTAAAGCCGGCCAGCCCCGGCACTGCTCCTACTACCCGCCCGGCCACCACGAAAACAGCCACCACGACCAAGTCGGTAGCCAAGCCGGCCGCCAAGCCAGTGGCTAAAGCTCCTACGACGGCAAAGCCTACCCCAGCGCCGGCGCCTGCACCGGTTACTGCGGCGGCCCCGGCGCCCGCAGCTCCGGAAAAGGCCCCGGCTACTCCGGCAGCGGCAGGTGAATTGTTCCAGAAAGGCAGCACCGTGGCCAACCTCGGCATTGGCGTGGGCATAGGGTACGGCTATTACGGCACGGTGAAGTCGACGCCGGCCATGAGCCTGTCGGTGGAGCACGGCATCAAGGAGGGCGTGGGCCCCGGCACTATCGGCATCGGCGGCTTGGTGGGCTACAAGGCTTACCACTACGATTATCCGGGCACGAGCTACAAGTCCAAGTGGACCAACATTATTGTCTCGGCCCGGGGCACCTACCACTACAACGTGCTGCAGAACCCCAAGCTGGATACCTACGGCGGCATCAGCCTGGGCGTCCGGATTCAGAAGTGGACCGACAGCTACTACGATGACGTACCGGAGCTGCGCGGCTACAACACGAGCATGGCCTACCTCACGACCGGCATCTTTGTGGGAGCCCGCTACTACTTCACCGACAACATCGGGGCCTTTACGGAGCTGGGCTACGACATGAACTACCTGAAAGTAGGCTTGTCGGCCCGGTTCTAAACCGCCGAAAACAAACCGGGGCAAACCGCGTGTGGTTTGCCCCGGCTGTTTAGCAGAATACGGCGGCTCTGATTACCGCTTAATCAGCGTGTTGATGTTGATGTGGGGCCACTGGATCAGGCCCTTCCCATCAAGGCGGGGCAGGAAGTCGATGCTGGTGGCCTGGGAGTACTGCAGCTGCTGAAACGTGCGGCCCGTGGGCTTGTCGAGCACGGTTTCCAGCCAGAAGGTCGCCTCAAACTTGCTGGCATCGGCATTCTTGACGATGAAGGGAATGTTGACGATACCGCCCTGGTTGTCGGTGCTGACGGAAATAGTAGTGGTTTGAACGATAGTCTGCTGAGAGCTGGCCTGCCGGAGCGTGGCGTTGGGGTTGGTTTTGTTGAAGCCCTGCATGGGCGTCAGATACGGGTCGAGGTAGCCCAGCCGGGTGCCCCCGATATCGGGCAGCGACGAAATATCCGGAATGCTGGGGCCGCCTTTGGTTACCTGCACAGTACCTGGGGCCAGGAGCGAGTCGCCGTGGGGCACGGAGGCCTGCCGGGCCACGCCGAAGCCACTGGGGCAGTCGGGCAGCAGCAGCCAAGTGCCATTTTCGGCGTGCATCAGGCTTCCGTCGATCAGGCTGTTGATTTTCAGCTCGTAGAGCAGCGTGGGCAGCTGCTGGATAATTCGCTCTCCGCGGTTAGGCGTGGGCGTAGCCAGCGGACTAATCGTGAGGGTTTCGATGTAAGGGCTCGTCAGCAAAACGAAGCCACCCTTCTGGTTGGGCACCGCAATCAGGTTCCAGCCTTTGTTGCCGACCCAGCTGCCGATCAGGCCGGCCAGGGGGCCGAAGATATTTTCGGTTTGCTCGGCGGTGCCGCCAAGACGCATCACGTGCAGGCCTTCGGAGCCCGCAAAACTTGAGTTTGCCATGAGAATAGGTTAGGGGGTTAAGAATACTGGGAAACCGGGATTGAAATAGATGTGCTTGCGGCGCTTTTTCCGCTAAATAATCAGCAAAAAACGCGCGTGGGGTACGATAGAGCGGGTAGTAGGTAATTAGTTGTTACCTCAGCCAAGATAAGTCGTATCAAGGATAAAACAAGCGCCTCCCTGGCTGGGCTCAACTTTCTTTAGCCAGCGCCCCGGTTGCCCACCGGGGCCCGGCAGATACTTCTTCAGCAGCATCAGGGGCGAACGGTGGCCCTGAAGCCGCTGAAGATGCAAAAAGCCCCGCAGCACTGCTACGGGGCTTTTTTTATGCTTGTCGCGCCCTGCTAGAAGAACAGGAAGCGGTGCTTTTTCTTGTGCTTGAGCGGCTTGCCCGGCGGGTCGATGCCGGGGGCCTTGCGGCTCTGGCCGCGCTGCTGCTGGGCGGTGCCGCGCTTGTCCTTGAACTTGCGCACGGTGAAGCCGGCCTTGCCTTTCTCGTACTGCCGGGCCGGGCCCGAAGCCCGCCCGAAGCTGGTGTTGGCGGTACCACCCGAGCGGGCCTCCAGAATTTCAATCTGCTGGTCGCGCTTGGCCTCGTCGGGGTTCATGCTCATGCGGCGCTGCATGCGGGCAATATCCGCCCCGGAAGCCTTCCGGGTAGATTTCCGGCTGGCAGCAGGAGTATCGGGCCGGGGCTCGGTCTGGGCCTGGGCCTGATAGGCAACTAAACTTGTGCCCGTCAGCAGCACAGCGGCAATCAGCTTTTTCATGCGGGAAGAAACAAGGAAGAAACAGTGGGGGAATGCCCCCACGGGCAACTTCCGCACCAATTTATACCGGCCTGAAAACCGGCCCCTGGCAAAGATAGTTCAATTTGGTTAAAACCTATAAGTCAGGCCGATACCGAGGGTTTCCTTGAACTGAACCCGGCGGCCGCGGCTGTCCGGCACCCCGTCATCGTTCCGGTCGACGGGGGTTAAAACATCGTCGTCGTACACCAGCGTGGTGGCAATGCTGCTGCTGATAAACCGGTTGACCTTGAAGCTGACCAGAGTTTCCCAGTTCACGTCGATGTTGCCGGGGGAGTGCAAGTAGTTGCTGAACAGATCCAGCTTACTTTGAAATGTAACATTTTCCCAGATGGGGCGGCGGTACTTTACGTTCAGGTAGGCTCCCAGCTCCTGGCGGAAGCGCTGCCCGGTGCCCCGCACCACTTGCCCGTCGGCAGTGCGCTCGGCCGGCTCCACGCCGAAGGCGCCGGCATCGGCCAGCGTCTGATCGGCCACCACCGTGAACTTGCCCGTAATCGGCGACAGAAACACCGAGAGCTGGTCGTTGGGCTTGTAGTCGATGCCGATGGATGTCAGGATATAGGCCGGGGCAAAGAAGCGCGACAACAGCGAATCCGGCTTTTCCAGGGCCGTAGTGGGCGTCAGCTGCGTTTTCACGTTGGCCTGCGCGGCGTAGTACAGCACCTTGGTAAACTGGCGGCCGTACTTGGCGTTGAGTTCCAGCCGGTCGTCGCTCTTGCGGATGCGGGCTTTGCCGGCTTTGAGGCTGCCATACACGACATCCAGGGAGGTGTCGAAGGTATTATGGCCGCGGCGGTTGTGCAGAAACACGTTGCCGATGCCCAGCAGCGACAGGGAGCTTTGCCCGCCCGGGGCCCAGTTGCTCAGGCTTACCTGGCTGAAATTGAGCGTGCCCACGCCGCCGCGTCGCCAGCCCTGCACGGTGTCGGGCGCGGCGGCGCTGTTTTCCGACGTCTGGGCCAGGGCCAGGGCGGGTAGCAGGCTCAGGCACACCACCCCGCCCACCATTCGGGGCAGCAGCTGGCGGCCGGCTCGTAGCAAACGCTTCATACGGGTTGGAAACGAGCGGGCCGCGACTGGTCGTGGCCCGCTCAGGTGGCGCGTTAGCGGGTGCGCAACGCGTCCCGGATTTCCATCAGCAGCATCTGGTCCTTAGTCGGGGCCGGGTCGGCAACGGCCACTACTACCGGCGGCTTCTTGAAGCGGTTGGCGAACTTCACGATCAGGAATACGCAGAAGGCAATGATGAGGAAGTAGATGATGGCGTTGAGAAACACGCCGTAGTTGATGGTAGCCGCCTTGGCCGCCTTGGCCGCCTCAAAGTTGGCGTAGGTGTTGCCGTCCAGCGGCAGGTACCACTCCTTCAAATCGATGCCCCCGATGGCCAGCCCGATGATTGGCATGATGATGTCGTCGGTGAGCGAGGTGACGATTTTGCCAAAGGAAGCCCCGATGATAACCCCTACCGCCAAATCCAGCACGTTTCCTTTGGAAATAAACTCCTTGAATTCGGATACAAAGCCCATACGCGTAAGCCGTTTTGAGGTGAGAAGGAAGTGAATGTTGTGCTAAATATAAATTTTTTACGATACTTCACTATTCTGCCTCCGCTTGTACTTCTTAGCGAAGTGCAAGGCCAGGGCCTGGTAGCGGGGCGGCGGGCCAGTAGCCTGAGCGGCGCCAGCGGCCGGGGTCGGGCCGACCCGTCAGGGCTGGGGTTTTGCTCTATCTTTGTGCTTCTGTTCTTTCTCCTAAGCCCCGCTTCCCCGCTATGCCCACTTTCGAAAACCTGCTTTACTCCCTCGATGCGGCCACCGGCATCCTGACCATCACCCTGAACCGCCCTTCCAAGCTGAACGCGCTGAACGCGGCGACCATCGAAGAAATCCGGGAGGCCACCCAGCAGGCCCTCGACGACCCGCAGGTGCGCGGCATCATCTTGACCGGCAGCGGCGAAAAAGCCTTCGTGGCCGGGGCCGACATTTCGGAGCTGGCCGCCCTGAACGACATCAGTGGCCGCCGCGCCGCCGAGCGGGGCCAGGAGGCCTTCTGCATGCTGGAAGAAAGCACCAAGCCCGTCATTGCCGCCGTCAACGGCTTTGCCCTGGGCGGGGGCTGCGAGCTGGCCATGGCCTGCCACATGCGCGTAGCCTCCGACAATGCCCGCTTCGGTCAGCCCGAGGTGAATCTGGGCCTTATTCCGGGCTACGGCGGCACCCAGCGCCTGACCCAGCTGATCGGCAAAGGCAAGGCCCTGGAGTTGCTGCTGACCGGCGACCAGATCAAAGCCGACGAAGCCCACCGCCTGGGCCTCGTAAACCACGTGGTGCCCCAGGCCGAGCTGCTGCCCTTCTGCCAGCAGCTGATGACCAAGATTCTGAGCAAGGCCCCGCTGGCCGTGGGCCTGGTTATCGACTGCGTGAATGCCTTCTACGACAAGGAAATGAACGGCTACCAGACCGAGGCCAACTCGTTTGGTCACAGCTTCGCCTCCGACGACTTCCGCGAAGGCACCACGGCGTTCCTGGAAAAGCGCCCGGCTGTGTTCACCGGTAAGTAGCATTATATAGTAAGCCCACAGTCAGGCGTGTGGCAGCGGAGCAGGGTTTTGCTTCCGCCGCCGCACGCCTGATTCCTGATTGAGTACATGAGCATAGCAAAAAAGCTGGCCAGCCAGACGGCCGTATATGGTATCAGCAGCATCGTGGGGCGGGTCTTGTCCTACCTGCTGGTGCCGATATACACCGCCCGGTTTGCCGCGGCCGAATACGGCATCGTGACGGGGCTCTACGCCTACGTGTCGTTTCTGAACGTGGTGTTTACCTACGGCATGGAAACGACTTTCTTCCGGTTTGCCAACCGCGCTGGGGCCGACCGGCAGGAGCTCTACAACCGGGTGCTGACCCTGCTGCTGCTCAGCAGCGCGGTGCTCACGGCCGTGCTGGCCCTGCTGGCCCGCCCCCTGATGAGCCTGCTCGACCTGCCGCCGGGCCAGGAGCGCTACGCCGTCTGGATTGCCCTGATTCTGGGCCTCGACGCGGTGGCGGCCATTCCGTTTGCCAAGCTGCGCCTGGAAAACAAGGCCCGCAAGTTTGCCGCCGTGCGCATGGCTAATATTCTGCTCAACGTGGGGCTGAACATCTTTTTCATCGTGTTCTGCCCCGATGTGCTGGCCGGCAAGTACCTGGCGGGCCTGCAGCCGCTGGTGCGCAGCCTCTACGACCCCAGCGTGGGCGTGGGCTACGTGTTTCTGTCGAACCTGGCGGCCAGCGCCTTTACTCTGCTGCTGCTGGGCCGGGAGCTGACCAGCTTCCGCTTCCGCCTGAATCTGGAGCCGCTGCGGCCCCTGCTCAAGTACGCCTACCCAATTATGCTCATGGGCCTGGCGGGCATGGTAAACGAAACGTTGGACCGGATTCTGCTGCCGCTGTGGCTGCCCGAAGGCTTTTACCCGGGCAAGAGCAGCCTCACCGCCGTTGGTATTTACGGGGCCTGCTACAAGCTGAGCATCTTTATGCAGCTCGTTACCCAGGCGTTCCGCTACGCGGCCGAGCCGTTTTTCTTCGCCCAAAGCACCGACAAGAACTCACCCCGCACCTTTGCCCTGGTGTTGAAGTGGTTTACCCTGAGCTGCGCCGTTATTTTTGTGGTCGTCAGCGTGAACGTGGAGGACTTCGGCCGCCTGTTTCTGCACCGGGCCGAGTACCGGGAAGGCCTGGGCGTGGTGCCCGTGCTGCTGCTGGCCAACCTGTTTCTGGGCGTGTACTGGAACCTGTCGGTCTGGTTTAAGCTCACCGACAAAACCTACTACGGCACCTACATCGGCTTCGGCGGGGCCGTGCTGACCATCGTGCTCAACTTCCTGCTGATTCCGCTGCTGGGCTACATGGGCAGCGCCCTGACCACGCTGGCCTGCTACTTCATGATGGCCGTGGTGTGCTGGCGCCTAGGCGAAAAGCACTTCCCCGTGCCCTACCCCGTAGCCCGGCTGGCCACGTGGCTGGCGGTGGCCTGCGGCCTGGTAGCCCTGAGCTGGTACGTGCCCGTGGCCGACTTCTGGCTGCGCCACGCCTTCCACGCGGGCTTGTGCGTGGTATTCGTGGGGCTGCTGTACCTCATCGAGTGGCCCCGGCAGCTGGCGGCTCGGGCGTAACAGCCGAAACGGGCGGAACTTGCCGGTGAAGATTCTCCGGGCCGCATTCTTTTCGTCTCACTAAATCTCCTTAAACTTATTCATATCTGGTTCGGGCTATCTTTGCGCCGGAACCTACTTTGCCTTGCCCTTCATGCACATTCCCGTCATCAACCGTTCCCACCACCCCTTGCCCGCTTATCAGACCGCCCACGCGGCCGGCATGGACGTGCGGGCCAACCTCACGGACGCCATTACGTTGAAGCCCCTGCAACGCGCCCTGATTCCGACGGGTCTGTTTATGGAAATTCCGGTGGGCTACGAGGTGCAGGTGCGCCCCCGCAGCGGTTTGGCCTACAAGCACGGCATCGGTATCGTGAACAGCCCCGGCACCATCGACGCTGACTACCGCGGCGAGCTAAAAGTGCTGCTGGTCAACCTCTCCGACGCGGAGTTTGTGGTGCAAGACGGGGAGCGGATTGCCCAGCTGGTGGTGGCCCGCCACGAAACCGCCCAGTGGCAGGAAGTGGCCGAGCTCACCGAAACCGAGCGGGGCGCCGGCGGCTACGGCAGCACCGGCACCAAATAAACCCGTCACCGGCGCCGCGCATTTACGTACGTTTTCACACCTTAAGTCTTCTACTTAATTTTCTTTTTTCCGCTATGAAAATCATTGTACCGATGGCCGGCATGGGCAAGCGCATGCGCCCCCACACTCTCACGGTTCCCAAGCCCCTGATTCCAATTGCCGGCAAGCCCATCGTGCAACGCCTAGTGGAAGACATTGCCAAAGTCTGCGGCGAGCAGGTGGAGGAAGTCGCCTTCATCATCGGCCGCTTCGGCGAAACGGTAGAGAAAAGCCTGATCAAAATTGCGGAGTCGGTGGGCGCCAAGGGCACCATCGTGTACCAGGATGAGCCCCTGGGCACGGCCCACGCCATTCTCTGCGCCAAAGAATCCCTGAGCGGCCCGCTGGTGGTGGCTTTTGCCGACACCCTGTTCAAAGCCGACTTTACCCTCGACACCTCGGCCGCCGGCACCATCTGGGTGCAGCGCGTGGATGACCCCAAGCCCTTCGGCGTGGTGAAGCTCGACGAGAACGGGCAGATTACCGACTTCGTGGAAAAACCCCAGGAGTTCGTGTCCGATCTGGCCATTATCGGCATCTACTACTTCCAGGACGGCGAGTACCTGCGCGACGAACTGCAGTTCCTGCTCGACAACGACATCAAGGACAAAGGCGAGTACCAGCTCACCAACGCCCTGGAAAATATGAAGAACAAGGGCACTACGTTTGTGCCCGGCCGCGTTACGGAGTGGCTCGACTGCGGCAACAAGGACGCGACGGTGTTTACCAACCAGCGCTACCTCGAATACTTGCAGGAGCGCAGCGAAAACCTGGTTTCGGAATCCGCTAAGCTGGTGAACTCCGTCATTATCCCACCGGTCTACATCGGCGAAAACGTGGTGGTGACGGACTCGGTCGTGGGCCCGCACGTGTCGCTCGGCGACCATAGCAACGTACGCAGCTCGGTGGTATCGAACTCCATCGTGCAGCAGTCGGCCTCGGTGCTGCACAGCAACGTGACCAACTCGATGATTGGTAACTTCGCCACCGTAACCGGCACGCCCAACGACCTGAGCCTGGGTGATTACAACACGCTGCGCGTGTGATTTTTTTGTTGCCCTGGATGTTAGCAGTAGCGCGGGCTTCTGTCCGCAGATTTGTTTATTTGGGATAATTCCTCCGTTGAACGGTGAACAGCCGTCCGTGCTACTGCGTCCATGAACCGATTTGCCGCCACTACTCTTCTGCTGCTGGGCCTGCTGCTGGCCGGTCCGGGCTATGCCCAGCAACCGGCCGATAAGGAAACGCCGGCCGCCGATACCAAGCCCAGGAAGCTCAGCCGCAAGGAGCGCAAAGAGCTGGCGCGCCGTGCCGAAGTAGACGCGGCGCGCCAGCAGGTGCGCGAGCTGTCGGAGAAAGACCGGGAAATGAGCGAGTCATTCTTCGTGGAAGGCGTGAAATACGTGCTCCTCGAAGACTACAACAAGGGCCTGGAGCGGCTGCTGAAAGCCTACGCCCTGAACCCGACCAACGCGGCCATCAACTACAAGATTGCCGAAACCAACCTGCTCAGCGGCAACCTGAAGGACGCCACCAACTTTGCGCAGGTGGCCGTGAAGCTGGACCCCAAAAACGCCTACTACTACCTGCTGCTGGCCCAGATTTACTCTTCGCAGAAGCAGTACGACCAGGCCGCCAAGGTCTACACCAGCCTGATTCGGGACGTGCCCGACTCGGGCTATTACCTCTTCAACCTGGCCGACCTCTACATGGCCCAGGGCAAGCTGAACGAGGCCCTGACCACGTTTGAGCAGGCCGAAAAGCAGTTTGGCCCCTTGGATGAGGTGTCGTTCAAGAAGCAGCAGATCTACCTCAAGCAGAACAACCTCGACAAGGCCCTGCAGGAAGGCGAGGCGCTGATTGCCTCCAACCCCGACGAAATCCGCTACGTGCTGGCCCAGGCCGAAATGTACGCCACCAACAACCGGTTTCCGGATGCTATTCGGGTGGCCGAAAAAGCCCTGAAGCAGGACCCGGACAACCCCCAGGCCCGCATGATTTTGGCCGACATCTACCGGCAGCAGAACAACAAGCCCGAGTCGGACAAGCAAATCAAGCTGGCCTTCGAAAGCCCGGCCCTCGACGTGGACGAGAAGGTGCGGATTCTGGTCGACTACATCAAGCAGCTACCCAACCCCGCGCTGGAGAAAATAGCGCTGGACCTGGCCGACATTACCACCCGCATCCACCCCAAAGAGGCCAAGGCGTTTTCCGTGGCCGGCGACATTCAGACCATTACCGAGCACAAGGAGCAGGCCCGCGACAATTACCTCAAGGCCATCCGGCTCGACAACACTAAGTTTCAGATCTGGCAGCAGGTGGTGCTCATCGACGCCGAGCTCAACCAGATTGACTCCCTGCTGCGCCACACCGACCGGGCCCTGGAGCTGTTTCCGAACCAGGCCCCGCTGTGGTACTACAACGGCGTGGCTCAGCTCCTGAAAAAGCAGCCCGTGAAAGGCGTGAAGGCCCTGGAATACGGCCGCAAGCTTTCCACCGACAACCCCGAGCTGCTGGCCCAGATTGACACCCAGCTCGGCGACGCCTACCACGAGCTGAAGGAATACGCCAAGTCGGATGCGGCGTACGAGGCCGCCCTGACCTTCGACGCCAACAACGCCCAGGCCCTGAACAACTACAGCTACTTCCTCTCAATGCGGGGCGAAAAGCTGGAAAAGGCCAAGGAAATGGCGGGCAAGCTGGTCAAGCAGTTTCCCACCAACGACACCTACCTCGACACCTACGCCTGGGTGCTCTACAAGCTGAAAGACTACACCGGGGCCCGGCAAAACCTGGAAAAGGCCCTGAAAACCAGCTCCGACGCCACCATCATCGAGCACTACGGCGACGTGCTGTTTCAGCTCGGGGAAAAAGAACTGGCCATGGCCGAATGGCAAAAAGCCAAAAAGGCGGGCGGGGCCTCAGCCCTGATTGACCGCAAGATCAAAGACAAAAAACTGTATGAATAAGTGCTTTCCGCTGGTGTTGCTGTGGGTGGGTCTGCTGCTGAGTGGCTGCAGCCATAAGATTTTCCCCACCAAAACGGCCTCGACCCCCACGCCAGCCAAAGGCTCTGACTTGGTAAAAGCCAAAAATCTGGATTTCCGCTACCTGAAGGCCAAAGGGAAAATCAAGATTGACATGCCCACGCTGCAGCAAACGGCCAACCTGAACCTGCGCGTGCGCAAAGACAGCGCCATCTGGCTGTCGGTATCGTTGGGTATCGAGGGCGTGCGGGCCTATATCACCCGCGACTCGGTGCAGGTCATCAACTACCTGCAGAAAGAGTATTACGCCGGCGACTACGCCTACCTGAGCCGCCTGCTGAACGTGCCCGTCACCTTCGACCGGGTGCAGGCCCTGCTGCTGGGCGACTACCTGCCGGCCCAGGGCAGCACCGCGCCCAAAATCAGCGGCGAAGGGGCTATGCAGCAGGTCGAGTTTCAGGAAGGCAACGTACTGATTACCCAGCTGATCGAGCTGACCCGCAACCGGGTGCAGCAAATCAAGCTGGCCGAGCAGCAGACCCAGAACAAGTTCACGGTCGACTTCTCCGACTTCCGCCCGCTAGACCCCAGCACCATGCCTTTCGCCTACGCCGTGCTGGTGCAGGGTCAGCCCGCCTCCGGCAAGCTGGCCACGGCCTCGATCAACTACCGCAACGTGGATGTCGACAAGGAGCGCCTCTCCTTCCCGTTCTCGGTTCCGAAGGGCTATGTTCGCAAAAAGTAAGCGTACCGCGTTTTTTCTGGTGGTAGCCGGCCTGCTCGTGTTGCAGGCGGCCCCGGCGCAGGCGCAGCAAACCCGCCGCGCCACGACCACCGGGACCCGTAAAAAGAGCAAAGCTCAGCTGGAGCGGGAGCGGCGCGCGACGCTGAAGCGGATTCAGGAAACCAGCCGCATCCTGGAGCAGACCCAGAAGCAGAAGCAGGCTTCCGTGGGTCAGCTTAATGCCCTGAAGGAAAAGCTGACCGTGCAGCAGGGCGTTATCAGGAATATTTCCTCCGAGCTGAAGTACATCGAATCGGATGTGAAGCAGACGGAAAGCCAGGTGCAGCAAACCCAGCAGAGCCTGGAGCAGCTGCGGGCCGAGTATGCCCGCATGATTTACGCCTCCTCGAAAACGGCGAACAGCTACAACCGCATCATGTTCCTGTTTGCGGCCGAGTCGTTCAACCAGTTTATGCTGCGCCTGCGCTACATCCGCCAATATTCGGAAGTGCGTAAAGCCCAGGCCGCCCAGATTTCGAGCACCAAGCAGCGCCTGAGTCAGCAGCTCACGGGCCTCACAGTGAAGAAGCAGGAGAAAAGCTCTCTGCTGTCGGATCAGCTGTCCGAAAAACGCAACTTGGTCACGCTCAAAACCCAGCAGGACCAGGTCGTGACCAAGCTCAGCCAGCAGGAAGAAGGCCTGCGCCAGGAGCTGGCCGCCCGGCAGCAGGCCGTAAGCCGCCTCGACAACCTGATTGCCGAGCGGGTGCGGGAAGAAATAGCCCGGGCGGCCCGGGCCGCTGCTCGCGCCGCCGCTGCCAAAGCACGGGCCGCCGCTGCCCGCGCCAACGCCAGCTCGGGCGCGGCCCCCACCCGCAGCCCCAGCACGACCAGCCGGGCCGCTACGGCCGCCGCGGAAGCAGCCGAGGAAGCCGCCGTGGAGCGCGTGGATAAAGTGACTCTGACGCCCGAAACGGCGGTTATTTCCTCGTCTTTTGCCGAAAACCGCGGCCGGCTGCTGTGGCCCGTCGCCAAGGGCTTCATCTCGCAGCGCTTTGGCCGGCACGCGCACCCAGTGCTCAAAAACGTCATCGTTGAAAACCGCGGGGTCGATATTCAAACCAGCGCCGGGGAGCCGGTGCGGGCCATTTTCGAGGGCAAGGTGCTGACCGTCTCCAGCATTGCCGGCATGAACAACATCGTCATGATTCAGCACGGCGAGTACTTTACCGTGTATGCCAAGCTGCGCACCGTCAGCGTGACGGAGGGCCAGCAGGTGGATATGCGCCAGCAGATCGGGACGGTGTATACCAATGCGGAAGGCACCTCCGAGCTGCAGTTTCAGGTGTGGCGCAACAGCTCCAATCTGAACCCGGAAAACTGGCTGGGCCGAAAGTAGCGGGCATAAAAAAACACCGTGCAGCGCACGGTGCCTTTCTGAGCTATGAAAACAAACTTAGCTACCAGAAACCGCTTCGCCGCCGCTCGGGCTTTGCAGCCACTACCAGCAACGGAGCATTCCTTGATAACAGGACGAAAGATAGGCGAACCCCTATCAAAAACCAGTATATTTCGCTGAAGCTGTAATTTTCCTCGCTGAAGGAAAGTTTTCCTTATCTGAGGAAGCCGCTAAACCAGGTTAAGCCGGCCCAGCAGAGCACTCTTGTACGAACTGCCAATGGGCACGGGCAGCAGGTGGGTAGGCTCCCCCACCCGACCGGTGTCCACGATGGCGGCATCGGCCTCAATGGCCACGATACGGTCGAGGCGCACGATATACTTGCGGTGCACGCGGGCAAACTCACGGGGCGGCAGCTTGGTTTCCAGCTCCTTCATGGTGCTGTACACCGTGTGCCGCTCGCGCCCGGCATAGATGTTCACGTAGTCGCCCAGGGCCTCCACATAGCGAATATCGGCCGCGCTGACCCGCACCAGCTTGTGGTCCTGCTTGATAAACAACTCGTTGCGGCTAGCCATGTACAGCGAGTCGGCCGCGTCGTTGGCCATGCGCAGCAGGCCGTCCAGCTTGCGCTGCTCCTGCTCCAGCTGCAGACGGGCCCGGCGCAGCTCCAGGTGCGACACCACTTCCCGGGCCAGAATACGCAGGGCTTCGCGCTGCTCCTCGGTAAGCCGGCGCGGCACCCGGTCGATTGCGCACAGGGTACCCAAAGGCTGCCCGCTGGGCGTAATCAGGGGCGCGCCGGCGTAGAACCGGATGCCCGGGTCGTTCACCACGAGCGGGTTGGTCCGAAACAGCGGGTCCTCAACGGCATTTTCGATTTCGTAGACGTCGTTGCCAAACATGGCATGCTGGCAGAAAGATATTTCCCGGTGCGTGCTTTCCACGCCGTCCAGGCCGACGTTGGCTTTAAACCACTGCCGCTCGGCGTCAATCAGTGACACCAGCGAAATAGGCGTGCCGCAGATGTAGGCGGCCAGCTTCGCTAGGTCATCAAACACATCTTCGGGCGGTGTGTCCAGAACCTGATAGTTGCGCAGGGTTTCCAGGCGTTCTGCTTCACTGGTATTCTGCCGAAACAGAACATCCATGGCGTGAGGCGAACTGGCAGAGCTTGGTTTGGCTGGCATTAGGCAAACGAATGAGAGAAGTATGAGTCAGCTACTATAACAAGTAAGTGCGCGGAATTGCTTCATAGAAGGTACAGTTCCCTGGTAAGTTAATCCAAATTAAATGGCCTAATCCCAATTGGCACCCGTCGAAACCAGCATTGGCGCGGCCAAAGATCCGGATACATACGTAACTGCAAGAAAGACCGGATTGGGCAGTCGGCGGAATTATTTCGCCGGAAATAGGCGGGTAGAAATCATTTGAAAATTATGGGGTACTTTTACCAATCCTAACCGTTGCTTATTCGCGTACAATAAGCTTTGCCACTCCAAACCGGCCCCTGGCCTTTTGATTATGACCCTTGCCTCGCTTTTCCTGATCGGCAGCTTCGGTACCACCGAAATTCTGCTGATTCTTTTTGTTATTATCTTGTTGTTCGGAGCCAAGCGCATCCCGGAGTTGGCCAAAGGCTTGGGCAAAGGCATCCGCGAATTTAAGGATGCCTCCAAGGATGAGCAGCCCGAGTTCCGCGACCGGCCCGCCAACCCCAACGACCCGACCCAACCCCGTCTGTAATTTCAGCAGCACCATGCAGACTCCCACCCTTCTCTTCTTAGGCGACCTTGGCGGCGGCGAAATCATGCTGATCCTGGTCGTTATCCTGATCTTCTTCGGCGCCAACAAGATTCCGGAGCTGGCCCGGGGCCTGGGCAAAGGTATCCGCGAATTTAAGGACGCGTCGCAGGAAATCCGCAGCGAGTTTGAAAACGCTGATAGACCTCGCCCCAACCCCAACGCCGGCTACCAGGCACCGCCCGTGTACCCTGCCCCGCCGGTTGACACGCCGACCACGCCGGTGCACCCGGCGCATCATAACGATGCTGCTGCTGCTGCCGCCACCACCTATACCGCTCCCGCTACTCCGGTAGCTCCGCCGATGGACGGGGGTATTACGCCCCCGGTCCCGACCCCGGAAGAACGGCCCCGCCTCGATCAAACGACCAACTGATAGCAACCACTTGAGACGCTTTACCTCTCTTACGGAAGTTCGCCACGAGCTGACGGCAGGCACCACGACCTGCCGTCAGCTCGTGGAGTATTATCTGGATAACATCCAGAAGAAAAGCCACCTGAATGCTTTTCTGGAAGTGTGGCCCGACGAAGCCCGCGCCCAGGCCGAGGCCGTAGACGCCAAACTGGCCGCCGGCACCGCCGGCAAGCTGGCCGGCATGGTCATCGGTCTGAAGGACGTGCTGGCCTACAAAGACCACGCCCTGCAAAGCAGCAGCCACATCCTGGACGGCTTCAAGTCGCTGTTTACCGGCACGGCCGTGCAGCGTTTGCTCGATGAAGACGCCATCATCATCGGCCGCCAGAACTGCGACGAGTTTGCGATGGGCGCTTCCAACGAGACGTCCTACTTCGGCCCGGCCCGTAATGAGATTGACCCCGAGCGGGTACCCGGCGGCTCGTCGGGCGGCTCGGCCGTGGCCGTGCAGGCCGATTTGTGCCTGGCCTCCATCGGCTCCGATACGGGCGGCTCGGTGCGGCAGCCGGCAGCGTTTTGCGGCATCGTGGGCTTCAAGCCGACGTACTCGCGCATCTCGCGCTACGGTTTGGTGGCCTACGCTTCGTCGTTCGACCAGATCGGAACGCTGACCCGCTCGGTGGAAGACGCGGCATTGCTGCTGGAAGTAATGGCCGGCCCCGACGACTTCGACTCGACCGTGAGCCAGCAGCCCGTGCCGGCCTACAGCGAGCTGCTCACGCCCGCGCCCCACTACCGCATCGGCTACATCCGCGACACGATGGAGCGGCCCGGCCTGAACCCCGAAATCAAGGCGGCGGTGGAAGAAGCCCTCGACACGCTGCGCGGCCAGGGCCACGTGGTTGATGCCGTGGACTTCCCTTACCTGGACTACATCGTGCCGTCGTACTACATTCTGACCACGGCCGAAGCCAGCTCCAACCTGAGCCGCTTCGACGGGGTGAAGTACGGCTACCGCGCCCCCGACGCCACGGATTTGGAGTCGCTCTACAAGAAAACCCGCGCCCAGGGCTTCGGTCCCGAGGTGCAGCGCCGGATTCTGCTGGGCACCTTCGTGCTGTCGGCTGATTACTACGACGCGTATTACACTAAAGCCCAGCGGGTTCGTCGGTTGATTAAGGACACCACCGACGAACTTCTGCGCCAGTACGATTTCCTGGTGCTGCCCACCACCCCGACCACGGCGTTTAAGATTGGGGAAAACCAGAAAGATGCCCTGGCTATGTATCTGGCCGATATCTTTACCGTACAGGCCTCTCTGGCGGGCGTACCGGCTATTTCGGTGCCGGCCGGCGTCGATGCGGCGGGCCTGCCCATCGGGTTGCAGGTGCTCAGCGGCGCGTTCCGCGAGGAGCATCTGCTGGCCTTTGCCAATTCACTCACGGAATCCCTCACTCCAGCCATTCCCTGATGAAAAAGTCGTTGCTGCGCGTTGCCGCCCCTTTTCTGCTCCTGGCTTTTACGGCCCGCCCCAGTGCGGCGCAGGTACAACCCGAACTGAATCCGGACGGCACGCGCACCAACGACTCGACGCGCGTGCAGCTGACCGTGCCGCTCGACTCGCTGGTAGCCGAGCCCACGTCGGCGGCCGACTCGGCCCGCCTGGTGTGGCTGCAGACCCCGCCCGAGCTGCGCGACCTGGTCGGCGACCGGGTGGGCTGCCTGGATACCGACATGCCGCACGTATTCAACGGTACGGTGATGAGCTTCGTGAATTACTTCACCCTGCGCAACCGGGGCTACACCCAGCGGATTCTGGAGCGGCAAAACCTGTATTTCCCGCTGTTTGAGAAGTATCTGGCCAAATACCACCTGCCCCAGGATCTGAAGTATCTGGCGGTGGTAGAATCGGCGTTGCTGCCCACGGCCCGCTCCCGGGTGGGGGCCGTGGGCTTGTGGCAGTTTATGGGCCCCACGGGGCGCGACATGCGGCTGCTGCAAAACGAGTACATCGACGAGCGGATGAACCCGGAGAAGTCGACGGAGGCGGCCTGCAAGTACCTGCGCGACCTGTACCGCATGTTTGGCGACTGGGAGCTGGTGCTGGCGGCCTACAACTGGGGCGGCGGCAACGTGCAGCGGGCCATGAAGCGCACCGGTAAAAAGACCTTCTGGGACCTGTACCCGCAGCTGCCCAAGGAAACGCGCAACTACGTGCCCACCTTCACGGCGGCCATGTACACGCTGCAACACGCCAAAGAGCACGGTCTGCACAACGACTCCCTGCGTTACCTCTACCCGGAGGCAACCGATACGCTCCTGATTTCGGGCCGTAGCCTGGATCTGCGCAAGCTCTCGGCCCAGTTTGGCCTCGACTCGGCCGCGCTGGGTCGGTACAACCCGGAAATCCGCAAAACCTACCTGCCCGAAACCATCCAGAACTACAAGCTGACGGTGCCGGCCTGCGTGCGGACCGAAATGGCTATGCTGGACCGCAACACGGTGCTGGACTTCTGCAAAGTGGTGCTGCCGCCCCCCCGCCCCATCACGCCGCTGGTGCCCGCTTTGCCCGCTGCCGATTCGGCGGCGGCTTTGGCGGCCGCCGAAAAAGCGGCGGAGCAGCCCAGGTACCGCCGCGTCCGGCACTCAGTGAAGCGGGGCGAGAGTATTGCCGACGTGGCGGAGCGCTACGAGGTAAGTCAGGCGCAGCTGCGCCGCTGGAACAAGCTGGCCCGGGGCAAAGCCCTGGTGCCTAAGCAGCAGCTGGTGGTGTTTGTGCCGGTAGAAGAAACCCCGGCAGTAGCCGCGCGCAAAGCCCCGGTGCCGGCCAGGCTGCCCTTGCCGACGGATAAGCCCAGCAAGGAAGCCGCATCCCCGGCAGTGGCCGCCGCAACGACCAGGCCCGCCAAGCCAGCCCCCGTGGCTGACGACGAAGACTCAACCGAAGCCGCCGCCGAACCGCAGAAAGCGGTGGCCGCCGCGCCCGCGCGCCCGGCCCGCAGCCGGGAGCGGGAAGTGGCTGCCGAAGCCAAAGCCAACAGCGCAGCTCCTGCCGACGACGACAGCCTGCCCACCGAGTACATCGTGCGCCGCGGCGACAACCTGACCCGGCTGGCCCGGGAACGGGGCGTAACCGTCGCCCAGCTCATGGCCTGGAACAGCCTCGAATCGGAAGCCGTGGTGCCGGGGCAGAAGCTGCTGCTGCACACCCCGACCGAAGCCGAAGCGGCAGCGGCCATCAAAGCAGCTGCCCGCCGCGTTGCGGCTACTGCCGCGCGCCCGACCGACGTGCTGCCCGCGCCCAAAGTGCACCTGGTGCAGCCCGGCGACACGCTCTACAACATATCGCGCCGCTACCAGGGCGTCACGGTGGAGCAACTGCGCAAGCTCAACCACCTGAAGTCGGATGAGGTGAAGCCGGGGCAGAAGCTGCTGGTGCAGGGCTAAAACTCCTCCCAGGCTGTCGTAACTTTGCGGCTGGCCCGTTTCTGGTGCCCCACGCCCGACTGGCGCGGGGCACTGCTCTTTAATCGGCAAGCCTACTAAACTTTGATTCCGGCCTATTTCGCCCCAACTTGCTCTTTGCGCACCCCAGCGCCAACCGCCCTTTTTGCTCCCCTATGCTCAAAATAAACAAACAGGAAGCCCTCGACTACCACTCCCAGAACCCGGCCGGCAAGATCGAAGTAGTGCCCACCAAGCCCGTCAGCACCCAGCTGGACCTGGCCCTGGCCTACTCGCCCGGCGTGGCCGAGCCCTGCAAAGCCATTGCCCTGAACAAGGACGACGTGTATAAGTACACGGCCAAGGGCAACCTGGTGGGCGTTATCAGCAACGGCACCGCCGTGCTGGGCCTGGGCAACATCGGTCCCGACGCCAGCAAGCCCGTGATGGAAGGCAAGGGCGTACTGTTCAAGAAATTCGCCGGCCTCGACTGCTTCGACATCGAAATTGACTGCACTGACCCCGAGGAGTTCGTGCGCATCGTCAAGTCCTTGGAGCCCACGTTCGGCGGCATCAACCTGGAAGACATCAAGGCCCCCGAGTGCTTCGTGATTGAAAAGGCCCTGCGCGAGCAGATGACCATTCCGCTAATGCACGACGACCAGCACGGCACGGCCATTATTTCGTCGGCCGCCCTGCTCAACGCCCTGGAAGTGGTGGGCAAGGACATCCGGGACATCAAGCTGGTGGTGAGCGGCGCGGGCGCGGCGGCCATCAGCTGCCTGCGCCTCTACCGGGAGCTGGGCCTGAACGTGCAAAACGTGACGGTGTTCGACAAGGACGGCGTGATCAACCAGCACCGCACCGATCTGGCCGAGCTGCAGATGCAGTTTGCCACTAGCAGCACCATCACGACCCTGGCCGAGGCCATGGAAGGCGCCGACGTGTTTCTGGGCCTCTCGGCGGCCAACGTGCTGCCCCCCGACCTGCTGCTGAAGATGGCCGACAACCCCATCGTGTTTGCCCTGGCCAACCCCGACCCGGAAATCGTGTACGAGCTGGCCCTGGCTACCCGGCCCGACATCATCATGGCCACCGGCCGCTCCGACCATCCCAACCAGGTCAATAACGTGCTGGGCTTCCCCTACATCTTCCGGGGGGCAATGGACGTGCGGGCCACCGAAATCAACGAGGCCATGAAGCTGGCCGCCGTGCAGGCCCTGGCCGAGCTGGCCAAGGAGCCCGTGCCCGACATGGTGAACAAGGCCTACGGCGACAACACCCTGACCTTCGGCCGCACCTACCTCATTCCCAAGCCCCTCGACCCGCGCCTGATTACGACCGTGAGCGTGGCCGTAGCCAAGGCTGGTATTGCCAGCGGCGTAGCCCGCCGCGAAATAACCGACTGGATGGCTTACGAGGATGAGCTGCGCAGCCGCCTGGGCGTCAATCAGAAGCTGATGAACCGCATTACCAGCGCGGCCAAGGCCAACCCCAAGCGCGTGGTCTTTGCCGAGGGCGACAACTACAAGATTCTCAAAGCGGCCCAAATCGTGTACGACGAGGGCATTGCCGTGCCGATTCTGCTGGGCAACCGCAAGAAAATCGACGCCATTGCCCGCGCCAACAGCCTCGACCTGGACGGCTGCCAGATCATCGACATCCTGGAGGAAGACGCCAAGCGCGACGAGTACGCCGCCCTGCTGTTCCGCAAGCGGCAGCGCCGGGGCATCACGCTCTACGAAGGCCGCCGCCTGCTGCGCGAGCGGAACTACTACGCCTCAATGATGGTGGAAACCGGGGAGGCCGACGCCTTTATTACCGGTCTGAGCAAGGACTACGGCAAAAGCATTCTGCCGTCGCTCCAGGTGATTGGGGTGGATGAGGGCGTGAAGCGCGTGGCCGGTATGTACATCATCCAGCACAAGAAAGGCCCGTTCTTCTTCGCCGATACCACCGTGAACATCGACCCCACGGCCGAGGAAATGGTGGACATCATCGGGCTGGCGGCCCGCACCGTGCGCTTCTTCGACACCGAGCCGCGCATTGCCGTGCTGAGCTACTCCAACTTCGGCTCCAACCCCGGCCCCCTGCCCGACAAGGCCCGCCTGGCCACCGAGCTAGCCAAGAAGCGCTACCCCGACCTGCTGCTCGACGGCGAAATGCAGGCCAACACGGCCCTGAACCCCGAGCTGCTGCGCGAGCAGTACCCCTTCTCGGAGCTGGCCGAGCAGGGCGCCAACACCCTGATTTTCCCCAACGTGGTATCGGGTAACATTGCCTACAAGGTGCTGCAGGAAATCGGGGGCGCGGAGGTAATCGGGCCGGTGCTGATGGGCATGCGCAAGCCGGTGCACATTCTGCAGCTGGGCGCTTCGGTGCGCGAAATCGTGAACATGACGGCCATTGCCGTGGTGGACGCACAAACCAACCGCAAGCCGCTGTAGGCCGGTCGCCTCACCCCCCACCCCCTCTCCGAAAAAGGAGAGGGGGAGCCGGACGATTCGGTTCTGCTTTCGGAGAGGAGCCGGGGGTGAGGCGACCCACCAGAACGGCTGCCTGACTTTTGCAGCATTTACATTCAGAAAACGGGATGTTTCCGCCTTTTACCCGGCGGAAACATCCCGTTTTTTAGTGGAAAAAGCCTGTAGTTTTGGGATAGAAAACCGGGCCTTTGCTGTTGGCTTTCACGCGGCCTTCATACCTGGTCGGTATGGCAATATCTGTATTCTACCATACTACACCTGCTCCCGCGTTCAGTTTCTTATTCTTAGCTTGCCTGCATGATTGCATACCTCGACGGAAAACTAGCCTACAAAGACCCCACCATGGCCATCATGGACGTAAGCGGCGTGGGCTACGAGATTAAGATTTCCCTGGCTACCTACTCCAAGCTTCCGGTGGAAGGCGAGAAAGCCAAAATATACACCTACCAGCACATCAAGGAAGATGCCCAGGCGCTCTACGGCTTCCTGGACCCCAACGAGAAGGCCTTGTTCATGCACCTGATTTCGGTGTCGGGCATCGGGCCGGGCACGGGCATCATGATGGTGTCGTCGATGTCGGTGGGCGAAATCCGCCACGCCATCGTCAATGAGGACGTGCGCTCCATTCAGAGTATCAAGGGAGTAGGCCCCAAGACGGCCCAGCGCGTGATTCTGGACCTGCGCGACAAGCTGCGCAAAGACGAGCTGCTCAGCAAAGCCGGCGTGGATACCGTACCGCTGGCCCGGGCGCACAATACCAACCGCTCGGAAGCGTTAGCGGCATTAGTGACTTTGGGCTTTGCCCGCGCGGCTGCCGAGAAGAATCTGGACCAGATCCAGCAGAAACACGGCAGTGAGTTGAGCGTGGAGGAACTGATTAAATTTGCTCTTAAGTCTCATTAGAATTTTACCTGGCCCCGCGTCTGCTTGTTACACTTGAACTCCGGTAAGAAGTCCCTCACCGTTACGGTGGTCGTTGTCGCGTCGTTGCTGGCCTGGTGGTCGCAGGCGGCCCCGCTCGGCGCCGGTCCGTTTGCCATCCGTCAGCTCTGGGCCTGGTTGCCCAAGCCTGGTCGGCGCGCCCGTGTGGCCCTAGCCCCCGACACGCCGCGGGTGGTGCTGCCCGATACCAGCCGCTACCGGCCCAGCCGCCGCCCCAAGGTGGCGCCCGAGGATCGGCCCGGCTCGCCGTTTGCGCCCCAACGGCGGCAGTCACCCCTGATTCTGGACCTGCCCTCGAACGTAAACCTGCAGGTAACACCCGACGACAGCTTAGAATACTACGATGTGCGGGAAAAGGTTGGGACTGACATCGATTTTCGGGACCCGAGCCGCATGTCGTTCCAGGAATACTCGGAGTGGCAGCAGCGCGAAGCCATCCGCAAGTACTTCCGCGACCGGTCGGCCGGGGGCGTAGCCGGCGACGAGAACACGCCCGAAAACCGCCGCCTGATTCCCAAGATTTACCTGGGGCCCATTGCCGACCGGCTTTTCGGGGGCAGCTACGTCGATATCCGGCCCAACGGGGCCGTGACGCTGCGCATGGGCGCGCGCTTCAACCGCAACCTGAACCCTACGCTGACTCTGCGCCAGCAGCGCGTGGGCGACTTCCAGTACGAGCAGAACATGAACCTCAACCTCACCGGCCAGATCGGGGAGAAGCTGCGGCTCACGTTCAACTACGACACCAAGGCGGCCTTCGACTTCGAGAACAACATGAAGCTCGACTACACGGGCTACGAAACCGAAATCATCCGCAAAGTAGAGCTGGGCAACGTGAGCCTGCCCCTGAACAACTCCCTGATTCAGGGCGGGCAGAACCTGTTCGGCGTCAAAACCCAGCTCCAGTTCGGTAAGCTGGCCGTGACGGCCGTGGCCAGCACCCTGCGCGGTACCGCCGATGCCGTCAGCGTGCAGAACGGGGCCCAGAGCCGCAACTTCGAGCTCAAAGCCAGCCAGTACGAGCGGGACCGGCACTTCTTCCTTTCACAGTTTTTCCGCGACCGGTACGACGCTACGTTGCGCAACCTGCCCACGATTCAGTCGGGCATCGAAATTACCCACGTCGAGGTCTACGTGACGAACGACAACCGGCAGAGCGACAACCTGCGCAACGTGGTGGCCCTGATGGACCTGGCCGAGCCCGTGCGCGTCTACCGCTCCCAGTTCCGGCGCAGCCTCAGCCAGCTGCCGGCCGCCAACGAAACCAACCCGGAGTACCAGGAAGTGGTAGTGAACGGGGGCACCACGGCCCGCGACAACCAGACCGTCGACAACTACCTGGCGGGCAAGAACCTGGTCAAAACCGTGGACTTCGAGCGGGTGCGGGCCCGGCTGCTGGACGCGCGCGAATACACCTACAACGCCCAATTGGGCTATTTGTCGCTGAATACGCCGCTGCTGCCCGAGCAGGTGCTGGCCGTATCGTACCAGTACACCTACAACGGCCGCACCTATACCGTCGGGGAAATTGCCAACAACAACACCGGCGTGCAGCAGGACCAGGTGCTCTACCTGAAAATGCTGAAGGCCACCAACCCCGGCGTGGGCCTGGCCGACCCCAGCGCGAATCCGGAGAACAAGAACCTGCTGACGCGCAACCTGCCGACCTGGGACTTGATGATGAAGAACGTCTACTCCCTGAACGCCAGCCAGCTGAACCGCGACAATTTCCAGCTGCAGATCGTGTACAAGGATGACCAGACCGGTGTCGACCTGATTTCGCTCAAGGAAGGCCAGCGGCTGGTGAACAAGCCCCTGATTCAGGTGCTGAACCTGGACAACGTCAACCCCAACAACGACCAGAACCCGGACGGCAACTTCGACTTTTTCCAGGGCACGACCATTGACCCGGAGCTGGGCAAAATCATCTTCCCGGTGGTGGAGCCCTTCGGCGGCTACCTGCGGGCCCAGTTCGACACCACCGGCCGGGCCGGCGGCGACCCGCAGCGGGAACGGCAGTTTGCCCGCACATACGTGTACCAGGAGCTCTACAACCAAACCCAGAGCGACGCCCAGCAGCGCCAGGAAAAGGATAAGTTCTTCCTGCGCGGCCGGTTTCAGGCTACGGCCACCGACGAAATCAACCTGCCCGGCCTGGGCATTGCCGAGGGCTCGGTGCGGGTGTCGTCGGGCAGCACCTTGCTGGAAGAAGGCCGCGACTACCAGGTTTTCTACGACCAGGCCAAGGTTAAGATTCTGAACCCGAGCTACCTGAACTCGGCCAACGAGCTGAAGATTTCCTTCGAGAAAAACGCCCTGGTGCAGGTGCAGCCCCGCAAGCTGCTCGGGGCCCGCTTCGACTACCGCCTGAACCAGGACGTGAACTTCGGGGCCACGGTGCTGCACCTGCTCGAAAACCAGGCCCCGGGCATCAACCGCGTCAACATCGGCGACGAGCCCGGCAACAACACCATCTACGGCTTCGACGTGAACATGCGGCGCGAGTCGCGGGCCCTGACCAAGTACCTGGACATGCTGCCCCTGATTTCGACCAAGGAGCCTTCCTCGGTGGCGTTCAGCGGCGAAATTGCCCAGCTGCTGCCGGGCAAGTCCAAGCTCGGGCGCGGGGAAGACGGCGTGTCTTACATCGACGACTTCGAAAACGCCCGCACGCCCTACTCGCTGGGCGGCGTGAGTGCCGCTACGGCCTGGCGCCTGTCGTCGACGCCGCTGCCGCTGGTGCGCCCGGGCATCAGCAACCGGGAATATGCCTACAACCGCGCCAAGCTGGCCTGGTACACCATCGACCAGACCTACTACACCGGCGGCCCCGGCAAGCCCGGCAACATCAGCGACAATGAGCTGAAGAACCACTACGTGCGCGGCATTGAGCGCACCGAGATTTTCCCGAACCGCGACGTGGGCGCCACCGGCAACGGCTTCGAGTACTCGTTTGACCTGGCGTACTTCCCCGAGGAGCGGGGCCAGTACAACTACAGCGACAAGATTAAGGACAACGGCAAGCGCCTGACTTCGCCCCTGACCTCGCACTACGCCGGCATCAGCCGCGAAATCACCTTCGACACCGACTTCGACAACGCCAACGTCGAGTACATGGAGTTCTGGATGATGGACCCCTTCATCAAAGGGGAGCGGGGCCGCATCAACGACTCCGAGAACCAACCGGTAAACAACGACACCGGGGGCGAATTGTACCTGAACCTGGGCTCGGTGTCGGAAGACGTGCTGCGCGACGGCAACCAGTACGAGTTTGAAAACGGCCTGCCCACCGACGCCTCCACCATTGCCCAGGATACCCGCCAGACCGACTGGGGCCGCGTGACGCGCCAGCAGTTCCTGACCGATGCCTTCAACGCCGCTCCCGGGGGCCGGGCCCGCCAGGATATTGGCCTGGAAGGCCTGGATGACAACGAGGAAAAAGCCTTCTTCTCGGCTATCAATGCCGCCTACGGTGCGGTGGCCGACCCCTCGGCCGACAACTTCCGCCACCACCTCGACGACTTCTACACCAACAGCAACACGCAGATTCTGGGCCGTTATAAGAACTACAACGGCATGGAAGGCAACTCGCAGGAGAACAGCCAGCTCAGCTCCACGGCTTTCCCCGACAAGGAAGACCTGAACCGGGACAACGTTATTTCGGACACGGAGCGCTACTACGAGTGGCGCATGTCGCTGAAGCCCAACCAGCTGGAAGTCGGCCAGAACTACATCGTGGATAAGGTCACGAACACCGTCAACGGTGACCAGGTGTCGTGGTACCAGTTCCGGATTCCGATCCGGCAGCCCTCGGCCGTGCGCGGCAACGACGGCAAGGAGTTCGGCTACAAATCCATCCGCTTCGTGCGCATGTACCTCACGGGCTGGCAGCAGCCGGTGGTGTTGCGCCTGGTGCAGCCCCAGTTTGTGGCCAACCAGTGGCGCCGCTTCCTGAGCCCGATTTCCGAGGCCGGCGCGCCCTGCTTCAACTGCGGCGACGACAAGACGCCCTTCACCATTTCCACGGTCAGCATCGAGGAAAACGGCCTGGCCAGCGTGAGCGGCACCGACGCCATTCCGTACGTGCTGCCGCCCAACATTGAGCGCGACAAGGAATACGGCTCCAGCACCGTCAACCGGGAACAGAACGAACAGTCGCTGCGCCTGTGCGTGGAAGACCTGCGCGACGGGGTGGGCAAAGCCGCCTACAAGAACATCAACATCAGCATGCTGCGCTACAAGCAGCTGCGCCTGTTCCTGCACGCCGAAAGCGAAGACCCGCGGGTGGTGACCGGCCCGGCCGGCCAGGTGCGCGCCTTCGTGCGCATCGGCACCGACTACACCCAGAACTACTACGAATACTCCCTGCCCCTGCGCATCACCAAGCCGGGCTCGACCAACGTGCGCGACATCTGGCCCGAGGAAAACGAGGTGCAGATTTCCTTCCAGGAGTTTATCGACGCCAAAGCGGCCCGCAACCAGAGCAGCAACCCCGACCTGCTGGTACCTTTCGTGCGGCAGCTGGCCAACGGGGCCACCATAACCATCGTGGGCAACCCCGACTTCAGCGCGGTACAGGGCGTCATGATTGGCGTACTGAACCCCCAGGACGACAACGCCAGCAAGTCGGTGTGCCTCTGGGCCGATGAGTTCCGGGTGTTCGACTTCGAGCGGGAAAACGGCTGGGCCGCCACGGCGCGCTTCAACACCAAGCTGGCCGACCTGGCCAACATCACCGCTACCGGCAGCTTCACCTCAGTCGGTTTCGGGGGCTTGCAGGATAAGGTAGCCCAACGCTCGCTCGACAACGTGACGCGCGGCGACCTGAACGCCGCCGTAGCCGCCGACAAGCTGCTGCCCGAGAAGCTGGGTCTGCGCATTCCGGTGCTGGTGCAGGCCGGCCACGAAAGCCGCAGCCCCAAGTACGACCCCCTCGACCCCGACACCCGCCTAGAGCAGTCCTTGCTCAAGTTCAAGTCGGAAGACGACAAGGCGGCCTACAAGAAGGAAGTCATCGACCAGACCACCAGTCGCAGTATCAGTCTGCTCAACGTGCGCAAGGAACGGCTGAACCCCGACAAGAAGGTGCGGCCCTACGACGTGGAGAACTTCGCGCTCAGCTACGCCCTGACCGAGCGGCGGCACACCGACATCCGCACCGACCTGGACTACACCAAGACCTACACCGGGGCCCTGGCCTACGTGTACCAGACGACGCCCAAGAACTACACGCCGCTGGCCAACATCAAAGCCCTGGACTCGCCCTACCTGAAGATTTTCCAGGATCTGAACTTTACGCCCCTGCCCAGCCGCTTTGCCTTCCGGGCCGACCTGGACCGGCGCTACAACGAGCGGCAGCTGCAGCGCACCCTGCTGCCCGGCCAGGTGCCCACCACTGATGGTATTGCCCCGATTTACCAGAAGAGCTTCTTCTTCAACCGGATTTACGACCTGAAGTGGGACCTGACCAAGAGCCTGATCTTCGACTACACGGCTAATAACCGGGCCGTCATTGACGAAGGTGCGGGCCCGACCCTGGGCAACAGCGACATTGCGCGGGCCAACCGCCAGGAGCTGCGCGACAACCTGTTTAAGCGCGGGGGCCGGACCACCAACTTCAACCAGACCGTTGCCCTCACCTACCGACTGCCCCTCGACAAGTTCCCGCTCACCGACTGGCTGTCAGCCGACACGCGCTACGCGGCCAACTACTCGTGGCAGGCCGCCTCTACAGCCCTGACAGTGCCGCTGTTCCCCAGGGCTCTGGACCTGGACAGCCTCAAGCTGACCCGGCCGCTGAACCTGGGCAACACGGTGCAGAACAACGCCGAAATCAGCGCCAACGGCAAGATTGATTTGGTGAAGCTCTACAACAAGGTGCGCTTCCTGAACATCATCAACAACGCCCCGGCTCCCCTGCAAAAGGAGCGCGCCGCCGGCCGCAAGGGTCTGATTACGCCGCCTTCGATGAGCAAGCTGCAGGACAAGGCCCAGCCCACGGCCGCCGCCGCCCAGGATTCGGCCAAGGGTCCCGAGCTGCGCGCCCTCAAAGCCGTGCTGCGCTCCTTGATGACGGCCCGCTCCCTGAACTTTACCTACACCCGCAGCAGCGGCACGCTGGTCCCCGGCTACCTGCCCGGCACCAGCCTGTTTGGTCTGAACCGCGACCTAGCGCCCGGCATCCCGTTCGTGCTGGGCCGGCAGTATGGTCTTGATGAGCTGTACTACGACCAGATCAGCCCCAACGGCTGGTACACCGACCGCAGCGACCTGCTGAACACGCCGTTCAGCTCCCTGATGACGGAAAACCTGACCCTGCGCACCGCCCTGGAGCCCTTCCGCGACTTCAACATTCAGCTGGATGGCCGCCGGCAGCTGGTGCGCAACAACGAGACGTTCTACCGCCTGGCCGTCGATACCACCACGCAGGAGCCGTTCCGCAACCCCGTCACCGGGCAGTACACCGGCGAGCTGGCCCCGCGCCTGCCCAACAGCACCGGCACGTTCAGCACCTCGTTCATTTCCATCCGCACGCTCTTCGGCGACCGGTCGAGCAACGGCACCATCTCCAAGGCCTTCGACCAGTTCGTGGCCAACCGGGCTTTTGTGCGCGACCGGCTGCAAGCGGCCAATGCCAACGCTTTCGACCCCAGCCGCCCCGGTAAGCGGGCCCTGTACAGCTACAACTCGCAGGACGTGCTGATTCCGGCCTTTATTGACGCGTACCAGGGCCGCTCTTCGGATGGCTACAAGGCCAAGAAGTTCAATCCGTTTGCGCTGCTGCCCGTGCCCAACTGGCGCATCGACTACAACGGCCTGGCGGAGCTGCCCTTCATGAAGCGCTACTTCCGCTCGATTACGCTTAATCACGCGTATTCTTCGACCTACAACGTGGCCAGCTACACCACCTCCACGCTGTACAACTCCCAGCCGGAGTTCCTGCCCACGCTCACCAGCCAGAACAACCAGTTTATTCCCTACTACATCATCGGGCAGGTAACCATTGCCGAGCGCCTGTCGCCGCTGATTGGCGTGAACTTCCAGACGCTGCAGAAAATAACGGGCCGCCTGGAGCTGCGCACCGAGCGTAATATCAGTCTGAACATAACCAACGCGCAGGTGATGGAGCTTCACTCGCAGGAGCTGGTGGTCGGCTTTGGCTATGCCACCAACCGCCTGAAAATTCCCTTCCGCCTGGGTGGCGAGCAGCGCGTGCTGCGCAACGAGCTGACGGCCCGCCTGGACCTGTCGATTCGCGACAACACGACCATTCAGCGCACCATCGAGGACACGGCCGACCCGACGGTAATAGCCGACCCCAACGACCCGACCCAGTTCCGCCTTGACACCCAGGGCCGGGTGGGTTACTCGAAAGGGCTGACGACCAACGGCACCCGCCAGCTGCAGCTGCGCCCTACCATCGACTACGTGCTGAACCAGCGCCTGAATCTGCAGATTTTCTTCTCGCGCACCGTTACCGAGCCGCGGGTGCAGAACTCGTTCAAGAACTCGACTACCGAAGGCGGCCTGCAGCTGCGCTACAGCCTGTCGCAATAGCGTAGCCCGGCGCACCAGCGTCTAAACCGCCACCAGTCCGCAGAAAGGGCCGGTGGCGGTTTTTTTTGCGTTTCCCGCAATTTGCCGGGGTCTGGTTTTAGCCATTTCGCAACCCAACACGTACTTTTGGCCTCGGGCGCCCCGCGCCGATATTCACCCCTCCCAAAACAATACTCCATGAATCTCCCCGCTAATCTGAAGTACACCAAAGAGCACGAATGGATTCGTGTGGAAGGCAACGTTGCTTATATCGGCATCACCGACCACGCCCAGAAAGAGCTCGGCGACATCGTTTATGTCGACATCGACACCCTCGATAAGGAAGTAGCCCAAAACGAGATTTTTGGTACCGTTGAAGCAGTAAAAACTGTTTCTGACCTCTACAGCCCCGTTTCCGGCACAGTAGTCGAAATCAACGACAAACTCGACGGCAGCCCCGAAACCGTAAATTCCGACCCCTACGGCGACGGCTGGATGATCAAGATGAACCTGTCGAACCCGGCGGAGATTGACGCCCTGCTGACGGCCGAAAGCTACGGTGAGCTGATCGGCGCCTAACCCCTACCTGACCAGCGTGCTGCCTGTTGCGCCGCCCCCGCCTCGTCGCCGGGCCTTCGTGGCTCTGCCCCTGGCGTGGGCGGCGTTTATTTTGGTCCTGACCCTGACCCCGGCCGAGGACATGCCGGCCACCCCACCTTGGGAGCTGCTTTCCTTCGATACGGCGGCCCATGCCTTCGTCTTCTTCGTGCTGGCGGTGCTTAGCTATTTTTCCAGCGTGCGCCAGCCCTGGTTTCCCTGGCGGCGGCGGCATGCCTTTAGCCTGGTACTGGCGGAAGGAATCCTGCTAGGTGCCCTCATCGAGTTTCTACAAATTACCATGGACCTGGGACGGCACGGCGAATGGTCCGATCTGCTCAGCGACGGTATTGGCACGGTAGCTGGCCTGCTGCTGCTGCACGCCTGCCGCCGCTGGTGGGCCTAACCTTCTCTCGCCTATGCTGACTCTGCCTGCTTCCGTCGTCTTCCGTCGTCTGCTGGGCCTGAGTATGGGCATCGGGTTGGGCGCGGCAGTTGCGCCCGGCGCCTTAGGCCAGGACATGGGCCGGGCCCGCACGACCATTACTACCCTGGCGGCGCCCAAGATGCACGGCCGTGGCTACGTGAAGAAAGGCGAGAAAAAGGCCGCTGACTACATCCAAAGCCGCTTCAAGGAGTTGGGGCTCCGGTCGTTTGCGCCTGGATACGCCCAGCCCTTTCCCATCACGGTCAATACGTTTCCGGGCCGCTGTGCCCTGCTGGTCGATGGCCGGCAACTAGAGCCCGGCGCCGATTTTATTCTGGAGCCCGCTTCGGGTGGTGGCCGCATCACCGGCCCCATCACGGTGCTCGACACCCTTATTTTCACGGATGAGGCCGCGGGCCAGCGCTTCCTGGTCCGGCCGCTACAGAACCAGGTGCTACTGCTACGCCAACGGGATGCCGACCGGATCCGCACCCTACCCGATGCCTTTGCCCAGCACCTCAATCAGGCCGCGGCGGTACTCACGCTCGTGCCCGACAAGCTTACTGCTTCCGTAACCGACCAGCAGCTGCGCCAGCCCCGCCTGCAGGTGCTGGCCCGGAGCTGGCCTTCGAAAAGCCAGCAGGCCACCGTGCAGGTTGATGCGGTGCTGGCCACCAACTACCCAGCCCGCAACATCATCGGCTACGTGCCCGGCCGTATCCAGCCCGATTCGTTCCTGGTTGTCTCTGCCCACTACGACCATCTCGGGCGCATGGGCAAGAGCGTGTACTTCCCGGGTGCCAACGACAATGCCAGCGGCACGGCCCTGCTGCTGGAGCTGGCGGCTCACTACGCCAAGCCCGAAAACCAACCGGCTCATTCGGTGGTCTTTATGGCTTTTGGGGCGGAAGAAGCGGGGCTGCTGGGGTCTTCGTACTTCGTGCAGCATCCCCTGTTTCCCTTGGCTCGTATCCGGTTCCTGATCAACCTTGACCTGGAAGGCACGGGCCAGGATGGGGTAACCGTCGTGAACGGCCGCACCCTGGAGAAGCCGTTTAAGCTGCTGGAGGAAATAAATGCTCAACGGCATCTGCTGGCCAGCATCGTGCCGCGGGGGCGCGCCGCCAACTCCGACCATTATCCGTTTTCTGAGCAGGGCGTACCCTCCTTCTTTATCTACACCCGTGGCGGCAGCAAGGCCTACCACGATGTATATGACCGGCCGGAGAATCTGCCCCTAACGGCCTTTTCGGGCGTCTTTCAACTGGTTACAACCTATTTTCAACTCATCAGCGGCAGTAAGCAATAACCTCTTACCAAGTTCTTACTCCAACCAGTCTGTTTTGGCCAGTAACTAGCTAAAAAGCAACAATCCCGAAATCCTCTGACCTGGGTCAAAGAATTTCGGGATTGTGAGATTATACCGTAGTGCGGTTCTGGCGCAGACTTAGCCGTTCGACTTGAACGAAGCCATGATCTGCTTGGCAACCGCTTCCCACTCGGGCTTCTGACGGTCGGCGCAGGTGAAGTTGCACATCAGCAGCTTGCCTTCCACGTCGGTGAAGAAAACCAGGTTGTATACTTCGTGGCCCAGCTCCGGCTTCATCAGTTCCATGAAACCGATTTTGCGGCCGTTTACTTCCTTCACCCCCTTGTTGAACCACTTCGCCTCCTTGTACTGCTTGGAGTACATCTTGTAGAAGTTCTCGGCATACATGTCAATCATGTCCTGATCGGCAGTGTTGTCGGTGTAGGTGAAGGCGATGCTGGCCTCTTTGTTGTTGGTGTAGATAACGCTCGGGCGGCTCTGGGCTTTGGCGTAGTTGAAGTCCATCTGCTGCTCGCTCATCACCTCGAACCCCTTGGGAATCAAGATTTCAACCCGCTCGCTGAGAACACGCTTTTTAATCATTTCCACCTCAGCGAAAGGACGGAAGGCCGACAACAACAGCGTCAGAAGAAGTACGGGAGCTAGTAAGGCTTTTTTCATAGTAGTGGCTGAAAAAAACGTGGAATTCAAGGGTAAGTAAGGTCCGGACGTTGAGTAGTCACTCTGTTCGGATAACACAATTTAGGCAGAAAATCTGAAGCTGCAAATTTTCCTTGGAAAATAATTGGCTTGCTGGGCTTACGCCGGTCCAACGCGTTGGAAAAACCCGGTTTTAAGCTAGTTGAGGGCATTTACGAAAAATACCTATTTCTGGATGTCCTCCGGGTTAACATAAAATTTCCGGAATCGGTATAGCGATACAACTATACCAAAATTTATGTCAAAAGTTCAATTCTACATACTGACGGTTGTTAGCTGAAGGCCCTTGGACTCAAAGAATGTTGTTGATCTGTTCCTTGATTTTCTCTAGCTCTTCTTTCATGCCCACCACTAGGTGCTGAACCACTGAATCGTTTGCTTTTGAACCAATTGTATTGATTTCGCGGCCAATTTCCTGCGAAATAAACGCTAATTTCTTTCCGCTGGGTTCGGGTATGCCTACGGTTTCGATGAAGTACTGCAAATGACTGGTCAAACGAACCTTTTCCTCGGCAATGTCAAGCTTCTCAATATAGTATAGCACCTCCTGTTCGAAGCGCACCGGATTGAACTGCTCGTGGCTGGTCAGCTCGGCCAGGTGCTGCTGCAGCCGCTGGCGCACGTGCTCGATGCGGGCCGGGTCGTGCCGCTCTACTTCCTTGAGCTGCTGCTGAATCTGCTGCACGTAGCCGATAATCTCCGTGGTCAGCGACTGGCCTTCGTCGTGCCGGAACTGGTTGACCCGCTCCAGGGCTTCCGTGACCAGGGGCAGCAGCTCGTCCCAGCTGACTTCCTCGTCTTCCTCGGCCGCGGCGGCTTCGGTGGGGGCCTGCAGCACGCCGGGCATATTCAGCGCCAGCGCGAACAGCTGATCTTTGGGAGCCCCTACCAGCTCGGCGGCTTTTTCGAGCTCCCGGTAGGCGGCCAGCAGGGCTTCCTGATTGAGCGCCACGCTGGGCCGCACCGCGTTGCGGGGCCGCACGAAGTCGAAGCTCAGGTTGACTTTGCCCCGCACCAGCGCCTTGGTTATAATATTTCGAAGCTCCAGCTCTCGATCCTGCAGGAAGCGGGGCAGCCGCAAACTCAAATCCAGGGTCTTGGAGTTCAGAGACTTGATTTCGACCGTGGCCGAGTAACGGTCGGTTTCGCGATGCGCGATACCGTAGCCGGTCATGGACAAAAGCATGGAGCGGGAGGGCTGAGGGGTAAATGAAAGCGGGTGCAAAAGTAATGGTTTTCAACGGAGTATGTATATACCCCTTTGAGAATAACATAAGGGTAATCTTGTCGACATATTGGCATAATAGGGCGGCGGTAGCTTTGTGAAACGAAAAAATCACAGCCGTATGCGCCGTCTAGGACTACTGTTTATTTTTCTGATTATCAACGCCGTGGCTTTCGCCCAGCAGGGAGCAATCAGCGGAAAGGTAACTGATAAAAAGACGGGCGAAGGCGTCATTGGCGCCACCGTGCTGGTGACGGGCACCGTGCAGGCGGCTCCGGTGGATGTGGAGGGCAAATACGAACTCAAGCTGGCCCCCGGCACGTATAGCATTACCATGACCTACATCGGCTACAAGCCGCTAACGTTTGCCGGCGTGGTAGTGACGGCCAATGCCAAAACCACGCTCAACGGGGTGATGGAGGAAAATACCACCAACCTGCAGGAAGTCACCGTGACGGGCCAGAAGCAGACGGGCACCGAGGTGGCCATGATTCAGGATCTGAAGCGCAGCGAGGTGGTGGTAAGCGGCATGAGCAACGACCAGATCGTGAAGACGCTGGACCGCGACGCGGCCGAAGTCGTGAAGCGCATTCCGGGCGTGACGATTCAGAGCAACAACTTCATCGTGATTCGGGGGCTGGCCGAGCGCTACAACACCGTGCTGCTGAACGACGCGCTGACGCCCTCGGCCGAGGTGGATACCCGCTCGTTTTCCTTCGACATCCTGCCCAGCTCGGTTATCGACCGGGTGCTGATTTTTAAGTCGGGCGCGCCGGAGCTGCCCGGCGAAATGGGCGGCGGCGTGGTGAAAGTGTACACCAAGAACAGCGTGCTGGAAAATGCCACCAGCCTGAGCGTATCGGGTTGGGCCCGCAGCAACACCACGTTTAAGGATGGGTATCAGGTAAGCAGCCGCAGCAACACCGACTGGCTGGGCTTCGACAACGGGGCCCGGCAGATGCCCAGCGGCACCCCCGAAAAGCTGGCGGACGCCACGCAGCCGCAATTCCGCAACGAATGGGTACCCAGCCGCATTACGGCCCGCCCCGACCTGCGGATTTCGCTGGGCCTGAGCCGCCACTACGAAATAGGCAGCACCTACCTGAGCAACGTTACGTCGCTGTCGTACTCGAACACCCACGAGCAAACCAACGTGACGCGCAGCCGCTACCAGATCGAGGTAGACCCGGCCACCAACCAACCCCGGCAGCAGTATCTGTACAACGACCAGCGGGCGGTAACCGGTACCCGCCTCGGCATTATCCACAACTGGCAGGCCCGCTTCAACGACCGGAACCGGGTGGAGTTCCGCAACTTCCTGAACCAGCTGGGCACCGACGAGGTAACCCACCGCACGGGCCAGATTCTGGACCAGGGCCTCGACCGTCAGGGCCACGCCCTGCACTACCAGAGCCGCACCATTTACTCGGGCCAGTTGCAAGGTTCCCACGATCTGGGCCCGAACGAGCACACGAACGTGACCTGGGCCGCCGGCTACAACTACGTGTATAAGGATGAGCCCGACTACAGCCGCTACAACAGCCAGCGGCGCACCCCGCAGGAGGGCGAAGCACCCAAGCCGTTTCTGGTAATCATTCCCAACGGCGGCAACCCCTACGATGCCAGCCGCTTTTTCTCCAACCTGAGCGAGAACACCTACATGGGCAGCGGCCAGTGGGAGCGGCGCATCAAGAGCCGCCGCGACACCACCCGGGCGTCGCAATACAAGGTGCGGGCCGGCTTCTACGCCGAGCAGAAAAAGCGGCAGTTCGAAAACCGCTACTTCTCTTACGTACCCGGCAGCACGGTATACTTCGAGGATGAAAACAACATTGAGCGGATCAACGCGCTGACTTCACTGCCGATTGACCGGATTTTTGCCCCCGAAAACCTAGACCCCAAGACGGGTTTCAAGCTCAGCGAAGGCACCGTGCCGCGCGACCGGTACACGGCCGAAAACACCCTGGTAGCGGGCTACCTGAGCGCCGTGGCCCCCCTCACCGACCAGCTCAACCTCTCGGGCGGCGTGCGCCTGGAATACAACCGCAAATCCTTGGTCAACGGCAGCGCCACCGACACCTCGTACCTGGAGAAGCGCTGGATTCCGATGCCCTCGGTGAATGCGACCTACAACTTCAACCAGCGCTCCTTGCTGCGCCTGGCCAGCAGCGTGACCGTGAACCGCCCCGAGTTCCGGGAAGTAGCCAACTACTCTTACTTCGACTATTCCAACAACGCCATCATCACCGGCAACCGCAACCTGAAGACGGCCACGATCTACAATGCGGACCTGCGCTACGAGTTCTACCCCTCGCGCTCGGAGCTGCTGTCGGTGGGTGTGTTCTACAAGTACTTCCGCGACGCTATTGAGCAGTCCACGCAGTCGGTTTCGACCGAGCAGATGTATCTGACCTTCCAGAACGCCGACAACGCCTACGACGTGGGCGTGGAAGTGGAAGCCCGCAAATCGTTCCTGGAGCTGACCCAGAGCCCCTTCTTGCAGCGCTTCTCGGTGGTGCTGAATGCCTCGGTCATCAAGAGCCGGGTGCAGCTGAAGGAAGATGCCAACAACCAGAACTTCGCCCTTTCCGACCGAGCGTTGCAGGGCCAGTCGCCCTACGTGGTGAATGCGGGCCTGTTTTACCAGGACGACGAGAACCACTGGCAAGTATCGGCCCAGTACAACGTCATCGGGCAGCGCATCCAGTTTGCCGGCGACCGGCAGTTCAACTACTCGGTCATCGAGATGCCCCGCCACGTGATTGACCTGGCCGTGACCAAGGGCATCGGGCAGCACCTGCAGCTTAAGGCGGGCATTCAGGACTTGCTGAACCAGAAAGTGCGGCAGTACTACGACTTCGACCGGGACGGCAAGATCAGCAGCACGGAGCGCGGGCCGTTTGCCGAATTCCGTCGCGGCAGCTACTCCACGCTGGGCCTGACCTACAACTTCTAAACAATAAGGTAACACGCCGCTAACGAAACGATAACGCCCACCCTGACCCGGTGGGCGTTCTGCTTGCTGACCTTTGCAACGTCATTTCACCCTCCTCCTGAACCCTATGAAAAAGCTGTTACTTCCTGTTTTGCTGGCCTGCTCCCTGGCTACCGCTCCCGCGGCAACTGCCGTGGCCCAAACGGCCTGCCCCACCGCGCCGGCGGCCACGGTCATCAGCGGCAACATCACCCAGAACACCACCCTGACCAGCTCGAACATCTACCTGCTGTCGGGCTTCGTGTACGTGAAGGCCGGGGCCACGCTGACCATTCAGCCCGGCACCATCATCAAGGGCGAGAAGTCGACCAAAGGTGCGCTCATCATCGAGCAGGGCGCCAAGATTATTGCCGACGGCACGGCCGCCCGGCCCATCGTGTTTACTTCCAACGAGCCGGCCGGCAGCCGGGCCCGCGGCGACTGGGGCGGCCTGATTATCTGCGGCCGGGCCCCGGTGAACCTGAGCGGCACGCCCATCATCGAGGGCGGCGTGGGCTCGACCTACGGCGGCACGGATGCCAACGACAACTCGGGCATCCTGCGCTACGTGCGCATCGAGTTCCCCGGTATTGCCTTCCAGCCCAACTCCGAAATCAACGGCCTGACCCTGGGCGGCGTGGGCGCCGGCACCACCATCGACTACGTGCAGGTATACGCCTCCGGCGACGACTCCTTCGAGTGGTTTGGCGGCACCGTGAATGCCAAGCACCTGGTGGCTGTATCGACTACCGACGACGACTTCGACACCGACAACGGCTACTCGGGCAAGGTGCAGTACGGCCTGATCGTGCGCACTCCCACCGTGGGTGACGTATCGGGCTCGACGGCGTTTGAGTCGGACAACGACTCGGGCGGCTCGACCAACACGCCCCAGACCTCGCCGGTATTTTCGAACGTAACGGCTTTGCTGCGCACGCCCATCGGGGCGTCGGCCAACTTCACCCGGGCCATGCACCTGCGCCGCAACACGGCTATTTCCATCTTCAACACGGTGCTGTCGGGCTGGCCGACGGGTCTGACGCTGGACGGCACCGGCGCCCAGGGCAACGCCGGCAGCGGCAAGCTGGTCCTGAAAAACAACGTCATGGCGAACATGACGACCAATTTCGAGTTGGCCGGGGCAACCTACGACGTGGCCGGTTTCTGGAACGCGGCGGCCAACGCCAACACGCTCTATACCAATGCCGCCGACCTGGGCCTGAACACCGACAACTTCAACTCGACCGGGATTTGCACCAACGCCGCCTGCGTGCCGAGCTTCGAGCTGCCCGCGGCCTCGCCGCTGCGCACCGGCGGGGCCTTCACCGACGCCAAGCTGGCGGATTCCTTCTTCGACAAGACGGCCACTTTCCGCGGTGCCTTCGGTACTTCCAACTGGACGGCCGGCTGGACCAACTTCAACCCCCAGACGACCTGCTACAACATCGTGGGCCAGACCCTGGCTACCAAACCCGCCAACGACCAGGTGCAGAGCCTGAGCGTGGCGCCCAACCCCACGGCCGGCGAGGCCCTGCTCTCGTTTGAGTTGAAGCGGGCGGATGTGGCTACTATCCGCGTGACGGACGCCGTGGGCCGCGCAGTAGCCCGCATTGAGGTGGGCCGCCTGGGAGCCGGCTTGCAGCAAGTAGCCCTGCCTGCGTCGTTGCAGAACGGCGTGTACCTGGCCACCGTGACCACCAACGAAACCAGCCAGACGGTGCGCTTCGTGGTAGCCAAGTAATCTGCCTTTCGCCTTCTGAGCCCAGAAAACAAGCTGCTCTACCCTAAAAGCCTGCCCTTCGCCGGGGCAGGCTTTTTTGTGCACCCGCCCGGCAAAACGCGTAGCTTGCAGCCACTATGAAGCCCCGCGTGTTGATGCTGCCCAAGTGGTACCCCCACCGCTACGACGACCAGGACGGGGACTTCGTAGCCCGGCACGTGGCCGCCATTGCCCCGCACGCGCGGGTAGCCGTGGTGTTTGCTGCCGTAGCCCGGGGCCCGCTGCCCAGCCTGATGGTGTGCGAAGACGAGCTGGCCGCTGCCGTGCCGACCCTGCGCTACTACTACCGGGCCCGCCCCACCGGCCTGGCTCCGCTGGATAAGGTGCTGAAGCTGCTGCTCTACTTCTGGTGCCTTGCCCGGGGCTACCGGCGCGTGGTGGCGCACTGGGGCCAGCCCCCGCAGCTGGTGCACGTGCACGTGCTGTTGCGCACGGGCCTAGCCGCCTGGTGGCTGCGCCTCACGCGGGGCATTCCCTACCTGATTACGGAGCACTGGACGCTGTATCTGCCCGAACGGGCGGCCGGTATCGGCGGGCTGCGGCGGGTGCTGACGCGCCTGGTAGTGCGGCGGGCGGCGGCGCTGCACACCGTCTCGGAAGGCCTGCGCGAAGCCATGCGCCGCCTTGGCTTCGTGAACCAGCGGGCCGTGGTTATTGCCAACGTGGTGGATACCGACCTGTTCCACCCGGGCGCCGCGCCGCGCGTGGCCGGGCAGCTGCTGCACGTCTCGGCCTTTCACGACGCGGTGAAAAACCTGTCGGGGGTGCTGCGGGTGGTGGCGCGGCTGCAGCCCGCGTGGCCGGCGCTGCGTCTGCGCGTGGCCGGCTACGGCCCCGATGAAGCCGCCCTGCGGCAGCTGGCGCAGGAGCTGGGGCTGCTGGCCGATGGCACGGTGGTGTTTCTGGGCAAGCTGGCCCACGAAGAGGTAGCCCGGGAAATGCAGCGCGCCGCCGCCCTCGTCTCATTCAGCCGGGCCGAAACCTTTGGGTGCGTTTTGCTCGAAGCGCGGGCCACGGGCTGCGCGGTGGTGGGGCCGGCCACGGGCGGGGTGCCCGAGCTGTTCCGGCCGCCCGGCACCTTCGGCTTGCTGGTGGAGCCCGACGACGAAGCGGCGTTAGCCCAGGCCCTGGAAGCCATACTGGCGGGAAAAGCCCGGTTCGAGCCGGACACGCTGCGCGCCGACGCCCAGGCCCGCTGCGGCTACGCCCAGGTGGGCCGGCAGTTCGCCGACCTGTACCGGCGGGTGCTGACGCCGGCCGGCACCTATTCCGGCGAATCGGCCCCATCTTAGCGGCCCGTTTAGTCTTTTGCCTCTTCGTATGCTGCGCCGCATTCTGCACAACTTTGCTACCCGCCTGGGCACGGCCCTGCTCAGCTTCGGCATCGTGTGGCTGACGGCGCGCTACCTCGGGGCGGCCGGGCGCGGGGCCGTCAGCCTGTTCATTACCGACTGTGCCGCCCTGCTGCTCTTTATCGGTCTGCTGGGCGGCTCTTCCCTGATTTACCTGGCCCCCAAGCGTAGCCTGTGGCACCTGCTGGTGCCGGCCTACGGCTGGGCCGCGCTGGTGTGCGGCGCGGGTACGGCCGTCGTGGGCTTTACCCGGCAAGTGCCCACCGACTACCTGGCCCACCTGCTGGCGCTGGCGCTGCTCCAGGCGTTTCTTTCCATCAACACCTCATTGCTGCTGGGCCGCAAGCAGGAAGGCAGCTACAATTTCCTGAACCTGCTGCAGGTGGGGCTGCTGGCGGGCGGCCTGGCCTTGCTGCTGGTGGCCCTGCACTGGCGCGTGGTGCCGGTATATTACTACGCCGCCTACGCTGCCTACGGGCTGCCGCTGCTGCTGAGCTTCGGGGCCCTGAGCCGCCTGCCCGACCAATGGGCCGGGGGCCGCGACCTGCTGGCTACTACCCGGGAGCTGGCTTACCACAGCCGGGGGGCGCACTTGTCCAACATCCTGGCGTTTGCCAACTACCGGCTCAGCTACTATTTCGTGGCCCACTACGCCGATGCCCGGGCCGTGGGGGTGCTGTCGGTGGGGGTGGCGCTGGCCGAGGCCATCTGGCTGATTCCGCGCAGCACGGCCCTGATTCAGTACGTCGACCTGGTGCACGCCGCCGATAAGCACGCCCAGATTGAGCCCACGCTACGGGTAGCCCGCCTCACGCTGCTGGCTACCATCGGGGCCGTGCTGGTGCTGTGTGCCCTGCCGCCGGCGGTGCTTACTGGCGTGTTCGGGCCCGAGTTTGGCACGGCCCGGCCCGTTATTCTGCGCCTGGCGCCGGGCGTGGCGGCTATGGCCCTGAACGTTATCTGCAGCACTTATTTTGCCGGCCTGGGGCGCTATAAGGTAAATAACCTGGCGACCACCGTCGGCCTGCTCGTCACGCTACCCGCCTGCTGGCTGCTGATTCCAGCCCTGGGCATCAACGGCGCGGCGCTGGCCACTACCCTGTCGTATCTGGCTTCCACGGGCTTTCTGGTGTGGCAGTTTCAGCGCGCGACGGGCGCCGGCACCGGGGCTTTCTGGCCGCGCCTAGCCGACGTGCGCTATGCCCGCAGCCTGCTGCAAAAAGCCGCGTAGCGCTTACTGTCCCGATGCCACCGGCCGCAGCGTCACTTCAAACCAGTGCGCCGGGTCGGCCAGCAGATCGGGGACGTGGGTGGGCAGCGGCACGGGCGAGTACAGGGCGCAGAGCGTATTCTCGACCTGTACCAGCTGGCCGGTGGCCGTGGCGGGCAGGCCATCCAGAATACCGGCCAGCACCTCCCAGCGCGGCTGCCCCGGCTGGCGGCTGGCGTCGTGCCACACCACTACCGTCTGGGGCCCTACCAGGTGCTCGAACACGCGGCGGGTATCGGTGCGCACGGCCTCGTAGCGGTGGTCCCCGTCGATAAAGATGACGTCGAACGGCTGGCCCAGGCCGGCCAGATCGTAGGTGGCGGAGTTGCCGTGCAGGTGGGTGACGTTGGGCAACGGCCGCGAAAAAAAGCCGTGCAGCTCGATGTAGCGCGCCGGCAAACCCAGCCGCACCATTTCCTCGGCCGACAAGTTCAGCGTGTACACCGCGGCGGCCACTTCGGCCACGTTGGCCGCGCTTTCGCCCCGCCACGTCCCGATTTCAAAGTACCGGGCCTGGGGTACGCGCCGGGCCAGGGCCCGCAGCAGCAGCAAATCGGTGGGCAACGAGCCCCCGTCGCGGAAGGCGAAGGGGCGCACCGTGTCGTCTTGAGGTGAAAGAAACGCCTGCAAGGGCACGGCGGCCAGGCCCTGGGCCGTGAGCTGCCGCTGCCGGTGCGCCAGGGCGCGCTGCTGCCAGGCGGCTTCGTCGGTGGCCAGCACGTGGTTGAGCAGCCAGGGGTTGCGCACGAGGGCCGCGAGGCCGCGCAGGGTTTTGGTCAGGCGGGAAGAAGACATGGCACGGGCAAAAACGAGCTGCAAAGCTACTCTTCCCCACTACTTTCTGCCGCCGCTGGCCGCAGGTTTTGCCGAATTTCCGGCGGGGCGTACTTTTTAGAAAATTTCGGGACCGTCGGCAGCCTTTTCGCGCCGGGTCCTGTCTTGCCCCCGAATGCCCCTGTTGGGCACCCCCTTCTGCATGGCGGTTCTGCCCGACCTTCCTCTTCTGCTGGCTCGCTGCCACCGCGGCGAGCCAGCGGCCCAACGAGCCTTGTACACGCTCTACGCCAGCAAGATGCTGGGCGTGGCGCGGCGCTACGCCCGGTCGGTGCCGGAGGCGGAAGATATTCTGCAGGATGCTTTTGTGAAGGTTTTTACCCGGCTAGCTGAATTCCGGGGGGAAGGCTCGTTCGAGGGCTGGGTGCGCCGCATCGTGGTTACCACCGCCATCAACCATTGGCAGAGCGGGCGGCTGCAACGCCAGAAAGTGCTGCTCGAAGACGTGGAAGAGCCCAGCGCCCCCGAGGCGGATGCGCTGGACCGCCTGACCGTCACGGAAGTACTGGCGCTGATTGACCGGCTCCCGGACGGCTGCCGGCTGGTGCTCTTGCTCTACGCCGTGGACGGCTACTCGCACGCCGAAATCAGTGAGCTGCTGGGCATTCAGGAAAGTACGTCGAAAGCGCAGCTGAGCAAGGCGCGCAAACACCTTCTGCTGCTGCACCAGCGGCAGACCAATTTTATTCGGCCATGATGGAAGATTCGGAAGATAACCGCCTGGATGAGTCCCTGCGTAACCTATTCAGTGATTTTCACCTCCCCCCTACCGACCAGGTGTGGCAGGGTATTGCCAAGCAGCTGCCAGCCCGGCCGGCTCCCCGCCCGGCGCGGCGCCGCCGGTTGCTGCCGGCCCTGTTGCCGCTGGTGGCCCTGCTGAGTTTTGTGGGCGGCCGGCTGTGGCCGGTTGCGGCTCCCGTCCGCCCCGAGCCGCAGCGCATCGCCACCACTGCGCCCGCCACTTCCGGGTTATCCGCCGGGCTTCGGCCGCAAGGGCCGGCGCGGGAGCTTACGGCGGCCTGCCGGCCTTTGCGCCCGGCAGCCGACCTGGCCCGGACTGCCCTGCACCGCCCAGCTCCTGACATGCCGCTGCTGCCGGCCCCGGCAATAGCCTCACCCGCGGCTGCTTCCCCCGATTCAAGCCAGATTATTCAAACCCGAAGTGAGCTGAATACCCGCTCTGGCTGGCTTGTTACGGCCTCCGCCGATTCATTGCCCGCTACGGTCCGCTCGTTCGTGGCGCTGGAGCGCCGCCTGCTTCAGCCGGTGCCCGACACGGTGCGCCGGGCGCTGGGCTTTGTTTCCCGGGCCGAAATTGTGGCCACGCTGCGGGCTGAGCAGGCCGAACTCGGCCGCCTGCGCCGGCGCAACGACAGTTTGCTGCTGGCCCTGGGCACCCCGCCGACCGTGCCCGCGCTGGCCGCCACGCCGCTGCCGCCGGCCCCGGCCGACACCACCCGGCTGCGCCCCGTGCGCCGCTGGAGCCTACTGGCGACGGTAACGCCCGAGCAGAATTACCAGCAGCTGCAAACCTCCCCCAACGACACGATGCAGGCCCTGCGCCGCCACCAGGAAGTAGGCCGCAAAGGCCTGAGCGCGGCCGTAATGGGCGAATACCGCCTCAACCAGCGCGTGAGCGTAGGCGCCGGCCTGGGCTACACCCGCGCCGGGGCCGAGCTGCGGGTAGCCGACCAGCGCACCGACATATCCGTGCGCTACGACACGACGATTTCCCACACCACCGACGTATTTTCCAGCACCCACACGGTGTATTCGGTACGGCTCATTCAGATTCCCCAGCTCAGTCCCGTCTTCAACTCCAGCGGGCAGGTTATTCGCTACGACACGGTGTACATCAGCCGGCCCGACACGCTGCGCACGGTCATTGTGCAAAACGACACGGTGCGCAACACGCGCCGCACGATTACGCCCCTCATCGACAAGCGCGAAACCACCACCTACCGCACGCTCAAGCCGATTTACCACTTCTTCACCGTGCCCGTGCAGCTGCGCTACCGTCTCACGCCGCCCTCGGGGGGCCGCTGGTGGGCCGATGCCACGGTGGGTGCCCAGATCCAGCTGTTCCTGGGTGGCAGCCAGCTCGTGACCGACGACGGGCACCGCTACCGCACCGAAAAAGTCCGCGTGGCCGAAGGGCCCTTCCGGCCCCTGAACTTGGCCTTGATGGGCAGTTTGGCGCTCAACTACGCCCTGACGTCGCACCTCAGCGTGAGCGTGGCCCCGGCGGTGCGCTGGCAGGCGCTGTCGGTCTACAAAACGGCTACCGGCCTGCGCCAGCAAAGCACCGCCACCGGCCTGCAGCTGGGAGTGCGGTGGCAGTTCTGATAATTTTTTCGGCCGGCCGGAAGCCTTTTGCCCCCGGCCCCGGTCTACCCCTTTGAAACGCCAGCACTGCTAACCGGCCGGGGCAGTGCCACGCAGTACCCGGCGCGAAGGACGCCCGGACAACTCACTTCCTTTTCTCGATTATTCATGAGATTTCTACGCTATATCGTGGGGATGGCCGGTTTGCTGCTCGGCACCGGCCAGGCGGTGCAGGCCCAGCAAACGGCCTGGATCCGGCAGATTCCCAGCGCCGTGAATGCCGGCCAGTACTTGGCGGCCGATGCCGCGGGCAACGTGTACACCAGCTCGATGTACCGCAACACGGTGCATATCTGGGGCAACAACTGCGACGGCAGCCCCTCCAACCTCAACGACTACGACGCCCTGCTCACCCGTTTCAATGCCAACGGCGACGTGGCCTGGGTGCTGACAGCCAACGGCAACGGCAACGAGCACCTGGGCGAGTTGACGGTAAACGCGGCCGGCAACCTGACCGCCGTGCTTACCATCGAGCAAAGTAACCCGGGAGGACCCACTACCGGCGTGGGCATTACGCTGGGCGGGCAAACCCTGCCGGGATTTGGCCGCTACCTGCTTGAAATCAGCCCGAAGGGCACTGTGCTGGCCGTGGCCCAGCGGCCGGTACCGATAACGCTGCACCACTACGTGGCGCCCATGCTAACGGCTGATGCCCAGGGCAACAAGTATTATTTTGCCGAAGACTCCGTCATCGTTACCATGAACTCCAGCGGGGTGCTGCGCAATGTGGCTGCCTTCGTGGGCCACAAGCGCGCGGGCGACAACCAAATGGCCCTCTACGACATGGCCATTGGCCCCCAGGGCGACCTGTACGGCATCGGCCGCCTCTCGGGCTGGCTCACGGTGAACGGCACCGATGTGCGGGCCGGCGCCGACAATGAAGTGGCCCTGGCGTTTCGGATAAGCCCGAGCGGCGTCGTGCGGTGGGCGGTTACCAGCTCCTCGGGGGCAACCCAAGGTCGGCACATGGGCCGGGCCATTGCCGTGGACGGGGCCGGCAACGCTTATCTGATGGGCCAGTCCTTCGGCGGCGCGCCGGTGAAGTTCGGCACGCGGAGCACCACGGGCACCCCCGACGTATTCGCCGCCAAAATATCGGCCAGCGGCCAGCCCGAGTGGGTGCGGGGCCTGGGGGGCTGCGGCGCCGCCGCCAGCTGCGTGGGCGGCCAGTGGGGCCTGGTAGTAGATCAGGCCGGCACGTCTTTCCTGAGCGGGGGCAGCGCGGCCAGCAGCCTCACTATCGATAACGCCAACCCGGTGCAGCTGGCGGGCCCATCGTACTTGGCCAGCTTCGACGCGGCGGGCAGCCTACGCTCGGTTCGGAGCTACGCACTGTCGCCGACCGGCACCAACGGCACGGGTACCCAACCCCTGCGCCTGGCGGCGGGCAGCCTCTACCTGCTGGCCACGGCCCGGGCCGGTGCCGTGCTCGACCAGCAAACGGCGACGACGGCCGGCCACAGCTTGGTGCGCTTTGATGCTATGGCCGGGCTAAGCGGCACCGTGTACCTCGATGCCAACGGCAACGGCCAGCAGGACGCGGGCGAAGGAGCTTTTCCGCAGAGCGTAGTTATCAGTGAAGCCAATCAGCAGCTGAGTTTCAGCACCAACCCAGCTACCGGGGCCTACAGCGTGTTTGGCCAGCCGGGCGCGGCTTCTCTTTCGGTAGCTTCCGTCTTGCCTCACTACGTGGTCAGCCAGCCGAGCCCGGCAGCTTACTCGACAACTTTTCCCGGCGTGGGCCAAAGCACCGAGGGTCTGAACTTCGGAGTGCGCCCCGTGCCCAACCAGCCCGACGTGCGCGTGACCCTGACGCCCTACGGCAATGCCCGCGCCGGTTTCCTGACCAAATACCGCCTCACGGTGGAAAACGTGGGCACCACGACCATTGCCGGCGGCACGGCCACGGCCACACTCGATGCGCGGGCGACCTACGTGGCCAGTTCCCCGGTCGGCACGCAGTCGGGCGGCACGGTTTCCTGGACGTACGGCAGCCTGCCGCCACTGGCGCGGCTCACCTTCGACGTGCAGTTCAGTTTGCCCGTTAACACGGCAGCTGGTACCGTGCTCAACAGCAGCGCGGCGGCTCCCCTGGCCGGCGACGTAGCGCCCACCGACAACGCCACCACCGAAAAACAAACCGTAACCAGTCCGCTGGACCCCAACGACCTGACGGTTAACTTCAGCCAGCTGACGGCCCAGCAGGTAGCCGCCCGCCAGCCCCTGGACTACACGGTGCGGTTCCAGAACATGGGCACGGATACGGCCTTCACGGCGGTGCTCGAAGATACCCTGCAGCTTTCCCGCCTGGTGCCGGGCTCCTTGCAGCTGCTAGCCCATTCGCACAACTGCGTCTGGACCCTCAGCAACAAAGGCGTGCTGTCGATACGCTTCCCCAACATTAAGCTGCCGCCCCGCTCGACCAACGTTATTGCCTCCCAGGGCTTTGCCCGGTTCCGGGTGTTGCCGCAGCCGGGGCTGGCCGCCGGCGCCGTTATTCCCAACGTGGCCCGCATCCTGTTCGATTACGAAGCCCCGGTGCGCACCAACGTGGCCCGAACGCTGGTAGTGGTGCTCACTCCCACCCGCAGCGCCCAAGCGGCTGCGGCCTGGAGCCTGTATCCGAACCCGGCCACCGACGCGCTGACGATTGCCACCGAGCTGACCAGCGCCGGCCCCATCCGGGTGCAGCTGCTCGACCCAATGGGCCGGGTGGTGCAGGAGCAAGCCCTGACTACGGCCGCCGGCCCACTGCGCCACACGCTGGACTTACGCGCCGTAGCGCCCGGGCTCTACATTGTGCGCCTGCTGCCAGCCACCGGGCAGCCGCTCAGCCAAGCTATTATCCATCAATAACTTACTTCTTGATTCATTAGCTTACTGCATTCTGCGCCGCCGCTACTTCCAAAGCGGCGTACTATCAGCAAGGCCCGCTTACTCTCGGTAAGCGGGCCTTATTATTGACAACGCTACGATTCAAGCCGCTTTAGCTGATGGGCACCTTGCGCAGGATGGCTTCGATGAGGTCCTGGGTCCGGACGCCGTCGGCCTCGGCTTCGTAGTTGAGCAGGATGCGGTGGTTGAGCACGTCGCCGGCCACGTCCTTGATGTCTTCGGGCAGCACGTAGTCCCGGTCGTCGAAGAAGGCCACGGCTTTGGCGGCCCGGTGCAGGGCAATGCTGGCCCGGGGGCTCACGCCAAACTGCACGTACTGGGCAAACTCGGCCAGGTCGTAGTCGGCGGGCTTGCGGGTGGCAAACACCAGCTCGATGATGTACTTCTCCAGGGTTTCAGAAATCTGCACCTGGTTGATCATCGAGCGAATGGCGAAGATGTCCTCCTTGGTCAGCACGGCGTTTACCTCGCCCACGTAGCTCATGTTGGCCATGCGGCGCATCACTTCCAGCTCGTCGGCCTTCTTGAGGTAGTCGACGTGGACCTTCATCATAAACCGGTCGACCTGGGCTTCGGGCAGCGGGTAGGTGCCCTCCTGCTCCACCGGGTTCTGGGTGGCTAGCACCAGAAACGGCAGATCCAGCGGGTAGGTGGTTTCGCCGATGGTCACCTGCTTTTCCTGCATGGCTTCGAGCAGGGCGCTCTGCACCTTGGCCGGGGAGCGGTTGATTTCGTCGGCCAGCACCAGGTTGGCGAAAATCGGCCCTTTCTTCACCTCAAATACCGACTGGTTCTGGTTGTAAATCATGGTGCCCACCAGGTCGGAAGGCAGCAGGTCGGGGGTGAACTGCACGCGCTGAAACGGCAGGTGCAAGACCTTCGACAGAGTACTGATTGTCAGAGTTTTGGCCAGACCCGGCACGCCTTCGAGCAGAATGTGGCCGCCGGTGCACAACCCGATGAGCAGCCGGCCCACCATGTAGTGCTGCCCCACCACCACCTTCCCGACTTCCGCAAACACCTGCTTGATTTTCTGCTGATAGTCAGCGGCTTGCATGGGCGACACAAGATCTGAAGAAGGCAAGGACATACGGCGGGGGTAAAGTAGCTGATGTTAAAGGTAGTAAAACCCGGCTGACCAACTCGCCCCTTGCAGCCCGGCCGCGCCCCGGTAGCCGCCGCGTCGGTAGTGCCGCATTAGGGGATATCCGGTATATTCGTTGGCTGTTTATCTTATTTTTCGTGGCCCGCTGATGCCTGCTGTCTTCTCTTCATTACCCGTGGCGCTGCGGCGCTTTCTGCTGCTGGCCCTGGGCTTCTACGCGCTGTGGTTCTTCGGCTACGAGCGGGGCCTGGCCCCCGACGGCCGCCTGGACGAGTTTCTCTCGGCCAACATCACCGCCGCCAGCGCCGCGGCCCTGCGGGTAGCCGGCTTCGATACCAGCGTGCACGGCCTCGACCCCTACCTGCTGCTGCTCAACAGCCAGCCGGTAGTGCACGTGGGGCACCCGTGCAACGGGTTGGTGCTCTACGCCCTGTTTGCGGGCTTCGTGCTGGCTTTTCCGGGGCCCTGGCAGCGCAAGCTGTGGTTTATTCCCCTGGGCATGGTCGTGATTTACGGCATCAACGTCGTGCGCATCGCCGCCCTGGCCCTCAACCACCTCTACTCGGCCGATACCGTGGAATTCAACCACCACTACACGTTTACCTTCGTCGTGTACGGGTTTATTTTCCTGCTCTGGATGCTGTGGGCCCGCCGCCTGGCCGGCCCGGCCGCCGAAGCCCTGCGCGCCTAGCCATGCTGACTTCTCTCACGAAGCCCGCCGCCCGGCGCCGCCCGCTGGTGCTGGCCCTGCGCGCTACGGTAGCCGCGCTGCTGGTAGCCGGGCTCTTTCTGGTGGGTCTGAACGCAGAGCCGGTTTTCAGTCTGCTCACGCTGGGCTGGCAGAAGCTGTTTCTGGCCCTGGGCCTGGCCGAGCGGGCCGCCGCTTTGCAGCAGGGCGTCAGCGGCCTGGTCACGACGCGCAGCCTGCCGGCCGTGGCGTCTTATGCCCTGCTCTACACCGGGGCCTGCCTGGTGCTGCTCACGGCCGTGCTGTTCGACGCGGCCCGGATGCGGGTGGTGCTGGCCCTCTACGCGGCCGTGTTTGGGGCCTGCGCCGTGCTGCTGCTGGGCGGGAAGCTGCTCGGCGACGCCAGCTGGGCCTACCAGCTCGGGCGCCGCCTCATCGACTTCATCGTGTCGCCCTTGCCGGTTATCATTTTTATTCCGCTGCTGCGTTGGTACGTGCCGCTGGCGCCACCGCGCCCCTCCTAGCCCTACATCTGCTGCAGCCACAGCTGGGCGGTGTTGATGTCGTCGAAGGTCAGGATGATGATGCCGGCCGCCGTGTACTGCAGCGTCAGGTCGGTGGAGAGGCGGCTGTACACGTTGGGCGAATACACCCAGGCAAAATACTCGCAGCCGGCGGCGCGCATGGCCGGAAACCACTCCGTGCCGCCCCACTGCGCCGCGTCGGCCCAGATGCTGGTCACGCGCGTGTTGTCGTTGAGCACCTTGCGGCATTGGTACTGCGTCAGGCACTCCAGCATCCGGGTTGCCCCCAGGCGCACCGACTCGTAGTCCTGGTTGCCGATCCACTCGGAATGCAGCCAGCCGGCCGGCTCGTCGTAGCAAATCCGGATCTGCGGGGTTTCGTAGAGCAGGTGCTGGCTCATGGGCAAGGTGATGAAACGTGTGGCGCCGGGCTTGGGTAGCAGTCCGATACTCTGCGCGGTATACGGGCGGCCGGCTATTCCGCCGAACCCAGCTTGCTCTCCGCAGCATCCCCCGAAAGTTGCCGCAGGCCGAGGGCATTGGCGGGCGGAGTGCATTTGAGCCCCTCCCAGGTCAGGTAGCGCACCGTGTTTTGGGCTCCGATGTAAAACAGGCTGTTGTCGCGCTGCCGCACGAGGCCGCGGTAGCAGTCCTGCACGCCCACGTACTCCGACTGAATCCAACCCGGGCGGCCGGCCGGGCCCTGCGGACAGCCCCAGCGGATAGAGCCGATTCGCTTATCGGTGGTACGGTAGAGCATCTCCGAAGCGTCTTTAAAGGTGATGTCGCCGGCCGCGTTGCGCACGCCCACGTAGCTGAAGCCGCCATCATCCCACTTGCCCGAGGCGTAGTCGTAGCGGGTCGTGCCGATGTCGTTCGTGAAAGAGCAGTAGTAGAAGCGGCCGATGGTGCCGTTCGGCTCGGTATCTTCCGCGAAATTAGACCAGTTCAGGTCGCTGCGCACGTCGTTTTTGCCGTCCCACGGCGACACGTTTTGCCAGCGCGGGCCATTGCGGCGAAACACTTTGATGTCGCTGCCCGAAATGCAGGCTACCAGCCCGGGAGTAGGGCACACGATGGCACCAGCCGTGTTATCTACCCGGACGCGGCGCACGGCCTGGTGGGTCCAGCTGGCGGTGCTGTCCACGTATTGCAGGTATTCCAGGCGGCCCGTCAGGCTGCGGTAGAAGATGGTGGGATAGGTGCGGCGGTTCAGAAACGGGCCGGCGCCTGCAAACGTCAGATTCCCGCCGACATCAGCCGGGCCGTTGGTGGTGTAATGCACCCAACGCTGTGCATCAGCTTCGTACTCATAATATTCGATATGATTGTCGAGGGTGCGATAAAACAAGGTGCCGGCGACCTCAAAGCGCAGGTCGCCGGCGGCATTGGCCACTTCGCCCACGCGAAAGGGCGCCCAGGCCGGCACCCGGGCCGTAGCATCCCAGCGGGCCCCGACAATAGCGTGCGACGTCGAATCGACCCAATAGATGACTCCGTCGGTTTCGATAGCCACGCTACCGGCTGTGGCCGCACCGGGCACGGCATAGGCAGGCACCCAGTTGTCGTACACCCCGTCCCAGATTTCGCGAATGCGCCGCTTTTCCAGCCGGGTGTCGCTGAACCGGTACAGCGTCTTGACTTCCCGGTTGCTACGGTCTACAATTGACTGCTCCCGCAGCCCGGGCATCTGCAGAAACACATCGGTATCGTTGCAGGCCAGCCAGTTGTGGGCGTAGCGTAGCCAGTCGGCCCGGTAAGCGGCCGGCTGTTGCCCAAACCAGCTTATTTCGTCCCAGCCCCACATCGTGTGCTGCGTCCCGATATCAGGGGCTACGCTCAGGCTGCGGCTGTTATCAAACTCCACCAGAAACAGGCCGGGGCTTTCGTGGGCCTGAAAAACACCGCCGTTCTCCTCCTGACACGTATTGACCAGCAGCTCGGTGCCATACACCCCGGAGGCGTAAAAGCCCTTGGTGTTGGCATTGGTGTACAGCTTCACTGCTCTGATGGGTATCGAGTAGAAGTCGAACAGATCCTGGCCCTGGGATTTGAGCAGGCGCTTGGAGTGGCAGTCGAGCGCCACCCACTGCCGCCGGGCTCCCTGCCGGCCATTGGGCTGCACGAAGCCGGGCGCTCCGTACTGGGCGAAGCGGCGAATCTGGTCGAACAGCTCCCGGGTGGCGGCGTAGTCGTTGTAGCGGTCCTTGTTGGCTATCAGCCGCATCTGGCCCATGTGCAGCGCCTCAATATCGGCGGCCAGGTAGCTACAGGCCCGGTAGTAGAGCCACATACGGGCTTCGAGCCGGGTTACGTCGGGCACTTCGAAAGGCTGGGCCGTGTCGTGCACGATGGGGTCGAGCGTGTCGCCGGGGGCGTAGGCAATATTAGCACTCACGAAGTAGCGTACCGTATCGGCCTTCTGTCCCCAGGCCTGCAGCACCCAGCCCGGAATCCGGATCCGGTCAGCGTTGCTGGTCGTCGCGCCCCGGTCGCGGATGTACTCGAACACGGCGCCCTGCACAATTGCCAGCGAATCAGCAGCCTGAATCCGGTGGGTATTGTAGTACGTGCGGGCAAAGTGCAGGGAGTCCTCCCGCGTGTCGTAGGTAGTGTTCCACCAGCCCGTCGCCCGCCCGATAAACCGGGCCTGTATCGAGTCGAGGTCCTGAATATCCCGGACCCGCTGGTCCTCATCGTAGCTATTGCCGCACACGCCAGTCATCGTAATGGCACGCTGCAGGCTGGCCCGTAACAGGGCCTGCGGAGGCCGCCCCGGCAAGCTTGCCTGACCGTGCGCCCTAATGGTGCCGCCCAACAGGCAAAAAGCCGATACCAGAACCCGCAGCAGAGAGTAAGAGGACATAGTCAAAGTAAGCCGGAACCGCGCTAATTTCAGCTACGCGGCAATTCCTAAACGCTGGCCGTGGCGCGTTGGTATCCATTGACGACCTGTCACACTCGCCCTGGCAGTGTATAACGCCTTCAACCCCAGCTTGCAGACAACAAAAAAAGCCTCTCTGCAGCATACAGAGAGGCTTTTTTTAGTACCAGAGACGGGACTCGAACCCGTAAGCCACTGAAGGCAAAGGTGTTTAAGACCTTCGTGTATACCGTTCCACCACTCTGGCGCGTTTCTGATTCTTGCCCCGGTATGTTTCGGTTAAGGCGTGACAGTTAGGGCAAAGTAAGCGCAAATTCTCAATTCTATTATCATTGTTGATTCCATTAACGTGGTCAAGCTCCAGAGGAATCAGCTGCTCTTGCCAATGAGTGAGCTTACAAGCGGAACAGCTTCGCACAAACCGGCCCTCGGCGATGAGCCGGGCTTTGAGCTTAAAGGTCTGATAATTCGACCCCTCAACCAACAAAGCCTCCAGATTAGCCGGCTTGTTAACGTTCCGGTAGCGGCTTCCCACATTCCACGCCGCGCCGGTGAAGTGGCTTTTATCAAGTCCCAGCCGGGCTATGCGGGCATGCACCGTCCTGTAGTTGCCTCCTGCCGGAACCAGTCCGATGCGGTTCAAAACCCGCGCCACCGATAAGCTTTCGGCCACGGCCTGCCGAAACTCATCGTCGGTACTTAAGCACTTACGGATAGCAGCCATGTCAAAGAAAAATAAACAAAAAAAGGATGCCTCCGAAGAAACATCCTTTTTGAGCGGGAGACGAGGTTCGAACTCGCGACCTCGACCTTGGCAAGGTCGCGCTCTACCAACTGAGCTACTCTCGCTTTTGATCTTTGGCGCCGTAGTGGCGTTTTGATGTGACAAAGGTACTACCGTTTTGCTTGGAGTCAAGTACTACCCCAAAAATAATCGTTAAAATTTCACTGTAAAAGGCCTTTCTAGCTCATTTTCAGGGAGAAAAATTTCAGCAATTTTTCTCCCTGAATACGCATACCGCCCATTTACTTGCCCTTCCCGCCCAACGCCAGCTTCAGCTCGTTCAGCTTTAGCAGGGCGTCAATGGGCGTGAGCGTGTTGACGTCGAGCTGCTGGAGCTGCTCGCGGATGCGCTCCAAGACCGGGTCGGCGGGCTCGAACATGCTGAGCTGCAAGCTCGGCCGCGGGGCCGAGGCGACGGCGGCGGCCGGCTGGGCCACCGGGCCCCGACTGGCCTTGCCGTTTTTAGGCGCGGTTTCCAGGCCGGCCAGCACTTCGTCGAACTCGGTGGGGCCTTCTTCGAGGCCGGTGGAAGCCCGCTCCTGCTCTAGGTGGTGCATGATTTCGTTGGCGCGCAGCACCACGGCGGTGGGCATGCCGGCCATGCGGGCCACGTGAATGCCGAAGCTGTGCTCGGAGCCGCCTTCCACGAGCTTGCGCATGAACAGGATGCGGCCGTCGGACTCGCGCACGGCCACGTTGTAATTGCGCACCCGCGGACAGTCGTCGGCCAGCTGGTTGAGCTCGTGGTAGTGGGTGGCGAAGAGCGTCTTGGCCCGGGCCTTGGGGTTGTTGTGCAAATGCTCGACGATGGCCCAGGCAATGCTGATACCGTCGTAGGTGCTGGTGCCGCGCCCGATTTCGTCCATCAGCACCAGGCTGCGGTCCGAGAGGTTGTTCAGGATGCTGGCCGTTTCGGTCATCTCCACCATAAAGGTGCTTTCACCCTTGCTCAGGTTATCGGAAGCGCCCACCCGGGTGAAAATCTTGTCGATGACGCCGATGGTGGCCGCGTCGGCGGGCACGAAGGAGCCGATCTGGGCCAGGAGCACGATGAGGGCCGTCTGGCGCAGCAAGGCCGACTTACCGGCCATGTTGGGCCCGGTGATGACCACAATCTGCTGCTCGTCCTGGTCGAGGCGGATATCGTTGGGAATGTAGGCTTCGCCGGGCGGCAGCTGCCGCTCGATAACCGGGTGGCGGCCGGCCCGAATGTCGAGCAGCGTCGAGTCGTTGACCACGGGCTTCACGTAGCGCTGCTGCCGGGCCGTGGCGGCAAACGAGGCCAAGCAGTCGATGATGCCGATGGCCCGGGCGTTCTGCTGAATCTGGGGCACGAAGTCCATGGCCGACAACACCAGCTCGTTGTAAAGGTTCTGCTCGATGACGAACAGGCGCTCCTCGGCGTGCAGAATCTTCTCCTCGTAGGTTTTCAGCTCCTCGGTGATGTACCGCTCGGCATTCACCAGGGTCTGCTTCCGAATCCAGGTGGCCGGCACCTTATCCTTGTGCGAGTTGGTGACTTCCAGATAGTAGCCGAATACCTTGTTGTAAGCCACTTTCAGCGACGAAATGCCGGTGTTCTGGATTTCGCGCTGCTGGAGCTGAAACAGATAGTCCTTGCCCGAAAAAGCAATGCTGCGCAGCTCATCCAGCTCCGCATCAATGCCCTCGTTGAGCACATTGCCCTGGTTGGTGAGAATGGGCGCGTCGGGCCGGATTTTGGCCTTGATTTCCTCCCGTAGCGTCTCGCAGGCGTTGAGCTGGTCGGCTAATTTCTGCAAGGCCCGCATGCCCGAGCCGGCCAGCAGCACCCGAATCGGGCCCACGGCGTCCAGCGCGCGGCTGAGCTGGAGCAGCTCCCGGGGGTTGATGCGGCGCACGGCGACTTTGGAAATCAGGCGCTCCAGGTCGTTGATCTGCTTGAGGTGCTGCACCAGCTCGCCCAGCAATTCGGGGTTGTCGAGCAAGCCTTCCACCGTGTCGAGGCGGCGCTGAATCTGGGCGGGCTCCTTGAGGGGCAGCACCACCCACTTGCGCAGCAGGCGGGCGCCCATGGGCGTCACGGTCTGGTCCAGAATGTCAATCAGGGGCACGCCGCCGGGGTGCTGGGCGTGGACCAGCTCCAGGTTGCGGACGGTGAACCGGTCGAGCCACACGTACTTGTCTTCCTCCAGGCGCCCGATGCTGGCAATGTGGCCGATGTCGGTGTGCTTGGTTTCGGCCAGGTAGTGCATGATGCAGCCGGCGGCCGTAATGCCCTCCCGCAGCCCGTCGATGCCGAAGCCCTTGAGTGAGGCCGTGTTGAAGTGGCGGGTGAGGGTTTCGTAGGTGTAGTCGGCGCCAAAAACCCATTCATCGAGGGCGTAGTGGCAATAATCCGGGCCGTAGTGCTGCTCAAACTCCGAGCGGCTCTTTTTGCAGAACAAGACCTCGGCCGGGGAGAAATTCTGGAGCAGCTTGCCCAGGTAGGCATGGTCGCCCTGGGCCACCAGGAATTCGCCGGTGCTGATGTCGAGGAAGGCAATGCCGCACTCCTGCTTGCCGAAATGCACGGCGGCCAGGTAGTTGTTGGAGCGGCGCTCCAGCACGTTGTCATTAAAGGAAACGCCCGGCGTGACCAGCTCGGTAATACCGCGCTTGACGAGGCCCTTGGCCTGCTTGGGGTCTTCGAGCTGGTCGCAGATGGCCACGCGCTGCCCGGCCCGCACGAGCTTGGGCAGGTAGTTGTCGAGGGCGTGGTGGGGAAAGCCGGCCAGCGGGGTTTCCGACGAGGTACCGGCCCCGCGCTTGGTCAGGGTGATGTCTAGAATGCGGGAGGCCGTTACGGCATCCTCGCCGAAGGTTTCGTAGAAGTCGCCGACGCGGAACAGCAGCAAGGCGCCGGGGTGCTGCTCTTTGAGCTGATAATACTGCTTCATCAGCGGCGTATCAATCACCGGGGCGGGCCCCAGCGTGCCGTGCATGGGCACCGGCTTCTTCGGAGTGGAGGCAGTACGCAAAGGAATCGAGGAGAATAAGGCGCCCGAAAGCGCCGGGGAGTTACTATAAGAAAGGACTACTTGCCAACAGCGCGGGCCGAGGCCGCAGTTCCGGGCCGGCGGCCTATCGGGCGGCCCGTCCTACCTTTGGGCAAAATACCTCGTTGGCAATGCGCAAAAGAACAATGGAAGAGCTGAACCGGCTCTCGGTGGCAGACTTCAAAAGTACGCAAAAATTCCCCCTGACCCTGGTGCTCGACAACGTGCGCAGCCTGCACAACGTGGGCTCGGCCTTCCGCACCGCCGACGCCTTTGCCATCGAGAAAATCTGGCTCTGCGGCATCACCGGCCGGCCCCCGCAGCGCGAAATCACCAAGACGGCCCTGGGCAGCACCGAGTCGGTAGCCTGGGAATACGCCGCTACCACCGTCGAGGCCATTGCCCAGCTCAAGGCGGCCGGCTACGTGGTGGTGGCCGTGGAGCAAACCGACGCCAGCCAGCTGCTGCCCGCCTTCCGGCCCCGGTCCGGCCAGCCCTACGCCCTGGTGATGGGCAACGAGGTGTTCGGGGTAGACGACGAGGTGCTGGCCCTGTGCGACGCGGCGGTGGAAATTCCGCAGTTCGGCACCAAGCATTCGTTGAACGTATCGGTGGCCGCCGGCGTGGTGCTCTGGGACTTTATAGCGAAGCTGAACCAGGCCGGCTCCTGAATATAGAACAAGCCGAATGGTTGTTGGAAAAATAGCACCAATAGGGCTATTACCTGATTATTTCGGCAGAGAATAGCCGGAAAAGGCAAGGAAAGTTAGCGGGCGGGCAGCAAATCTGTGCGGATTTTGTGTAGATTTGGAAACGGCTTTTCGCCTCCCTTTTGCATTTCTTTCCTAACCTCTTCCTATGAAGTTAACTTCTACTGTGTCCGTGTACCGGGCGCTGGCGCTGGCGGCCCTGTTGGCCGTGCCGGCGCTGGGTTCCGCCCAGAATGCCCCCCTCGACCGGGCCCTGAGCCAACTGACGGCCCAACGGAGCCGTTTCGGTCTGAGCGAGTCGGACCTGACCAACCCGGCCGTTACCAACCAGTACACCGACAAGCACAACGGGGTGACCCACGTGTACCTGCGGCAGCGCCACGAAGGCATTGAAATTCTGGATGCCGTAGCCGATGCCCACGTCACGAGCACGGGCAAGGTAACGGCGCTGCACAGCACCTTCCTGCCCAACGTAGCCGCCGCGGCCCGCACCACCACGCCTACCCTGACGCCGGCCCAGGCCGTGGAAGCCGCCGCCCGCGCCCTGCAGGTAGCTGCCCCCCGCAGCCTGAACGCGGAAGTGGCCGCCACTCCGGCCGAAGGCCTGACCTTCAGCGACGGCGGCATTTCGCAGGACAAGATCAAAGCCAAGCTGATGTACCTGCCCGTAGCCGGCGGCGACCTGCGCCTGGTGTACGACGTGCTGCTGTGGCCCACTACCAGCGACGACGCCTGGTCGGTGCGCGTGGATGCCCGCACCGGCGCCCTGGTGAGCAAGTATTCCTACACGGTACACGAGCCCGTGTCGTTTGCCCAGCTCACGGAGCGCGCCGTGTCGGTGATGAAGATGCCCGAAACGGCACCGGCCACCGCCAACAAGGTGAACGTGCCCAACAGCTACAACGTGTGGCCCATTACCGTGGAAAGCCCCATCCACGGCCCGCGTCAGCTTGCCGTCAATCCCGCTGACGCCGTGGCCTCGCCCTTCGGCTGGCACGACGACAACGGCGTAGCCGGCCCGGAGTACACCATCACGCGCGGCAACAACGTGCACGCCTACGACGACCGCAACAACCGGAACGCCTACATTGCCAACTCCAGCGTGAGCCCCGATGGCGGCCCCAACCTGGAATTTGACTTCCCCTACGACCCCAACCTGCGCCAGGTCGGCAACCTGAAGCTAGCCGTTACCAACCTGTTCTACTGGAACAACGTGATGCACGACATCATGTTCCGCAAGGGCTTCACGGAAGGCGCCGCCAACTTCCAGCAGAAGAACTACACAAACCTGGGCCTGGGCAACGACCAGGTGAAGGCGGAGGCGCAGGACGGCGGCGGCACCAACAACGCCAACTTCAGCACCCCGCCCGATGGCACGCGCGGCAAAATGCAGATGTACAACTGGAGCGCCGCCCCCGGCACCCTGATTGTGGCCTCGCCCGCTTCGGTAGCCGGCACCTACCCCGCCGGTCTGGCCGATTTCGGCCGCACCGTCAACTCGCTGGGTAGCACCTACCGCGGCAAGCTGGTATTGGTAAACGACGGCTCGGCCAAGCCCTCCCGCGGCTGCAACGGCCCCCTGCTGAACCCGGCCGCCCTGAGCGGCAACATCGCCGTAATCGACCGGGGCAAGTGCACGTTTGCCTCGAAAATCCAGCTGGCGCAGGCCGCTGGTGCCCGCATGGTGGTAGTAGTGGATACGGCCGGCGCGGCCACCGTGGGCGGCATGACCGGCGCTTCCCCCGACACGGTCGGCATCCGGATTCCGTCGGTCTTCATCACCCAGGCCCTGGGTGCCCGGCTTAAGCAGGCCATGGAAGGCGGCCCCGTGATGGTGGGTGGCACCGGCGGCGCTGGCCCCGATGGCGACTTCGACAACGGCATCGTGGCCCACGAATACGGCCACGGCATCTCCAACCGCCTCACCGGCGGCGGTACGGGCGCCTGCTTGCCGACCTCTACCAACGGGGTTCCCAACGAAACGATGGGTGAAGGCTGGAGCGACTTCTTCGGCCTGTGGATGACCACCAAGCCCGGCGACGTAGGCACCACCGCCCGCGGCGTAGGGACTTACGCCGTAAACCAGCTGCCCACCGGCGCCGGTATTCGCCGCAAGCCTTACTCGACCGACTTCACGGTGAACAACTACACCTACGCCTTCATCGGCACGGGCAGCGGCCAGTACTCGGAAACCCACGACGTGGGTGAGGTATGGGCCACGGTGCTGTGGGACCTGAACTGGGCGCTGATCAACAAATACGGCTACAACGCCGACCTCACGGCCGCAACCGGCGGCAACAACATCTGCCTGCAACTGGTACTCGACGGCTGCAAGCTGCAGAAGTGCACGCCCGGCTTCCTCGACGGCCGCGACGCCATCCTGAAGGCCGACAGCCTGAACAACCGCCACGCCAACTCGGCCCTGATCTGGCAGGTATTCGCCCGTCGGGGCATGGGTGCCAACGCCGTACAGGGCACAGCCAGCGTCGGCGACAACACCGCCGGCTTCGAGCTGCCCACCGTGCTGAGCACGCAGAAGGTTCTCAACGAGAAGCTGCTGGAAGTGTATCCGAACCCCGCCGCTGATCAGCTGATCGTGCGGACCCAGGTGAGCAGCAAGGCTCCGGTGCAAATCGAGATGCTGACCATGATGGGCCGCAAGGTGCTGGGTACGTCGGCTTCGGCCGCGCACATCCAGGCCGAAGGTGCCCGCCTCAACACCACGGAGCTGGCCAACGGCATGTACGTAGTGCGCCTGACGACCTCGGAAGGCACGATTACCAAGAAGGTAATGGTGCAGCACTAAGTCCTGCGGCATTTCGTTTACGTATAGCAAAACCCGTCTGGCACCCTGCCGGGCGGGTTTTTTGCGGTTAAAAACCCGCTTCACCCACCGTTTTATGGCTCCCGAAACATCTACGCCCACCGATGCCGCGCTGCTGGCGTTGCGCCCCGTGCTGCCCGCCGCCGCGCCCGCCGAACCAGAGGCTACCGTCGGCGACTTTCTGCACCGCACCCTGCGGCCCGTGCTCAAGCTACAGAACGAGTTGCTGCTGGCTGTGGTAGCCGACTTCCTGCGCGAGCACCACGTCATATTCGCGGGCCGCAGCCCGGCCGAGCAGCACCGGCAGGTAGCCGAGCTGCTGGCCCGCAACGTGAAGCTGCGCTACACCATCATCGGCAGCATTATCGGGCTGTTTACGAGCGCCGAGCGGCGGTTCTACCGCCAGCACCGGCCGGAGGTCAGCCGGCGGATTCTGGAGCTGGCCACCCAGCGCGTGCAAAGCCAGCTGGCCACCGTAGCCGAACTTGCGACGACTGGGCCGGCCTAAGGTATGCGTAACCATTACCACACGCTGGGCGTGAGTGAGCAGGCCACCACCGACGACATCCGGCGGGCCTACCGCCGGCTGGTGCTACTCACCCACCCCGACCGGACCACCGACCCGGCCGCCCACCAGCAGTTTCTGCTCGTGAACGAAGCGTACGACGTGCTCAGCAACCCGGCCCGCCGCCGGGGCTACGACGCGCTGCTGAGCGCCTACCGCAACCCGCCGCGCCCGGCCAGCCCAGCAGCGCCGCCACCGCGCGCTACGCCCCCACCCCGGGCCGCCGCCCCGCCGCGGCAGTCGTTCCGGCGCCGGGCCACCCCGCCCATCGACTTCCGGAAATACCAGGCCAGCAGCCGGTTCTTGGGCAAGGTGCTACTAGCGTTGGCGCTGCTGGTTTTCGTCGATTATTTTGGCCTGAGCTACCCCACTACGGCCTCTTTCACCGGCCCGGCCCTCTACGACCCGGGCCACGACCGGTACGTGGTTCAGACGGATAAGGGCCGCTTCCTGACCCGGGACGAATCGGTGGAAACCATGTTTGCTACCAATACCCGGCTGCGGCTACGGGTGTCGGTGCTGTTTCACTTTATCCGGGAGGCGCGGCTGTTGCAGGGGGGGCGGCCGTTGCCCGTGCTGTTCCGCCACCAGGCACTGTTCACGTTTACTGGGCTACTACTGCTCATGGCCGGCCTCACCCAGGGCCGCCTGCTCGGCGACGCCGGCCGGATCAACGCCGTTATCATTGCCACGGCCCTGGCCAGCCTGGTGCTGCTCATGCTCGGGAAATGACTTGCCGCACTAAATGAAAAAAGCCTCTTCCAACCGTGGAAGAGGCTTTTTTTGTACGAAGACTGCGCAGGTGCTTAGTCGTACTGCGACTCGCGCAGCTGCACGGGCTTGGCTTTTTTGCGCAGCCGCATGTTGAGCAGCTCCACCAGCAAGGAGAAGAACATGGCGAAGTAGATGTAGCCTTTCTCGATTTCCTTGTGGAAGGCTTCCATCACCAGCATCACCCCAATCATAATCAGGAACGACAGGGCCAGCATCTTGATGGTGGGGTTGCGGTTGACGAACTCGCCGACCACGCCCGAGAAAACCAGCATCACGCCCATCGACAGCACCACGGCCAGAATCATAATCAGCACGTTGTCGACCAGGCCCACGGCCGTCAGAATCGAGTCGAAGCTGAACACGATGTCAATCAGTACGATCTGGACGATGATGCGGCCCATGGAGCTGTAGGTGGGCGTAGCCCCGGCTTCCTCTTCCTCGCCCTGTAGCTTGGTGTGGATTTCGGTGGTGCTCTTGCCAATCAGGAACAAGCCCCCGATGAGCAGGATAATGTCGCGCCCGGTCACGCCGAAGTCGTGGTCGGCCCACGGCACGTCGATGTGGAAAAGCGGCGCTTTCAGGCCCACAATCCAGGAAATACTCATCAACAAGCCGATGCGGATGAGCAGGGCCAGCAACAAACCGATGGTGCGCCCCCGCTTCTGCTGTTCCGGACTCAGCCGGTTGACGACGATGGAAATGAAGATGATGTTGTCGATGCCCAGCACGATTTCCATGAACGTGAGGGTAAGCAAGCTAACCCACGCCTGAGGGCTGGAAAAAACAGAAAAGTCGAACACGCGTTAATGTGCTAATATGGAAAAATGTGCTGATGTGCTAATCTGGAAAAACGGGCTGCTATGCTGGCTCCTGACTACACGAACCATTAGCACATCAGCACATTAGTAATTAGCACATTAAAAGAAACCTTTATTTCATATTCACGAATTGCAGCGGCTGTCCCACTTCGGCCGACTTCTGCCGCAGCAGGGCAATAACCTGCTGGAGCTCGTCAATCTTTTTGCTCGACACCCGGATCTGCTCGTCCTGGGTTTGGGCATCGACCTTGATTTTGCTGTCCTTGATAAGCTTCATGATCTTGCGGCTGGCTTCCTTGTCGATGCCGGCGCGCACCTTGATGGTTTTCTTCACCAGGTTGCCGGAAGGCTGCTCCTCGGCCGAAAAGTCGAGGCAGGTGCCATCCAGGCCCTGCTTCACCACGCGGCCCAGCAGAATGTCTTCCAATGCTTTTACCCGCATCGAGTTTTCCGAGCTCAGCTGAATCGTGTTGGCCTTCTTGTCCAGCTCGATGCCGCCTTTCGTGTCGCGCAGGTCGTAGCGGGTTTGCAGCTCCTTCTTAGCCGTGTTTACCGCGTTTTCCAGCGTTTGGGGGTCTACTTTGCTTACAATGTCGAAAGAAGGCATAATCGTGCGATTGGGTGAAATGGTGGCCGAAAAGCTCTGGCCCGGGCCAGAGGTGTTGGTACGAAGTTGAACGGCAAAAGTATCAAATGCCCGCCGCAACCCACGCAGATTTTCGGCGGTCCTTGCGTAACTCGTCCCCTCAGCCGCCCGCCCATGCCCATCCGTGCCCCCCACTCCCCCGCCGACTTCGCCGCCTACTACCAGCTTCGTTACCAGGTGCTGCGCCAGCCCTGGCACCAGCCCCCGGGCTCGGAGCGGGCCGACGACGACGCGGCCCCCACGACCATTCACGCCCTCTACGCCGACGCGCAGGGCCACGTAGCCGGCGTAGCCCGCCTCCACCCCAGCGGCCCCGGCCAGGCCCAGGTGCGCTACATGGCCGTCGATGCGGCGCATCAGGGGCAGGGCATCGGCGGGCAGCTGCTGGCGTACCTGGAAGATGCCGCCCGTCGCCAGGGCCTCACCGAGTGCGTGCTGCACGCCCGCCAGGCAGCCGTGCCGTTTTATGAGCGGCAGGGCTACCGGGTCGTGGCGCCCTCGCACACGCTGTTTGGCTCCATCCCGCACTTTCTGATGCGCAAAGACTTGTAGCCTTAGGCCCAACATCCAAAAAACCCGCCCGAATCCGTGACTTAGAAACGCTCCCGGCCGCGCAGCAGGTCGAAGTACAGCCGGAAGTCGCCGAGCAGCGAATACCAGGGGTGCTGAAACGTAGCCGGCCGGTTGCGCTCCACGAAAAAGTGACCGATCCAGGCAAAGCCGTAAGCCGCCACGATGCCCAGCGGAATCAGGTTGAAGCGCTGCCACACCAGCGCCAGCACGAAGGCCGTCAGAAACAGCGTGGTGCCGAGGAAGTGCAGCACCCGGGTGCCGCGCTTGCTGTGCTCGCGCAGGTAGCGCGGATAAAACTCGGCGAAGGAAAGGGGCGCAGCAGACATGGCGGTGGGGTTATTGGGTAAAGAAACCTAACTTTTCAGCCAATATCCAGTTCTTTTCCGCCCAGTTCCTTTCCCACCATGGACCCCTCCTTCGACGTCGCTACGCTGGTAGCTATTTATAATCAGATCAACCACTACGGGCGCACCAACGGCATGCAGCTCACGGTGACCAGTCCCGGCCAGGTAGAGTACACCATGACGGTGCGCCCCGACCACCTCTCGTCGCCGGGCACCTGCCACGGGGGCGTCATTGCCGGCCTGATGGATGCGGCCCTGGGCGCGGCGGCCCTCACTCTCTCCTTCCAGAGCGGCGAGCTGGTCTCGACCGTGGAGTTTAAGATCAACTACCTGCACCCCGTGCGCCTGCACGACTTTCTGGTGGCCAGAGCCCGCGTCGACCACTCGGGCAAAACCCTGATTGTGAGCAGCGCCGAAATAACCTGCGCCAGCCGCGAGCTGGTCGTGGCCCGGGGTATGGGTACCTTCAACCGCTACCCGGCCGACAAGCGCGACTTCCACCGCCTGCTGTTCCCCGACGTCGACAACGGCCCCGCCGAGCTGTAGCCCGCCCCGCCCGAAAACAGAAAAGCCGGACGCCCCCAGAGTTGGGAGGGTCCGGCTTTTTCCATTATCCGGGATGGTATACCGCGGGCTTAGAGCAGATCCGACGAGGCCGACTGGTGCTCGTGCTCTTCGTACTCGTCGCCGTCACCTTCCTGCGGGGGCTGCACCTTGCGCACGTTGCGGGCGCAGTCTTCGTCGCGGTGGTTGCGGCCCACCGTAAACTCCACCCAGTCGCCTTCACGCAGGTCGTTGAAGTCGCCTTCGGCCATGTCGGCGTAGCTGAAGAACAGGTTATTGGGCGGCATGACCACGAAGCCGAAGCCGTTCTTGAGGTTCTTGATGGTGCTGATGCCCACCGTACCCACCGGACCAGCGGCCGTGGGGCCCGTGGGGCGCACCGGCTTCACCGAGGGGAAAGCCACGGGCTCGGGCGTATTCACGAACAGGCTCTCGATCAGCTCGTCGCTGCTCGACAGGCCGCTGTCGATGACGTCGTGCATGGCCACGGGGTAGGTCACGTGCTCCAGCAGCTGCTGCGAGGCGCGGGTTACACGGTTTTCGCCTTTGAAGTCCACGTATTTGAAGTCCCAGTTCAGCAGCATCACGCGGGTGCCGATGGTGTTGAGCTTCTTGATCAGGGGCACGTAGTCCGAGTCGCCGGCGATGAGCACGATTACGTCGAAGCTCTTGTGCAGGGCCAGTTCGAGGGCTTCCAGGGCCAGCCACACGTCGATGCCCTTTTCCTGCAGACGACCGTCGCGGGTTTTGAGCGGCATGTAGTGCGTGGCGATGCTCAGGTTCATCAGAATGTCGTCCAGCAGCCGGTCGTGAAACAGCCGGTCTTTGTCGCGGGCCTCGGTGGCCGACAGGCGGCCGCGGAAGAAATGCGCGTCCGTAATCTGGCTCAGGCGCACATCAACGTCTTCCTCTTCGGCGACCTGATGCCGGATGTACTCGTGCAGGCCTTCTAAACTAATCCGAGCTTTGCGCTCGTGCTGAAAGTAGTAGTAATCACTGATTTTCAGGAAATAATTGCCGTCGTAAAAGACGCCGATCCTTATCAGTGGGCTATTCATCTGGTTCATACAAAAAAAGCTTTAATGCGAGAGGTGTGCAATCAGGGCAGAAATGGTTAGAGTCGGTTCGAAGGTGCTAAGGTAGCTATGATCAAAGATACAGATCTGAGTTCGTAGGTTAGCGCTCTTACCACGGCCTACTTGGGGGTATCACATGATTATGTGACAAACAAGGCTACGGTTCAGTTTACAAAAATGCTTTATCCGGCTATCCGAACATCAGCTCCCAACAATTTGGCATGTATAAAGTCCTATATCCAACTCAATCTTCCCTCCCTGAAGTACGGTAAGTTAAAACAATATTAGCGAAAATGCATTCTGCCATACCGCCAACGTAGTACAATTTCAGAAAAGTTGTCCTGATAGGTGCGAAGCTAACAGCTTAATCATAGCAGTGCAACTTTTATCTCCATTAGCCAGCATCGTCAGAGCTATGAGCTTGAACGGCGCACTGAAATTGTCCTTTCCATCATCCTATCTTCACCCGTGGCCCACTTTCGATATATCCGATAGAATATCGGAATAATACATTATTGAGCAAAAAAAGGCACTCTATTCAGCCCAAAAAAAGCGTTTTTTCACTTTCCTCCTCTTTGCTCCTAACACGTCATCCGGGCAATAGGATTCCCATTTTTTGCGGTTTCTGTCGGCCGCTGCGGGTTTGTTTCCGGCCGCGTTGCGCGCCGCCGCCGGACCCGGCAACGCGGCGGTAGCCCCGGACGGGCGGCGAGCCTCAAACGAGCCTTAGAAATGCAGGCCGGCGACGATGAGCACCAGCACGACGGCCGCGTAGCCCACGCAAATGCCAACTTCCAGCAGGTTGCCGGCCGTCGAGCCGGTCCGGATCAGCGGAATCTTGAAGGAGTAGTCGGACAGGGGCATAAACCACTTCACCCCGGCTTTGGTCAGGGAGTCGGCCACGAGGTGGGACGCGTAGCCAGCCCCGGCAAAGTGGGCCACGCCGTGCCAGCCCAGGGTGTTGTTGGCCAGGTAGCCGATGTAGGTCCACAGGGCGGTGGCCCAGATGGTGTGCGTCCAGGTGCGGTGGGAGGTGTAGGGCGCCAGCGCCACGAACGTCCCCAGCAGACTCAGCCACAGAAACCCGAAGTAGAGCCCAGCCAGGCCGGTGCAGATGCCGGTGAACATGAGGGCCAGCTTGCGGGCCGAGCCGCCCTGCATGGCCACCCCGATCAGGCCGAACGCCAGGGCCGCGGTGAAGCCCATACGCCGGTCGGACGAGCCCAGGGGCAGCATGTAGTGCGTGTAGCCGGCCAGGCCCAGGGCCACGAGCGCGAAGGCAAAGCGCACGTAGTTCTGCGAAAAGCTCAGGCGCTTGCTCAGGCGGGAGCTGGGGTGGTCGAGGTCGGGAGCCAGGGCCGAAAAGCCGGCCAGGGCAATGCCGGCGGGGGAAAACGGCACGCCCGCCACCAGGCCGCCCACGGCCACGCCAGTAATCAGGCCAATGGCCAGATGAGAAGAACCGCGCACTTCAGAATCGGAATAGAATTGCTAAAGCACGAAGGTACGGGCCCGCCACTCAGGGCGGGCGGAAAAATATCGGCGGCTTACGCGGGAATAGCCGGGCCGGGCTTAGTTGGGCACGGGCAGCAGGTACACGATTTCCGGCTCGAAGGGCGGCTCGGGCGCCGGGGCGGGCTGGGGCCGGGCGGCCCGCAGGCGGGTTTCCTGCACGCCGACCCAGGCATTTTTCAGGGTTTGCCAACGCACCCAGGCGTCGAAATTGAAATCCTGGTCCTCGGCGGGGTTACGGGTGGGGTCCATACGCAACAGGGGAATTGGGGGGTGATTGGAGCGGCAGGGCGAAGCAAAGCAAAGACCAATTTATCATTTTTCCGCCAACTCAACCGTAACCATTTTTCATTCGGGCTTCGCGGAAACTTTCGGACCTTGGCGGCGGTATTGCTTAGCACCCGTGCCCGAACCCTGCCCGACCGGATTTGTCTTCGGCCGGGCTGTTCCCTTTTGCCTGTCTCCTAGCCGCTCGTCGTTTTGAAGGTTTCCGATTTCCTCCAGCTCTACTCCCTTGACCCCACCGTGCTGACCGTGGGAGCCCGCCTGAACCCGGCCACCCGCCACTCCCTGCGCCCCGCCGACGCCAAGGCCGACGCACCCGCGCGCCTGCACCTGCGCGGCCTGGTGGGCAGCCAGGACGCCGTGCTGGCCGCCGCCCTGCACCAGGAGTTCCCGGATCAGCACCACCTCTTCATCCTCCACGACCGGGACGAGGCCGCCTACTTCCTGGCCGACCTCCAGCACCTGGCCCCCGACGAAGAGCCGCTCTTGTTCCCCAGCTCCTACAAGCGCCCCTACGCCTTCGACGAGACGGAAAACGCCAACGTGCTGATGCGGGCCGAGGTGCTCAACAAGCTCAATAGCCACCGGGGCCCGAAAACCGCCGCCGAAAAGGCCTCCGAGGATGCCGACGACGCCCTGCCGGAAGGCGCGGAGAAGAGCAAAAAGGGCAAGAAAATCAGCGTGAAGGATACGGCCGGGGCCCTCATCGTCACCTACCCCGAGGCGCTGTTCGAGAAGGTTATCAACAAGAAAAGCCTGGTGGCCAACACCTTTATTGTGAAGGTCGGCGACAAGCTCGACGTCAACTTTATCAGCGACATGCTGGCCGAGTACGACTTCGAGCGGAGCGACTTTGTGTACGAGGCGGGCCAGTTTGCCGTGCGCGGCGGTATCGTGGACATCTTCAGCTACGCCAACGAGCTGCCCTACCGCATCGAGCTGTTCGGCGACGAGGTGGAAACCATCCGCACCTTCGACCCCGAAAGCCAATTGTCGGTGGAGAAGCGCCAGCAGGTGAGCATCATCCCGAACGTGCAAACCAAGCTGCTCCAGGAAACCCGGGAGGCGTTTCTGGACTTCATCCCCCGCAACACCGCCATCTGGGCCAAGGACGTGCGCCAGACCCTGGACATTGTGGAGGAATCGTTCGACCGGGCCGAGGCGGGCTTCAAGGAAATGCTGGCCGCGGCCGGCGGCGTGCAGATCGTGAGCAAGCCCGAGGATTTGTTCGAGTCGGGCAAGTCGTTCAAGAAGCTGCTCGACGGGTTTCCCATCGTGGAGTTCGGCAAACGGTTTCACTTCAAGGCCGGGGCTGAGGAGTTTTCGTTCAGCGCCAAGCCCCAGCCCAGCTTCAACAAGGACTTCAGCCGCCTGGTCAAGAACCTGCACGACAACCAGGAAAAGGGCTTTACCAACGTCATTGCGGCCGAATCCGTCCGGCAGGCCGACCGGCTGCGCACCATCTTCGACGAGCTCGATAACAACGTGCAGTTTCAGCACCTGCTGCTGGGTTTGCGCGAGGGGTTCGTGGACGACGTGCTCAAGCTCGTGGTCTACACCGACCACCAGCTGTTTGAGCGGTTCTACCGGGCTCAGGAAGGCCGGAAGTTCTCCAAGAAAAAGGCCCTGACCCTGAAGGAGCTGCGCACCCTGGTGCCCGGCGACTACGTGGTGCACCAGGACTACGGCATTGCCCGCTTCGCCGGCCTCACCCAGGTCGAAATCAACGACCGGCTCCAGGAGGCCATCCGCCTCGTCTACCGCGACGACGACGTGCTGACCGTCAGCATCCACGCCCTGCACAAGATTGCCAAGTACTCCGGGGCCGAGGGCACGCCGCCCACCATGAGTAAGCTGGGCTCCCCGGAGTGGGAAAACAAGAAGAAGTCGGTTAAGAAAAAGGTCAAGGACATTGCCGCCGAGCTGATCCGGCTCTACGCCAAGCGCAAAACCGCGCCCGGCCACGCCTTTGCCCGCGACTCCTTTATGCAGGCCGAGCTGGAATCCAGCTTTATATATGAGGACACGCCCGACCAGGCCAAGGCCACCGAGGACGTGAAGCACGACATGGAGCAGCCCCACCCCATGGACCGCCTCGTGTGCGGCGACGTGGGCTTCGGCAAAACCGAGGTAGCCATCCGGGCCGCGTTCAAGTCGGTGGCCGATGGCAAGCAGGCGGCCGTGCTGGTGCCCACTACCATCCTGGCCATGCAGCACTACAAAACCTTCCGCGAGCGGCTCGCCAACCTGCCCGTGACGGTGGAGTACGTGAACCGCTTCAAGACCACCAAGCAAATCAAGGAGACGCTGGCCCGGGTGGCCGAGGGCAAAACCGACATCCTCATCGGCACCCACCGCCTCACCAACAAGGACATCAAGTTCAAGGACCTGGGGTTGCTCATCATCGACGAAGAGCAGAAGTTCGGGGTCAAGACCAAGGACAAGCTCAAGGAGCTGAAGGTGAACGTGGACACGCTAACCCTCTCGGCCACGCCCATTCCGCGCACCCTGCACTTCTCCCTGATGGGCGCCCGCGACCTGTCGGTTATTGCCACGCCCCCGCCGAACCGCCAGCCGGTTCAGACCGAGCTGCACGTCTTCGACGAGCTGCTGGTGCGCGACGCCGTGGCCCGCGAATTGAAGCGCGGCGGCCAGGTGTTCTTCGTGCACAACCGGGTGAAGGACATCGACGAGCTGGCCAACATGATTCTGCGCCTCGTGCCCGACGCCCGCGTCACCACCATCCACGGGCAGATGGAAGGCGACCAGCTCGAAAAGCGCATGATGAAGTTCGTCGACGGCGAGTACGACGTGCTGGTGAGCACCAACCTGATTGAGTCGGGCCTCGACATCCCGAACGCCAACACCATCATCATCAACCGCGCCCACATGCACGGCCTCTCCGACCTGCACCAGATGCGGGGCCGCGTGGGCCGCTCCAACAAAAAGGCCTACTGCTACCTGCTCACCCCGCCCGTGGCCGGCCTGCCCAGTGATGCCCGCAAGCGCCTGAGCACCCTGGAAGAATTTTCCGACCTCGGCGACGGCTTCAAGGTAGCCATGCGCGACCTGGACATTCGCGGGGCCGGCAACCTGCTGGGCGGCGAGCAGTCAGGCTTTATCAACGACCTGGGCTTCGAAACCTACCACCAGATCCTGGACGAGGCCGTGCAGGAGCTCAAGGAAACCGAGTTCCGCGACCTGTTCCTCGGCGACCCCACCCAGCGCCTCCAGGAAGCCGCCGCCACCAAGGGTCCCAAGGAGTGCAACATCGAAACCGACCTGCAAATCCTCATCCCCGATAACTACGTGAGCAACGTCTCCGAGCGCCTCCAGCTCTACAGCAAGCTCGACCGGGTGAAAGGCCCCGAGGAGCTGCGCAAGCTCGTGGCCGGCATCGTGGACCGCTTCGGCCCCCTGCCCCAGGAGGTCGAGCAGCTGGCCGACATCGTGCGCCTGCGCTGGCAGGCCTGCCAGGTGGGCTTCGAAAAGCTCACCCTCAAGAAAAACCTGCTCAAAGGCTACATCCCGGCCACCAACAACGAAGCCTACTTCCAGGGCGACCAGTTCGGCAACATCCTCCACTACCTCCAGACCCACCCCCGCTCCGCCTCCATGAAGGAGCGCAAGGAACAGCTCATCATCAGCATCGACGAGGTAAAAAGCGTGGGCGCAGCCAAGCGGATTCTGAGCGAGCTGGGCAGTGAAGAGAAGGTGGGGGTGTGAATTAATCCTTAGCCCAAACGCTGATAGGCGCTATTTCTCCGGGAATAGCGCCTATTTTTATTGCCCTCACAACGAGCACCCGCTTTTTATCCTTCGCTGACTTATGATAGACCTTTCGCAGCCCGATGCTCCGCGTGACCCAGTGAAGGAGAAACGCCAGAAAGGATGGATGATCGGAGCTTTCCTGGCTTTCTGGATCGTGTTATTCTGGGCACTAAAGGGGGAGGATTGGAAAAATCAGCTGCAAGCCCAGGCGGCTATTTTGCAACTGTCCGGGCCGGTCCTGATAGGCATTTGGGGTAGTAGCCTGCTGGTGGCCTTGCGGCTAATAGTGCTGGTGCACGAGGCAGGCCATGCCGTGGGAGCACTCCTGGCGAAATTCCAGATACAGAAGTTCTATGCTAGCTGGCTGCGCATCGAGCGGAAAGCAACCGCCTGGAAAGTCCGCTTCAAGAAACCGGAACATAAAGTGGGAGGCTTGGTCGAGGCGCTACCGACGCATACCCGGCGCCTACGCTCACGCTATTTCCTGTTCATTGCGGGAGGCCCGGCCGCTACGCTCCTCAGTGGAGCCGCGGCGCTGATAATACATCGGATACTGAAGGATGACGCTGCCGCCTGGCTAACGCTGGGAGGCTACCTGTTCACCAACTTCCTTTTGGTGTTCGGCTGGCTGTCTATGCTGGTAGCGCTAACAAACCTTTTACCGGTTAAGTCGGCTTCCGGCTATTTGAACGATGGCACCCAGCTGAAGCACCTATACCAAGGCGGCCCGGCCATGCACCAGCAGTTAGCCATTCTCCACCTTTCCAGCCTGCCCAACCGCAGTACCCGCCCCCGCGACTGGGACCCGGCGCTGCTTGAGCAGCTGCTGGCCCACCCCAGCAATACCGCCCTCGACTGCTACGCGCACCTGTACGCCTACAGCTACTACCACGACTGCAATGACGCCGAAGCGCTGCGCCTGCACCTCAATGAAGCCATCGACCGTCGCCATACCACCTCTGTGAGCATGCAGCAATACTTGTTTGCGGAAGGCGCGTATGTCGCCGCTTTGCATTCGCAGGACGCCCAGCAGGCCCGGTACTGGCTTGAGCTTGCCCAGCAGGCAAAGCCCTTTGGCAAAGACGAAGCCCTGTTTGCCCGAGCGGCCGTAGCCTACGTGGAAGGCCGGATGCACGAAGCCGACAACTGGCTGCAAGCCGCCCAGAAGCAGCTTCAGGAGCAACCCAGCAGCGGTAGCACCCTCCAAGCCTTCGAGCGAATGGACCAGCTGCAAACCCAGATTCGGCAGGCCTCTCGCGCGGCGGCTACCGCCATCTAACCTCCCTCCACTACCTCCTGCCCCCCACCCCCGCTCCGCCTCCATGAGAAGGAGCACTAGGAACAGCTCAGCGTCAGCATCGAGAAGGTGGGCGTGTAGCAGCCAAATTAGCCCCAAAAAAGCCTGCCCCGGAATGGGGCAGGCTTTTTTTGTGCTCCTATCGCACGGTGTAGACTACGGGTATCTCACACTCGACTGCCACCGGCTGGCCGGCGGCCTGCGCCGGCACCCACGTAGCCGGCACGAGCTTTATGACCCGTAACGATTCTTCATCCAGACTAGCAAAAGCCGACTTAGCCACCCGATAATTAGAAACCGAACCATCCGGGGCAATGGTAAAGGCGATGCGCACCGTGCCCGACTTCTGGGCGCGCAGGGCGTCTACCGGGTACCGCACGTTGGTCCCGATAAAGTTCATCACCGTCGTGATTCCGCCGATATACACGGCTTCCCGTTCGAGAGCGGCTGACGTACCCACCGGGGTAAACGTAATCTTAGACTTCTCGTCCGCCTTGTGCAGCAGCAGCTGCCCCCGGGTATGGTCGTAGCGCTGTTCGAGTTCATTCTTGCCCGCGTAGTATTCCCACACGCCCACTTTCTGGCCTTGCTGGTAGCGGCCCCGGGCCTGCAGCTCCGGCTTGTTCGACCACCGGTTGTATAGCGTCCACAGACTGTCTTTCTGGCCGTTGGTGTAATACCCTTCCATTGCCAGCACCTCCCGCGCGCCTCCTACATACCCACGGTATAGCCCGTGCTTGACCTTCGGATCCGACTTCAGCACCGAGTACTCCTCCCGCTGCCAGGGATTCTGAGATTTAACGTTTACCTGTTTGGTTTCCTGCCCGAAGCTGACGAGCGGAAGAAGGGTCAATAAGGCTGCTACAGGCAGAGCGTATGGTTTTCGCATGACAGATAGGTATGCAGTAGCTAACTGCTACCGTAGCCAAAGGTACTTGTAGTTCCTTTCTGTCGGTATGAAGGAGCGCAAGAAACAGCTCAGCAGCGAGGAGGTGAAAAGCGCAGGCGCCGCCATGCGAATCCTGAGCGCGCTGGGCAGCGAGGAGGAGGTGGGCCTGTAGCAGCCGGGCAGCAGCCGGGCAAACAGAACGTCATTCCGAGCATTCTGCGCATGAAGCAGAGTCCGAGGAATCTCGCGTGCTGACGTTGTTGGGAACAGAACGTCATGCCTGATCTGGCGTCCGCGAAGCCGAAGCATCTCTACCGCGGTAGTAATCCTATACCGTTGCGACGAAGCGGTAGAGATGCTTCGATTCCGCTCCGCTGCGCTCAGCATGACGGGCTGACGGGCGGGCGGCTTTTCTTACGCCGATAACGCCGCCAGCCCCTGCCGGAAAACCTGAAAGCTGGCCGACTTATTCCGGGCTGGCTCCAGGTGCGGGGCAATGGTTTCGGCCCACCGTATTTTTCCTTTCGTGGCCCCGGCATCGGCCTTTTGCAACACCCGCAACAGCGTTTCCCAGGTGTCGGCTATGGTATCCGGGTCGGGGGGCAGGCCGCTGAAGTGCTGGGGCCGGACCCGGGGGTAGGCCGCCCGAATAGCGTCCCGGTCGCCGAGAAACCAGGCTTCCAGCTCCTGCACCGCCAGCCGGGTAAGAATATGGTAAGGCCGCCCGGCCGCCGTGGCTTTGGTTAGCAGGCCCGCGTCGGCTACCATCTTCTCCAGCTCGGCCTTCGCCCGCCGGCAGTCCGTATCGGCATCCATCAGAATCACCACCCGCAAATCGGGCTGGCCGGCCAACTGCCGGGCGTAGGTTTTCAGCCGGCCGGGCAAGCGGTGCAGCAGGTCGGTTTTGCCCCGGTGAAAATGGCACCACCACGTCACCCCGGCCGGCAGCAGCCTGGGCAACAGCAGATCCAGGGCGGCCTTGGCCGATTCTTCTTCCAGCAGAAACTCGATGTGCATCCTACCGGTCGGCTGAGGTAAGGGGGGCCAGCGGGTCGCCGAGGCGGAAGAAGTTGCTGGTCCAGAGGTAGCCCAGCGGCGAGCCATCCGCCACCGCCTCCTTCACCTGCGCAATATCGGCCGTGCGCGTGGCCCGGGTGTAGCCATCCGCGCCCCGGTGCAGAATCCAGACCTGCTCGGGCTCCAGGGCATCCAGCAGCAAGGGCGAGTGGGTAGCCACCAGCAGCTGCCGCGTCGCGGTGGCCGCCACCAGCTCCTCGGCCAGCCGGGCCAGCAGGCGCGGGTGCAGCTCGTTTTCCGGCTCCTCGATGCCCAGCAGCCCGGTAGCCTGCGGCTCGTAGAGCAGCGTGAGCAGCGCCGCCAGCCGCATCGTGCCGTCCGACATATACTGGGCCGGCAGGGGCTTCTCAAACGGCGCATCCCGGAAGCGCAGCAGCAGCCGCTCATCCGAGGTAATTTCCGGCACCACGTCGGCCAGCCCCGGCACCCAGCGCCGCAGCTTCTCCGTGACGCGGGCCAGCGCCGCCGGGTGCCGGGTGTGCAGGTAATACAGCACGTTGGGCAGGTTGTCCCCGTTGGCCGACAGCTTCTCCCGCGGCCCGGCATCGGAGTAGCCCTTCAGGTGGTCGTCGGTGAGGTGGATGTAGCGGTAGGAGGTGAGGATTTGTGAGAATATAACTTCAAAAGATGGCTCTAAACCAAGTTGATGTGCTATCTGGTAGTATTCTCCTGTCCGACTTCGAAGTAGTAGTAAAGACTCTAAAGCCGATGTTTTTGTAATGCCTATATCCGTGAGTTTTTCGCTTCTATAAATATTTGATCTTCCAAGAGTTGTTCTCGAAAAGGCTGACTCATCAAGATAGAATATTTTCACCCCCTCATCCTGAAAACCGACATGTAGCACTTCATCCGTAACCCACACTAAACCGTCTCTTTCATCTACTTGAAATACATAGGTCAATATTTCTCCAGAATCGAGAGAGATTTTTACCTCAAACTCAATAGCCCCCTCCTGCCCCCGCGTGCGCATGCCGGCAAACCGGTTCCGCTTCTCCCAGGCCTGCTGCAAATTCCCGCTCACCGCCTCGGCCAGAAAGGCCAGCGCATCCAGCACCGTGGACTTCCCGCTCCCATTCGGCCCGATAAACACCGTCAGCGGCGTCAGGTCGCGCAGCTCCACGTCGCGCAGGGCGCGGTAGTTCTTGATGCGCAGGTAGGTGAGGCGAGGAAAACCAGGGGCCGCGGCAGAGTCAGGCATAAGGCAAAGCAAGGATTTGCCACAAAGTACGCGGGTTGGGCCGGAATGTGGGTATGGTGCCCGAAGCCCGGCTAAATGCTTACTTCTAGGGCGACCAGTTCGGCAACATCCTCAACTACATCCAGACCCACCCCCGCTCCGCCTCCATGAAGGAGCGCAAGGAACAGCTCATCATCAGCATCGAGGAGGTGAAAAGCGTGGGCGCGGCGAAGCAGATTCTGAGTGAGCTGGGCGGTGAGGAGAAGGCGGGAGTGTAGAGAGAGTGCTTGAGGATTGAAACATGGTCATTACCTAGACCATGTTTCAACACTATATTTTACGTTGCCGTTTTCAGAAATTCTGAACCCATTATTGCGGCACTTACTTTTCTCTTAACTGCATTAATTAGCGCAAAGACATCTTGATGTATCTTTTCATACACACTAGCTTCTATTCCTTCTCTCATCTTTCCATGAGCAATAGCATTCCGAAAACCTAGTAGTTTTTGAATACTACTTTCAACGCTTGATAAATCATTATATGGAAAACCTAGCCTAAATAATATCTTTCTCATAACAACAGGAGTAAGATTTGATTCGGTATTCACGACATCATCTTCTTTCAAATTAATACACCTTTCACTTAATTCACCAAGCCTTTCAACGAATTCTATACTTCTAGCCAGAAGATGCAAATCAGTATCCTCTGGAGATTCATTTCTAAATATTGGAGATTTTTGATTCAAATTATTTAACCCCTTTATTTCTTTCATTATACTAGCAGCAAGCACAGGATACACGACATCTCGGCCTTTTACGTTAGATATATTAATAAACTTCACATAAACCTGAAATGCAAACTTTGCAAACCCTTCAAAGTGTGCATATAGCATTACGATTACAGCTCTACGCATCCGCATTTTTTCACCATTATCACTTAACCTAGCTATTATATTATGATAGAACCTAATTTCGTCAAACCTCCACTCTATATCAAACTCCAACTCGGCTATTAAATCGTCAGCTATCATATCGCACTGAAAAAGCTTTTCAATTCCTCAACAACAAATTGAATACGCTTCCTTAAAAGTCCGGGAGAATTTTTACCACCACCTGTAGTTAAGGAAACGAATGTAGGATCAAGCTTTATTTGACGTATTTTCTGAGAAATATCCTCTAATTGCTTCTTGCTTTTTAGGTCTATTTTATCTATATAAGGCTGTATACCTACAGACAATGCTTCAAATTGATATACCCCAAACCCACGAGTAATTGCACCTTTATTAACCTGCCCAAAACTGTAATCTCCTAGAGTATTGTAAAATATAGAAAAGGTTTTCACAAAAATCTTTTCCTCATCTTTGTACACAAAAAAACTCTTATCATTAGACTCGGCAACTTTCTCCATATAATCGGTTAAGAAATCAGCAACATCATGCTTGAATGAGGTTATGTCATTTTTAAGAGCAAAAAATCGTAAAACTAATTCTTGATCAAAGGCCCCCAACCTCTGTTCATAAGTTATTGAGTCTATACAAGTCACAAATTCGTCTTTAGTACTTAATTTAATAATAAAATCATTAAACTTATCATCCAACAGCCGTATAGTGCAGTTTCTAAGTTGCTGCCCAGTAAGCAATTCTCCACCAGTATTCAATCTCTTAAACATATGATATTTAAACTTCTTATCACTGCCTTTTCTAACGACTTCTACTCTAACAAAAGCCCTCTTCAGTCTAATTTGCAACGCAACACCCAAAGTATCAAAAGTCATTCCGTTAAGTTCCTCCACGATGTCACAATCCACCAATTTCAAAACATCCCCTTTATTTATTGGAGGAGTCAAATGGCTTGCTTTAAGTTCTCCTCGCAGATGCAGGTATGTTGAAATGCGCTGTAAACCATCTATGAGCATGTACCTACCTTCCTTTACTTCTACCACGTAGATAGGCGGAACTGGCATTTCCAATAACAGAGATTCAATAAATCTTGACTGAGCCCCCTCTGACCATCTAAATACACGTTGGTAATCAGGATTGATTATTAATTCCCCACTTACATACATATCTAATAGTTCATTAAAAGAAAGATCCAAACTTTGGGTATGAACTTTTTGAAGTTTAGCGTCTACTGCACTTAGAACGGTGACAGAATTAGTCTTTTTTGACATTGTTTAATATTTTATTTTGAAAAAACCAGAACACTCTCCGTCGCATCGGTTTGCTTACGGTATCTTTTTACCCCAGGATTGACACCTGACATATTAAACAAAGAAGGAAATTCTTTCTTAATCGCCAAACTCCAACCTAAATTATTCCCCATTTGAGAAATTATTTCAGGAAGATCATTATGAACATCTTTATAATAAGAGTCTTGAACAACTAGCGTACAGGCGCCACCTTTTTTCAACACCCTATTTATTTCCAACAGAGAACTAAACATTAGATCAAAATACTGTAAGTGATTTTTCAAGTAGTATGTATCAGAAGATATTGATGGATGATTTTTCACTTCATCCAAAAACGAATTACAGACCTCACCCCACTCTACAGAGGAGGCAGGAGCATTCTTTGGAACAGTAGTTGACCCAATTAGGCTCCTACGCAAATTATCTAATTCACTTTTAAATAAACCAAGAACGCATAGTTCTGGCATAGTATACACACCATAATCTATTCTAGTACAATAAGGAGGAGAAGATAAAACAAAGTCAACAGAATTTTTTTCGCATTGTATATTTAGTGAGTTACCTATAAATAACTTAGACTCAGCATTAGCACTGTTATCAAAAACCGGATCAAAATTTTCTAACATAGCATTAACTTCTGACACGAACGCTAAACGAATAGAGTTCTTATCAATCGAAACTTTACTATGTTCATCTTTAGGCTGTTTCACCCAAGTTGGGTTAGAAGATTGAAATTGCCCTATTAACGACCGTACAACTCGAAAAACAGCCAAGTAAAAAAAGGCAGCTATTTCGGACACTAAATTAACATTAGATTTAATAAACACATATTTTCCTTTTTGCTCTTGAATCAAAAAATATTGAATTGAACGCTCAAGAGCCCTAATATAACAAGAAGAATCTTCCTTAAACCATAATCTCAATGGATCATTGGAATCATATTTAATATTGATTACTTTAAACTTATTAATTATTTTACTTAGCAAAGGAACAATACTAGGCTTCTCACCGTAACTAATTTTAAACGCTTTAGCTATTATTACAGGAACAGGATTAAGGTCGAATCCTACCGATTTGTAACCAATAGCGCTAGCTGCAAGTGTAGTTGTACCGGCTCCATTCCAAGGATCCATAACTAAACTTTCTTTATTTAGCCCAATTGAACTTAGTATAGCATAAGCAAATTCAGAAGAGTAACCAGCATAGTAATCATGCCAATTGACACGATTAGTTGTAGTATCACTACTCCTTTTCGGATTTAAAACCTTTGCTTTTTCAAATGAAAGTGACATCTAAACTCTTTTTACTGTTTTCGTAAAGCTACTACGCTATTACAAGATAAACTAAGTTTATACGCTTTCCTTCCTTGGTACAATCTTGTAACTTATGTAGGTCATACACCAGTTATGTATACGTCCCCCTTCCGCTTCGGCGAGGGCAACGCTGAACCATAATCCCCTAAAACACACAACGCCCCCGACCTGCTGGCCGGGGGCGTTGGGGCTTGTAGCGGATGGGTTGGGCAGAAACCTTGGCTACTGGGCGGCTTCGAGGACGGCTTTGCGGGCCTTGACCTCGGCTTCGAGGGTGTCTGCTTCGGCCAGGGATTTGGTGAGGCGGGCCACGTCGAATTCCCGGTCGATGAGGGCGACGGGGTTGAATTCGAGCTGCCGGTCCTGGAGCTCGGTGATGCGGCGGCTTAGGGTGCGCCGGCGCCGCTCGTAGTCGGTTTTGGTGTCGCCGTCGGCCAGGCCGTTGATGAGGGTGGTGAGGGAGGCCAGCTCGGTTTGCTTGGCCGTCAGCTCGGCGTCTACTTCCGTGACGTCGTCGCTGAGGTTGCCACGGCGTTTGTCGAGGATGCGCTGTTGCAGGTCGAGATTTTCGCGCTCTTCGGCGATGAGAGCCAGCACGGCGTCGCACTGGGCGGGGGTAGTAAGTTTGTTAACGGAGTAAGCCATTGAGATAAGGGAAGTAGAGAGTGCTATACATGAATTGCCCAACGGCTCTAATACTAGCACAAAACCATATTCCATAAAACACATTCTCAAAATAGGAGGCTATTTTCTGCAAAATTCTCAAAATAAGACATCATCAGCGGCAATATTCTCAAAATAAGACCGGATCCAGGCGGCTTCGGCCCGGAGCCCGGCTTCGCGGGCGGCCAGGCGGGCGCGGGGCGCGTCGGCGGCGGGACTCAGCAGGTGGGCCACGTCGGCGGTGAGCTGGGTGAGCCAGCGGCGGGGCCGCTCGTCGGCGGGCAGCGGATCCAGGGCCGCTGCCAGAGCCGGGAGCACGGCGTGCAGGCGGCGGGCCTGCTCGGCTTTGCGCAGCAACAAGGCAGCGGCGTGGCGCAGGCGGTCGGCTTCGAGCAGGCAGGCTTCGTGGCGGGCCAGCAGGGGGCGCAGCCCCGGCAACAGCGTAACGGGCAACAGCTCAGGGGCCGCCGGCGGGGTAGCCGCTCCGGCGGCGGGCACGGCGGTAGTGCCCACGGCCTGAGCCAGCACGGCCAAACGGAGCAGGCTAGCGGTGGGCAGCTCACGCCGCCCGGTTTCGGCGGCTGAAAGCAGCTCACGGGACACATCCAGATAGCCAGCCAGGGCGGTTTGGGAAAGCCCGAAGTAGTCGCGCACGATGCGGGCTGTGCTGTACTGAGCGGGGAGATGACGCATAGAAGGAGAGCGGGATTAGCTTGTACCAAAATACCTTGTACCAATTTATTTTTGGTACAAGGTATTTTGGTACAACAGTAAAACGCGGTTTACGGTATTCCTGGTTGCGTTGGAGGAGCGGGCGGGAAATCTTAGCATTGGAGCCGACTTCGTAGCATCCCGCAGACCCTGCTGGCCCCGCGGCTCTGACGCGAATTGTGCACGCCCGTTGTGCTAACAGCCGCGTCAGAGACGCGAAACCGTAAGGCCCGCGTCAAAGACGCGCGCCAGCGCCCCCCGGCCCGGGGCCAAGACGAATTTTTGCTTATTTTACTAGGGAAGTTATCCTGCCACCTGCCCGCCGCTACGCTATGGAGCAGTTCTACCCCATCCCGCCCGACTCGCCCCTGAGCGCCGCCCTGCGCCACTGCTGGCAGATGGACCACCAGGGCCCGGCCCTCACCCACGAAACCATCATTCCCAAGGGCCTGGTCGAAGTCATCTTCAACCTCAACGAGGCCGGGCCGGTCACGGCCCGCATCGAAACGGAAACCTTCCGGCTGCCCCGCTGCTTTCTGAGCGGCTTCCACTCGGTGCCCCTCCACACCTGGCTGCCCCGGCGCCACACCCTGTTCGGCATGGTGCTCAACCCCACCGCCGTGGGCCGCCTCTTCCGCCTCGAAGCCGCCGACTTCGTCAACCAGTGCCTGGATCTGACCCTGGCCCACGCCCCGCTGCTGGCGCTGTGGCACCAGCTGCTCGAGCAGCCCGACTTCCCGGCCCGCGTGGCCCGGGTGCAGCAGTGGCTGCGGCCCCGCCTGCCCCAGCTCACGCCCCAGGAGCAGTTCCTGGACCACTACCTCAACACCCCCGCCGCCGCCGCCCTGAGCGTGCCGGCCCTGGCCGACGAGCTGTGCTACTCGCCCCGCCACCTAACCCGCAAGCTCCAGACCCTGACGGGCATGAACACCGAGCAAACCCTGCTCTACCACAAGTACCGCCGCTCCGTGGAGCTGATCCACACCACCTCCCTCTCGCTGACGGAAATAGCCCACGCCTGCCAGTTCGTCGACCAGGCCCACTTCAGCCGCACCTTCCGCGCCTTCACCCAGCTCAGCCCCCGCGACTACCGCCGCCACAAAAGCCACCTCCCCGGCCACCTCTTCACCACCCCCCAGTAAGCCCCGCGCAGCAACAGCCCACCCCGCCCGCCTGTCATCCTGAGTGAAGCGCAGCGTAACGAAGGACCTTCCTCGCCTACCCCACCGCCGGTACTACCAACGCCCCAAAGCCCGGTACCGCACCAGCCTTAAACAGCTCCCAGCAACAGCGCCCAGAAAGCCAACCAAAACGCCTACCCAAATCTATCGTCAGGCTCCCCCTCTCCTTTTTCGGAGACTCTGCGCCTAAAGCAGATGCGGCCGGGGTGAGCCCCGCCAAAACGCCCCATACCCGTCCGGCTCCCCCTCTCCTTTTTCGGAGAGGGGGCGGGGGGTGAGGCGCACATTAGAACGGGGCCAGAAGCGCCCCCCCACAATGTCCGTTACATACAAGTAATCGACTACCCTCCCCCCGACCTTTGTGCCGTACCAACCCTCACAAAGGCTATGAACACACTCCCCGCTCTTCCGCCCCTGCGCCGCCGCCTGGGCAACACCTTCTTTTCCCTGGCCCTGCTCAGCTACGGCGCCGTGCTGGGCGGCAGCCTCTACCAGCTCATTGCGGAAGTTCCCAACTGGGCCACCCCCGACGTGCCCCGGGCCCTGATAGCCTACCAGAACTTCTTCCGGGTGTCGCACGCGGGCTACTTCTTCCAGACCCTGATGCCCCTGGCCCTCCTGAGCCTGGGCGCGGCCACCGCGCTGCTCTGGCCCCAGGCCGGCCCCCTGCGCCGGGGGCTGCTGCTGCTGGCCGGCATCCTGCTCAACGAGCTTTTCACCGTGGCCTATTTCATGCCCCGCAACGTGGTGCTGTTTCTCACCCCCCTCGATGACACGCCCGACGTGACCATCAACACCTTCGCCCGGGAGTGGCAGCTGGCCAACTACCTGCGCCTGGCCCTGAGCGGCCTGGTCATGCTCAGCTTCCTGAAGGCCCACCGCCTGCTCGACGCCCCGCCCCAGCCCGCCCCCGACGCCGCGCCCCTGCCCGAGCTGCGCCCCACCCTGACCTACTAACCCCGCTGCCCCCACTCTTTCTGCGCTATGAAAACCAACCTGCCTCCCTCCCCCGCTTCGCCCACCTACCCCCTCACCATCGACAACGGCCTGGGCGAGCAGCTCACCTTCCTGGGCGTGCAGCCCGAGCCCGACGGCGACCGGCTGCTGGTCGAGAATACCGTGGCGCCCGGCCTGGGCCCCCTGATGCACACCCACTGGCTGCAAGACGAAAGCCTGACCGTGGTGCGGGGCCGGCTGGCCTACCAGGTGCTGGGCCAGCCCACCCAGTACGCCGGCCCCGGCGACACCGTCCTGTTTGCCCGCGGCACCCCTCACCGCTTCTGGAACGCCGGCCCCGACCCGCTGCACTGCCACGGCTGGATCAAGCCCGCCCACACCATCGTGTTTTTCCTCTCGGCCATCTACCAGGCGCAGCGCAAGTCGGGCCGGCTCCAGCCCGAAGCCTTTGACGCGGCCTACCTGCTGACCCGCTACGCCCGCGAGTACGACCTGCCCGAGCTGCCCCGCCTCGTCCGTCAGGTCGTCATCCCGACCACCTACCTGGCCGGAAAGCTGCTGGGCAAGTACCGCAAATTCGCGGGGGCCCCCGCCCCGGTAGCCGCGTAGGCCGCCCCCCTTTTCCCCTTGCCCCACCCCCGCCCCGACCCGCCCGGTCGGGGCGGGCTTTTTTTGCCCGGCTGGCCGCGTTGACCCCACCATCCTACCTCGCCCTGTCTAGGGTAACCGGCCAACGCCCGGCCTGCTGCCAGGGAAGCCGGGCGTGGGCGGTACCTGCCCCCGGCCCGCGCCCGGCACACCCCACGGCGTTGTTCACCCCCGGCCAGCCGTTGTCGGCTTACCAACGCGCGCGGCTATTCCGGCGGCGGCCTTATTTCGCCCCGTAGCTACTCCACCGCTCCACTCTATGAAGACCCACTACCGCCTGCTGCTCGCCGCCCTGTTGCTCTCCCCTGCTGCCGCCCACGCCCAAACCACGCCCGGCGTCGGTATCGGCGTCGCCGTTCCCCTCAGCCGCCTGCACGTGGCGGGCGGCAGCGTACTGTTTTCCACCGCCGGCGACGTGTCCGGCAACGCCCTGCCCCTCACCGGCGAAGGCCGGCGCCTGCTCTGGTACGCCGACAAGGCCGCCTTCCGGGTGGGCTACGTGGGCAGCTACGGCAGCAATTACTGGGACGACGCCAACATCGGCCTCTACTCCTTCGCCACCGGCTACAACCCGCTTGCCTCGGGCCAATATTCCTTTGCGGCCGGCAACGCCACCACGGCTTCCGGCGAAGCAGCCGTGGCGCTGGGCCGCTACGGCACCGCCAGCGGCCTCCGCAGTATGGGTTTCAACGGCAACGCTTCCGCGGAGGGCGCCATTGCCCTGGGCACCGGCACCCTGGCTACCGGCCCCGAAGCCGTGGCGCTGGGCCCCAGCGCCGTTTCCCAGGGCATTGCCAGCATCTGCATCGGATCCTCAACGGTCAGCGTCGGCTACTCCGTGGCTATCGGCCTGAGCAACCTGGTGACGGGCCAGTTTGGCACCGCTATCGGCAAAAACGCCCGCGTCGCCCACCAGGGCGCCATGACCCTGGGCGACGCCAGCGCCGGCTTTTCCAACGACTACGTCACCAGCACGACCAACAACCAGATGACCATGCGCTTTGCCGGCGGCTACCGGCTCATCACCTCCCGGCGGGGCAACTCCCCGACGACCTTCGAAACGGGCCCCATCACCGGCGTGGAGCTGACCGCCGGCGCCGGCTCCTGGACGACGCTGAGCGACCGGCGCGCCAAGGAAAACTTCCGCCCCCTCGACGCCGAGCAGGTGCTGCGCAAAGTGGCCGCGCTGCCCATCACCGAGTGGAACTACAAGTCGCAGCCCGCCACCCAGCGCCACATCGGCCCCATGGCTCAGGATTTCTACCAGGCCTTCCGCCTCGACGGCATCGGCCGCGACACCACCATCAACACCGTCGACATCGACGGCGTGAGCATGGTCGCCATTCAGGCCCTGGAAAAGCGCACCGCCCAGCTCCAGCAGGAAAACGAGCAGCTCCGGGCCCAGCTCCGCCACAAGGACGAGCAGCTCGCCCAGCAATTGCGCACCCTCAACGAACGCCTGGCCGCCCTGGAGCAGCCCGCCACCCGCCCCGCCCGTCGTAAGCCAAACGGGGTGCCCCAGAACGTAGCGGCCAACTAAGTCCGAGCGGCCCCGCAAGCCGGCCCCCGTCAGCAACGTGCGCCAGCACACCCGCCGACGCACGGCGGTTGGCCTGGTTAATCGTCGGGATTTCCCCGGGGAAGGCCGGAGGGCTTTTTGTTCTGTTCGGCCCCGCCCGCAGTATATCCCCAAGATCTTATTGTAGCGCAAGGGGGTATGTTTCAACGAGTTCAAATAGTCTTGCCGGCCTGTACCTACTTACCTCCTGCGCTTTGAAAACACTTTACACGCTGCTACCCATCCTGTTGCTTGCTACGGCGGCCCGGGCCCAAACCACGCCCGGCGGGGTGCGCATCGGCACGGCCGGCTCGCCCCACGCCGCCGCCATCCTCGACCTCGACGCCCAGGGCAAGGGCCTGCTCATCCCGCGCATGGACTCGGTCACCCGCGTGGGCATCAGCACCCCGCCCGACGGGCTGATGGTGTTCCAGACCGACGGCCGCCGGGGCTTCTGGTACGCCACCGACGGCACCTGGCTGTTCATTCCCGACAAAGCCCGCGCCGCCGACAACCTGGGCAACCACGTGGCCACCCAAAACCTGGTGCTGAACGGCAAGCGCCTGGTGGGCGGCACGGCCGCCGCCCCCGGCACCGTGGGCCTGACCATTGACGCCAACGGCCTGGTGCGCCTCAACAACGGCTACATCCGCCCCTCCGGCTCCTACGCCAACGGCATCGGCCTGCACGTGTTTAATGCCGACGCGGGCCTGCTGGTGCGCACCGCCATCGGCTACGGCGACAATAACCCGCCCGCCTCCGGCCTGGGCGACCGGCTGATGTGGACCAGCTACTACGGCTCCTTCCGGGCCGGCGGCGTCGATGGCACCCAGTGGGACGCGGCCAACATGGGCTTCTACTCCACCGCCCTGGGCTACAACACCATTGCCGCCTCGGTTTATAGCTTTGCCGTTGGCTTCGCCAACGAGGTGCGCGGCTCCTACGGCTCGGCCCTGGGCCGCGGCAACTTCGTCGCGCCGGTGTCGTTGGCCTCCACCGTCTTCGGCCGCGACTGCCGCGTGCAGGACAACTACAGCATTGCCGGGGGCTACAACAACAAGGCCCAGGGAGTAGCGGCCGTGGCCCTGGGCGAGCGGTGCACCGCCAACGCCGACTACGCCGTGGCCCTGGGCCGCTACGCCTCGGCCAACGGCCGCAGCGGCACCTTCACCCTGGCCGACTTCTCCGTCAACGACTCGCTGCGGGCCTCGGCTAACAACCAGTTTTCGGCCCGCTACGCCGGTGGCTACCGCCTCTTTACCAACAGCCTGATGACCATCGGGGCCCAGCTGCAAACCGGCCAGACGGCCTGGAGTACCCTCTCCGACTCGACCCGTAAGGAGCTGGTGCGCCCGGCCGACGGCAACCTGTTTCTGGAGCGCATCAACCGCCTGCGCCTGGGCTCCTGGAACTACCGCGGCCAAGACCCGCGCACCTTCCGCCACTACGGCCCCATGGCCCAGGATTTCTACCAGGCTTTCGGCCACGACGCGCTGGGTACCATCGGCAACGACACGACCATCAACCAGGCCGACTTCGACGGGGTCAACCTCATTGCCATTCAGGCCCTCTACCGCCGCGTGCTGGCCCTGGAAGCCGAAAACGCCCAACTGCGCCGCCAGGTGCAGGCCCGGCACCCCGACCAGCCGGGTAATGCGCCGGCCCCCACGGCCGCCCTCGAAGAGCGGGTGCGCCGCCTCGAAGCGTTGCTCGGCGCCCAGGCCCAACGTTAAGCAGGCCGGATACGCTGGTTTTCCCTACGCCTCAGCCATCGGCTGGGGCGTTGCTGTTGGTAGCCCGGCTGCCCCTAACCGAAAGGCCGCAGAATAGGCAGCCAGGCCGGGCCCGGACCAAGGCCCCGGCCTGGGGCAGACAAATCCTTTCTGCCTGAGCGCCAATACTTATATCGTTATTTATCTATGCAAACGTTGCCGGGAACGTTTGCAAGAGTTCAGTCAGCGGCTTCCGGCTCCTTGGGCAGCCTACTGCGGGCAGGTAATGGGGAGCTTTGACCAGCTAAGACATCCTATTAAACTACTACAAGTCAATTATTTACTTTGTCACCCCGAAGCTCTACGCAGAATAAATGGCATTGGCAAACCGGCCCGATGTCACGTCCGGGGGGGAGTTGTCCTTTCCCGCGCGGGGTGGGGTGAGGTAGTATTGCAGCGTTCCGGGGGAGCGGCTTGCGCGGTGCGGCCCCCTCGTCGGCACCCACCTTTCACTCCTACCCCCATTCTATGAAAACCAACACCCTGGTAGCCCTCGTGCTATCCTCGCTTTCCGGCCTGCTGACCGGCTGCGAAACCAGCAGCCCCACACCCGCCACGCCCACGCCCCACGCCGCTTCCGTAGCGGCCGACGTAGAAGCCAGCTGCACCGCCCCGGGCTGGGCCTCGCAGAACGGGGGCACCACGGGCGGCGGCACGGCCACGCCCACCATCGTGACCACCTACGCCCAGCTCAAGGCCGCCATTCAAAGCAGCAGCGTGAAGGTGGTGCAGGTCAGCGGCACGATTACGATTCCCTCGGGGGGCCGCATTTCCTTCCAGGACCAGACCGGCAAAACCATCTTCGGCACCACCGGCGCCAAGCTCGTCTCGGCCGACCAGACCAAGGACAACTCGGGCATTCTGTACGTGAAGCGCTGCAAAAACGTGGTTATCCGCAACCTCGTGTTTGAGGGCCCCGGCGCCTACGACACCGACGGCTGGGACAACTGCACCCTGGATGCCTCGACCAACGTGTGGGTGGACCACTGCGAGTTTCGCGACGGGGTCGACGGCAACTTCGACATCAAGAATACCTCCGACTACATCACCGTTTCCTGGACCAAGTTTGCCTACCTGAAGCCCCCGAAAGCCGGCGGCTCGGGCGGCTCCGACGACCACCGCTTCTCCGACCTGATCGGCTCCTCGGACGGGGCCACCGCCGACCGGGGCACGCTGCGCATCACCTTTGCCCGCTGCTGGTGGGCCCAGGGCTGCGTGGCCCGCATGCCGCGGGTGCGCTTCGGCAAGGTGCACCTGGTCAACAACCTGTTCAACAGCACCGTCAGCAAGTCGTGCGTGCAGGCCGGCTTCGAGGCCAACCTGCTGATTCAGAACAACGTGTTTGAGAACGTAGCCAACCCCATCGACCTGATGGACAAAACCGCCACGGCCGTGCAGGAAACCGGCAACCTCTACACCAACGTGACCGGCGCCAAGGTGGGCAACGGCAAAACCGCCTTCACGCCACCCTACGCGGTATCGGCACTGGGTGCTACCAGCGTGAAGGCTGCCGTCACGGCCTCCGCTGGGGCCGGGGCTACTATTGCGGGCAACACCTGCGCCAGCAGCGCCATCTAAAATCCCGGTTCTGATTGGCCGGCCGCGGGCCTGTTTCCCCAGGGGAAGCAGGCCCGCTTTTTTACTTTTCCGAGTCTCGATTCTCTCCAAGCGTCCACAGGCATAACCGGGCCGGAACGATGACGGCGAGTTTGGGAACGGATACCGCTCTGCTATTCCACACCGCGACTGGTGCCAACTCTATGACACACAGCTGGTGACGGTTATTGGGTAGCGCCGCGCTGGTCCGCCCGACGGCCCCGGCCATACTTTGCCCCGGCCTGGCCGCGTTTACCCCTTAACATAGCCACCTTATCTGCTTTCTGATGTTCCTCCTTCCCGTTCGCCGGCTGGCCCTTGTTCCGCTCGGTTTTCTGGTGCTGCTCAGCGCCTGTACAAAAGACGCTGCCGATGCTGAGCCGGCCGAGTTGCGCGGCGTCTGGAAGCTCGACAAGCAAACGGTGAAGACAACCGATGCTGCAGGTGTTTCGCAGGAAGTCACGGACGTCCTTTCCCGCCCCGACAACCACCTCGAAATAGCCGATACAACCTGGACGTTCACCCATACCACTGGTTTTCGGGAGCACTACAGCTACACCCGCCCCACCGACAGCACCATCGTTTTGCGCCACTACGCAGGAGCTCAGGCGGTTGATACTTTCTACTCCCTACTCGAGGTGCGGGCTCATCGCCTCACTACGCGCCTTTCGTACGCGCTGGGAGACGGTGGCCGCACCACGGTAAAATGCACCTATTCGCGCTGAGTGCGCAGGGTGCCGCAGTGCTACCCAACCTACTTCAGCGCCCCGGCATCGTGCACCACCTTGCCTCCCAGAATGGTCAGCACGCTGGTAGTGCGGGGCAGCTCGGGCGGCGGCACGACGAAAATATCCTGTGATAACACGGCCACATCGGCCAGCTTGCCCACCGCAATAGTGCCCTTGTCTTTTTCCGCAAACTCGGCAAAGGCGGAGCCGGTGGTGTAGGCCTGCACGGCCTGCTGGCGGGTAATGGCCTCGGCCGGGTTAGAAGGTGCGAGGCTGGCCAGCATGATGTTCAGAAACGGGTTCAGCGGGCCATCCGAGCCGAGGGCCAGCGGCACGCCGGCCGTCAGCAGGGAGCGGAGCGGCTGCATGGTGGTTTTCCAGCGCCGGTGAAACAGCGCGGGCTCGGTAAAGTGCGCGGGGTTTTGCACCACGACCACGCCCAGCTTTTTGGCCCGCGGCAGCAGGTCCTCAATTACTCCGTCGCCGTGCTCGATGCGCACGCGCTGGGCCGGCCAGCTCACCTTGGTACCGTAGCTTTCCAGCGTGCTCAGCACCAGCTCCGCCGACCGGTCGCCAGCGCAGTGAAACAGCAGGGGCTGCTGCCAGCTCAGGCCTTCCTGCACCATCTTGGCTACTTCGGCCGCACTGAAGTTGAGCTGTCCGCGCCACCCGGGCTGGTCGAGGTAATCGTAGCGCAGGGCCGCGCCCCGCTCGTAGGGCGTGGCATCCAGCACCCATTTCAGGCCGCTCACCCGCACTTTGGGGCCATAGCTGGGCAGCTTGCTCAGTTGGCGCTGCTCGGTGGTTTCGCGCCCCCGGGCCGTGGTAGTGCCAAACGGGCGGGCGTGCACCCGCAACGGCAGATCGGCTTGCTGCGCCAAGCGGGCAAAGCGGGCCATGGGCATGGTGGTAAACAACTGCACGGTGGTAATGCCGAAGCCCGCCGCCTGGGCCGCCAGCTGCCGCAGCTCCCGGATAACGGCCGAGTCGGGCACCTGGGCCAGCAGCAGCTTGTCGGACTCCCACTCGGCGTACTCCCGCAGCCGGCCGTTGATCTGGCGCGTGCCCCGCACCCGCTCAAACGTGCCGCCCAGCGGGTCGGGCTGCTCGGCCCCAATGCGCAGCAGGGGCATGGCTTTACCATTGATGATGCGCAAATGCCCGTAGTAGGCACTCAGCAGCACGGGGTGATTGGGGGCCAGCCCATCCAGCGCCGCCCGGTTCACGAGCGTATCGAGCACCACGGTAGCACCCACGCTGCCAAAAATCCAGGTGCCCGGCGGCGCTTTCCGCACCGCTTCCCGAATAGCGTCCTGGGTTTCCGCCCAGGTCGGCTCCATTGTTTTGAACTGCAGCTGCACGCCGGCCGGCCACGCGCCGAAATGATTGTGGGCGTCGTTGAAGCCGGGCGTGACGACGCGCCCCCGCACATCAATACGCCGCGTGCCGGGGCCGGCCAGCCGGGTTATTTCGGCCGTGGTGCCCACGGCCACTATCCGCTCCCCCCGAATGGCCAGGGCCTGGGCCGTGGGGTGGGCCGCATCGGCCGTGAACACCTGCCCGTTGAGCAGCACCATATCGGGCGGCGGCCCCGTTTGGGCGCTTACCCCGAGTCCCAGTCCCAGCACTATTCCCACGCTCAGCACTACCTGTTTCATACGAGGGGCCCTCCGGCGGCCCGGGAAACTGCGGCGTTGCGGCTTCCGACGAGGAAGATAAATATTTTATTAGACAGATATTTCAGTCCGGCCAAAGGCTGGCCCGCCCCCGCTCCTGCTCACGGGCGGCGGCATTTACAGGTACCACAGGTCGTCGGGGCCCACCGCAACGGCCACCGCCTGCCCGGGTGCCGCCCCGGTTTCCGAAGTTCGGACGGTGATGTCGGTGCCCAGCACATGCACCTGCACTTCGGAGTAGCTGCCAAAAAACCGCACTTCCCGCACCGCGCCGACAATGGAATGGCCGGTGGCGGCCGAAAGCCGGAAGCTTTCGGGCCGCACCAGCAACGGGCGTCGCCGCTTGGGCGTGCCGGCGGCGGCTACCAGGGCCGCGGCCAGCTTGCCCGTGAGCAGGTTGTAGTCGCCAAACAGGCCGGCGGTGTACTCGTCCACGGGCTGCCGGTAAATCTGGGTGGGGGTGCCGCGCTGCACCAGCTGCCCCTGCCGCAGCACCAGGATTTCATCGGCCCAGGAAAGCGTATCGGCCGGGTCGTGCGAAATCAGCAGGCAGGTGATGCCCAGCTGCGCGCCGATGTCGTGAATCACGGACTTGAGCACCTGCCGGTGCACGCGGTCCAGGTTGGAGTAGGGCTCGTCGAGCAGCAGCAGGCGGGGCGAGGCCAGCAGCAGACGGGCTAGGGCAATGCGCTGCCGCTCCCCGCCCGACAGCTGGTCGGTGCGGCGCGTGCTCAGGTGCCCGATGCGGCAGACGGCGTACAGCTGCTCGGCGGCCCCGGGGGCCAGCTTATCGGCGTAGCGCAGCACCTGCTCGACGCGCAGGGAATGGGGCAGCTCGTAGTGCTGCGAGAGGTAGGCAATGCCCGGGTGACCCGGAATCAGCACTTCGGTGGGGCCCTTTACGCGGCGGTTTTCGAAGTGCACCGTGCCGGCCGTGGGCTGGGTCAGGCCGGCAATAATCTGGAGCAGGGTGCTTTTGCCGGCCCCGGTTTCGCCCGCAATGGCCAGCTTCTGAAACTGCCGTTGCCCGAAGCTGATGTGCTGCAACACCGGGTTGCCCCGCTCCTGCAACCCGATTTCCGAAACGCGTAACCACTCCATACCGGCGGCAAAAGTTAGAAGTACATCGGCCGGCCGGTTCAGGGGCCAGGGCGCGGAAAAATCAGACGGCGGCCAGGGCGCGGTTGTACTTGGTGCGGTACTGCTTCGGCGACAAGCCCGTCAGGCGCTTAAAAGTACTACGAAACGCTTTGGGGTCGGTGTAGCCCACCTGGTACATTACCTCGTTCACGTTTTCCCGCGACGATTCGAGGCTGTTTTTGGCCGCCTCAATCTTCACCCGCTGAATGTATTCGACCACCGAGTTGGACGTCGCCTTCTTGAAGCGCCGCTCCAGGTTGCGGCGGCCCAGGGCCAGCATGTCGGCCAGCTGCTCCACCGTTATTTTATCCTGGTAGTGGTCCTCAATGTAGTTCTGGGCCCGTTTGATGGGCTCGTCGCCGTGCTCCTTCTGCCCGTTGAACATGATAAAGGCCGACTGACTAACCCGCTCAATATCAATCTGGAAGACCTTGGCGCATACCACGGCCATTTCCCGGCCCGCGTACTTTTCCACCAGGTACAGCACCAGGTTCAGGTAGGAAAAAGCGCCGCCGCTGGAGTAAATGCCGTGCTCATCGGTAATCACCTGATCCTCGACCAGCTCCACGGCCGGAAACATCCGGCGGAAGTCGTGGGCGGCGGCCCAGTGGGTGGTGCAGTGCCGCCCGTCGAGCAGGCCGGTGGCGGCCAGCAGAAAAGCCCCCAGGCACAGCGAGGCTACTTCGGCCCCGGCGTGGTACTGGGCCGTTATCCAGGGCAGAAAGTCGCGGTTGGCTTCCAGGGCCTGGGCCGGGTCGCCATCCACCGCCGGGATGATTACCAGGTCGGGAGTAGGCACGTCGGTAGTCAGCAGCGGGGTATACACCGAGTAGAGGCCGCCGCACACCGGCGTTTCGTGCGCGAGGCCCACCAGCTGAATAGCGAATAGCGGCGACTTGCCCATGCGCCGCAGCAGGGCATTTACCTCCGAAAAAACCAGGCGTGGGCCTTCGATGCTGCCCAGAACGGCCCCTTGGGGAACCAGGATGGCAATGTTTTTCATGATCGTTCGTGCTAGTGGGACATGGTGTCGCAATCAACCCGCTATTCGTCGGAATTCACCCCTATATAGGCCCTGGCTATTACTAATTTTGCTGGCACAAGGTTTCCGAAAGCGGCCAGCAATACTACAAATATTAGCAGTAAAACCGGCCGCTTTCCCCAGAAATATCTTTCACCCACCATATTCATTTTCCATGTCTACCTCCCCCCTCACTCCCTACCTCACCTTCAACGGCAACTGCCGGGCCGCCATGACCTTCTACCAGCAGTGCCTGGGCGGCGATTTGCAGGTGCAGACCTTTGCCGGCACGCCCGCCGCCGAACACGTGCCCGCCGAAGCCCAGGATGGCGTTATGCACGCCGTGCTCAGCAATGGTAGCCTGCTGCTGATGGCTTCCGATACCGGCACCCAGCCCGTGACCAAAGGCTCGATGGTTTCCTTGTCCATCAACTGCCACAGCGACGAGGAAATCACCCGATTGTTCAACGCCCTGGGCGCAGGTGGCCACGTGACCATGGCCCTGGACGACACGTTCTGGGGCGCCAAATTCGGGATGCTCACCGACCAGTTCGGCATCGACTGGATGTTTAACTACGACAAGCCCGGTGCGGCACAATAGGCGCTTCGGTACTGGTTCAGTAACTGGGCGCGCCAGTAGCGTAGCGGGCAGCTGAGTGCGGTGGCGAAGCAGATATTCGGGCGGAAAGCCAAGCATTTCAGCCCAAATATTCGCTTCGCCCGACCGTCGGCGCCGCTCCTGCCGCGCACTGCATGGCCCGGGCTCTGCGCGCCAAAAACGCATGAACCGGCCCCGGGCGGCCGTTTTCCTTACCAATTAGCTTACGGTTCAGGTTGTTGCGAAACAAGCTAAACCGTGTTACCCGTCAAGCGCAACTGCGGGCTAAAAACAACGGATTGATGCTGAGCCAGTTTGGCGTTGCCAGGCAAGTATTTTAGAACACCATCGTATTACTACCCGTAATACCCTGAAACACAAGCCCTAAACGCCTTAAACTTCTTTCACCCAACCCGTTAGTTTTATGAAAAAGGTATTGTTAATGGTAGCCGTTGTGGCTGCCAGCATGGCTACCGCCAAAGCCCAGACCACTTCCGGCACTTCCACCAGCGGTTCTACTTCCGGCTCCATGACGAGCGGCACCACCTCCGGCTCCATGACGAGCGGCACCACCACCGGCACTATGACCAGCGGCACCACCTCGGGCACTATGACTTCTGGGACCATGACTTCCGGCTCGATGACCAGTGGCACCATGACCAGCGGCACGACTTCCGGCACCATGACATCAGGCACCACCTCGGGCACCATGACGTCGGGTACTACGGCGAGCTCCGGTACCATGACCAGCGGCACGACTTCCGGCGCCGGCTCGGGCACCATGACCAGTGGGACCACCTCGGGTACTACGTCGGGCCGCACCACTGCGTCCGGGCGCTCGGGCAGCCGTAAAAGCTCGACCACGTCGGGCAGCACCCGTACCAAGGGCCGCAGCGGCTCCAGCACCAGCGGCACCTCGACCAGTGGCCGTACCACGGGTGGCATGCGCTAAGTCAGCCGTCGGCAACTACTAAGAAAACGCCCGGTCGTACCGGGCGTTTTTTGTTGCCCTGCTTCCCGTTGCCCTCGGAGCCGACTTCCATAGCGGGCCTTTAAAAAGTCATAACGACCCCAACTTTATACCAACCGCGCCAGCTCAGCCAGTCAAGAAGCCGGCTGTAATATAGTAGGCATGCAGAATTATTTTTATCACGCAAACTATTGCTTATCAGAATATTGAATTTATTGAGAGTTGCAATAAATTCGGCATGCCGACTATAACCTGCCGGCTATTAAGTATTTTTGCGGGGCGGCTTTATCCGCCGACCTGATTTTATGCAAAATTCTTCCTTCCGTGCGCTCCCGCTGGCCCTGGCCCTGCTGACCCCGGTGGCCGCCTGGGCCCAGAAAGCCGATGCGGCCCTCACGGCCAAAGCCAACGCCATTCATAACCAGGCCTTTGTCCTGGACTCGCACGAAGACACGCCCATCAACCTGGTGAAGCCGGGCTTCGACATCAGCAAGGACCACAGCGCGCAGGAAGCCCAGGTAGATATTCCCAAAATGCAGCGCGGGGGCCTCGATGGGGCCTTCTGGGCGGTATATATGGGGCAGGGGCCGCGCACGCCGGAAGGCAACGCCGCCGCCAAGCAGGAAGCACTGCTGATTTTCAACGCCATCCGCACTACCATTCAGACGCACTCTGCCCAGCTGGACCTGGCCACGACCGAAGAGCAAGCCCTGCAGATTCGGCGGGTGGGCAAGCGGGCCGTGTTCATCGGCATGGAAAACGGCTACCCCATCGGGCAGGACCTGGGGCTGCTCAAGTCGTTCTACGATCTGGGCGTGCGCTACCTGACCCTGTGCCACTCTTCCAACAACGACCTCTGCGACTCGGCTACCGACCCTAACGGCCCCGAGCACCAGGGCCTCAGCGCCTTTGGGAAGCAGGCCGTGGTGGAAATGAACCGCCTGGGCATGCTCATCGACGTGTCGCACGCCTCCGACTCGACGTTCTACGACGTGCTGCGCCTGAGCAAAGCGCCCGTTATTGCCTCCCACTCCAGCAGCCGGGCCCTGGCCGAAACGCCCCGCAACCTGAGCGACGACATGCTGCGGGCGCTGGCCCGCAACCAGGGCGTGGTGCAGGTGAACCTGTACAGCCCCTACGTGAAAACCGAGCTCAAAACGGCTGAGCGCCTGAACGCCGAGCAGGCTTTTTTCACGAAGTGGAAAATCAAGAACTTCCTGAACGTGTACGCCTTGCCCGCCGCCGAGCAGCAGCAGGCCCTGGCCGAGGAGGAACAGCTCAACGCGAAATTCCCGGTGGCGCTGGCCTCGGTGCAGGACGCGGTAAACCAGATTGACCACATCGTCAAGATTGCCGGCATCGACCACGTGGGCATTGGCTCCGACTTCGACGGCGGCTCCCGCCTGGCGGGCCTGGCCGACGTGGGCGAGCTGCCCAACCTGACCCTGGAGCTGGTGAAGCGCGGCTACTCGGACAAAGACATCTACAAGATCTGGAGCGGCAACTTTTTCCGGGTGCTGAAGGCGGCCGAAAAGCTGCGCGCGGCCGCCCCGGTGAAGAAATAAGCCCTGCCCACGGCGCCCTTACGGAAAGAGCCTGCCCCAAATGGAGCAGGCTCTTTCCGTTTTCTTAGGCAGACCACCGCTACGGCCGGGCGGGCGTCGTCACGGGCTTTTGCAGGCTAAACTTCACCGGAAACTCGCACTCGACGGCCACGGGCTGCCCCGCCAGCTGGGCCGGCACCCAGCCGTTGGCCATGCTCTGCACCACCCGCAGGGCTTCTTCGTCGCAGCCGCCGCCAATGCCCTGGCTCACGCGGTAGTTGGCGGCGGTGCCGTCTTTGCCAATGGTGAAGGCGACCTGCACTGTGCCGCTGATGCCGCCGCGCATGGCCTCGGGCGGGTAGCGCAGCAGCAGCAGCTGGCTGAGCACGGCCGAGGAGCCCCCAATGTACACCGGGTCGACGTCGGGCCAGGTCTGGCCGGCGGCGGTAGGCTCGCGCAGCGTGACGGACATACTCCGGTTTTTGCCGGGGCGCCGGTACACCATCTGGCGGGCGTCGTAGTCGTACTTCTGCTCCAGCTCGCCCTTGCTGGTAAAAAACTCCCAGAGGCCCGCCCGCTGGTCGTTTTGGTAGGCCCCCCGGGCCACCACGGTGCTGCCGTTCCAGTCGTAGGAAGTCCAGATGCTGTCTTTGCGGCCCTGGGTGTAGTGCCCCTGCGTGGCCAAAGCCAGCTGCCGGCCCCGGTACAGGCTGTAGGGGCCGTGCTTCACCGCCTTATCGGATTTGAGCACGTAGTACACCTCGTTGGAAATGGGCGTGGTGCTGTAACTGGTGACTTTCCTGGTTTCCTGGCCGAAGCCCGGCCGGGACGTTGTCAGCAAAGCAAGCCACAGCGAAGCAGCTGCCAGGTGGGGTAAGCGGAATGGCATGGGGGCCATAGTAGCAGGAAATAAGAAGGTAATCAGCACTGGCGCGGTGCGCCTGGCTACAGGATAGTAAACGTCACAGGCACCTCGTATTCCACGGCCACGGGCTGGCCCGCCAGATACGCCGGCAGCCAGTCGTTGGGGTAGCTTTTCACGACGCGCATGGCCTCTTCGTCGCAGCCGGAGCCGATGCCCTGGGTGAGGTGGTAGTCGGAGGGCTGACCGTGCTGGTCGATGGTGAAGGCAATTTTGACTACCCCGGTCACCTGCTTCTGGAGGGCCGCACTGGGGTAGCGGATGTTGAGCATGTAGGCAAGTGCGTCGCCGGCCAGCAGGAACGGGTTGGCATCCGGGGTGGTCTGGCCGTTGGGGGCGGGGTGCAGCAGCCGCACCACCGGCGCCTTCGGCTCGGGCGCGGTGGCGGGCTTGATAATGGTCAGTTGCTGGGTAGTGAAATTGTACTTGCTGAGCAGCTCGCCCTTGTCGTTGTAGAGCTCCCACTCGCCCACGCGCCGGTCGTCCTGGTAGGCCCCTTTGGTGAAGAGGTTTTTGCCGTTCCAGCCGTAGTGCGTCCAGGTGCTGTCTTTCACGCCCTGGGTATAATGGCCCGTAACGATGGGGTTGTGCTGAAAATTGAGCAGGCGGTAGCTGCCGTGGCGCACCGTTTTATCGGACTGGAGCACCGAATACAGCTCCGTGCGCCGGGGGTTCGAAAGAAACGTCTTTACTTTCTTGGTTTCCTGGCCGAAGCCCAGCAGCGGCAGGGCGAGCAGCGTACCGGTGAGGAAAGGCGTAGCAGCCAGGCGGGATACACAGGGGAACATATACGTCGTTAGAAAGAGGAGTAATCTTGATTTTTGTCGAACTCAATACCACCGGGCGGGTTTACCCGTCTTCAAATATAACGACGGCCAACGCTTCGGGCCCGACTTTTCACCTTCTGCTGATGACTTCAACCTCCTCCCCCGTTACGACCATCGTGTTCGACCTCGGCGGCGTGCTGATCGACTGGAACCCGCGCTACCTCTACCAGAAGCTGATTCCGGACGCGGCGGCACTGGACCACTTCCTGAGCACCATCACTACCCCGGACTGGAACGAGGAGCAGGACGCGGGCCGCTCCCTGGCCGAGGGCACGGCCCTGCTGGTGGCGCAGCACCCCGAGCACCGGGAGCTGATTGAGCACTTCTACGGCCGGTGGCCCGAGATGCTGGGCGGCCCCATCCCCGAAGCCGTGGAGGTGCTGACCGAGCTGCGCGCCAGTGGCCGCTACCGCCTCTACGCCCTCACCAACTGGTCGGCCGAGACGTTTCCGGTGGCCCTGGCACAGTTCGAGTTTCTGCACTGGTTCGAGGGCATCGTGGTGTCGGGCACGGAGAAGTCGCGCAAGCCCTTCCCCGACTTCTACCAGACCCTTTTCACGCGCTACGGCATCGAGCCGGGCCAGGCCCTGTTTATCGACGACAACGCGCGCAACATCCACGCGGCCCGAGCGGCGGGCATGCAGACGGTGCATTTCCAGTCGGGCGCGCAGCTGCGGCAGGAGCTGCGGGAGCGGGGCCTACTGGCGGCGCCATCGGTTTAGCGGCTTTCCCTGCTGAACTGCTTCGCGAGTAGAAGCGAGGGCCTTTTAGAATGTGAGAAGGGCCCCGCTTCTACTCGCGAGGCGCTTTTGTACGTGTATTTGCGCCCCGCTTCTACTCGCGAGGCAGTTCAGGAGTTATGGAAGGGCCCCGCTTCTACTCGCGAGGCACTTTTATAAGTGTATTTACGCCCCGCTTCTACTCGCGGGGCGCTTTACGCATTGCGAAAATCCCTCACGAGTAGAAGCGGGGCCTTTTCGAGTACAACGCCAACGGCCACTCCCCGCGAGGGAAGTGGCCGTTTCTGTTGTACCAAAAGAAGGGCTTAGCAGTCGGTGCCGTCAATACCGCAGGCGGGGCCGCTGGCCAGCACCTGGGGCGCGGGGTGCTTTTCCTCCCACACCTTGTCCAGCACTTCCAGGAACAGCTCACTGGGCTGGGCCCCGGATACGGCGTACTTGTTGTCGAACACGAAATAGGGCACGCCCCGCACCCCGATCTGCCGGGCCTGGTACTCGTCATGGCGCACTTCCTGGGCGTAGGCGTCGGTTTGGAGGGTTTCCCGGATTTCGGCCGGGTCGAGGCCCAGCTCCGCGCCCAGCTCGGCCAGGGTGTCGAGGTCGGCCACGTTGCGGCCCTCGGTGAAGTAGGCGGCCAGCACCCGCTCCTTGGCCGCGTCCTGCCGGCCGTGCCGGGCGGCCAGGTGCAGGAAGCGGTGGGCCAAGAAGGTATTGACCGGCACCACCTGATCGAAGTCGAAGTCGAGGCCGACTTCGCGGGCAACCTGGGCCATGTGAGCGTTCATCTGCCGGCCCTGCTCCACCGACACGCCCTTGCGCTCGGCCAGCAGCTCGTGGATGCTTTGGCCGGGCGTGGTCTGCATGGTGGGGTCCAGCTCGAAGCTGCGCCAGGTGATAGTCAGGTCGTCGCGGTGGGGAAACTGGGCCAGCGCGGTTTCGAGGCGCCGCTTGCCGATGTAGCAAAACGGGCACATGATATCAGACCAGATTTCTAGTTGCATATCGTCGTTGTCGTAAGATTGGGAAGGCGTAATAAGCCGGAACCCGCCAAAAGGTTTGGGCCGGCCCGACGGGCTGTAACACCCGGGCCGGGCCGCCGGGTTCCGGCGGGGTTTTCCCGGTTGCCCGCGCGGCATTACCTTGGCCAAAAAAGCTGGCTCGCGCATGTCTTCCCCGTTATCCGCCTCCGTTACCTTCTCGGCCCTGCTCGAACCGGGCGGCCCGAGCTTTATGCCCACCCAGGTCGTAATTGTGCCCCTGGACGTGGTGGCAGCCCTCGGCGGCAAGGCCACCCGCCGGGTGGTGGGCACCCTGAATGGCTACGCCGTGCGCCTGGGCCTTATGCCCCTGAGCAGCGGCGAACGGTATCTGATGGTGAACAAGGACACCTGCAAAGCCGCCGGCCTGCACCTGGGCCAGCAGCTGACCGTGACCCTGGCCCCCGACCCTACTCCCGACGCCGTAGACCTGCCCGCCGAGCTGGCCGAGGGCCTGGCCGACTGGCCCGAAGCCGCCGCCGGCTTCGAGCAGCTTACCGGCGGCATGAAGCGGGCCATTGCCTACCACATCGACACGGCCAAGCGCCCCGAAACCCGCCTGAACCGCACCGTGCAGGTGCTGCGGCAGCTGGCCGTGGGCGGCCACCCGTTCCGGGCTCCGAAAGACTAACCGCCGCGGGTGGGGCTTTTTAGCCGATAAGTCCGGATATTCGCCGGCCCATCTTATTCTATCCGTTATGCTCCGTTCCCTCGGTGTTGCCCTGGTTTTTGCTCTCACAATGACGGCGTGCAGCCAGCGCGTGTACACGGCCAAGGCGCTGGTGCCCGAAGCCCTGACCCAGCACAAGCTGGTGGCCATTCTGCCGTTTGAGGTGCGGCTCGACCGAATCCGGATGCAGGACATTACCTACGCCGGCACGGGTACGCCTTCGGAGACGACCATCGAGCAGCACCGGAAAAACTGGGAGGAAAAACAGATCAGCCAGCGCCGGGAGGTGGCCTACCAGCTGCAGCAGGAGCTGCTGAATCAGTTGGTAGCCCGCCAGGCCAAGCACCCCTACAAGGTGCAGTTTCAGAACGTGACGGAAACCAACAACCGCCTGGAGCGGGCCGGCATCACCTACGACAACCTCAACGACCACAGCATGGCCGAGCTGCAAGCCGCCCTGGGCGTCGACGCGGTATTGTCGGGCGAAACCTCGCTGTTTCAGCCCATGCCCAACGGCGTGGCCGTGGCCCTGCTGGTGCTCACCAACGGCAGCATTCCGCAGAACGAGGTGCAAACCAGCGTCACGATTCACGACTGCCGCAGCGGCGACCTGGTCTGGAAGTTTGACCACCAGCTCGTGGGCGACCTGAGCACCAACCCCGCCACGCTGGCCCGCATTCTGGTGCGCAATTCGGCCCGCACCTTCCCCTACCGGCCCTGATTTGGGGGCTGATTCCACCCTGTTCCGCGCCGCTGAGCCATAACCTTCGGCCCCGGGAAGTAGTTAGTCAGGCTACGTGCCGGCCCGGTGGGCTGGCTTTTATCTGATTCGTTAAGCCAGGAAACATGGAATACAAAGAGTTGGGCACCTCCGGCGTGCAGGCGTCGGTTATTACGTTTGGCAGCTGGGCCGCCGGCGGCTGGATGTGGGGCGGCACCGAGCAAAACGACGCGGTGGGCGCCATCCGGGCCGCCTACGATTTGGGCGTGACCTCCATCGACACGGCCCCGATTTACGGCATGGGCCTCAGCGAGCAGATCGTGGGTGAAGCCATCAAGGGCCTGCCGCGCGACAAGGTGCAGATCCTGACCAAGTTCGGCATGTGCTGGGATTTGGCCGAGCCCAAGGGCGACTTCGGCTTCAAAACCAAGGACAACGACGGCCGCGACCTGGACGTGTACAAGTACGCCGCCCCGGCAAGCATCATCCGGGAGTGCGAGGACAGCCTCCGCCGCCTGGGCACCGACTACATTGACCTCTACCAGATTCACTGGCCCGACGTGACCACGCCCATCGACGCGACGATGGAAGCCGTGGCGCGCCTCGTGGAGCAGGGCAAGGTGCGGGCCGTGGGCGTGAGCAACTACTCGGCCCAGCAGATGGCCGAAGCCGAGAAAACCGTGCAGCTGGCCTCCAACCAGGTGCCCTACAGCATGGTGCGGCGCGATATTGAAAAGGAGGTAGTGCCGTATTGCATCGAGCACCACAAGGCTATTCTGGCCTACAGCCCGCTGCAGCTGGGGCTGCTGACCGGCAAAATCAAGCCCGGCCAGCACTTCGACGCCAGCGACCTGCGCGCCAGCCACCCGCTGTTCAAGCCCGAGTTCGTGACCCGCGTGAACAGCTTCCTGGACAAGATCCGGCCGATGGCGGAAAGCAAAAACGCCACCCTGTCGCAGGTGGTGCTGCGCTGGACGCTGGCCCAGCCCGGCATTACGGTGGCCCTGGTGGGCGCCCGCAACGCCGAGCAGGCCGTGCAAAACGCCAAGGCCATCGACGTGAAGCTGTCGAGCGAGGAGCTGGACTTCATCAGCCAGGCGCTGGCCCAGCTGGAGCCCGCCAAAGCCTAACGTGGCCCATTAGTGCCCGATAGTTCGTAGCATAAGGTCGTGGAAGCTGCTTCCACGACCTTATTTTTTGCCCAGTCCGCGCATGACTTCGCCCTACACCACTCTCACCATCCAGGAAATCCGGGAGGAGGCCCCGGATACCAAAAGCTTCGTGCTGGCGGCCCCGCCCGGCCAGGAAATCCAGTACCAGAGCGGCCAGTACCTCACGCTGGTGCACCAGCAGCACGGCCAGGAAATCCGGCGCTCCTACTCCATCAGCTCGGCCCCGGCCTGGCACGAGCCGCTGACCATCACGGTAAAGCGCGTGGACAACGGCCTGCTTTCCCGCCGCCTGATTGACCAGGCCCGCGTCGGCGACCCGCTGCTTACGCTGGGCGCAGCCGGCTTTTTCACGTTGCCCGAGGATATTGGCCGGTACCGGCAGCTGGTGCTGCTGGCGGCGGGCAGCGGCATCACGCCCATTTTTTCCCTGCTCAAAACCGCGCTGCGCGACTACCCGCACCTGCGGGTGCTGCTCGTCTACAGCAACCGGACGCCGGCCACCACCATTTTCCGGGCCGCACTGGCGCAGCTGGCCGGGCAGTATGCGGCGCAGCTGCACCTGGAGCTGCTCTACAGCAATGACCCCAACCTGGCCCGGGCCCACCTGCACAAGGAGCTGCTCGAAACCCTGGTGGCCCGGTACGCCCCCACCCCGCCGGCCCAGACGCTGGCGTACCTCTGCGGGCCGCTGAACTACATGCGCATGGGCACCTACGGCCTGCACGAAGCCGGGCTGCCGCTCAGCCACATCCGGCGCGAGCTGTTCAATACCGGCGCGGCCACCGTGCCCCACAGCATCCCGCCCGACACCGACGCCCACCCCGTCACCATCCGGCTGCGGGGCCAGGAGCACCGGGTGCTGGTGCAGTATCCGCAGACGATCTTGCAGGCGGCCCGGCGGCAGGGCCTGGTGCTACCCTACAGCTGCGAGGCCGGGCAGTGCGGCAACTGCGCCGCCCGCTGCACCCAGGGCACCATCTGGATGGCCACCAACGAAGTGCTGACCGAGCGGGAAACCACCCGGGGCCTGGTGCTTACCTGCACCGGCTACCCCGTGGGCGGCCCCGCGACGCTGGAAATAACGTAGCAACCCGCACAAAAAAAGCCCGGCTCAGGGAGCCGGGCTTTTTCGGGAGGAAAATCTACCTGATGAAGTAGACGGGTACGTTACTTATTTGGGCATCAACACTTTGTCGATTACGTGAATCACGCCGTTGCTCTGAATCACGTCGTAGGTCGAAATGCTGGATACGTTGCCTTTCTCGTCGGTCAGCACGACATTTTTGGGGCCGTTCATGGTGGCGTAGAGGGCGCCGCCGCTAACGGTTTTCAGCGTGGCGGTGCCTTTGCCGGCTTTAATGGCGGCCATAATCTTCTCGGCCGTCATGTTGCCGGCTACCACGTGGTAGGTCAGGATTTTGGTGAGGGTAGCCTTGTTCTCGGGCTTCACCAGGGTTTCCACGGTGCCGGCGGGCAGGGCGTTGAAGGCCGCGTCGGTGGGGGCGAATACGGTGAAGGGACCTTTGCCCTGCAGAGTTTCCACGAGGCCGGCGGCTTTCACGGCGGCCACCAGGGTTTTGTGGTCCTTCGAGTTCACCGCGTTTTCCACGATGTTCTTGTTGGCGTACATGGCTTCACCACCGACCATCACGGTACCGGCGGGCGTCATCTTGGCCTGGGCCGAAGCCGACTGAACACTGGCAGCGCCCAGCAGGGCAACGAGGGCGAGGGAAAACAGATTTTTTTTCATGGTTCTTTTTGCAGAAAAAGGTTGGATCGGAACTGCGGGCACTTACGCAGCCCCTTTCCCCACCGGATTTCAGAACCCGAATATTTCTTGGTTGAGCTTAGGTTTTCGAACCCCTAACCTGCGCATCAAAGCACTTTAAATCAATAGTATACCAATCAACAAAAAAATCAGAAGCCAATATCCAGCACCAGGGGCTGCACCTGCCACTGGCCGGTGCGCACGTTGTAGATGGTCCGGAACCCAGCTTCGAGCGGGGTGCGCAGCCGCAGCGGGTTGAACACGAACGACACGTCGAGGCCGGTCGTGCGGTACTGCCGGTCGATGGTGTTGCGGCCCACGGCGGCATCGAAGAAGCCCATGGCCTTGATGCGCTGCACGTACAGCAGCCGGCCCAGCTCCAGGTGCAGGTCGGCCAGGGGCAGGCGGTATTCCACGCTGCCCACGCGCAGCTGGTTGAAGCTCACGTAGCCTTCGCCGCGCGGATAGAACACGGCCGGGCTGAACTGGTAGAGGCGCTGCTGCTGGTCCTGGTAGCCGCCGCGCAGCCGCAACGAGTGGTGCTTGCCCAGACCGGGCAGGTAGAGGCTGCCAAACACGGCCCACTGCCGGGCCGGCAGGCCCACGCCGAAGGGCGTATTGCGCCAGGAAGCCGTGAGGGCCTGGCCCCAGCGCGGGGCCATGTCGCGCTTACTTTGCCGCAGCGTGTGCGAGTAAGCCAGGGTGTAGTTCAGCGCGTGCAGACTTTTACCAAACCCGACTTCGTCGAGGAAGCGCACCGGCAAATCGTAGCCCTGCACCTGCTCGCCGCTGTAGTAGGCACCCAGCGTGAGGCCGTGTTGGTACTTGGAGCGGGTAAAGTTGAAGGGCAGGCGCACCCCGGCCGTGAAGCGGTTGTAGGTCCACCGGTCGGAGCGCAGGCTGTCGACGGGCAGGCGCCGGTCGATGTACTGCGACGCGCGCCGGCCCCCGCGCTGGAAGCCCAGATCCAGCACCGGAAACAGGCCCTGGTAGCTTACGTTGGCCGAAACGTTGGTGGTGCGCTCGGTCTGGTCGTAGCCGGCGGCCACCACGGCCTGGGTAGTGTTGAGAATATCCTGGGAGCGAATGCCCACGCTCAGGCCCTGCCCCGTTGGCGCCTGAATCAGGCCCCAGCTGAACACGTTGAAGGCGTGGCTGAGCCGGTGGTAGCGCGCCGTGGCCAGGGGTGCGGCTTCGGGAGCCGCCGCGCCGGGCAGCACCGCGCCCACCGTAGCCGCGCCGGGTTCCTGGCTTAGCAACGGGTCGGTGTAGGCGGCGGGCGTGGCGGGGGCAGCCGGGGCGGCTGGCCACGTATCGGGCTGCAACGGCATTTCGACGACCCGCGCGCCCTCGGCCCGGAAATCGTGGAAGGCTAGGTGGCGGCCGTCGGGAGCTACGGCGGCGTGGTAGGCCCCCAGGGGCCGCGACGTAACCTGGCGCACCTGGCCCGAGCGGGTATCCAGGGCGTAGAGGTTGTCGATGCCCGACTGCGGCGAGTTGCAGAGCACGTAGTCGCCCCAGGGCTGGGGGTGGCTCAGGTTCACGTTGCTTACGGGCAGCAGGGCCTGGTGCTGGCCGGTTTCGGTGTCGATGGTTTCAATGGTTTTGCCGCCGGCTTGCAAGGTCACGACCACGATGGAGCGGCCGTCGGCGCGCCAGCGCGGCTGCAGGTAGAAGTCGTTGGCGGGGTTGGGCAATACGCGCTTTTCCTGGCCGGTGCGCGCGTCCAGTACCACCAGCTGGTTTTGGTAGTCAGTAGTGGCGCGCACGGCAATCAGGGTGCGGCCGTCGGGCGACAGAGCGGCGGTAGTGTAGCGCGCCTGGGTGGTGAGGCGGGTGAGCTGCCCGCTGGTCAGATCCAGCACCTTGATGTCGGAGTACACGCGCTGGCCCCAGCGCACGTCGGGCCGGAACTCCAGCCAGCAGGCCTTGCCCCCGCCCACCGACAGCAGCTCGGGGTTGTTCACCGGGCCCTGCACAAACACCCGCCGCTCAGCTCCCTGGCGGCTCAGGAGCACCAGCTGGGAGATGTCGCCGAGGCCGACTTTCACGGCCAGCACCGTGCTGTCGGTAACGTACTGCGGGTATTGGTACTCGGTAAACACCCGGGGCTCGGCCCGCGTCCGGAACTCGGCCACGTTGGTCAACGTCAGCTGCTGCTGCTGAGCCCGCCACGTCGAGTCGAGCTGCTGCATGGTGCGCTGGTAGAGGTCATCCACGCGCAGCCCGTGGCCCGAGGCGTGCTTCAGGCTGTTGGAAAACGAGAACGGGTAGATCGGAAACCGGTAGTAGCGGTTCAGCACCTCGCTCCAGGCCCGGGCGCCGTTGGTGCGCTTGTAGTTGGTGGTCAGAAAATAGCCCAGCACGTAGTGGTTGGGCACATTGTCGCGGAAGGAGCCGGCCACGGCCTTGCTGTAGCTGAAGCGCCGGCCGGCCAGCAGGTTGGCCCGCAGGCCCAGGTCGAAGTACGGAATCCGGCCCCGGCCGCTGCGCGTGAGCAGGGTTTCGGTGCCCACCGCGTCGCCCTCCCAGAACCAGTCGGGAATGCCCAGCGTGACCACGCCCAGCCCGCCGTAGCCGAAGAGCGAGTAAGCCAGCCGCCCCAGGCCCTGCTGGCCTTTTTCGTACTGCACCACGTGGCGGTACTCGTGGATGGCAAGCTGGTCGAGCCAGTCGAGCGTGCCGGTCAGGAACGGGTCCTGGGGCATGGTGGTGAAAAACTCGGAGTGGCGCGGAATGATGGTCACGAAGCCGTTGCTGACCGTGGTCTGGTTTTGCAAAATCACCGACACGGGCCGGGGCTCCTTTTCCAGGGAGGCACTCACCGGGCTATACACCTGCTCGAGGCGCCGGGCCGTGCGCTGGGCCTGGGGCCCAAACCCCTCGGGGTAGAGCACCTGGAAGTGGGGCGTGCGCACCTGGTACCAGCGCAGGGAAGTCGGGTTTTGGGGCAACACGGGCAAAGCCGGCTGCGCCAGGGCCGGCAGGCAGCTTACGGTAGCGGCCACGGCAGCCAGCAGGAACTTGGACATTACGACATCGGGGAAGAAGCGCACTGCCGACAATGCGGCGCGCCGGGCTGGAAAGGCGGGCGAAAGGCGGCAGCGGCCGGGAAAGGCCGACCGGCCGCACTCAGGCAAATTTAACGGCAAACCTGACACTTGCTCTAGTTGTTGCTTGGCGGGCCGCGAGGTGCCGGCCCCGGCCAAATTCCTGGCCCCGGGGCCAGACCAAACCAGCGGCGTTTTCGTAGGTAAGCCGTGATGAAACAACTGAAAATCTACCTCCTGGGCCTGGTGCTGGTGCTGGCAGCCTGCTCCCAGAACCGCTCCGACGCCCAGACCTTCCGCCGCTCTACCGCCGGCGCCGAACCCAAAGACCTGCGCGGCCTGGCCGTGGCCACCTTCGCGGGCGGCTGCTTCTGGTGTACCGAAGAAATTTTCGAGGAGCTGCGCGGCGTCCGGCAAGTGGTGTCGGGCTACGCCGGGGGCCCGGAAAAGAACCCCACCTACGAGCAGGTGAGCAGCGGCCAAACCGGCCACGCCGAGTCCATCCAGGTGTACTACGACCCCAAGCAGATCAGCTACCAGACGCTGCTCGACGTGTTTTTCCTGGCCGGCCACGACCCCACGACCCTCAACCGCCAGGGCCCCGACGCGGGCCGGCAGTACCGCTCGGTGGCGTTTTACCGCACGCCCCAGGAAAAGCAGCTCATCGAAGCCACCATTAAGCGGGTGGATGCCTCCAAGCACTACGCCGCCCCCATCGTGACCCAGGTGGTGCCCTTCCAGCAGTTCTGGCCCGCCGAAGACTACCACCAGGGCTACTACCGCCTCCACCCCGACAACCCCTACATTCAGTCGGTGTCGACGCCCAAAATCGAGAAGTTTCGCAAGGCCTTTAAAGATCAGCTGAATACGCAGTAAAAACGAGCCCCGGCCCCCAACGGCCGGGGCTCGTTTTTGCTGCCCCCCGCACCCGCCTCCGGGCGGCCGGGTTTATTCCCTCCGGTTGGGCTTCATTGTCTGCGGGCGGACTTATATTTGCCTGGATTGCTGTTTCCCGTTGTTGCCGGGCGCAAGAAATCGGCTGTTTATCCTTCGTTGCTAGATTCCTATGCCCGCTGCCACCGTCGACTTTCACCTCATCTTTGACTCGCTCCCGACCCCGCACCTGATTTTGTCGCCGGCGCTGGCCATAGAGGCTGTCAACGAAGGGGCGTGCCGCATCCTGCGCCGCCCGGCCGCCGAGCTGATCGGGGTGGAGGTGCTGGATATTCTGCCGGCTTCCGTAGCCGGACCCGAGTATACGGCCAGCTTGTGGCGCACCGCCCTGCGCGAAGTCCTGGAGCACCTCGACACCCGCCCGGTAGCCACCCAGCGCTACGACGTGCCCCACCACGACGGCTCCATGACCACCCATTACTGGCAGGCCACGCTGCGGCCCATCGTGGAGCAGGGGCAGCTGCGCCACGTGGTGTGCCGCGTGCTCGACGTCACCCAGCAGGTGCTGGCCGAAGAGCGGGGCAGCTTCAGCCGGGAAAGCTTCAACCTGCTCACCCAGGCCACCCACGACGCCATCTGGGACATTGACATGCGCACCGGCACCGTGTGGCGCAACGAGATGTTCACCACGCTGTTTGGCCACCCGGCCGGGCTGGCTCCCGACTCGCAGCTCTGGCAGCAGCACGTGCACCCCGAGGAGCGGGCCGCCGTGGAAGCCGCCCGCATTGCTACGATGGCGGGCAGCGGCTCGGTGCTCAACGATGAGTACCGGTTTCGGCGCGCCGACGGCTCCTGGGCCGAAGTGCTGGACCGCGCCTACATCGTGCGCGACGCCGCGGGCCGGGCCGTGCGCCTGCTCGGGGCCATGCAGGACGTCACCCAGCAGCGGCAGGCCGAGCGCGAGGCCCAGCAGCACGCCCGGCGCTTTCAGGTGCTGGCCGAAGTGCAGCCCCAGCTCATCTGGACCACCGACGCGGCCGGCCTCATCGACTACGTCAACCCCTACTGGGAGCAGTATCTGGGCCTGGGAGTGGCCGAGTCGCGGCTGGGCAAATGGAGCGCCCTGGCCCACCCCGACGACATCGTCAGGGCCCGGGCAGTGAAGCTGCTCACCTTCGACGCCCAGCAGCCGTTCGAGCTGGAAATGCGGATGCGCCAGGCGGCGACGGGCAAGTACCGCTGGTTTCTGGTGCGGGCCGTGCCGGCCTACGACGCGGCCGGCCACCTCACCCAGTGGGTGGGCGCGGCCACCGACATCGACGACCAGAAGCGCACCGAGCAGGCCCTGCAGCAAAGCAACACGCAGTTCAGCAAGCTGCTCGAATCGTTGCCCCAGATGGCGTGGGTGTCGGCCCCGGATGGCACCGTGACCTACTTCAATCAGCGCTGGTACGACTTCACCGGCAGCCACTTTTCGGAGCTGCAGGACTGGGGCCCGTTTGTGCACCCCGACGACCTGCCCACCACCGTGGAGCGCTGGACCGCGGCCGTGCGGCGCGGCACCCGCTTCGAAACCGAGCACCGCTGGCGCGGCCGCGACGGGCAGTACCGCTGGTTTCTGGCCCGCGCCGAGCCCATTCACGACGACACGGGCCAGCTGATTTCCTGGGTGGGCACCAACACCGACATCGACGAAAGCCGGCAGGCGCGCGACCAGATGCAGCAGAAAGACCGGCTGCTGCGCCGCATCATGGGCCAGATTCCGGCCAACATCGGCACCCTGCTCGGGCCCGACCACGTCATCGGCTTCGTCAACGACGGGATGCAGCGCCTGTATGGGCCCCGCGCCGTGTCGGGCGTGCCCATTGCCGAGGCCCTGCCCGAGGTGGAAGAGCAGGGTTTCGTGGCCCTGATGCAGCAGGTGTATTCCAGCGGGCAGCCCTACTACGGCCTGGAGCAGCTCACGCTGATTGAAAACGAGCACACCGGCCAGCCCGAACCCCGCTACCTCGACTTCACCTACCAGCCCCTGCGCGACGAGGTGGGCCAGATTCAGGGCATTCTGGTATTTGCCATTGAGGTGACGGACCGGGTTCTGTCGCGGCGCCGGGCCCTGGCCCTGGACGCGGCCGTGCGCCAGCGCGACGAGGAAATGCGCGTCATGACCGAGGCGCTGCCCCAGATAACCTACACCAGCCAGCCCGCCGGGGAGCCCACCTACCTGAGTCCGCAGTGGTTTGCCTACACCGGCCAGCCCGCCACCGACAACCTGGCCAGGCTGCTCCAGGAAGCCATGCACCCCGACGACGTGGCCGCCACCAACGACTCCTTCGCGGGGGCGCTGGCGGCCCGCCAGATCTGGAGCGGGGAGCTGCGCCTGCGCCGCCACGATGGCGAGTACCGCTGGCACCTGAGCCGGGCCGTGCCGGTGCTGAACGACCTCGGCCACGTGGTGCGCTGGTACGGCTCGACCACCGACATTCACGAGCAAAAGCAAATTCAGGCCACGCTGCGCTGGAGCCAGGAACGCTACGAGCTGGCGGCCCTGGCCACCAACGACGCCATCTGGGACTGGGACCTGCTGACCGACGCGGTGACCTGGAACCCGGCCATTGAGCGGGTGTTCGGGTACCAGCCCCGGCAGGTAGAGTCGAACGTGAGCTGGTGGTACGAGCAGCTGCACCCCGACGACGCGGCCCGGGTGGTAGCCGGCATTCACGCCGCCATCGACGCGGGGCTGGCCGATTGGCAGGACGCCTACCGCTTCCGCCGCGCCGACGGCTCCTACGCCCACGTCTTCGACCGGGGCCACGTGGCCCGCGACGCGGCCGGCCGGGCCACCCGCATGATTGGGGCCATGCAGGACGTGACGCTGCAACACCAGGCCGAAATGGCGTTGAGCCAGCGCGAGAAGGAGTTTACGACCCTGGCCAACGCCATGCCCCAGCTGGCCTGGATGGCTAACCCCGACGGCTGGATCTTCTGGTACAACGAGCAGTGGTATGCTTATACCGGCACCGATCTGGCCGAGATGCAGGGCTTCGGGTGGGAAAAAGTGCATCACCCCGACCACGTAGTACGGGTGCGGGAGAAGTGGCTGGCGGCCGTCGGCAGCGACCAGCCCTGGACGGATACCTTCCCGATGCGCGGCAAAGACGGCGAGTACCGCTGGTTTTTGTCGCGGGCCCAACCCATTCACGACGAGCAGGGCCGGGTGGTACGCTGGATCGGCACCAACACCGACGTAACCGAGGCCCAGCGCATCGAGCAGCAGCTCAAGGAGCAAAACATGGAGCTGCGCCGCATCAACGAGGACCTGGACAACTTCGTGTATACCGCCTCCCACGACTTGCGGCAGCCGATTCACAACATGGCCGGCATCTTCGAGGAGCTCACCCGCACGGCCTACTTCCGCGACCCGGAGGCCATGAAGCTCGTCACCATGTTTGAGCGGGCCCTGCAGCAGATCGACGACACGATTCATAACCTCTCCGAGCTGGTGCAGGTGCAGAAGCTACGCCACGAGCTGCCCACCGAGCCCGTGCCGCTGGAACCCCTGGCCCGGGAGGTGCTGGCCAGCATCGGCGAGCAGCTGGCCAACGTGCGCGCCATCGTCACCACCGACTTTACCGCCGCCCCGGTCGTGCAGTTCGTGCGGCCCAACCTGCAGAGCGTGCTCTACAACCTGATCAGCAACGCCCTGAAATACGCGGCCCCGAAACGCACGCCGCGCATTCACCTCTGGAGCGTTCAGCAGGACCACTACCTGGTGCTCTGCGCCCGCGACAACGGCCTGGGCATCGACCTGGAACGCTACGGCAGCCAGCTGTTCCAGATGTTCCGGCGCTTTCACGACCATGTTTCCGGCTCGGGCATGGGCCTGTACCTGATCAACCGCATCGTACAAAGCTACGGGGGCCGCATCGAGGTAGAAAGCCAGCTGGGCAAGGGCACCACGTTCAGCATTTATATTCCGGTGGGCAGCCTCGGCCCGGTAGCAGCGCCGCAGGAGCCGGTTTTCTCAATATAATTTGGGCAACGCTGGCAATTCTGGCCCGGCAGGTTGTTTCTTGCCGGCTGTACGTATGCCCGTATATGCCCTTACCGCTCCTGACCTCTAAGCTGCCTGATGTAGGCACCAGTATTTTCTCCGTCATGTCGCAGCTGGCGGCCGAATGCGGCGCCATCAATCTGGCCCAGGGCTTCCCCGACTACGACCCGCCCCAGGCCCTGACCGAGGCCCTAGCCCGGCACGCGCGCACCAGCGGCCACCACCAGTACGCGCCCATGCCCGGCCTGCCCCGCCTGCGCGAAGCCATCAGCCACAAAACCGCGGCCGTCTACGGCGTGGCGGCCCCCAACCCCGACACCGAAATTACCGTGACCAGCGGGGCCACCGAGGCGCTGTACGCCGTGCTGGCCGCCGTGGTGCGCCCCGGCGACGAAGTACTGGTGCTGGAGCCCGCCTACGACCTCTACGGCCCGGCCATCCGGCTGCAGGGCGGCACGCCGGTCTACGTGCCCCTGCGCGTGCCCGAGTTCACGCCCGACTGGGACCAGGTGAAAGCCGCTCTCTCGCCCCGCACCCGCCTGGTGATGATCAATACGCCCCACAACCCCTCGGGCGCGGTGCTTTCGGCCCAGGATATGAATACGCTGGCCGAGCTGCTGGCCGATACCAACGCTTTCCTGCTCAGCGACGAGGTGTATGAGCACATGGTCTTCGATGGGCAGCGGCACCACAGCGCCTTGCAGGTGCCGGCCCTGGCCGAGCGTAGCTTCGTGCTGTCGTCGTTTGGCAAAACCTACCACGCCACGGGCTGGAAAGTGGGCTACTGCATTGCGCCTCCGGCCCTCACGGCCGAGGTGCGGCGGGTGCACCAGTTCCTGACCTTTGCCGTGAGCACGCCCGCCCAGCACGCCCTGGCCGACGTGCTGGCCGACGCCGAGCAGTACCGGACCCTGCCGGCTTTCTACCAGCAGAAGCGCGACTTGTTCGTGGGCTTGCTACAGGCGTCGCGCTTCGAGCTGCTGCCCGTGCCTGGGTCCTACTTTGCCCTGGCCCGCTACCACCAAGTTTCGGCCGAAGGCGACGCGGCCTTTGCCCAGCGCCTCACCCGCGAGTGTGGCGTGGCGGTTATTCCGGTGTCGGCCTTCTACCACGATGGCCTGGACCAGGGGCTGATCCGGTTTTGCTTTGCCAAGCGCGACGAAACCCTGCGGCTGGCCGCCGAGCGGCTGTGCCGGGTGTAGGGCGCGGCCTTCTCGAATTCAAGTGCTACTGTTGTTTCACCGGGACGGGAAGCGGCGTAGGAACTATCAGGAAATAGCTTGCATTCTTCCCGCAGGAAGTGCTATATTTCTTTGATACAATCCCGACGCTCTTCTCACTACCTCAACCTACTGCGCGTGTCTGACTTAACCGTTTCCTTCGTTCAAGCCTCCCTGCAATGGCACGACCCGGCCGCCAACTGGGCCGAACTAGGCCAGCATATCGAGGAGATTTCCATTCGCACCGACCTGATCGTGCTGCCGGAAATGTTTACTACCGGCTTCAGCATGGATGCCGCCAGCCTGGCCGAAACCATGGACGGCCCCACCGTGGCCTGGATGAAACAACTGGCCGCCGACCGCGACGCCGTCGTGACCGGCAGCCTGATTATCCGGGACCAGGACCGCTACTACAACCGCTTGCTGTGGGTGCGACCCGACGGCACGCTGAGCTACTACAACAAGCGCCACCTGTTTGGGGTGGCCGGCGAGAAAGACGTGTACACGGCCGGCACCGAGCGGCTGATTGAGGAGTGGCGCGGCTGGCGCATCTGCCCCCTTGTGTGCTACGATTTGCGCTTCCCGGTCTGGAGCCGCAACCCCAGCACCGCGCCCTACGACTTGCTGCTGTACGTGGCCAACTGGCCCGCCTCGCGCCGCACCGCCTGGATTACGCTGCTGCGCGCCCGGGCCATCGAAAACCTGGCGTACACCATCGGGGTGAACGTGGTGGGCATCGACGGCAACAGCCTGGCCTACGCCGGCGACTCGGCCCTGCTCGACATGCGCGGCGAGTACCTAGTGGAAGTCGGCAACCACGAAACCAGCATCACCCGTACCCTGCGCCGCGCCGACCTGGAAGCCTTCCGGGAGCGGTTCCCGGCCCTGAACGACGCGGACACTTTCTCGTTGGGGGAGCCGGTATCGGAGCTTTCCCACCACGGGTAGCTCTTCCGAAGCGGCCAATAAAAAAGCCTCTGCCATGGTGCAGAGGCTTTTTTATTGGCCTGAGTCCGCCGCTTTGTTACTGCACAATCAGGCGCTGCACGCCGGCTTGCCCGTTGGCCGCTTCGGCGCGCACCAGGTACACGCCCGGGGCCAGGCCGCGCAAGTCCAGCGTGTGCTGCTGGCGTAGCGTGGCGTCGGTCCGCCGGACGGGGCGGCCCAGCACGTCGAGCACCACGAGGCGGGTGGGGCGGGGCGTTTCGATGGTGGCGGAGGTAGCCGCCGGGTTGGGATACACGCTCAGGGCCAGGGCCTGGGCGGCGGCCGGCTTGGTGCCCAGAATCAGCCCCCGAATGCCCAGGGCGACTACGCCACCGGTTTCGGTGCCGATGAACAGCTCCGGGGCCCCGTCGCCGTTCACGTCGGCGGCGGTCAGAGTGTATAGGTTTTCGATGCGGGAGCCCAGCTCCAGGTTCTCGAAGCGGCCCAGGGTGTTATTGTAGAGCACGTCGGTGCGGTCCAGGAAGATGGCGCCCTGGCCGCGGTAGTTGCTGAAGAAGTGCAGCCGCCCCAGCTCGTCGATGGTGACCAGGTCGGGCTGCCCGTCCCGGTCGAAGTCGGCCACGGTGGCGGCCAGGTTGTTGGGCCGCTCGTCGTCGGGGGTGCGGAGGTGGCCAAAGTCATTGTTGACCAAGGCAAACGCCCGGCTCAGGGGCTGGCTGCCGTTGTTGCGGTAGTAGCGCAGGGCCTGGCCCGGAAAGTCGAAGGAGCTGCTATTACTGCTGAGCAGCATGTCCACGTACCCGTCGCCGTCCACGTCGGTAAAGCAGGGCGTGTCGTAGACGCGGGCCGGCACGTTTTCGAGCAGCGTGGGCGAGGCCGTGTTGAAAGCCGCCGGCTGCGCGGCCGGGGCCGTATTAAAGATGTAAGCAATGAAGTTGTAGGAGCTGTTGCGGTGCCCGAACGCCGAGTAGGCCAAGTCCAGGGCCCCGTCCCGGTTCAGATCGACCAGCACCGGCCGCAGCGACAGGTAGTTTTTGGCCGCCAAGTTCAGGTAGTCGTTGGTGATGAGCTTGAACACGGGCTTGGCGGCCGTGCCCACGTTCTGGTAAAACCACAGCGACGCCCGGTAGAAGCCGCTGGCCGTGGCCCGGCTCACGCCCCCGATCAGCATGTCCTTGAGCCCGTCGCCGGTCAGGTCGCCGAAGGCCGGCGCGGCTTTGTCGCTCACGTCCAGCATGTCTTTCTGCAGGAAGTTGTTTTGCCGGAAAGCGAAGTTGGGCACGTTGGTGGCGCTGGTATTCTCATACAGCCACACCGTCTGGTGGGTGTCGATGGTGTCGAGGTGGTCGAACACGTTGGGCGTCACCACCAGGTCGGGCCGGCCGTCGAAGGTCACGTCCAGCGAGTACGGGGCCGGAAAGTTGGGCAGGCGCACGGGCTTCGCGGCCGGGAAATTGTCGCTGACGCCGGCCCCGGTGAAGCGGGCCGTGCCGCTGGTGCCGGCGTTGAGGATGCGCACCAGCTCCGAGCAGTTGTCGCGGGCCGTGAGCAGGTCTTTGTCGCCGTCGCCGTCCAGGTCGATGGGCAGCAGGTTGTTGCCGCTGGTGTGGTTGGGCTTGAGCGCGCTGCGGCAGGCCTCGCCGGCGAAGCTAAACGACGAGCAGCTGGTGTAGCACGTTTTCAGGCCGCCCCACTCGTCGGTTACCTTCTGAAACGACAGGCCGCCGCAGGCCGCCGTGCTGGTATTCACGAAGTAGTGAATGGTGGCGCTGTTGATGTAGTTGAAGGTGGTGATGTCGAGGCGGCCGTCGCCGTTCACGTCCTCAATAGCCGGGGTGTTGTAGCCGCCGCTGTTGATGTTGATCAGGCCGCCGTTGGGGCCGGGGTCGAAGTACTCGAGCTCGTCGCTCACCTGCTGGAACGTGGGGCGGCCGTCGGCGCCGGCCACGTTGCGGTACACCCGGATGCTGCCGCTGATGGTGCCCATCGTGAAGAGGTCGGGCCGCCCGTCGCAGTCGTAGTCGCGCAGCTGCACCCAGTTGCTGAGGCCGGTGGTCGGAAACAGGGCCTGGTACTCGGGCGCGTACTGCCACTGGCGGCCGCCGCTGGGGCCGGCCACGTTCAGGAACGTGAGGGAGCGGCGCGTCTGCCGGTCGAAGAGGTAGAGGTCCGGCTGGTTGTCGCCGTTGAGGTCGATGCTGGAAAAGTGCGTCGTGTTCAGGCCCCCGGCCCAGGGGGCGCGCAGCGTGTCGGTGCCGTGTACTACTTTTGCCACCGACTGGTATTCCAGCCCGAACGGGGTTTGGGCCGCCGCGCCCAGCGGCAGCCCGACAGATAAGCCTAGTAAAAACAGGGTAACGAAGGGTTGGCGCATAGGTCGTTCGAGTCGTTTAGAGCAGAACAAAAGTAACGTCAAGGTACGCACAATCAGCATGGAAGATATTGCGGAAGTATACGCCCGGTTTCAGCAGAGCACGGCCGTCAGCACCGACTCGCGCCAGGACCAGACCGGCACCCTGTTCGTGGCCCTGAACGGCCCCTCGTTCCGGGGCCGCGACTTCGCTCCCCAGGCCCTGGCCAAAGGGGCCCGCTACGCCGTGGTCGACGACGCGGCGCTGGCCGCCACCGACCCGGCCCGCTACACCTACGCCCCCGACCCGCTGCTGGCCTTGCAGCGGCTGGCCCACTACCACCGGCGGCAGCTGGCCATTCCGGTTATCGGCATCACCGGCTCGAACGGCAAGACCACGACCAAGGAGCTGCTCCACGCCGTGCTCAGCCGCCGCTACCGGGTGCAGTACACCCGCGGCAACCTCAACAACCACATCGGCGTGCCCCTCACCCTGCTCAGCATTACCCAGGAGCACGAGCTGGCCATCGTGGAAATGGGGGCCAACCACCAGGGCGAAATCGACCTGCTCAGCCACCTGGCCGAGCCCACCCACGGCCTGATTACCAACATCGGCAAGGCTCACCTCGAAGGCTTCGGCGGCGAGGAAGGCATTGCCAAGGGCAAAAGTGAGCTGTTCCGCTTCCTGGCCGCTACCGGCGGCACGGCCTTCGTGAATACCGCCGATGCCCGCCTGCCCGGCCTGGCGGCCGTGGTGGCGGAGCAGATTACCTACCCCGGCCCCGCCGACACCTACCCCGCCGAGTTGCTGGCAGCCGCACCCCAGGTGGTGTTACGCCTGCACGACGGCACGGTAGTCGAGGCCCAGATTACCGGCGGCTACAACTTCCTGAACCTGGCCGCCGCCGCCGCCGTGGGCACCCACTTCCAGGTACCGACCCCGGACATTGCCACCGCCCTGGCCGGCTACGCCCCCACCAACAACCGCTCCCAGCTGGTGAGCACCAGCCGCAACGAGGTGGTGCTCGACGCCTACAATGCCAACCCCTCGTCGATGGCCGCGGCCCTGACCAGCTTCGCCGCCCGCCCCGCCCCCGGCGGGAAGGTGGTCATCCTGGGCGACATGTTCGAGCTGGGCGAGGAAAGCCAGGCCGAGCACCGCGCCCTGGGCGAGCTGCTGGCCGCCCAGCCCTTCGGCACCGTGCTGCTGGTGGGCCCCGACATGCAGCACGCGGCCCTGAAGCCCGAGTTCCTGCACTTCCCCACCAAGGCCGCAGCCGCCCAGTGGTTAGAAGCCCACCCCCTCACGGGCCAGCAGATCCTGATCAAAGGCTCCCGGGGCATGGGCCTGGAAACCCTGCTACCACTGGTGTAAGCCGGCCCACCGGCGGGCGAGCCCCAGCGGGGCGACATGTCTATAGCAACCCAGGCACGCAACCCAACCAAGCCCCAGCGGGGCGACATGTCTATAGCAACCCAGGCACGCAACCCAACCAAGCCCCAGCGGGGCGGCATGTCTATAGCAACCCGGGTACGCAACCCAGCCGAGCCCCAGCGGGGCGGCATGTGTATAGCAACCCAGGCACGCAACCCAGCCGAGCCCCAGCGGGGCGGCATCCGGTACCGCCCCGCTGGGGCTCGGAAAAACGCTCGAGGGCTGATTGCTATAGACATGCCGCCCCGCTGGGGCTTTGTTAGAATAGTTGCCCGGATTGCTATACACATGTCGCCCCGCTGGGGCTTGGTTGGGTTGGGTGCCCGGGTTTCTATACACATGTTGCCCCGATGGGGCTCCCTTGGGCTGGCGGGATTATCACAAAAAAGGCCGCCCCGGTACTCCGGGGCGGCCTTTTCAGTAGGAGACCCTAGCCGGGCGGGCTAGGCGCTCAGGGTGGCCCGGTGGGCCGTGACCTGGGCAATAAAGTCCTGGATGAAGGGCACCTGGATGTCAATCAGGCCGCTTTCGGCCTCGGCTTCCAGCAGCACTTCGGGGCCTTGCTGGCCTTGGCGGGCCAGCAGCGCGTCGCGCCGGTCGGTGCTGACGCGCAGCTCATTTTCTTGTTTTTCGCGGTTCTTGCCGGCGGGCAGAGTGGGAATAACCGGCGTCATGGCCGTGATAAAGGCGTTGAGGCTGACCAGCTCGGCCGCGTCGCTGGTGGCCGAGGTAGTCAGGTTACTGGTCCGGCGGCCGGTTTGGGCGTCGTGGTAGCCGAGCAGGCCGAGCTTGGCGTTGGCGTAGGCCAGCACGGCGTCGCACTGGGCCCGGGTGGTGAGCAACGAAAGGGAGTAATTCATGAGAAACGTAGTAGTAAAACTGATAAGAAGACACTAACAATACCGCGTGAGTACCCGTCGGCTTCTAAAGCTACATTTCCTATTTCTCAAACTCAAGGATGGCGGCCGTAAGTTCTTGAATTTCTGCCTCCAGCCCCCGCAGACGGGCCCGGGCCAGGGCGGCGGCCGCCGGGGACAGGGGCGCGGTAGTGGCGGCCAGGCGCAGGGCCAGCCCTTCGAGCCAGTGGGTGTCGCGGGCCGCGTCGGGGGTGGCGCGGGGGTAGGGCGGCAGCGGCAGGGCGGGGCCGCCGGGAGCCAGCCAGTCGGGCTGGGGCAAGGGGGCGGCCAGCAGGGGGCCCAGCACCCGCACGGCCCAGCGGCGGCGCTGGTGCCGGGCCTGATTGGGCTGGCGCTGCTGCCCCACCTTGTAGGTCAGGTCGGTGCGCAGCCACTGGCAGCGGTCCAGGCGCTGGCGCAGGGCCGCCAGCCCCTCGGCGGCCTCGGCCGGGTCGGGCGGCGGGGCCTCGTCGCCGTCGGTGAAGGCCGGGGGCACGGGGCCGTGGCCGTCGGGCGGGGGCAGCTGCCGGGCCAGCACTTGCAGGCGCTGGTCGGCAACGGGGCCGAGCTGTTTGCGGCCGGCCTCTACGGCGGCCAGGAACTGCTGGTTTACGCCCACGAAGGCGGCTAGCTCGGCTTGTGTGAGGCCAAAGTGCTGGCGTACGGTGGCAGCCAGGGTCAGCGTGGCGCGACATGGGCGAGTGGAGCATTGGTTGTTAAAAAATAAAAATAAATTTTTTAACAACCACGGCTTACCCTACCGGCTGGTTGTGGAAAAATTTATTTTTATTTTTTAACAACCAGCTGGTAGGGTAAGCCAGCTGGTACGCGCCAGCCGGTAGCCACCCCGCAACGCCCAAAGGTGCCCGGCGGCCCCAATCGGGAGCGGATAGGCGCGTTTGGTAGCAGCTTGGGTAGGTGGGCTTGTCCTTGTCCAGATCCTCTGAATTGCTCCGGCTATATGCCGGAACACTTTATTGATATTGCTGGCATCCTCCCAGAAAACGTAAACCACCGTGGCTGTTGCAGAAGTACTGGCCAGCAAGTTGCTGCATTCGTAGCAGGAAGATGCAAGGCAGGAAGGATTTTACCGACAAGGTCGTGACTCGTTTTCGGCTCTCCGAACGGGTCCCGGCCCATAACCTCTACCGCCGACTCGCGGAACTGGTGGACTGGACATTTCTCTATCAAGAAACGCGCGCCCTCTATAGTCACACCGGGCAGCCCTCGCTCGACCCGGTGGTCTTCTTTAAGCTCGTGCTCGTGGGCCGGCTAGAAAATCTGGTCAGTGACCGGCGCCTGGTCGAGCACTGCGCCCTGCGGCTGGACATCCTCTTCTTCCTAGGCTACGAAGTGGACGAGGAGTTGCCCTGGCATTCCACCGTGAGCCGGACCCGTCAGCTGTTTCCGGCCGCCGTGTTTGAGCGCCTCTTCGACCACGTCTTTGCCCAGTGCGTGGCCCAGGGCCTGGTGGCGGGCGACATACAGGCCGTGGACTCTGCCCCGGTCAAGGCCAATGCCTCGCTCGAAGCGGTGCTGGAAAAGGGGAAGCCGAGTACCAGCGCCCCATTTCTAGCCACGGGCGAGCCCACTCAGCCGACCGCCGCTGCCCCCGCCGTGACGGCTCCGGCGCACCAGCTGCGCCAACTAGCCACGAGGCAACGTCAGCGGCAGGGCGCACCGACCGGCGCTCTTGGTGCGCAACACGAACAGGCGCGGCTACTGAGCAACAAGACCCACTACAGCCCCACCGACCCCGACGCGCGCATCTCCATCAAGCCCGGCAAAGCCCGGGCCCTGAACTACCTCTGCAGCCTGGCCGTGGACACGGCTAAGGGCGTGATCAGCCACGTGCAGGCCGATTTGGCCGATAGTCGCGACAGCCTGCACCTACCCCGCTTACTCACCGGCCTGCAGCAGCGGTTACGGTCCCAGCAGCTGCGCATGCAGGAGCTGCTGGCCGATGCGGGCTACGCCAACGGCACCAATTACGCCCTGCTCGAAGCCCAACAAGTCACGGCCTGGATCCCGGTTTTTGGCCGCTATAAGGCCGCTATCGAGGGCTTTACTTACCGGCCCTCAACCGACGACTACACCTGTGCCGCCGGCAAGGTCCTCTCGTTTCGTAAGTACGACACCTCGGCTGACGGCACGGGGCTGAAAATCTACTGGGCCACCTGCTCAGACTGCCAGCAGTGCCCGCTCAAGCCCACCTGTGTGCCCGGGGCTAAGCGCAAGCAGCTCACCCGCACGCTCTACGACGAGCCGTACCGCCGGGCCTGGCAGCGCCAGCAAAGCCGCCGGGGCCAACACATGCGCCGGGTGCGCCAGGGCACGGTGGAGCCCGTCTTCGGGAATCTGCTCCACCACTACGGCCTGCGCCGGATGAACGTGCGCGGCCAGGCCGGAGCCCACAAGACGATGCTGCTCACGGCCGTAGCCTACAACCTGAAAAAGCTGCTTAAGTACCGGCTCAACCGGCAAGTGAGCCTGGCCATGGCCCTACCACAGTCATTACTGGCCGCTGCCAGGCGCTCGTATAGCTCAACTGCCTGACCTTGACGCACAGATGGAAACTCGCACAGTCCCGGGCTGGAAAAAGAACCGAACGAAACGAGTTCTGCAACAGCCACCCTCCTTTTCCTGAACCGCTGCCCGTGCACGTCTACTGGCATGGCAAAGTGGTCCTACGGACCAGTTTGAGTTCAGGAAACTGGTTCCCCTTTCAAAGTTCACTTAACCCGGATTGCCGATGAGTTTCCTGAACTCAATCTGGTCGGAAAATTGGGGTGCAGACCGCGCAGCTGCGCCGCCGCCGCTCAGAAATTGAAGTCGCGGGGCTCGCCGGCCAGCTCCCGGCCGCGCAGGATAAACTTGGGGTGGTAGGTTTCTTCCTCGCTCCAGTTCACCTCGGCGAAGGGCTTCTGGTCGCCGTACTGTTTCGGGCCCGTGAGGGGCAGGCCCAGGGCGCGGTTCTGCTCTTGCTCCTGCCACACGGCGGGCAGCACCTCGGCCAGCTGGTGGCCCCAGGCCCGCATGCCGGCCGCAATAACCGCCTGCCGCCAGTCGGCGTGGGCGGCGATGGGCCAGGGGTTGGTCTGGTCTTCCAGGGCCCGCTCAATCCACAGGTTGGCCTCGAACAGGTAGCCGTGGCGGCGGCGCTCATCCTGCTGGTCGGCCTCATACCAGCGCAGCAGGCGGGGCAGGTCGGCGGGGTCCTCAAACTGCCGGAAGTAGGGCGCCAGGTCGTCGCGGTGCAGCACCAGGGGGTGCCAGGGCAGGGAGGCGGCCATGTCGCCGCGGGCCCGCTGGGCGGCCAGCTTCTCGGCTTTGTCAGCTTCGGTCAGCCCGATGTAGTAGGCCTCCTTTTCGCCGCGCACGTCGGGCAGGGTCAGCAGCAGGTTCTGGCCGGTGGCCTCGTTGTGGTACTGGTACCAGGCGGGCAGGGTGCGGTAGCCCCGCCTGGTGGCGGCCTCGTAGCCGTCGTCGTCGTTGGGGCCATCGGCCTCGTCGGGACCCTGCTCCTCCCCTTCGGCGGTGCGCCGGAACTGGCGGTAGTTTTGCCAGGACCAGTTCTGGTTGGGCACGTACTGGTCGGAGCGCAGGTAGTCCTGGTAGAGGGCTACCTCGTCGGCGGTGATGGGCGGCAGCCAGGGGCAGTGGTCGATGTAGTCCTCCCACTGCCGAAATTCCTCGGTGTGGCGCACGCCGGGCAGCGTAATCTGCTCGGCCCGCCAGCGGCACTGCAGGTCGAACAGCTTTTTCTGCTGAATCTCCCACAGGTCGTGGGCCGCCGCCTCGCGCACCTCGATGAAGCGGGCCTCCGCCTGCTTCGCCAGGAAGGGCCCCTTGACGAAGGCGGCGGCCTTAGCATTGGCATACAGGCCCACGATCAACGACTCACTTTGGGGCAGGTAGGGTGTCAGGGCTTCGGCCAGGGCGGGATTGGCCCGCAGCTCGGCCGCGAACAGGCGCGTCAGGGCGGCCAGGTCGGGCTTGGTTTGGGCGGCTTTGATGTAGGCGGCCCGGGCTTCGGGCGTGGTGGGCAGCGCGGGTTCGGCCGCCGGGGAGTTCAGTTCTTCCATATGCAAGGCAACGGTTAGCGGATAGCCAATAGTATGCGCCCAAAGTAGCAAGTAGCCAGCGAAATAACCGGGCGGGCTACTAGGCACCGACCTTTACACCCGCGCCGACCAGCGCCTCGGCCACGAAAAAGCCCCTAACCGGGGCGGCCAGGGGCTTTTATTATGGTAAAACGAACCGTTTGGCACTCTGCCGGGAGCCGCGGCTCCCCCGCCCACCACCGCGCGGCAGTTTACTCGAAAGGCGAGTCGAAGTCGGCAAACAGGGGCAGCACCCGGTCCTTGTCGGAAACCAGGGGCGCGTCGATGCCCCAGTCGATGCCCAGCGTGGGGTCGTTCCAGCGCAGGCCGCCCTCGGAGCCGGGCGCGTAGTAGTCGGTGCACTTGTAGAGAAACAGCGTATTCTCTTCCAAAGCCATAAAGCCGTGGGCGAAGCCGGTGGGCACGTAGAGCATGTTGCAGCGCCGGGCGTCCAGCTCCACCTTCACGTGCTGCCCGTAGGTGGCCGACGAGCGGCGCAGATCCACTACCACGTCCACGACGCGGCCGGCGGCGACGCGCACGAGCTTGGCCTGGCTGTGGGGAGGCCGCTGAAAGTGCAGCCCGCGCAGTACGCCCACGCCCGAGCTGGATTGGTTGTCCTGCACCCAGTTGCCCACGGCGCCGGCCTCCTGCATAATCCGGGCGCTGAAAGACTCAAAAAAGGCGCCGCGCGGGTCGCCAAATACCCGAGGCGTAAACTCGATTACGCCGGCCAGAGCGTGATGCTTAATTTCCATTCAGGGAGAGAGGTTATTGAAATAGGGGCCACGGTGTGAGGGAGTGGCAAGGTAGGGAGAATCCGGGGCTAGCGCGCACGCGGGGCCACGGCCGCCACGATGCGCAGGTATTTATCCAGCACGATCTGCTCGTCGAACTTCTGCTCGGCCAGCTGCCGGCCGGCTTTGCCCATCGCCTCCAGCTCGGCGGCGCTCAGGCGCTGGATTTGCAGCATTTTCCGGGCCAGGTCGGCCGCGCTACGAACTTCGCAGAGCAGGCCGTTCTGGCCGTCCACCACGGTTTCGCGGCAGCCGGGCACGTCGGTCGTCACGATGGGCTTGCCCATAGCGGCGGCTTCGAGCAGGGTTTTGGGCGTGCCTTCCCGGTACGAGGGCAGCACCACGCAGTCGGCCCGCTGGATGTGCTCGGCCACGTTGTCGGAAGTGCCCAGGTACTCGATGTTACCGGCCTGGAGCCACTGCTCGAACACGGCGCGCTTCACCCCGATGTTGCCCGACTCGTCCACGCCGCCCAGCAGCTGCACCCGGGTGCCGGGCATGGCCTCGCGCACCAGGCGGGCCGCCTCGAAGTATTCCTCCACGCCTTTTTCGTAGAGCACCCGCGCTATCATCAGGAAGGTGAAGGGCTCGTGGCGCACAAACTCGGCGGCGGGCCGGAACCGGTTGGTATCGACGCCGGAGCCGGGCAGCAGGTCGGTGATGTCGGGGCGCACCAGGCCGTGCTGCAAGAACAGCTGCCGGTCGTCGTCGTTCTGGAAAAACACCCGCTTGGGGAAGCGGAAGGCAAACCGGTACAGGCTCAGGGCCACTTTGCTCACCAGGTTCTGCACGATAAACACGGTGCCCAGGCCCGAGACGTTGTTCACGCTCGGAATGCCGGCCAGCCGTGCGGCCAGCGTGCCGTAGATGTTGGGCTTGATGGTGTACTGCAACACCACATCGGGCTTTTCGCGCCGGTAGATGGAGTAGAAGCGGCGGGTGAGCTGGGCGTCCTTTACGGGGTTGGTGCCCTTGTTTTCCATCAGAATCGGCACGTAGCGGCAGCCCAGCTCGGTTTCCAGCCGCTCAGAATAGGCGTCGGGCGGGGCTATGGCCAGCACTTCGTGGCCCGCGTCCTGCAGGGCTTTGACCAGGCTCCGGCGGAAATTCCAGATATTCCAGGACGTATTAATGACAATGGCAACGCGCATACTGCTGATTCGGGATTCGGGGTTGCAAAGGTAGCAGGTCCGGTTTCGGTATCGGCAAAAAAGTAGCGGCCCGGGGCGCGTTGCGTACCTTCGCCCCATGATTCGCCCGGCTTTCCTTCTGTGTGCCTCCGCGCTGCTGCTTACGGTGGCGGCGGCCTGCCACTCTACGCCCGCTTCCGCCCCGGCCGAAACGGCGGCCCCGGCCCCGGCTCCGGCCGAGCTGCCCGGCCAGGCCCTGTTCGCGCAGAACTGCGCCGTCTGCCACGGCCCCGACGGCAAGCTCGGCCTCAACGGGGCCCACGACCTGACCAAGAGCAACCTCAATGCCACCGGCCGCGTGTATATGGTAACCCAGGGCCTGGGCAAGATGCCCTCCTTTAAAGACCAGCTCAGCCCCGAGCAGATTCAGCAGGTCGTTGACTATTCTCTCACTCTAAAATAAGCGTCGGCCCGCGTGGCGCCGCGCCTGTTTTTCTTCCCACCTTCCGCACTCTATGGCGAATAAACCGTCCTCCAAAGGCCGTAAGCCCGGCAACAGCACCCGCCACCCCGGCTCCGTCGACGGCGTGTCGGGCCGCGTGGGCCGCATTCTGGCCAAGGCCAACAAAGATGGCACCTACGACACGGCCCTGGAACAGGAAACCGCCGTGCTAGTGGCCGTGCCCGACAAGCGCCAGCCCGAGCTCCAAACCCAGGAATACCTCGACGAACTGGCCTTCCTGGCCGAAACCGCCGGGGCCCTGGTCACCAAGCGCTTCGTGCAGCGTCTCGACAAGCCCGACATCCGCACCTTCGTGGGCGAGGGTAAGCTCGAGGAAATCAAGGCCTACGTGCGCCACAGCAACGCCAGCATGGTCATCTTCGACGACGACCTTTCCCCTTCCCAGCTGCGCAACCTCGAAGCCGAGCTCCAGGTCAAAATCGTGGACCGCAGCCTGCTCATCATCGACATCTTTGCCAGCCGGGCCAAGTCGGCCACGGCCCGGGCCCAGGTCGAGCTGGCCCAGTACCAGTACCTGCTGCCCCGCCTCACCGGCCTGTGGAGTCACCTGGACAAGCAGCGCGGCGGGGGCGTGAGTCAGCGCGGACCGGGGGAAACCGAAATCGAGACTGACCGGCGCGTGGTGCGCGACCGGATAGCCTTCCTCAAGGACAAGCTCAAGGACCTCGACAAGCAGAGCCTCACCCAGCGCAAGTCGCGCGCCGGACTGGTGCGGGTGGCGCTGGTGGGCTACACCAACGTGGGCAAAAGCACGATTATGAACCTGCTGAGCCGCTCCGATGTGTTTGCCGAGAACAAGCTCTTCGCCACCGTCGACTCCACGGTGCGCAAGGTGGTGCTCGAAAACACGCCCTTCCTGCTCTCCGACACCGTCGGGTTTATCCGCAAGCTGCCCACCCGCCTGATTGAGAGCTTCAAAAGCACCCTCGACGAAATCCGGGAGGCCGATTTGCTGGTCCACGTCGTGGATATTTCCCACCCTTCGTTCGAGGAGCAGATTGCCGTCGTCAACGACACGCTCAAGGACATCGAGGCCGCCGACAAGCCCATGCTGCTGGTCTTCAACAAGATTGACCGCTACGACAGCGGCGCCGAAGAGCACCACGGCGGCTTTGAGGGCATGAACCCCGACGAAGACGTGGAGCCCCGGCCCACGCTGGAGCAGCTCGAAGCCAGCTACATGGCCAAGATGCACGACCCGGTTATCTTCATTTCGGCCCAGGAGCGCCAGAATATCGACGAGCTACGGGCGTTGCTGGTGCGCCACGTGGCCACGCTGCAAGCCCAGCGCTACCCTCACCAGAGCTACGACGAAGCGGAATAATCTCCGCGTCCTCCATGACTACATATTCCCCGCCCGGCCCCTACAGGCCGGGCTTTTTTTGTGCACCTACTAACGGTGTTCCTGCCTTCAACTCGCTTAGGGAAACGGGCTAAAACCGCATGAACAAGGTAATGACAGTATTTTCATCTGTTCTTCACAAAGTCATAGAACTTAGAATATATACAAAATACCATGCATTATTTTGGAATTTTATCAATCAAAGCACACCATTTAGTATGATCTTACATATACATTTCCTAGATTGACAGGCTTTCCGTTCCTCCTTCCAAACCATTTCTCTCTTTCCACATGAAGAAAAACTTTTACGCAATTGCGCTGGCCTGCCTCGGGCTGGGAAATTTCGCCGCTCAGGCCCAAGACCAGCGCGCCGCCCCCGCTGATCTGACCAGCACCGGTATGCTGCCCACCCGCCAGTGCGCCACGATGGACGTGCTGGAGGCCCAGATGGCCGCCGACCCCAGCCTGGCCAAGCGCATGGCCGCCGTAGAGCGCCACACCGCGCAGGTGTTGTCGGGCTCGGCCGCCAACCGGATAACCGCCACGGTGACGATTCCGGTGGTGGTACACGTGGTCTACAACACCACGGCCCAGAACATTTCGCAGGCCCAGATTGACGCGCAGATTAAAGTGCTGAACGACGACTTCGCCAAAGCCAACGCCGATGCCAGCCTGGTGCCGTCGGCTTTCGCCGGAGTAGCCGCGGGCACCAACGTCCGGTTTGTGCTGGCCAAGCGCGACCCCAGCGGTGCCCCCACCACGGGCGTAATCCGCAAGTCGACCAAAACCCGCTCGTTCAGCAGCAACGACTTCGTGAAGTACAGCAATAAGGGTGGCAGCGACGCCTGGCCCGCCAGCCAGTACCTGAACCTGTGGTTCTGCAACCTCGGCCAGGGCCTGCTGGGCTACGCGCAGTTTCCCGGCGGCGCCGCCGCTACCGACGGCGTGGTATGCCTGTACTCGTCGGTTCCCGGCGGCTCGGCTACCAACTACAACAAAGGTCGCACGGCCACCCACGAAGTAGGCCACTGGCTGAACCTGCGCCACATCTGGGGTGATGCCAGCTGCGGCAACGACCTGGTAGCGGATACCCCGACTCAGCAAACCTCGAACGGGGGCTGCCCCACGTTCCCCCACGTAACCTGCGGCAACCAGGGCGACATGTCGATGAACTACATGGACTACACCTACGACGCCTGCATGTACATGTTCACCAGCGGCCAGTCGGCCCGGATGGACGCGCTGTTCACCACGGGTGGTTCGCGGGCTTCGCTGCTCACGTCGCTGGGCGGCACCGCTCCCCGCATGGCGGCCTCCAACACGTTTGGCTCGGCGGCGGAAGTGGCCATGTACCCCAACCCCGCCAGCAACGTGCTGAACCTGACCCTGCCCCAGACGACGGCCAGCAAGGCTTGGTCGGTGCAGGTATACGACCTGCAAGGCCACCAGATGAAGCAGGCTACCTACAACGGCCAGGGCCAGGTATCGGTGGCGCAGCTGCCCAAGGGCCTGTACCAGATGACCCTGACGAACGGCGAGCAAACCATCCGTCAGCGCTTCGAAAAGCAATAAACCTTTATCTTGGCAACGTGCTGACAGCTGTTGCAGCATCTGTTCAGCCTTCTGTTCCAAGATCCACACATCACTCACCGGAAAAGCCCGCCAATCTTGGCGGGCTTTTCTTTTGGGGTTTATTGCTGGCGCGCAGCCTGGAATAATATAATTACTGACCTTGCTAAAACCATTATGCAGCTATTGCAAAATCGTAACAGAAAAAGGCCTATAAGCTGAATACGACGAAGTATTTCAGCTAAAAAATTACAATTATCACATCCTAACAGAGCAATACTGTGTAAAATTTCAATACATTGGCACCCTCGTTCTCCCTTTCCACAACCAAATCATTTCATTTCACATGAAAAAAACCTTTTACGCAGTTGCCTTGGCCTGCCTGGGCCTCGGGTTAGCTTCTGAAGCGCAAGCGCAGAAATCGTTGAATTCGCGGCAGTGCGCCACCATGGAAGCCCTAGAAGCCCAACTGGCCGCCGACCCTTCGCTGGCTCAACGCATGGCGGCTATTGAAAACCAGACACGTACATTCGAGGCTAACCCTACCGCCAACCGGACCACTGCCGTTCTGGGTACTATCCCGGTAGTGGTGCACGTGCTGTATAGCAATACCAACGAAAATATTTCGGACGCTCAGATTGCCTCGCAAATAGCCGTGCTGAACGAGGACTTTCGCAAGCTCAATTCGGATGTCAGCAAAACGCCGGCGGCTTTTGCCGGCCTCGCAGCCGACGCTGGCCTACAGTTCGTGCTGGCCAAACGCGACCCAAATGGCAACGCTACCACCGGTATCGAGCGGAAATCGACTACCAAAACCACTTGGGGCACCGCTGATGCCATGAAGAGCACCAGCACCGGCGGCCTGAACGCCTGGCCCGCCAGCCAGTATCTGAATCTGTGGGTGTGCAACATTGGTGGCGGTATTCTGGGCTACGCGCAGTTTCCCGGGGGCGCGGCCAGCACCGATGGCGTAGTTATCGGGCCCAACTACTTTGGTCGTACCGGCTACCTGTCGGCGCCCTTCAACCTGGGCCGCACGGCAACTCACGAAGTAGGTCACTGGCTGAATCTGCGCCACATCTGGGGCGATGCCAACTGCGGCAACGACCTGGTGAGCGACACGCCTACTCAGCAGACCTCGAACAGCGGCTGCCCTGCGTTCCCGCGTCGCACCTGCGGCAACACGACCAACGGCGACATGTTCATGAACTACATGGATTACACCGATGACGCCTGCATGTACATGTTTTCCACAGGTCAATCGTCGCGCATGGGTGCGCTGTTCGCCTCCGGCGGGAGCCGCGCCTCGCTGCTAACCTCGCTCGGTGGCACGGCTCCCGGCGGCGGTGGCACCACGCCTCCCCCCGTTACCTACTGCTCGTCGAAAGGCACCAGCGTAGCCTACGAGTACATCGACTACGTGAAGCTGGGCACTATTGCCCGCACTTCAGGCGCTGATGCCGGCTACTACAACGGCACGGCTACCAGCACTTCGGTAGCGGCCGGCTCGTCGCAGACCATCAGCTACAGCGCCGGCTTTGCTGGCACGGCTTACTCGGAGTACTTCAAAGTCTACATCGACTACAACCAGAACGGCGTCTTCACCGATGCCGGTGAGCTGGTAGTAAACGCCGCGGCCAGCACCGCCACGACCACCCGTTCTTCGACCTTCACGGTGCCCACCACGGCTAAGTCGGGCGCTACCCGCATGCGGGTGGTGATGAGCGACGCTTCGGCCACGACCAGCTGCGGCTCTTACAGCTACGGCGAAACGGAAGACTACACCATCAACATCACGGGCGGTACCGCCCGCATGGAATCGACGGCCCGCCTGAGCGGTGGTGCTACCGAGTATTCGGTGTATCCGAACCCCGCCACCGACGTGCTGAACGTGGTAATCCCGTCGGATCGGGACGCGGCGGCCGTAGCGGTGAAAGTGTACGACGTACGCGGTGCCGAAATGAAGCAGGCGCAGTTTGCCAACGGCCAACTGAACGTGTCGCAGCTGGCCAAAGGCGTGTATATGCTCACCATCGCCGATGGTCAGCAGGTAACGCACCAGCGCTTCGTGAAGCAATAATCCAGCCCCGGGCAGCCGATATTCCTCACGCGCGGCTACCTGATGCTACTTTCCCGACAAGGCCCGCCGGCAACGGCGGGCCTTGTTTGTTTTGGCCCGGCCGAGCACCGTACTTTAATCTTCATAACCATTTCCGAAGGCCAACAGTAAAGAGGCCTGCCCACCCTTAGATCCGCACCGTATGAAAACCCTGTACCTGATGCGTCATGCCAAATCGAGCTGGAGTTTCGATGACCTGAGCGACCAGGAAAGACCCCTCAACGACCGGGGCCGCACCGACGCGCCCCGCATGGGGCAGGCCCTGGCCAAGCGCGGCATTCACCTCGATCTGCTGGTCAGCTCCCCGGCGGTGCGGGCCATGAGTACGGCGGCGCTGGTGGCCAAGGCAGTAGAATATCCGCACCAGCAGATTCAGGTGATTGAGGCTATTTACCGCGCCGAGGTGCCCGGCCTGGCGGAAATAGTCCGGCAGCTGCCCAACGGTGCCGACAGCGTGCTACTGGTAGGCCACAACCCCACTATCACGGACTTTGCCAACGTCATTTCGCCCAGCCCTTTGAATGAGCTGCCCACGGCGGCCATCGTGTGCGTGAAGTTCAACTGCGCCAGCTGGGCCGAAGCCGACCGTAGCAACGCCGAATTTTACTTTTACGACTACCCCCGCAATCAGCCGGAATAGTCACCGAATCAACCGGATTGCGTCACCAGAAAGCCGGCTCCTTAATTGTGTGGAGCCGCTCGCTCTGCTTTTCTCCCCGTATGGAATCAACCAAAAAAAGCGGTCCGCTGCTCCTGAACCGCGAGCTAAGCTGGCTCACCTTCAACCGCCGCGTGCTCCAGGAAGCCCAGAACGCCGATGTGCCGCTGCTGGAGCGCCTCAAGTTTCTGGCTATCTTCTCCTCCAACCTCGACGAGTACTTCAAGGTGCGCGTGGCCACGCTGCGGCGCCTGGTGAAGCTCAAGAAAAAAACCCGGGCCAAGCTGGGGGAAGACCCCGGCGAGCAATTGAAAAACCTACTGGATGAGGTAAAACGGCAGCAGCAGGAGTTCGGCGACACGTTTCGCAACGACATTCTGCCCGAGCTGCACCGCCAGCACATTCACCTCGTGGCCGAGCACGACCTGACGGCGCCCCAGCGCGAGTGGGTGCACCAGTATTTCCGGGAGAAAGTGCAGGATTTGCTGTCCCCGGTTATCCTGGACGACAACCTGCACCACTTGTTCCTGAAAGATCAGACCGTGTACCTCACGTTTCTGCTGACGCAGCCGGTGAAGGAGAAAAAGCGCCTGGAAGACGAGCGGGTGCTGGCCATGGAACTGCCCACCAAGCGCCACGGCGGCCGTTTCGTGGAGCTGCCCGCCGAGGGCGAAGAGCGCTACGTGATGTTTCTGGACGACGTTATTAGGTGCTGCGCGGCCGAGCTGTTTCCGAAGTACGAGAAGGTCGAGGTGCACGCCATCAAGATTTCGCGCGACGCCGAGCTCGACATTCAGGAAGAGGTATCGGGCAACCTGATGGCCAAGATCAAGAGCAGCCTGCAAAAGCGCGAAACCGGCTACCCGGCCCGCCTGCTCTACGACCCCACCATGCCCAAGGCCGTGCTCAAAGCCGTAATGCAGAAAACCGGCATCGGCAAGGACGAGCTGGTGGAAGGCAGCCGCTACCATAACTTCCGCGACTTTTTCGGCTTCCCCGACCTGGGCCTCGACCAGCTCAAGTACCAGGAGCAGCCCCCGCTGCCCCACCCCACGCTGCCCCGCACGGCCGGCAAAATGCTGGCCGCCATTGCCGAGCGCGACCATCTGCTGCACCTGCCCTACCAGTCGTTCGACTACGTGACGCGCTTTATCACGGAAGCCGCCGCCGACGCGCAGGTGACGAGCCTTAGCATCACGCTCTACCGGGTTTCGGCCAAAAGCGAAGTGGCCAAGGCCCTGCTCAAGGCGGTGAAGGCCGGCAAGCAGGTGACGGTGGTAGTCGAGCTCAAGGCGCGCTTCGATGAGGAATCGAACATGTACTGGGCCGAGAAGCTGCAGAAGGCCGGGGCCAACGTTATTTTCGGCATTCCGGATCTGAAGGTGCACAGCAAGCTGCTGCTCATTACGCGCACCGAAGACGAGCAGAACCGCTTCTACGCCTACTTCAGCACCGGCAATTTCAACGAAGTCACCAGCGGCATTTACGCCGACCACGGCCTGTTTACCGCCGATCCGCGCCTGACCCACGAAGCGGCCGAAGTGTTCCGCTACTTCCACGACCGGCAGCCCAAGTCCGGCTTCAAGCACCTGCTGGTGGCTCCGTTTGAGCTGCGCGAGCAGCTGAACGCGCTAGTAGACAAGGAAATCAAGCTGGCTAAAGCGGGCAAGGACGCCTACATCATCCTGAAGCTGAACGCGCTACAGGACGAGCGGATGATCCGGAAGCTCTACGAAGCCAGTGAGGCCGGCGTGCGGGTGGAGCTGCTCATCCGGGGCATTTCCTGCCTGGTGCCTCAGCTCGAGGGCCAGAGCACCAACATCCAGCAGCGCGGCATGGTCGATAGGTACCTGGAGCACGCCCGGGTGTACGTATTTGGCAACAACGGCCAGGAAAAGGTGTACGTGGCCTCCTCCGACTGGATGGCCCGTAACCTGGACCGCCGGGTGGAAGTGGCCTTCCCGATTTACAACGACGAGCTGCGGGCCGAGGTGCGCCACCTGCTGGATCTGCAGCGGCAGGACAACGTGAAGTCCCGGGACTACCACAACAACTTCCTGGGCCAAGACGACCCGTCGGCGCCGCAGATCCGGGCACAGTTCGAAACCTACGAGTACCTGCGCAAGCTGAGCCGCCGCCGCAAGGCCCCGGCGGCCAAGAAGTAAGCGTCGGCTACAACACGAAAAGGCCCGCTTCCCGTGAGGAAAGCGGGCCTTTTTGGCTCCGGACTTGCCAGGCTTTACTGCCGCTTCAGGAACTTGCGCGGGGGCACGATAAACAGCTCGACGCTGGCGTAGGGGGCGTTGGCCAGCTTGCTGTCGATGATTTTCTCCCGGTCGGAGTTGGTGCGGTCGAAGGCGTCGAAAGCGTAGTTGTAGCGGTAGCCGCCTTCCAGGCCAAACCAGAGGAAATCGTAGATTTCCCGCTCCCAGCGGGCCCGGAACTTGACTTCCGTTTCGCGCAGCTCCAGGGTACGCAGCACCGTTTTGCCCTGGTCGACCTGGCCGTTTTCCAGCTTGCGGACCAGCGGCGTGCGTTGCTTCACGATGTAGTTGAGGCCGTCGACGGAGTAGCCGGCAAAAAACAGGGACCGGGGCGAGGCGTTGTAGCGGGCCGTAACGCGGGCCGGAAACAGGGCCTCAATCCCCCAGTGCTTGTTGAACGTGCGGTTGTAGAGCAGGGCCGGGTAGGGACTGAAGCGGCCGAAAGTGTAGCCCAGCTGCACGCCCACGCCCCACGAAAACATGGGGCTGCGCTTCCAGCCGTACAGAAACTCCGACGACACCCGCAGGTAGTCGGATACGTTCAGCTCCGAGGACGTATAGTCGCCGCTCAGCTCGCCCTTCACCCGGAAGATGTACCAGTTCACCTCGTTGACGGGCCGGATAACGGCCAGCTGGGTGCCCAGGGTTTTCAGGCCCTTGTTTTCGATGTTGTCGTAGAGCTCGAAGCCGGTGGGCCGGTCCCGGAACTGAAACTCCTCCCGCTCATAGTTCACCCCCAGAATCAGCTTGAGGTGGGGGTGGTTCAGCATCGGAATGTAGCCTTTAATGATCAGGCGGGCATTTTTGGTGGCCTGGGTGTTGTAGTCAGCTAGGCCCACGCTCTGCCCGTTGGTGGCCACGTTGAAGCGCGGCACCCGCTCGTAATGGAAGATCAGACCTTTGCTGGGCCCCATGCCCACGACCGAGGGCGTGGCGAATTGCTGGGCATCGACGCCGGCGGCAGTTGTATCGGTGGCCGATGGGGCCGGCAGCGGATACACCGGCGTGGTGGGCGTTACCTGCGCCTGCGCGGCCAGGGCAAGGCCGCTGAAACCGGCGGAAAGCAGAAAGTGGCGAACGGGAATAGTAACCGGCAATACGGAGCGAGTCTTCATGAAGAGCAGTAAAAGCGCGAGGGTTTCGCGACGAAGGAACACCCGCTTCTAAACGTGTTTAAGTCGAAAAGGATAGGCCGAAAACCGCCCAGCCAGGATTCATTTCGGGACCCGGCAAAATGCCCCGTACCACTTGCCAAAAGCAAGCCGTACGGGGCACGATTGGGGCCGAAGCGGCGGGTGGTTAAAACAGGAAGTCGAAGCCGACGAACACCAGCTTTTCCTCCCCTACCGAGTAAGTAGCATTGATAACGGCTTGCTTGAGCACGTCGACCCAGACGCCGCCGCCAAACCCGGTGTGGAAGGCGTCGATGCCCGAGCGGGTGTCGTAGGCCGAGTACACGCGGCCCGCATCGGCCAGGCCCAGGATGCCGAACTTGCCGGGCACCAGGTAGGCGTTGAAGGAGAACAGCTGCAGGCGGGCTTCGGCGTTGGCATACACCGTGCTGCGGCCCGCGTAGCGCGTGCGGCGGTAGCCGCGCAGGTTGGTGGTGCCGCCCAGCGTGTTGGTCTGGTAGAAGCGGTAGTCGCCCCAGTTGCGGGCGGCCCCGATGCGCCCGGCCCAGGTGAGCTGGAAGGGGAAGTTGGGCGTGAGGTAGAAGCGGAACTCGGAGGTGATGCGGCCGAAGTTGAGCTGCTCGGCATTGAGCTGGTAGTTCTGCTGCACCTCGTTGTACCAGCGCAAACCGATGCGCGGGTTTTTGGGCGAACTGGCCGCGTCGATGTTCAGATAGGCCCGGCCACCCAGGTAGCGGTTCATGCCGAAGTCGGAGGAGCGGATGCCCACGGCGGCAGTACCTTCCCGGCCGTTGTTGCTCGGGTCGAGACCGGCCGCAATCTGGCTGCCGATGGGGTTGCGCTGCACCCGGAACTGGTCGTACTGCGGCCCGATGCCCACCTTCAGGAAGCTGAACACGTCGCGCTCCAGCACGGGGCTCACGTAGAGGCGCGAGAAGCGCACCCGGTAGGTGTCGTTGATGTCGCGGTTGCGGACTCGGTCGTCTGAGCCCAGCAGCTCGTTGCGGGTGTCGTTGCCTTCGCCAAAGAAGTTGTAGAGCAGCTGCGGGCCGTAGAGCTGGGCATTCACCAGCAGGTCGTAGCGGCCGATGACATCCACGAACTGCCCGTTGTAGCGCACGTTGTAGGCCTGCTGCGAGGGCGAGTAGTTGGCCGCCAGGGTCTGCTCGGTCGAGAAGGGCGCTTTGCGGAAGCTGTAGGTGCGGTAGGTTGCCCCGCCGCCGAAAAACAGCCGGTCGTCGACGTTGTAGCCAAAGTACAGGGCCGGACCGAAGTAGTTCAGGCTGTAGTCTTTGCGGTCGGTGCGCGGGTGGGTGTCGTACTGGCTGACCTCGGTGCCGGGCTGCAACCGCAGGCGGGCTTCCTTGCCCGCGTTGATGACGTTGCCGGTGTCGGCGTCGTAGATCTGGGTTTTGTGGCCCAGGCCGCCCACGCGGGAGTTGTCGGTAATCGAGTCCCGGTCGGTGCCGCCGATGATGCGCAGCAACGAGCCGCCCTTCGACTGGCCCGACACGTTGTAAATATCCCGGCCCGAGAAGCCGTAGAGGCGGATTTCCTTGGTTTCCTTGTCGAATGTCTTGTCGAACAGGGTTTTGGTCAGCTTGCCTTCCTTGTTGATCTTGGTGACCTTCACGTGGGTTTTGTCGCCTTCGAGGCGCTCCACTTCAAACTTCTCGCGCTTCGAGCTGCCTTTCACCTCCGCAATGGCGTTGAGCGTGCCGTAGTAGTCGGCGGCCAGCTGGGGCAGCAGGTCGCGGCGGCTCTTGAGCTTGGCAATGATTTCGGGGCCGTGCAGGTCGTAGATTTCCTTGGGCCACTGGCTGCGGAAGGCCTTTTCGATTTCGGCGTCGGTCAGGTCGGCCTTCATCTTCTCGGCCAGCTTCACCCAGTCTTCCTTGGTCACCGAGGCCAGAAACACCCGGTCGTTGGCCAGGGCCGTCAGGTTGAGGCCCTTGTAGTCGGCGTAGTCGTAGCCGAAGTTCTGGAAGTTGCGGATGGCCCACTTGCGCGACGCCAGGTAAGGCAGCAGCCCGTCGCCCTTGAAGAAGGCAATGTCGCGGTCTTCGGGCACGGCCGTGAACTTCCGGTCCCCGTCCTTGTCCTTGGTTTCGGCCCAGCGCCACTGGTCCTCGTGCCGGTCCCAGTCGCCAATCCACATGTCGAAGAGGCGGGAGCGGGCAAAGGCTTTTTCGTTGACGCGGTTGTCGTTGTCGTCGATCAGCCGCTCCATCACCTTGTCGGTGCCCACCAGGTTTTCGGCGTTGCCCAGCGAGGCCACGTTGCTCTGGTCGTCCTTGGCGTCTTCCTCAATCATGGCCGGCGTGTTCGAAAACCGCTCGTAGTACTGGCCCAGCAGCGGGTCCTGGGGAATAAAGACCGGCTGCGGGTTGGTATGCAGAATGCCGGCCGTGGTGCCCAGCACGGCCACCGGGAAGGCGCCAAACGGGTGCTGGGCCGAAATCTGGTCCTGCAGAATATCCTTGGCCGCGCCTTCGCGCAGGGCCTCGGGCAGTACCGCGGCGGGGTCCTTGTTCAGGCCGCGCAGGGTGTAGTTGCGGCCTTCCTCGTTGCGCACCTTCAGCGAGGCCGTCTGCTTGCCGCCCCCGATTTTGTAGGGCTCCAGGCCACCCCGCTCCGTGGCCATGTCGAGCACCGGAAAGGTGACGGGCGTGGCCCACTCCTTGCGGTAATGCTCGCCGAACAGGAAGCGGTGAAACTTGCCCCGCTCGTCGTAGTTCTTGTTCACGGCCATCGTCACGGTGCTGTCCCGGAAGTTGGGCCGCTTCACGTTCTTCACTTCCTGAATCTGGGCTACCACCTTGGTTTCCTTGGCGTAGAGCGGGGTGCGGAACACCAGCCGGCCACTTTCGCCCTTGTCGTTGGGAATCCAGAACTCGGTCCAGACCTCGCCGTTGTCGTAGTAATTGACGCGCGACCAGCCTTTTTCCTTGTCCGAGAACATGGCGTCGCCGCTCTTGCCGGGGCGCACGTGCTGGGTTTTGCAGCCCGAGCCGCTCACGATTTCGTGCGTCGAGCCTATCTTGAAATACTGCAGGTTGTGCTCGTGGCCGGCGGCGTAGATGACGTTGGGGTACTTGTCGAAAATCTCCATCAGCCCCTTCTTGTAGGCCTGGTACTGCGGATGGGGAATATCCTGGCTGACCCCGCCGTACTTACGGGCAAACGGATACACCGAGCCGATGATGGGCAGGGGCAGAAACGCGTACTTATAGACGATGGAAAGCGGAAAGAAATGGTCGGCCAGGGTGAAGTAGCCCCCGTGAATACCATCCGAAAACAGCGGGTGGTGGGCAATGACCATGATGTTGCGGTTCTGATTCCGCTGAATGATGTCTTCGAGCTGGGTGAAGAAGTCGGTTTCGTTGGCTACGCCGCAGCCGCTGTTGCCGCCGTAGGGCCGCTCGCCGTTGGTTTGCAGAAACCACTGCGAGTTGATGGCAATCATCAGAATGTCGTCCTGCAGGCGCACCTCAAACGGGCCGGGGCAAGCATCGCGCGGGATGAAAAAGTCGCCGGTGAAGGGAAAGGCCGCCGAGTCGCTGGTCAGGTAATTTTCCACGAACAGCTGCTCGCGATTTACCTGGTCGACGCCGCCGGTCTGGCCCTGCTTCCAGTCGTGGTTGCCCGGAATCATGTACTTCTCGCCGGCGTAGCCGCGCAGGGTTTCGAGCTGCCCGATCATGCGCTCCTCCGACACCTTGCGGTCGTAGGCGCCCTCGCGGGGCATGCCGTACTCGTACACGTTGTCGCCCAGGAAAATGGTGGTGCTTTTAGAGCCGGCCTTCACGATCTGCTGGTGCAAAAAGTTCAGCGACGGTTCGCCCCCGTCGGCTTTCGCGACGGGCTTGCCCACGTCGCCGATCAGGAAGATGGAGTAACGAATGCGGCTGCTGTCGGGCGGGGTTTTGCTTTCCCAGTTTTCCGCGCCGTGGTTATAATTGGGCCGGGTTGGGTGAGGCGTTTGAGATTTTTGGGCAAAAGCAGTGGTCATACTGCTTAGTGCAAGCAGGAAACAACCCAGCAGAAAAGGTCTTCTCATATAGAAGCAATGAACGTAAAAGCAGCGCGGGAGGTGTAGAAAAGGGCTTGGGCCCCGGCCAAAAAGGTCGTAAACTGTAGCATACGGCACCGCGCATCGGGCGTTGACGGCTGCTGCGCTGCCCTACGCAATCTTTCCGGCTACGGTTGGGCTCGGGCCGGGCAAAAACTTCGCTCTGCGATTCGCGTTCTAGGCGAATACGGGGTGCATCCAGCCGGCTGCCCGCCCCCAACTACTTCCGCCACATGGAAACTACTGAGACGCTAAAACCGGCTAAAGCCGAAATTCTGAAAAAAGCCAAGGCCTACATCACGACGCTGTTCGAGGAAAAGCTGCCCAAGCCGCTGGTGTACCACTCCTTCAAGCACACGGCCAGCACCGTGAAAGAGGCCAAAGCCCTGGGCGAGGCCACCGAGCTAAGCGGCGAAGACCAAGAGGCCCTGGTACTGGCGGCCTGGTTTCACGACGCGGGCTACACCGAGGTCTACGACGGCCACGAATACCGCAGCATGGCCCTGGCCGAGCAGTGGCTGCAAAGCCAAGGCTACCCCGCCGACCGGATTGCCCTGATAAAAGACATCATCAAGGCCACACACCGCGACGAAACGGCCAAAACCGAGCTGCAGCAGCTGATGGTGGACGCCGACCTGAGCAGCATGGGCCGCGAGGATTTCTTTGCCAACGGCGAGCTGCTGCGGGCCGAGTGGGAAACCGTGCTGGGCCGCAGCTACGACAGCGTGGAGTGGGCCGAAACCCAGCTCGACTACCTGCTCTCCTCCAAGTTCATGACCGACGCAGCCAAGGACCGGTACAAGGAGCAGTTCAAGGAAAACATCAAGGACCAGCGCAAGCTGCTGAAGAAGACCGAGAAGAAAAAGAAGAAGCGGGAGCAGGAAGAGCAGGGCAACTTCGCCGAGGGCAAGCGGGGCGTCGAAACGATGTTCCGGACCACCTACAGCAACCACATCAAGCTCTCGGACATGGCCGACAAGAAGGCCAGCATGATGATCAGCCTCAACGCGGTGATTATGTCGGTTATTATTACCTACCTCGGGGCCAAAACCACGGCCATCGGGCCGGCCTTCACCCGCAACCCCATCCTGACGGTGCCGATGGGCATTCTGCTGGCTACGGCTCTGGGCTCGGTGGTATCGGCCATCCTGTCGGCCCAGCCCGACGTGACCAGCTTTAAGTGGCTCAAGAAAAGTCCGCAGGTGGCTACCAACCGCCGCGTAAACCTGCTCTTCTTCGGCAACTTCACCAAGCTCAGCCTCGACGATTTCCAGAGCGGCATGACGGGCCTGATGCGCAACAAAGACAACCTCTACACCAACATGGTGACGGACATTTATTACCTGGGCGAGGTGCTGGCCCGCAAGTACCGGCTGCTGCGCATCAGCTACACCATCTTCATGGTCGGCCTGATTCTGACGGCCTTGTCCTTCGGCATCGTGCTGCTCTACAAGTCGTAGGCTTCGCAGTCAAGCTTCATAAAAAAGCCCCGTCACTGTTCTGGCGGGGCTTTTTTGTGCTGGCACTTACGAAGCATCGGCCTGGCCATGCACCTGGCGCCGGCGGTGCATTCGCTCGCAGAGGCGGGCTAGCTGCGCTATCGACCGGCCCATGAAGCGGCGCATGCGCTGCAATTGCCCAAACCGGATCAGGGGGCGGGCGCTGGCAATGTAGCCGTAGCGAAACTCCAGCGTCACGAGGCAGGAACGGTCGTCGACGGCCTCGATAAAGCAGAACAGGAAGGAATTGGGAAACAGCCGGAACAGCGAGATTTTCTCGACGTACTCAATCCGGTCGGCATCCTCGAAGCGCTGCACGGTCTGGAAGTCAATCTGCCCGCGGTTCAGGTTGACTTTGTAGCTGGTGCCCAGGCGGCCGGCCTTGGTCAGGTCGTACGTCACCTCGCTCACGCCGGGCATCCAGTGGGCGCGCAGCCGGAAGTTGCTGAGCACGCGCAGGGCATAAGCCGCCGGTACGCGCACGGTGCTCATCACCTTTAGGGCGTTGCCATCGGCCCCGCGGTGGGCGCCGTTGCCGGTACCCTCCTCGTTGAGCAGCCGCCGCAGCGGCGACAGGTAGGCGTAGCGGTAGCAGATTTCGCCCAGAAAATCGTAGAGGCAGGTGCCCCGCAGCAGGCGCGTCCAGGAAAAGCTGCGGGCTACGTCGGCCGCCGGCTGGGTTTCCAGGTAGCCATCGGAGAGCAGGACGTACTCGTTGCCGGTCACGTTGTTTTTCAGCAGCCGGTGCACCACAATAACGTCGCGCCCCATCAGCTTGGTAAACTGCCGGATCTGAGCCACGCTAACCTTGCCAAAGTGCACGATAATCTTAATCGTCAAATCGTGGCTGCGCAGGGCCGCGCTCAGCTCCGAATCCAGGTCGCGCTCCATCAGACGCAGGTAGTTCTGAAAGTCCAGGAAGATGCGCCGGCACTGAGTCACAACTTCCTGCACCGAGGGCGGCGGCCCGAGGCGGTAAAACAGAATGGCGTCACCCTGAATTTCGCTGACTTCCATGCTGAGCGTGTTGGCTTCCACCAGAATTTCGAGCAGATCGGCAATGAGCTGCGGGGCCAGCACGCTGCCCGACTCCTGGATAAAGCGCGTGAAGCCGCTGATATCGGGGATGAACAGCAGTGCGGGCACCATACCATCGTCGGCGGCCGTGGCGGCAGTCACCGGTCGTTTGCCGGCGGCCCGGCGGGCCGTGCGTAGGTCGTCCAATACACCCATAGATACAAACCAGAAAGAAATCAGCAAGCCTTTATAGCCGCCTATACGCAAGGCGAAGAGAAGCAGGTTTGGGTCGTAGGTTGCTTTCCCGTTACCTTTGCCCGGAAACCTGTGCCGGCTGCGTAGTTCAACGGATAGAATAGGCGTTTCCTAAACGCTTGATATGGGTTCGATTCCCGTCGCGGCTACTCCCCTCGCCTGCTTACGTTCCGTAAGCAGGTTTTTTTTGCTCGGGAGCTATGCTTGCCCAAGAGCACCAAGCGTCACGATCTTACTTTTAAAGAGCGGAAACCCAAGTTCAGCGGGCCCAGATCGGTTTCCAACGACTAGCCCGCCAGCGCAGCAACTTCCTTGTTTCAACCCAGTATACAGGGAGCTACTCTTGGTTAAGGCGTTTTGCCCGCGCGAAGCCTTGCGCGCTGGCCCGGTACTTTTTGCCAAGGGTAACCCCTTATTCTGTCTCTGTTCCGCTTAACGTTTATTCGTATTGCTTTAATGCTACCAGTCGGTGAAAATGTGTTAGTGCAGCGGCTATACGCGCGGGACGAGTCGGCTATGACTATGTTTTATGACAACTATGGCCACATTCTCTACAACGTTATCCTGCGCATCGTCCGCTCCGAGTCCCTGGCGGAAGACACCTTGCAGGAAAGCATGGTAAAAATCTGGTCTTCATTCGCCTCCTACGATGCCAACCGCGGGCGGCTGTTTACCTGGGCCCTGAACATCTGCCGCAACGCGGCCATCGACTGCATCCGGACCCGGCACTACCACGAGGGCCAGAAAACCCAATCCCTGGAAAAAAGCACTGCCTGCTACGAAATGGCGGCTTCCGGCTTCCAGCCCGAGCACGTAGGCCTGCGCGAACTAGTCATGCGCCTCAAGCCGAACGACCGTAAAATCATTGACTTGTTGTACTTCGGGGGGTTCACTCAGGCCGAGGTAGCCGATGAGCTCCAAGTTCCGCTGGGCACCGTCAAGACGCGGGCCCGCGCCGCCATGCACGCCCTGGCCAAAGCAGCCCGGTAGCATTCTGTAGGCCGGGGCAAAACTGTATTTTTACAATCCGTGAATTTTCGCTTATCCTTTCTGGATCAGCGGCTCACGCCTGCCTTTTCCGGTTGGCAGGGCCGAATATTCACTTCTTACCACTTCTACGATTTCGGCAGCTCGGGCGGGCGCGCAAGCGGAACGGTGTCCATTTTATAAATATTACAATAGTACTATTAAAACTGGTTTTATTTCCGCAGATTTGCTGCCCGCTCCCCCCAGAGCGTATCTACGCCGCCCTTTTCTACTACCTATTGCTCTGATTCGTGCTATACGCGCTCCGGCCCGTGCAGCCTCCTTATAACCCGCATGGTGCCTGAGCAGCAAGTGGGTTTTATTCCTTTTGCTTGCCTACCCGATACCGGGCTTCTATTAAGAGCCCTACCCGCTTTGTCATCTTACACGCGCCACCCTTCCTGGCTTATCATGCACAGCCCTACCAGGGGCTTTAGCGTGTGCTCTGGCTTTTCGGCCTTGGCCCGACGCTAAGGCTATTTCTTTCACTTTCTTCCCCTTTTTCCTTCTATGGACGAGTACATTGGTATGATCAAACTGTTTGCGGGTAATTACGCGCCGCAGAACTGGGCTATCTGCAACGGTAACCTGATTTCAATTGCGCAGAACTCTGCCTTGTATTCTATTCTGGGTACTACTTACGGAGGCAACGGCACATCGACGTTCGCGCTGCCCGACCTGCGCGGGCGCGTGGCCGTCGGCGCCATTTTGGGCCAGGGCAATTATCCTCTGGGCTTAATCGGCGGGGTGGAGACGGTGACGCTGACGACCCAGCAGATGCCGGGCCACACCCACCAGCTGGTGGGCAACACGGCCACTGGCAACGTGGCCTCCCCCGCCGGGGCCATGCTGGGCGCGGCCACCGGCTCGATCAGCACCGGCGACGAGGTGACGGTGAACCCCTACACCACCACCACCCCCGGCACGCCGACGCCCATGAGCCCCAGCGCCATTGCCCCCGTCGGCGGTAGCCAGGCCCACGAAAACCGCCCCCCTTTCCTGGCCCTCAACTACATCATCTGCGTGAACGGGCTGTACCCATCCCGCAGCTAACTAAATAGCATTTGTGCTGGCTCTTACCAGCTAGACTCTTGTAAACCAACCTTTTTTCTCTTTCTATCGACATGGACGAGTACATTGGCATCGTTAAATTATTCGGCGGCAACTTCGCTCCCCGGGACTGGGCCTTCTGCAATGGTCAGCTGCTGCCCATCAATCAGTACCAAGCCCTGTTTGCCGTCATCGGCACGTTTTACGGGGGCAACGGCACCACCAATTTCGCCCTGCCAAATCTGAACGGCCGCGTGGCCGTGGGCATGGGTCAAAGCCAAAGTCAAACCAACTACACCATCGGCCAGGTCGGCGGGGTAGAGACGGTAACGCTGACGACTCAGCAGATGCCGGCTCACACCCACCAGCTGGTGGGCAACACGGCCACTGGCAACGTGGCCTCCCCCGCCGGGGCCATGCTGGGCGCGGCCACCGGCTCGATCAGCACCGGCGACGAGGTGACGGTGAACCCCTACACCACCACCACCCCCGGCACGCCGACGCCCATGAGCCCCAGCGCCATTGCCCCCGTCGGCGGCAGCCAGGCCCACGAAAACCGCCCCCCTTTCTTGGCCCTCAACTACATCATCTGCCTGAACGGCGTGTTCCCGTCGCGCAGCTAGCCAGCCGGGAGGCAGGTGGCGGCGCGCAGGAGCGCGGCAGGCCTGCTTTCCATTACCCTCAATGCACCAGAGGCACTGCCCGGCTTGAAAAAGCGGGGCAGTGCTTCCCTGTTTATTCAGTACCGGATACATTATACATACCCGATATTTCCCTTTCGCCTGCACGCGCCACCCGCTTGGGGCTGTCAGCGCTTGGTCCGGTTTGTCTCCTCTACTGCCAGCTGCTTTCCCCTAAGCGCGTAGGCCGAACACCTTTTCGCTCACTACTGCATCACTACACTTTTTCCTACAACCCATGAGTTTACCTTTTCTCTCTATCATTCGCCGAGCGATGCTCCCCTCCGACGTGGGAGAGCCTGGCCGCTGGCGTACAGCCGGCCAGGCATATGCGGGCCGGCTTCTGGCCTTCCTGCTGCTGTTGCTGGCCACCAGTGGCGCGCAAGCCCAAACGACGGCCAACAAGATCTACTGGGTGCAGAGCAGCGGCACGGCTGCCGACGACCGGCTTGCGTCGGCTAACCTGGACGGCACGGGCCAGACTGCGCTGGCCTCCGGGGCGAGCAACTTCGACAACCCCAACGCGCTGTGGGTGGATGCGGCCAACAACATTATTTACGTCGGTGATGGCGCGACTACCGCTACTACCGGCATTCGCACCTTCAGCCTGACGGGCACGCTGCTCAGCACCATTGTGCCGGGTACGTCTGGTGCTGGTATCAATGCCGTGCAGGTAGTAGGCAACAAGATTTACTGGGTGCAAAGCAGCGGCACGGCCGCGCTCGACCAGGTTGCTTCAGCCAACCTTGATGGCACGAACAGGACAACCCTGATTTCGGACAATTCGGCCACGACGTTCAACAACCCTCAATCGTTGTGGGTGGATGCGGCCAATAACGTTATCTACGTCGGCGACGGCGCGAACACCGGCAACACGGGTATTTCCCGCTTCACTCTGTCTGGCACGTACCTCAACACTATCGTAGCGGGCGTAGCCGGGATTAGCATCAACGGGCTGCAGGTAGTGGGCAACAAGCTCTACTGGGTGCAAAGCAGCGGCACGGCTGCTGACGACCGGCTTGTTTCGGCCAACCTCGACGGGACGGGTGTGACAGTATTGGCCTCGGGCAACTCGGCCACCACGTTCAACAACCCTCAATCGTTGCGGGTTGATGTTCCCAACAGCGTTATCTACGTCGGCGACGGCGCGAACACCGGCAACACGGGTATTTCCCGCTTCACCCTGACCGGCACGTACATCAGTACGGTCGTGGCGGGTGGAGTCTACAGCTTCAACGGCATAGGCAACAACTCCGTAGCCGCCAGCGCCCCGACGGTAACCACAACTGCGGCGGCCAGCATCACCTCCACCAGCGCCATCCTGGGCGGTAACGTAACGGCCGATGGCGGCGCTACCGTCACGGAGCGCGGCGTGGTATACAGCACCACCAACACCACCCCGACTACCAGCGACACGAAGGATACCAACGGCACGGGCACGGGTACTTTCTCCGAAACCATCGGCGGACTGACGGCAGGCACTACGTATTACGTGCGAGCCTATGCCATCAACTCGGTGGGCACCAGCTACGGCAGCGTGGTAAGCTTTACTACCCCCCCAAATGCTCCCGTGGTAACGGCGCCCGCCAACGGCAGCCTGCTGGCCACGACCACACCGGCTTACTCCGGCACGGCTACGGCCAACAGCACGGTCACGGTATACGTGGATGGCTCGGCTATTGGCACCACCACGGCCACGGCCGGCGGCACCTTCTCGCTGACCCAACCCACGGCCCTGACCCAGGGCAGCCACACGGTGTTTGCGCGGGCCAGCATCAACGGCTCGGCCCAGAGCGCCAACTCGAACACCAACTCCTTTGTGGTCGACACTACCCAGCCGAACGTCGCCATCAGCAGCACGGCCACCAGCCCGACCAGCACCTCGCCCATTCCGGTGACGGTGACCTTCTCGGAGCCAGTAACTGGCTTCGTGCAGGGGGATGTAACGGTCGGCAACGGCACGATTTCGGGCTTCACCGGCTCGGGGGCGTCCTACTCCTTCAACGTGACGCCCACGGCTAATGGTACGGTAACGGTGAACGTGCCGGCCAACGTGGCCCAAGACGCGGCCGGCAACTTCAACACCGCCGCCACCCAATTCAGCATCACCTACACGGCCCCCACGGCCACGGTCGTATCGATAACGCGCCTGCTGCCTTCGCCGACGGCCACGACTCAGGTAAGCTACCGGGTGGTTTTCTCGGGTAACGTATCGGGCCTGACGACCAGCAATTTCTCGGTGACCAGCTCCACGGGCGCCAGCGTGAGCTCCGTATCCGGTTCGGGTGCTAGCTACACCGTAGTGGTGAACACCGGCACTGGCAACGGAACTCTGACGCTGAACGTGCAGAATAGCGCGGGCATTTCGCCCACGGTCACCAACGTGCCCTACACGCTGGGCGAAACTTACACTATCACCAAGAGCTTCGCGGCGGCGCCCACCCTGCGCATTCAGGCCGCGGGCAGCGCCAGCGGCAACAGTGATGTAACGGCCTTCGTGGACGTAGTACAGGTGTTCAGCGGCGGCAGCCCCGTGGCCAATGCCCTGCAAAACGGCAGCTTTGAAAGCAACAACGTGGGGGCGAGCAGCTTCCTGTATCAGTCCCAAGGTGTAGTAGCTTCCCCCTGGACCTTTGGCGGGGCTTTCTCCGGCGTTTCGCGCAACAACAGCGCATTCGGCTCGACGGCCTTTTCGGGTGATGCGGTGCTGCTGCTGCAAAGCACGAACGGCGACAACAACGCCAGCGCGTCGCAAAACCTGGCCGTGCCCACGGGCAGCTACCAGGTCGGCTTCCAAGCCATCCAGCGCAACTACACCGCACGCGACCAGCGGCTGAACGTGTTTGTGAACGACGTGTTCGTAGGCAGTATTCAGCCTAACAACATCCCCACGTACGATGCCTTCACCTCGGCCGCGTTCAGCGTGACGGCCCCGGCCCTGACGGCTACTATCAGCAGCACGGCCACCAGCCCGACCAACACCTCGCCTATCCCGGTGACGGTGACGTTCTCGGCCAGCGTAACCGGCTTTGTGGCGGGCGACGTGACGGTAACGGGCGGTACGATTTCGGGCTTCACGGGCTCGGGCACGACCTACACCTTCAACGTAACTCCGTCAGCCAACGGCACCGTGACGGTGAACGTACCGGCCAACGTGGCTGTAGATGCTAACAATACGGGCAATAGTGCCGCTACCCAGTTCAGCATCGTCTACCAGCAGCTGGTGACGGCCGTCCCGGTGGTAACTGTACCCGCCAACGGCAGCCTGGTGAGCACCAGCACGCCCACCTACGGCGGCACGGCCCCGGCCAACTCGACGGTGCAGGTGTACGTGGACGGCGTGGCGCTGCCCAGCACCACCACGGCCAATGGCAGCGGCAACTGGAGCATCGCCCAGCCCACGGCCCTGAGCCAAGGCTCGCACACGGTGTACGCCACGGCCCAGAGCAACGGTCAGGCTGTGAGTGCCAACTCGAACACGAATACCTTCACGGTTGATTCCGTCCGCCCCGCAGTGGCTATCAGCTCCTCGGCCGGGGCTAACGGTAGCACGACCGGCACCTCGCCGATTCCCTTCTCGGTAACCTTCTCGGAAAACGTGACGGGCTTCGTGACCGGGGATATCACGGTAACGGGGGGCACGATTTCGGGCTTCTCGGGCACGAGCCCCGGCGCCACGTTTACCTTCAACGTGACGCCCTCGGCCAACGGCACCGTGACGGTGAACGTACCGGCTAACGTAGCCCAGGATGCGGCCGGCAACGGCAACACCGCCGCCACCCAATTCTCTATTATTTACTCGCAGACGGTTACGGCTACGCCAGTCGTAACGGCGCCGGCCAATGGCAGCCTGCTCAACACCGCCACGCCGGCTTACTCCGGCACGGCCGTGGCCACGGCCACGGTAACGGTGTACGTGGATGGCATCAGCATCGGCACCACTACGGCCTCGGCTGGTGGCAGCTGGACCTTCACGCAGCCTACGGCCCTGGCCCAAGGCTCGCACACGGTGTATGCCACAGCTCAACTCAACGGCCAGGCCGTCAGTGCCAACTCGAACACGAACACCTTCATCGTTGATTCCGTCCGCCCCGCAGTAGCCATCAGCTCCTCGGCGGGGGCTTCCGGCACGACGACCTCGACTTCGCCCCTACCTTTCACGGTGACCTTCACGGAAAGCGTGACGGGCTTCGTGGCCGGGGATGTAAGCGTCAGCAACGGCACGATTTCGGGCTTCGCGGGTTCGGGTGCGACCTATACCTTCAACGTGACGCCCTCGGCCAATGGCACGCTGACGGTAGACGTACCGGCTAACGTGGCCGTGGATGCGGCCGGCAATGGCAACACCGCTGCTACCCAGTTCACCTTTATCTATTCGCAGCCGGTAACGCCTGCGCCTGTAGTAGCGGAACCGGCGAACGGCAGCCTAGTAAACAATAACCGCCCGATTTACGGCGGCACGGCAGCTGCCAGCTCAACGGTCACCGTGTACGTCGATGGCTCGGCCGTTGGCACGACGACGACCAATAGCAGCGGCATCTGGGGCTTGATCCAGCCGACACCTCTGACCCAGGGCAGCCACACGGTGTATGCCACCGCCCAGCTCAGCGGTCTGGCCGTGAGTGTCAACTCCAACACGAACACCTTTACCGTCGATACCTTCCCGCCCACTGTAGTGCTCAGTGCTTCGGGCCTCACGAATGGCGCCACTACGAGCACCTCGCCCGTTCTTTTCTCGGTGAGCTTCTCGGAAAGCGTGACGGGCTTCGTAGCCGGGGCTGTAAGCGTCAGCAACGGCACCATCTCCAACTTCGCCGGCTCGGGCCTGAACTACTCGTTCAACGTGACGCCCTCGGCCAACGGCACCGTGACGGTGAACGTACCGGCTAACGTGGCCCAAGACCAAGCTGGCAACGGCAACACCGCCGCTACCCCCTTCAGCTTTATCTACAGCCAGACCGTTACAGCGGCCCCAGTGGTAGTTGTGCCGGCCAACGGCAGCTTTGTCAGCACCAGCACGCCCACCTACGGCGGTACGGCCCCGGCCAACTCGACCGTGCAGGTGTACGTGGACGGCGTGGCGCTGCCCAGCACCACCACGGCCAACGGCAGCGGCAACTGGAGCATCGCCCAGCCCTCGGCCCTGAGCCAAGGCTCGCACACGGTGTACGCCACGGCCCAGCTCAGTGGCCAAGCCGTGAGTGCCAACTCGAACACGAACACCTTCACGGTGGATTCCGTCCGCCCCGCAGTAGCTATCAGCTCCTCGGCCAGCAACCCCACCTCAACGTCTCCGATTCCGGTGAGCGTAACCTTCTCGGAAAGCGTGACGGGCTTTGTGACGGGGGATGTAACGGTAACGGGGGGCACGATTTCGGGCTTCTCGGGCTCGGGCGCGAACTACTCGTTCAACGTGACGCCCTCGGCCAATGGCACCGTAACGGTGAACGTACCGGCCAACGTGTCCCAGGACCAAGCTGGCAACGGCAACACCGCCGCTCCAGCCTACTCGGTTACCTTCCAGGCGCCGACTATTGCGGTGAATCCGGCCACGCTACCCAGCGGTACGCAGGGCACGGGCTACAGCCAGACGCTGACAGCCTCGGGTGGCACGGCCCCCTACTCGTTTGCCGTTACCGCCGGCGCATTGCCGACGGGTCTGACCTTGACGACCGGTGGCACGCTTGCGGGCACGCCCATCGTCAACGGCACGTTCAATTTCACCGTGACGGCGACCGACAACTCGGCAGCGCCGGGCCCCTTCAGCGGATCACGCTCTTACAGCCTGGTCATTGCGGTGCCGGTCGTGACGGCTACCACCTGGACCGGAAGCAATTCGAGCGACTGGTTCACGGCGGTCAACTGGACCTCCGGTGTGCCGACCACGAGCGTCGATGCGACCATTCCGACTTCGCCCAGCGGTGGCCGCTTTCCATCTCTCACCACGGCCACGGCCAACGCTCGCAACCTGACCATCAACAGCGGCGCAAGGCTGACCCAGACCAGCGGTACGCTAGTGCTGGCAGGTAACCTGAGCAACAACGGCACCTTCCAGCCCACGGGCGGCACGGTGAACCTGGGTAGCACAGCGTTGATTAGTATTGCGGGCAGCGGTACCACCCGCTTCTGGAACCTGACCATTGAGGCCAACGGGGCCTTGCTGGCTACCTCGGCCGGTGCGGCCGTGCAGCGGGTGCTCACCCTCAACGGCAACTTCAACACCAATGGCAATCCTTTCACGCTGGAGTCAGACGCGACGGGTACGGCCATGGTAATCAACAACAATGGGGCAACCGTTATTGGTCAGGCCACGATGCAGCGGTATATCGACCCCAGCCGGAACACGGGCCTGGGCTACCGCCACTACAGCTCGCCGGTGCAGACCACCACGGTAGCCGATCTGACGACCAGCGGTTTCTCCCCCGTCGTCAACCCGGACTATAACACCCAGGGCAACACGGTGAACCCCTTCCCCACCGTGTACGGCTATGACCAAGCGCGCATCGTGGGCACCAATGCCACGACGCAGAACTTCGACTACGGCTACTTCTCGCCCAGCTCGCTCGGCGACAATCTGGTGCGGGGCCGCGGCTACACGGTCAACATTGCCGCCAGCGAGAAAGTAGACCTGATTGGCACGCTCAACTCGGGCACTGTACCAGTAGGCAGCCTCTCGTTTGGGACCGAAGCCAATTCGGGCTGGCACTTGCTGGGCAACCCGTATCCGGCGCCCCTGGACTGGAACAAGGCCCGGACCAACTTGCCGGCCGGCGTAATTGATGCCATCTACGTCTATAAGTCGAGCACGCAGTACGGCGGTATTTACCAGTTCTACCAGAACGGCTTCGGCACGCTGCCCAACGGCACGGTGCCCGCCATGGCTGGCTTCTTCCTGCGGGTAAATCAGCCGGTTGCCTCCTTCAACTTCCAGGATGCCTGGCGGTCCACGTCCTACGACTCCCCCGTGTTCAACCGCCCCGCCGCCGATACCCGGCCCGCGCTGCAGCTGGATCTGGTGAGTGCCCAGGGTGTGCATGACCCTGCCTACGTATACTTCGAAGAAGGCGCCACGGCGGGGCTCGACGACCACTACGACGCCGAGAAGCTGCCCAACACCACCGGCCTGAACCTGGCTTCGGTGGCCGTGGGCAAAGGCCTGGCCGTGAACGGTCTGCCCCTGCTGACCACCAGCACGCTGGTACCGCTGACCGTGGGTGTACCCGTAACGGGCACCTACACGCTGCAAGCCGCGTCGTTGGCTAACTTCGGTACCACGTCGATTTATCTGCGTGACGCCGTAACCGGCCAGCAGATCGACCTGCAGCAGCAGTCCAGCTACACGTTCTCGGCCAGCAACGCCGCCCTGATTACGGACCGGTTCTCGCTGAGCTTCGGAGCAGTACGTCCGCTGGGCGTGGGCAGCAATGCCCTGGCCGCCAGCGTTACGCTCTACCCCAACCCAGCCCGCAAAACGGCCTGGATTGAGCTTCCCGCCGCGCTGGGCCGCAAGCCCGTGACGGTGAGCATGCTCGATGCCGTTGGGCGTGAGGTGCGGAAGGAAGTGCTACCCGCGCTGGGCGCTACGGCCCACGCGTTGTCGCTGCAAGAGCTGCCCGTGGGCGTGTACTTGCTGCGCCTGAGCACGGAAGCCGGCACCATTACCAAGCGCCTCATTATTGAATAAGCGGCGTCGCTAGCACAAAAAAGCCCCCTGAGTTTTCAGGGGGCTTTTTTTATGCCTTCTGCGCGGTAGCCGGCCAGTTACTCAGGCAGCAAGCCGCTGCTCACGGCGAACTTGATGAGGGCGGCGGTGTTTTTGGCCTGGGTTTTCTCGATGATGTTCTGGCGGTGGGTTTCGATGGTGCGCTTGCTGGTGAAGAGCTTGTCGGCAATTTCGGCGTTGGTCAGTCCCTCGGCAATCAGCTGCAACACTTCCAGCTCCCGCTTCGACAGCGAGCTGGTAGCCCGGGCGCTTTCCCCCACGGGCAACTCAGGAGCCTGAAACTTGCGCAGGAGCCCCATGGAAATGGCGGTGCACAAGAAGTGATGCCCGGCCGCTACCCGATGCAGGGCATATACCAGCTCACTGCGGCTGGTGTTCTTCAGGACGTAGCCCGTGGCCCCCGCATCCAGGGCCTGGGCCACATACCGCTCGTGGTCGAGCATGGACAAAATCAGCACCCGGATCTGCGGGTATTGTTCGCGTAGCGTGTTCAGGGTAGCAAACCCATCTTTACCCGGCATCGTCAGATCCAGCAGCACTACGTCGGCTGGCGTGCCGGGTAGCAGGGCCAGAAGTTCTTCGCCGTTGCCGGCTTCCCCTACCACGTCCAGCTCAGGCTCATCGCGCAGCAACGAGCGGACTCCGTCGCGGATGATGGCATGGTCATCGGTAAGAATTATTCGAATCATGACAGACACTATTAGCTCAATCGCTGCTTTCCGACCCGGCCCACCTTCAGTTGCCAGCGCAACCCTTGCTTTTAGCAGCCAGCACCGGGGGGAGGTATCCGGCTTCGGCAGGCGCCTCCGCCGGCCCGCCGAAAAACCTGCCGACCAACCGCCAGCTGGGCAGCAATATTACGCCGCCGGGCAGGCAAAGCAGCAGCAGGGCACTAAAAGCAGTATTTATACCTCTAAAGCGCGGCGCCTGTGACTACTCTTCATTATTCATGCGTATAAATACGGACCTGGCTTTTTTCCGTTTTCAGCCTTGGTAACCCCATCCGGTCGTAATACCTACGATTAGATATATTTTTGCCTAGTTCCCATTTGCGGCGAAAAACACCGCACCCTACTGGCTGTTAATATTTTACCTCCGGCCCACCTATTTTTTTCGTCGTATGACACGTATCATCCTGGCTGATGACCACACTATTTTGCGGCAGGGTATTCGGGCAATGCTCGTTGCGGAGGCCGACTTTGACGTGGTAGGCGAAGCCGGCACCGGCCAGCAGCTGCTCGATCTGCTGCCCACCACGCCCACGGACGTCATCGTGCTGGACCTGACCATGCCCGAGCTGGACGGCTTCGCGGCGCTGCCGATTCTGCGGGCTCAGTACCCCGAGGTGCGCGTGCTGGTGCTGTCTATGCTCGACCACGAGCGGTACGTGGCCCAGGCCCTGGACGCGGGAGCTGCGGGCTACGTCCTGAAGAATGCCTCCATTGCGGAAATCGTGTACGGCATCCGGACGGTGGCGCAGGGCCGGCCCTTTCTGTGCACCGAAATCGGCCTGGAGCTGCTGCGCAAGCTCACGATGAACACCGGCAAGCCCTGGGACGGCGGCCCCGACCATCACCCGGCCGAGCTGTCGGGGCGGGAGCTGGAAGTGCTGCAGCTCATTGCCGAGGGACTGACCAACGCCGAAATTGCCGACAAGCTCTTCACCAGCAAGCGCACCATCGAAACCCACCGCCAGAACATCATCGAGAAAACCCAGGCCAAAAACACCGCCGCCCTCATCAAGTTCGCCGTGAACCAAGGCCTGGTGAAGTAGAATCGGGGTCTGGGCCCGCGCCCCATTCTGTGCCGAGGCGGCACTCAGAGCACCCCGGCCAGCCCGCTGATGCTCAGGGCCACCACCGCCGTATTGAAACCGAACGACACGATACCGTGCAGCAGCGCCAGCCGCCGCAGCTGCCGCCCGCTGATGCTCACGTCGGCGGTCTGGGCCGTCATGCCGACCACGAAGGAGAAGTAGGCAAAGTCGAGGTAATCGGGCTGCTGCTCGCCGCCGGGAAACTCCAGGCCGCCGGGGCGGCCCGCGGTGGTGGCATCGTAGTAGAGGTGGGCGTAGCGGAGCGTGAACACCGTGTGCACCAGCAGCCAGGCCAGCGCCACGGCGGCCGTGGCCAGCCACACGTGCAGGTGCCGCTCGGAGCGGCTGAGCTCGTGCACCGAGCTGAGCAGCAGTAGCACCGCCAGCAGGCTACCCAGCGCCGCTACCAGCACAAACACGAACGACAAGGTGCGGCTGGCATCTTCCCGCCGGGCCGTCTGGCGAATGTGGGCCGCGTCGGCCGTGGTAATGGCCGCCCAGATCAGCAGCAATGACGACAAGCCGAAGGCGTCCCAGGCGGCTACGATGCGGGCGGCGGGTGGCAGCGTGGCCAGCCCCGCCCAGGTCAGCAGGCCCAGGGCCAGGGCCAGCAGCAGCCGGGGCCCCGCCGGCAGCTGGCCCGTGCGGTGAATAAGTCGAAAAACGGCAGTCGGCATACAGACGGGAAGCGGGAGTCGGGAGCCAAAGGTGCGTAATTCTCCCGGCTCAGCTTCTACGGTTCACCGGCATTTTTTGGATGGTTCCGATTGCACCAAAAGCCGTTCCGGGTAGAGCGGCTTGGTGGGTGGCTTGCTGTTGCCGGCCGGCTTGGGTGCTGCCGGAGTTCCGTGGAATCTGGGCGAAAAATATATTTTTATGTAAATTAAACTTTACATTAAGTAAAATAAACTATACATTTAGAGCATACTTCACCGCCTCATTCTGTTGGTATGCCGACACGCTATTTATTTCCGCACCGCTACAAGCTGCTGGGCCTGGGCCTGGCCGCAGTGGCCCTGGTACTGGGTTTGCTGGAATGGTACAACCTGCTGCACCTGCCCCATTTGCTGGCGTGGCTGCCCTCGCCCATCGGCAGCGCCGACCTGCCAGATCTGGTGAACGGGCGGCAGGTGCGCGCCAACCACGACCTGTATGCCATTGTGCTCATTGGCGGCGGCCTGCTGGCAGCCTGCTCCCGCGAAAAGCACGAAGACGAATACATTGCGCAGCTCCGGCTCGAATCGTTGCTGTGGGCCATGTACGCCTACTACGCGTTGCTCGTGCTGGCCTTCCTGCTGGTCAGCGGCATGCCTTTTTTCGAGGTCATGACCTACGCCATGTTCACGCCGCTGCTGCTGTTTCTGGTGCGGTTTCACGTGGTCCTGTTTCGCGGCGCTAAAGCGGCTATGCATGCAGAATAACATCCGCGTAGAACGGGCCGTGCTCCGCCTGACCCAGGAAGAGCTGGCCCAGCGCATCGGCGTAAGCCGGCAGACGATTAACGCCCTGGAAGCCGGCAAGTACGTGCCCTCCACGGTGCTGGCCCTGAAGCTGGCCGCCGTATTCGGCAAACCCGTCGAGCAGCTCTTCGCCCTCGAAGCCGCAGACTAAGCCCGCCGTGCGCCGCTAGGCCTTGGCCGCCGCAAACCAGATGGTGAAGGCCGTGGTACCGGCCGGGGTGGTTTCGAGGCTGAAGGTGAAGTCGTGCTGGAGCAGGATGTCGCGGATCATGGTGAGGCCGATGCCCTGCCCGTCGCGCTTGGTGCTGAAAAACGGAGTGAACAGCCGCCGCTGCACCTCGGGCGCAATGCCGGCCCCGTCGTCTTCGATGCGCAGCATGGGCGGCTGCAGGCTGGTATGAATCGTCAGGTTGCCGTCTGCGCCAATGGCTTCTAGGGCATTCTTGACGATGTTGAGCACGGCCTGTTCGATCTGCTGGCAGTCGAGTTCCACCCAGAGCGGGGCGGGGGCCAGCGCCCAGTGCCAGGCAATACGGCGCTTTTCGCTGGGCACCAGCATCAGGCGGTGAATGGAGCGCAGCAAGTCGTGCACGTCGCAGGGGCGGCGCGTGGGCGCGGGCAGGCGCACCAGGTTGGCAAAGTTGGCAATGAAGTTGGCCAGGTGGGTATTGCGGTTGATGGACACCTCCAGGGCCTCCGTGAAGTCGGGCTGGTCATCGGGGCGCAGCTGCGGGGTGTAGTAGCTGAAGCTTTGCAGGATGGAGTTGATGGCCCCGATGGAGTTGTTGATTTCGTGCGACATCATCCGGATCAGCTTCTCGTAGGCCTGCTTTTCTTGCCGGATCAGGTCTTGGGTCAGCTCTTCCAGCACGATGAAGTTGCGGGTGAAGCCCCGGTCGAGGAAGTGGGAGCAGTGGGCGCGGTAGGTCCGGATGCCCGAGAGCTGCACCACCTGGGGCTGCCCGGCCCGCAGCGTGCTCAGGGCCGGGCCCCAGCCGCCGGGCAGCTCACTGGGCAGCTGGCGCAGCAGCCCGGCCAGGGGCAAGAGCAGGCACCGCTCGGCGGCGGGGTTGGCGGCCTCAATGCGCCCGTCGAAATCGAGCAGCAGGATGCCGGCCGGTGAGGCCTGAATCAGGTGCTCCAGCAGGTAGCTTTTCTCGTGCTGCGTGACGCGCTCCTGCCGCAGCTCGTCAATCATGTGGTTATACACGTCGATGAGCTGGTCCATTTCGCGCTGGCCGACGGGCACGAACTTCATGGAAAAGTCTTTGGCCCGAATGGCCTCGGTGCCGGCCGCAATCAGCTGAAACGGCCGCACGAAGCCCCGGTAGAGCTGCACGGTGAGCACAATGGACCCGAGCAGCATGACTTCCGTGGCCACGAACAGCGGCGCGTTGGTGCGCATCACCTGGGCGGCCAGCGCAATCAGGACCCCGTGAATAATGACGACAAAGAGCAAAAACTTGACGCGCAGGGTCATGGGTAAGGATTAGGCCAAAGCTAAAGGCTAGAAAGCTAGGAGAAGCTACAAAGCTAGTTCCCCTCCTCAGATGATGTTGCGCATCAAGCAAGGAGGGGCTAGGGGTGGTTGACCGGAGCGTTGTTTATATTGAGCTACCTAAAACTATTTATTATGCCCGACACCGAACATATTCATAATCTTACCCATCAGAAAGCTACGCGCCGTGAGCTTCGAAATCATCTTACCGAGGCCGAAGCTACTTTATGGAGGGCGCTACAAAGCAGCAAGCTGGCTGGCCGCAAGTTTCGCCGCCAGCATGGCATTGGCGCTTACATCGTGGACTTCTACTGCCCGGCCGAAAAGCTGATAGTGGAGCTGGATGGTGCGGGACACTTCACGGTAACTGGCGAGGCCCACGATGTGGAACGGACAGCTTATCTGGCGGGTTTGGGCCTGCGGGTACTGCGGTTCGAGAATAGGCTGGTACTGGAGCAGTTGGATGGAGTATTGGCCGGAATTGAAGCGGCGTTTGGTGCTGGGGGTTGTTCTGGCGTTTCAACCACCCCTAGCCCCTCCTCATCTGAGGAGGGGAACTAGCTTTCTAGCCTTAGCTCTAGCTTTGGGCCGCGTCAAACGGAATGTCGTACTTCTCCAGCCTTCTGTATAGCGCACCGCGGCTTAGGCCCAGGGCTTTGGCTACCCGGCTCACGTTGCCGGCGTAGAACTCCATCGACTTGCGGATCATCTGCACTTCCACTTCCTCCAGGGTCATCGAGCCCACGGGCGGCAGCTCGCCGGGCGCGGCCTTGGCGGGCACTTTGGTGAACTGGGCCTGGAAGTCCTCGGGGCTCAGCTCGTCTTTGCCCGACACCAGCACGGCGCGCTCCACCAGGTTTTTCAGCTCCCGGATGTTGCCCGACAGCGGCAGCTCGCGCAGCCAGTGCAGGGCCCGGGTCCCCACTTTCAGCGAAGGGCGGTTGTAAGTAGTGCGCAGGTTCTGCACGAAGTGATTTACCAGCAGCGGAATGTCGTCGGGCCGCTCGCGCAGGGCGGGCAGGCGCACGGTTATCAGGTTGATGCGGTAGTAGAGGTCTTCGCGGAACCGGCCTTCGCGCACCATCTCGGCCAGGTTGCGGTTGGTGGCGCAAATCACCCGAATGTCGAGGCTGCGGGCCCGGCTGTCGCCGAGCACCTCGTAGGTACGGTCTTGCAGCACGCGCAGCAGCTTCACCTGGCTGCCCAGGTCCAGCTCCCCGATTTCGTCGAGGAAAATGGTGCCTTTGTTGGCCAACTCGAAGCGGCCCACCCGGTCGGTTTTGGCGTCGGTGAAGGCCCCGCGGCGGTGCCCGAACATCTCACTCTCGAACAGGGAAGCCGAAATACCGCCCAGGTTCACTTTCACGAAGGGTTTGTCGCGGCGGTGGCTGTTCTGGTGGATGGCCTCGGCAATGAGCTCCTTGCCCGTGCCGCTCTCCCCTTCAATCAGCACGGAAGCGTCGGTGGCGGCCACCTGGCCCACGTTGCGCAGCACGTGCAGCAGCTGGGCATCGGCCCCCACGATGTTGCGGAAGTTGAACTGCCGGTCCAGGTCGCGGCGGCTGAGGGTGGAGCCGGCGGCGGGACGCTCCTGTAGGCTCAGGATGGTGCGGATGGTCTGGAGCAGGGAGTCGTTGTTCCAAGGCTTGGTCACGAACTCGGCGGCCCCGGCCTTGATGCCTTCCACGGCCAGCGTGATGGAGCCCCAGCCCGTAATCAGAATCACGGGCACCTGCGGGGCCACCTGCTTCACCTGGGCCAGCAGCTGCAGCCCGTCGTGGCCGGAGGTGTCGAGGGAGTAGTTCATGTCCATCAGCACCAGGGCCGGGGGCGTGGCCTGCACCACCTGCAAGGCTTCCTCGGGCGTGGCAACGCCTTTGGCCGGGTAGCCGGCCTGTTTGAGCAGCAGCCCCAGCGAAGTGCGGACGGCCAAATCATCATCGACGACAAGAATCATAGGTAGCCGCGAAGGACGGAAAAGATCAATAGAAAAGAACGCCGCAGCGGATAAAGCCGGCTCCGGGGCCGACTAGGCAGCAAACCGGGTGTAAACCAGAAGAAAAAATTTTGTTTACACCCAGGTAATAGAGCTAGCTCGGGTTGTAAAGAAATTTTTTTTATTTTTTTCACAACCAGGCAGCAGGCCAGGTGCCGGTTGTTAAAAAACTTTTTTTATTTTTTTAACAACCAACGCCCGCCCCCCTACTCCTCCCGCAACGACACGGCGGGCTGAATGCCGGCGGCAATGCGGCTGGGTTGCAGGGCGCAGATGGCGGTCAGCACGAAAATCAGGACGGTGGCCAGCAGCATGGCCTGCACGTACACCCCGGAGGCCACCCCGAACACGCCCAGCAGCGGAAACTGCACCGCCAACGCCAGCCCGCCCAGCACGCCCAGCGTCGTCACGACCAGCATTTCGCCCAGAAACTGCTTGCTGATACCGTTGCCGGTGGCGCCCAGGGCCCGGCGCAGCCCGATTTCGGCCTTGCGCTGGTTGATGTTGTACCACAGCACCCCGAACAAGCCCAGGGCCACGTTGATAATCAGGAACAGGCCCACCAGCCCCAGCGCGGCCAGCGGCGTCATGATGAACTTGAGCTTGTCGCGGCGGTTTTCCGCCAGCGTATTCACGTTGGCGCTCCAACCCTTGGTCACGTTCTTGATTTTGCGCACCAGCTGCTGCTCCAGCACGGCCCCGCTGCCGGGCTGCACCCGCACCAGCAGAATCGGGACTTCTTGCTGCACGTAGCGCGAAGTATCATCCAGGGTTTTGCGGTGAAAGATGGCCGGTTCGTTGGCGGCAAAGTCGCTGGCGGAGCGGTAGGCGTCCACCACGCCCACCACGTGCCACTCCTCGCTCTTCTTCTCGTTGGTGAGCACCTTGCCCACGGGGGCCTCGTCGCCGAACATCTGCTGGGCAAAGGCCTGGTTGATCAGCACCGGGAAGCGGCGGCCGGCGGCATCGTCGCGGCGGTCGAACCAGCGGCCGGCCACCACGTTCAGGCCCAGCACCTTCACCGCCTCATCGTCGGCGTCGTAGCGGTCGATGTAGCCGATCTGCCGGCCGTGGTAGCGGTACTCGTCGGTGTTCATGGTGCTGAAGGAGAAGGGCGTGTTGTCGCCGGTGCCCGTGACGGCCACCACGCCCGGCGTGGCCTGCAGCTCCTGCACCACCAGCCGCATCTTTTCGCGCCGCGCCACCGTGTCCTGCCCGGCATTGATGCCGAACTCCCACACGTTGTCGGAGTGGAAGCCCATGGGCTGGCGGTAGTTGTAGTAGTAATTCACCAGCAGCACGCTCACGACGAACAGCACGAAAAACGACAGCAGAATTTCGGCCATGAGCAAAAAGTTGGACCGCTTACGGTTCCAGATCAGAATAAACAGGTGACGAACCATCGGTGAAATGGTGAAGTGGTGAAATGGTGAGTTTGATGTTCTGGTGGCGGGGTGAAATGGTGAGTTTGTGAGTAGTGAGATGGTGAGTTGATGCTCTGCCGGAGCGTGTTGCGCAGTTGGCGCAGCTTGAACGACAACTCACCATCTCACCATTTCACACCTCACTTTCCCTTCAGGGCCTGCACTGGCTGGAGGCGCGACATTTTGAAGGCCGGGTACACCCCGGAGAGCACGCCGAAGAACAGCGTCACGAGCAGGGCCCAGCTGAAAATGCGCCAGTTCAGCTCGAAGTGGGCGTAGGCCAGCAGCTGCGAGCCGCCGATGAGCTGCAGGGCCACGTAGGCCATCAGCAACCCCAGCAGGCCCCCAATGGTGGTCAGAAAGATGTTTTCGACCAGGAACTGCCCAATCAGGGTGCCGCCGGTGGCCCCGAAGGCCTTGCGCACCCCGATTTCGGAGGAGCGCTCCATGATGCGGCTCACGTTGATGTTGACCAGGTTCAGGGCCGGCAGCAGCATAAAGAGCAGGGCCAGGCCGGCCAGGATGGCGTAGAGAATGTTCAGGCCGTCGGAGCTGTGCTCGGTCAGCGGACTCATGATCTGCCGCGAGAAGGAGCCCAACAGCGAGTCGGCGTGCAGGTCCAGGTAGAGCATGGTCCTGGGGTCGGTCAGCGGAATCTGCTTGGCCATCTGGTCGAACTCGGCCTGCACGGCCTTGAGGTCGCCAGCCGAGCGGGCCAGGATAATGGCCGAGAAGTCGCCGGTGAGGCTCACCCGGTTCAGGTCGCTGGGGTGGATGGTGATGGGCACCCACACGTCGGCGTAGGAGCTGATGCGCATGGCCGGCACGTCGTCGACCACGCCCAGCACGCGGAAGTTGGTTTGGTTTACCTCGATGATCTTACCCACCACGCCCCGCTCGGTGCCGAAATACTTGCGGGCCGTGGTGCGGTTGATGACGGCCACGTGGGCGGCGGCCTTCACGTCGGCGGCCGAAAAGGGCTTCCCGTCCCGGAAGGTGAAGTCCAGCACCTGCCAGAACGCCTCGTCGGTGTACTTCAGGTCGAGGTCGATGCGGCTGTTGCCCACGTAGCTGGGCGTCGAGTGGAAGTTGGAGTAGATGGCCACCTGCTCCGGGGTTTTGAGCTTGCGCACATACCGGTCGAGCACGTAGTAGCTGGGCGGCGAGTTCTGGTTGCCGTTGTCCTTGAACTTGATCCGCATGAAGTTGACGAACAGCATCCGGTCCAGGCGCGTCTCGGGGGCGTGGGCGCCCACGGTATGGTCGAACATGGCCACTACCACCAGCAGCACCATCAGCGTGAAGCTGATGCCGAACAGGCTGATGAAGGTGAAGAACTTGCGGCGCAACAGCACCTTCCAGGCAATTTTGAGGTAGCTAAGCAGCATAAGACTGGGGCTGAAAAGAAGAGTGGTGAAGCACGGCCAGCTGCCGCTGCAACTGGGCGCGGGCCTTGCTGAGCTGCGACTTGGAAGTACCCTCCGAGATGCCGAGCAGCGCGGCAATTTCGGGGTGGTTGTAGCCCTCCACGGCGTAGAGGTTGAACACGGTGCGGTAGCCGGTGGGCAGCGCCTGAATCAGGCGCTGCAAATCGGCCGCGTCGAGGTTGCTTTCGGCGGCGGCAGCCATCGTGGCCACCCCGTCGTGGCACTCGTCGATGTCGACGTGCAGGGGCTGCTTGCGGCGCAGCTGGCCCAGGGCCTCGTTGATCATGATGCGGCGCACCCAGCCCCGGAAGCTGCCCTCGTGGCGGTACTGCGCCAGGGCCCGGAACACCTTCACGAAGCCCAGCACCAGGGCCTCCTCAGCGTCTTCCGGGTGGCGCAGGTAGCGCAGGCACACGCCCAGCATAGCGGGGGCAAGCCGGTCGTAGAGCACCTTCTGGGCCCGGGGGTTGCCGCGGCGGCACTCGGCCACGAGGTCGGTTTCGGATAACATGACTGTTGAATTATGAATGTTGAATTCTGAATTCTGAATTCCGGGTCCTGAAGGGACTTTCGCCGGACTGGGCTACCCGGGTGGCAGTTGCTTCCAATTCAGAATTCAGAATTACTGCACCTGGCTGCCGTCGAAGAAGCGGATGACGCGCTCCGTTTTCAGGGCCTGCTGCTCGTCGTGGGTGACCATCACGATGGTCACGCCGTCCTGGCGGTTGAGGCCCAGCAGCAGGTCCATGATTTCCTCCCCCATCACCGAGTCGAGGTTGCCGGTGGGCTCGTCGGCCAGAATCAGCTCGGGGTTGCCGGCCAGGGCCCGGGCAATGGCCACGCGCTGGCGCTGCCCACCCGAAAGCTGCGAGGGAAAGTGGGTGGTGCGGGCGCTCAGGCCTACTTTGTCGAGGGCGGCGTGGGCGCGCTGCCGCCGCTCCTTGCCGCTCACGCTGCTGCGGTAGAGCAGAGGCAGCTCCACGTTGTCCAGCACCGAGAGGTCGTTGATCAGGTGGTAGCTCTGGAACACGAACCCGATTTTCTGATTGCGCAAGTGGGCCAGCTCTTTGTCGGAATACGACGTGACGGGGCGCCCCGCAATTTCCACCTGACCCGAAGAAGGCTCGTCGAGCAGGCCCATAATGCTGAGCAGCGTGGATTTGCCGCAGCCCGATGGCCCCATCACCGACACGAACTCGCCCTTGTTGATGGTCAGGTTCACGCGGTTCAGCGCCACCGTCTCAATGGTTTTGGTCTGGTACACCTTCTCGATGTCGGTGAGCTTGAGCATGGCCGGGGCCGGAGCGGGGTGCAGCCCGACTTCGGGCGAGGCAAACAGGTTGTTTTGCGCAGTCGTGGAGTTCATGGGTTCGAGCGGTTTGAGGTCAAAGCGGGTAGTGGCAGCGGCCCCGGTGTCCGTGTCCGTTTTTGTGCGGCCGCGGGGCTGGTTCTCCTGGTAGTAGCCAAGGCCTGTGCCAACTTTATAAGCTATTTACTTTCAGTATTTTACATTCAACCAGCAAGAATATCCCCATGAAAATATTGTCCGGAAACGGACAGGGTGTTCGAAAATGGAGGCTGCGCTGTACGCTTTTGAAAATTTCTGCTGCTGCCAGCCCGGCCGGCGTGCGTCGCCGGGCTTTACACCGCTGGCAGTCACCCTGGTATTGCCCCAAAAAACCCTATCTTCTACTCCTGATTCTTTCCTTACCTAACCCCACCTCCCATGACCACTACCGCCACCAGCGTCCGCGACGAAATCCGGCACGCCAACGACACGTTCGAAGCCAGCTTCGCGCGGGGCGATGCCGCCGGCATTGCGAATCTCTACACCTCCACGGCCGTGCTGCTGCCCACCGGCATGGAGCCGATTCAGGATGCGGCCGGCATTCAGGCGTTCTGGCAGGGCGCGATGGGCATGGGCGTGAAACAAGTCAAGCTCAAAACCCGCGACATCGAAGAGCTGGAGGAAACGGCCATCGAGCTGGGCACCTACACGCTGCTCGACGCCGCCGGCCAGCAGCTCGACCAAGGCAAGTACCTCGTCGTCTGGAAAGAGCAGCAGGGCCAGTGGCGCCTGCACCAGGACATCTGGAACACCAACCTGCCCGCGCAGTGAGATGGTGAGATAGTGAAATGGTGAGTTGTTTATCCGGAGTGGTCTGCGCGGAAAGCGGCAATGAGGAACTTGTCTCATCTACTCTCAGTCGATGACAACGCAAAAAGCCCTGTACCACGTCGATGGTACAGGGCTTTTTGCGTCGAAGAGGCCTCGCCCTACATGGCAGGTAAGGCCAGTCGAACAAAAACTCACAACCTCACCATCTCACTACTTCGCCGCCAGGGCCTGCTGCCGCTCGAAATCGTAGAGGGTGAGGGCGCGCAGGCGGTAGTGGGCCACCCAACAGGCCCGCAGCGCGGCAATGTAGGCGCGGCGGGCCTGGTCTTTTTCGGCCAGCGCGATATTCAGGTCCGTCAGGCTGATGCGGCTGACCTGGTAGGTGGCGCGGGCAATGGCGTAGCGCCGCTGGGCCAGCGAATCGGCCTGGGCCGACAGCTCCAGCTGCTCGCGCAGGCTGCTCAGCTGCGCCGCCTGCGTCACGACGCTCTGCTCGAAGGTCATCTGCTCCTGGGCTACGGTCTGCTCTACCTGCTGGCGGTTCAGCTCGGCGGTTTTGATGATGGACTTCTGCCGGCCCCAGTCGACCAGCGGCATCGAAAAGGCCAGGCTTACCTGCTGCTTGTCCTGGGGGCTGTTGTAGGTGTTCCAGAAGCTGGCGGCGCTGTTGGTGTAGCCCAGGTTGGCCAGCAGCGTGGCCTGCAAGCCGGTGGTGCCCTTGGCCTGGGCCACGTCGCTTTCGGCCTGTAGCAGCCGGCGCCGGAACGCCAGGGTTTCGCGCCGGTTTTGCCGGGCCTGAGTCAGGGCCTGCTCCGGCTGAATGGTGAGCTTGGCCGTAGCCTCCGGAATCGTCAGCTGCAGTGCGTCGGTGGCCAGGCCGGTGTAGCTCTGTAGGCTCACGGCGGCGTTTTGGGCATCGAGGCGGGCCTGGCCCAGGGCTTTGCGCGAGTTCAGCAGGTTCAGCTCCAGCAGCAGCAGGTCGCTCTGCGAGAGGCGGCCGAGCTGAAACCGCTCTTTGCCCAGGCGCAGCAGCTCCTCGTTGGCCTGCGCGTTCTGGCGGGCCACGTCGGCGTTTACCTGCTGCAATAGCACGTCGAAATACAGCTCCGTGATGCGCTGGGCAATCGTCTCACGCTCCTCCACGTACTGCCTTCCCGACTCCTCGTAGCGCAGCGGCTCGATCTTGCGGGCCCAGCGCAGGCTGTTGTAGCGCCCCAGGGGCTGACTGAGGCCGATGCTGAAGGGCTGATTGTTGTAGGTCCGCTCGTCGCGGGAGAAGTCGTCGATGCGCTGCGCGGCCGAGCTCAGGTACACCTGCCCGCCCGTGGGCCCGATGGCCTGGCTGAGGGTCACGGCCAGGTCGGCGAAGTTGTTGCGCACGGCCCGGTAGGCGTTGGTGCCATCGGGCTGGGTCACGAGCCTGATTTCCCGGCTGAAATTGGGCACCATGCCCTGCAAAGCCAGCTGGGGCCGGTAGTTCGACTGGTAGGTGCGGTACTGCCAGTAGCTGGTTTCGCGGTTGGTGATGGCCTGCCGGGCAATAGACGACTGCTCCAGGGCCAGGTCGATAACCTGCGTTAGGCTCACGGCCTGCCCCGCCTGCGGCTGGGGCCGGTTCTGGGCCGGGGCCACCACGCTCAGCAGCCCGCTGGCGACCGTCAGCAAAGCGGCTCGGAAAGGAAACGGGTTTTTCATGGCGCGGCTGCTTAGTCGTTGATGGTCAGCAGGGGCGTATCGGCGTGCTGCTTCATGTCGCTGAGCACGATTTCGTCGCCGGGCTGCAGGCCGCTGAGCACCTGCACGTAGTCGAAGTTGCTGTCGCCGAAGCGCACGGTGCGCTGCTCGGCCTTGCCGTCGCGCACCACAAACACGGCCTGCTCTTTCCCGCCCTGGTAGAAGGGGCCATTTTTCACGCGCAGCACCCCTTGGTGGGCCCGCGTCACCACGAATACGTCGGCGCGCAGGTTGGCCCGCAGCACGGGGCTGTGGTCGTCGGCCAGCTTGGCGTAGAACGTCACGACGCCCTTATCCACGGCCGGGCTGACGGTAGTGACGGTGCCGCGCAGGTCGGTGTCGTTCACGCGCACCACCACCGCGTCGCCCAGGTGCAGGGCATCGGCGTAGGTATCCGAAATGGTGGCCCGCACCCGGAAGCTGCTCAGGTCGGCCACGCGGGCCAGCGCGTCGCCCTGGTTCACGGTGCTCCCGATGTTCTCGTTCACCCAGGTCAGCACGCCGGGCTGCTGGCTGCTGATGTTGGCCTGGGCCAGCTTGCCGGCCAGCTCACTGATACTGCGGTCCTGAATCTGCATCGTGAAGCCCAGCTCGCGCACGTCGGCGGCGTTGGCGGCGCGCTGGTTGCGGATCTGCTCGCGCAGGCGCTGCAATTCCAGCTGAGCTACTTTCAGGTTCAGCTCGGCCTGCCGGACGCTCTCGGCCGTGCCGCCCCCGATTTTGAGCAGGTACTGCTCGTCGCGCAGCGTCGACTGCAGGCTGCGCACCTTCACCTGCTGCACCTGTTCCTGCGACTCCAGGTCGTTCAGGGCTTTTTCCAGGCTGAGCTGAAGCTGGCCGTTCTTGTTGCGGTTCTGCTGCTGCTCGTCCTGGAGCTTGGCCAGGGCCGTAGTCGTCAGCTCCTTGTCCAGCTCCACGATGGTCTGGCCCGGGTGCAGCTTCTCGCCCACCTGCAGCACCACCCGCCGAATCGTGCTTTGGATGGGGCTGGTAATAACGGCTTCGCGGCCGGGAATAATCAGGCCCGACGCCGTGAGCGAGGCCTCGACGTCGCCGGTTTCGACGCGGGCCGTCAGCAGCTCGCGCCGCGACACGCTCGGCTGCAGCACCGAGCGGAAAGCCAGCAGCGCCGCCACGGCCAGGGCCAGCACGCCGGCGGCCATCAGCCAGCGCTTACGCTGGCGGCGGTTTTGGGTGGAAGATGAAATAGCTCTGTCCATTTTCGTGCAGGAAGGGTATAGTTTCCCCTACTAGCAGCCAAGGCCCGTGCCATTCATCTAACCCGCTGACTATCTGATGCAAACAAATCAAACTAGCCAAAAGCCGCCGCAAAACATTGTCCGGAAATGGACAGGCTGTTCGGAAGTGGAGCCCTGCCCGTCCCGGTTTGTTCGGGTTGTTCAGCAGAACCAGCTGCCGCAAGTCGGCCCATAAAAAAACCGCCCACTGTGCCAGGCACGATGGGCGGTAGAAACCAGGTCAGCCGGACTAGCGCCGGCCGCAACCTACTAGCGGAGCGCTAAGCCTGCCGACGGCGCAAGCGGCGCAGGCCCAGAGCAACGCCCCCGGCTAACAGCAGGCTGGCGCCGCCGTCGATGGGAGCATTGGTGGCGCCCGGCTGCGGACCGCCATTGCCGGGGCCCTGAGCCAGTACCGGTAGTTGAGTTACGCCGAGAAATAGGATGCACAGGGCAATGCGGCGGATTGACAGATTGATCATTCTCGTGGGGTCTAGTATTTTTTCTATTCGTTAAAACTCTACTGTACTACCAGCTTGCGGGTGAGCAGACCGGCGCTGCTGCGAACCTGCAGCGTATAGATGCCTTTGGCCAAGCCCGCTACGGGCACGCTGCCGCGCAGCTCCCGGGCCGTAATGGCGGCGGTGTGCTGCCATACGCGCTGCCCAACGCCATTGAGCAGCGTCAGCTCGGCCGTGGCCCCGGCCACGCCGCTAACGGCCACCGTTACGGCGCCGCCGGTAGCGGGGTTGGGGAACAGCTGCACTTCCCCGGCCCAGGTGTTGGCTTTGCCGTTGGCCAGCGGCCGCGCCTGGTGCAGGTGCAGCACGAAGCGCGACGTGCTCGGGCCCTGGCTCAGCTGCACGCTGTAGGCGCCCTGGCGCAGGTCGTGCCAGGTGCCGGTGAGCTTGTCTTCGAGCCACAGGGGTTCAGTGGTTGCGAAGTTCAGCAGCTGGGCCGGCACGAAGGTGTAGCTGCCGCCAACCGCCGCGTACATGCCCAGCGCGAGGCTGCGCGGGGCGTTGTCGGCCGGCAAGCCCTGAATAGCCAGGGCTTCGGAGCCGGCCAGCTGGTAGAGGCTGGGCTGCTCGCCGCCGTTGAGCTGCACTTTCAGCGCGTCGAAGGCCGAGTCGAAGCCGGAAGTAGCGCCGGTTTCCTCATACACGTAGAAATCGTCCTGGGCGGTGGCATCGGTAGCGCCCTGGCGCTGCAGGGTGAGTTGCAGCAGCGGCCGGGTTTCGGTACGGGCGGGGCGGCTGTAGGCCGGGTCCGAGAAGGTAGTTTCCCGGGAGGCATTGGTGAAGTTCACGCTGCCGCTGGCGCCTACGGTCGATACGCGCACGAAGAATGCCTGGCCCATCGGCAGAATGTTGACGCCCACGCCGTTCACGTAGCTGGTGTAGCCGCCCGCGTACTGCCCGGTCGAGCGGTACACGTAGGCCGCCGCGTCGAGGTTGGTGCGCCCGACGCGGTTCCAGTCGATAGGCGCCGGGTAGGGGTTGCCAATCAGGTGCCAGCCGCCATCGGCCTGGCCGACGCGCCCCATGCCGACACGGCTGATGTTGCCCGTGTTCAGCGAGGTTCCCGTCAGCTCGAAGAAGTTGCCGGCGGGCTCATTGATGGTGTAGCCCAGGGTTGGGGTCAGGATCTGGCTGGCGGCCGTTGGGGAAGCCCAGCCCTGGTTGAAGCCGGCCGGCCCCGCGACGGTGCCCACCCGGTTCTGGTCGTAGGAGAAAATCGTGGGATAAGGCGTTACCAGGCCCGGCTCGGCGGCCGAGTTGTAGGCGGCGTTGAACTGGATGGGTCCGGCCGGCTGCGCCCCCGGCAGAATGGGGAAGATGGTCAGGTTGCTGAGCGTAGCCCCGCTGACGGCCGGCGCGAGGTGGCGGTAGCCGAAGCCCGCGTTGCTGGCCACGTCGATGTAGCGCTGCACCACGGTGCTGCCCGTCACCACGCCGCCGTTATTGACGACCATAGCCGTGCCCACGTTGTTGGACAAGATCAGGAAGCGCTGGCCGTTGGTGCTCAGGTTGCCGTTCAGGGTCAGCAGGCGCTGGATTTCCACCTGCCCGCTCAGCGAAGCGCCGGCCGCGCCCACCGTCAGGTTGCGAAACTGCGTCATGCTGGTGCCGCCCACCGTTTGGGCGGTGCTGCCCGTCAAACTCACGGTGGCGTTGCCGGCGGCGTCGAAAGTACCGTTGTTCACGAAGTTGCCCGCGACGCTCAGCGTGCCCCCATCGGCAATGCTCAGCGAGGCGCCACCGTTAACGGTTACCACGCTGGCCGCCGCCGTCGGGGTGCTCACGCTGGGGTAGCGCGACAGGCCCGCCGGAATCGTCACGTTGTCGGTGGCCGTGGGCACTACGCCCCCCGACCAGTTGGAGGCCACGTTCCAGTTGGTGGACGTGGCGCCGGTCCAGGTGTAGCTGTTGGTAACGCTCGTACGGTAGAGCACGCTTTGCTGGGTGCCAGTCGTCGAGGGAGCGGCGCCCGTGCAGCCGCCCACGGTGTAGATGTCGCCCCCAATGGTTACTGCCCGGTTTTCGCCCAGCACGATGGGCAGGCTGGTGCCCGCGCTCCAGGAGTTCGTGCTTAGGTCGTAGACGTACGTGGTGGCATAGAAGGGCGTCGCGTTATTATAGTAGCTCTGCTTGCCGCCGATAATATAGATTTTGCCATCGGCTCCCAGCACGGCGCCGGGCTGGTTGATGCCCACGGGCAGCGCCGCCCCGGTCGACCAGGTGTTGGTGGCAATGGTGTAGATTTCGTGCGACGTTATGGCCGTGTTGCCGCCGTTGGTGCTGTTGGTACCGCCAATGATGTGCACGCGGCCCGCCGCGTCGAGCACGCCCGCGTGACCATGCCGGCCCACGGTCATGCTGGCGCCCGACGCCCAGGTGTTGGTGGCCGGGTTGTAAATCTGGGTAATGGGGGAAGTAGGGTTGTTGGACGTGAAGCCCCCGAACAGGTAGATTTTTCCATCGGGAGCCGTAATGGCCGACGCTTCCCAGGTGCCCGTGGGCTGGGGCGCAATGGCGGCCCAGGTGTTTGTGGCCGGGTTGTAGCGGTAGGCGTCGGTGCCGGCGAAGCCATTGCCGAAGCTGTAAATCAGCCCGTCCTGGCCCACGGTATGCGCCTGGCCCCGCACCAGCGTCGGGTAGTTGGCCCCGGCGCTCCAGGTGTTGGTCGCCGGGTTATAGATTTCCAGGCTCGAAAATTCCGTGGTGGCACTTTCGTAGGTCCCGACGTATCCGCCCCACACGTAAATCTTGCCGTTCAGGGCCACGGCCGCGTGCTGGCCCCGGATCTGGCTCATGCTGGCCAGGGCGGTCCAAGGGGCCTGGATGCGGGCCTGGGGCAGCGCGGGCAAGGCCATGCGGCTGGCGTGGGTTACCGTAGCGGCTGCGCCCGGCGTGCTGCCCGGGTAAAGCTGCCCGGGAATCCGGGTTACTTGGGCCCAGGCGGAATCGGTGACGGGCATAGCCAACGCCACCAGCGCAAGAGCGGGTAAAAATTTCTTCATGTGCGGCAACAGAGGGTAGGAGAAAACAAATAGAGTAGTGACGGGCCCGAGAAAGCGAATTGAATTTTTCGAACCTGAATGCAATAATATTATGAAAAAATTAAAACCCAATCATCCAATAGTCTATAATTATTACTACCCAGCCGAATAAGGATTCTGCGCCTATCATTCTGAGCCTGCGGAGGCAAACCACGGGATTTGCCGCCATTCGGGTTGGCCGGATAAGGCCGGCGTGGGGCAGCCGGCCCCGGCTACGCCCGGGGGCACAACTCCGCCGGGCCGTTCGCGGTACACTGTTATGATTTTCTCCAACCTTTGCGGCGGCGGCCCACGGTTGGGCTGGCCGGGCAACCTACGCCTCTACCCTACCCCGGCCGCCGCCCGATTCGCGCTTTGCCCCGACTACCATGCCTAACGCCCCGGAAAACACCCCGCTATCCAGCCTGTATTCTTCCTCGCTGAGCTTAGTTACCGACCTCTACCAACTCACGATGAGCTACGGCTACTGGAAACAGGGCCTGCAAGACCGGGAAGCCGTGTTTCACCTGTACTTCCGGCGCCCGCCCTTTGGCGGCGGCTACGCCGTGTGCGCGGGCCTGGCCTACGCCGCCGACTGGCTGAACAACCTGCGCTTTTCGGCCGAGGACCTGACCTACCTGGGCAGCCTGCGCGGCTCGAAGGGCACGCCGATGTTTCCGCAGGAGTTTCTGGACTATCTGCGCGAGCTGCGCTTCACCTGCGACGTGGACGCCATTGCCGAGGGCACCGTGGTATTTGCCAACGAGCCTTTGATGCGCATCAAAGGCCCGCTGCTGCAAGCCCAGCTGCTGGAAACGGCCCTGCTCACGCTGGTCAACTTCCAGACGCTGATTGCCACCAAGGCGGCCCGCATCCGGGAGGCCGCTGGCGACGACCAGGTGTTTGAGTTCGGGCTGCGCCGGGCCCAGGGCTTCGACGGGGGGCTGGGCGCGAGCCGGGCGGCCTACCTGGGCGGGGCCGACGGCACCTCCAACATGCTGGCCGGGCAGCACTTCGGCATTCCGGTGCGCGGCACCCACGCCCACAGCTGGGTGATGTCGTTTGGGCAGGAAGAAGAGGCCTTCGAAGCCTACGCCGACGCGTTTCCCGACGACTCCGTGTTTCTGGTTGATACCTACGACACGCTGGAAGGCGTGCGGCGGGCCATCAGCGTGGCGCGGCGCATGCGCGAAAAAGGCCACGAGCTGGGCGGCATCCGCCTCGACTCCGGCGACCTGGCCTACCTCAGCCGCGAGGCCCGGGCGTTGCTCAACGAAGCCGGCTTCCCCAAGACGCGCATCGTGGCCAGCAACGACCTCGACGAAAACCTCATCGTCAGCCTCAAGCAGCAGGGGGCCCGCATCGACACCTGGGGCATCGGCACCAAGCTGGTTACGGCCTACGACCAGCCCGCTTTGGGCGGCGTGTACAAGCTGGCCGCCCTGCGCCGGGCCGACGACTCGGGCTGGGAATACACGGTCAAAATATCGGAGCAGCTGGCCAAAACCAGCATTCCGGGCATTCTGCAGGTGCGGCGCTACGAAACCGAGAAAGGCCAGCCCCGGGCCGACATGCTCTACAACTCGGCCGAGCCCCTGCCCGAACACCTCACCATCGTGGACCCCGTGGACCCCACCCGCCGCCGGCCGATCCGCAGCACCCAGTTCCGGGAGTTGCTGGAGCCCGTGTTCCGGGGCGGCGAGCTGGTGGCAACCTTGCCCACGCTGCAGCAAAGCCGGGCCCACGCTCAGCGCGAGGTGCAGAGCCTCGACCCCAGCATCCGCCGCTTCCTGAACCCGCACGTGTACCCCGTGGGCCTGGAAGAGAGTCTGAACACCTTCCGTACCAACCTGATTCTGGAAAAACGCCCGCAGCGGCCAGCATAGTGGGGCTGCGGCCAACAAGCTGTTTCGTCGTTTAAGAAAAGCAGGGTCTTATCTTCGCTGAAAACCTGCGATGATAAAGCTCGCCCGCATGCAGCCGGAAGAAGGTGCTTGCTTCTACCCCTGGATTGCCGACCCCGAAGTCGTGCACTATTCGTTGTCCGCTTTCCAGACGATGAAGACGACGGCGCAGATTGACCACTGGTTCGCGGCGACCTTACGGGATGAGAAAAGCCTGAACCTGGGTATTTATCTGCAAGAGACCAACACGTTGATTGGCTATGCGGGCCTTTCGAATCTTTCGGCTACCAACCAGTCGGGCGAATACTTCATCCTGATTGGCGAAAAAGCCTACTGGGGCAAGGGAGTAGGCACAGAGGTGACGAAACAGGTGCTCACCCTAGGCTTTACGGTGCACCAGCTCAACCGCATCATGCTCACGGTTTCCGAATCGAATCTGGGTGGCGTAAAAGCCTACACCAAGGCCGGTTTTGTGGTGGAGGGACGCCTGCGGGCGGCCTGCTGCCGCAACGGCCTGTTCCACGATAAAATCGTGATGTCGGTGCTAAAGGCAGAATGGCAACAGTGAAACGAGCCATAAGCCTACAAAAGGGGCCATAGTAGCGGAATGGAAGTGTCGGCTTACACAGAAGTGTCAAGCTGTATCTTCTTATCCTCCGAACTTCTTCCATAGGCGCGGCAGCAGCTTGGGCAGCTGCTCTTCGCGCCAGTCGGTGCCTTTGGTTTCGGAGCCCAGGTCGTAGTCCAGGCCCCGCTCGGCGGCGACGCTGCGCGGGAAGGATTCGTCTTCGGCCGGCCGGCCGGTGCGCCGCCCGAAGGCTTCGGTGGCTACGTAGAGCAGGTTTTCAAACTCCTGATACCCTTCCTGCGCCACTTGGGCCAGGCTGTCGGCCTGCTGTAAGGCGCTGCGGAACACGGCTTCACCCTGCCCCACCAGCCAGGCGCGGAAGTACAGGTAGGAGTCGTCCGACACGTAGCCGTCCATGATTTTCAAGGCGGCCAAAATGCCGTAGTCATCGGCTTCCCGCAGGTTTTCCCGCAGCCGGCACTCAAACTCGATAATCTGCGCCGGCTCCAAAGTGGCCAGCTGCTCCGACAGAAAATCGGCCTGGGCGGTTTGGTTGCCGGCGGCAGCGGCGCGCGAAGCGGCAATCAGCTGCCAGAACTCGGGGTGGGTCATACGAGAGAGGGGCACCGGCCACAGCGGGCTTACACGAGCCAGTTGCGCCTTTCGCGGCCGTGAAATACGGCAAAACTCTGCACTCCGGCCGCCAAAGCCTGTACGAGCACCTGGCTGCCGGGCCACTATTTTTGTTTTGTATTCGTTGAATACAACCACCTCTCACCCGCCGCCTCGCTGTTCGCCCAGCCGCTACGGCCCTTACCGCTACTTCTGATGTCAACCCTGAAATTCAAAACCAGCATCAACTGCGCCAACTGCCTGCGCGCCGTCACGCCCTTCCTCGACGCCGAAGCCAGCGTGGAGAAGTGGAGCGTAGATACCACCAACCCCGACAAAATCCTGACCGTGGAAGGCGAAAACCCGATTCCTGAGCTGATTATGAAATCGGTGGCCCAGGCCGGGTTTGATATTGAACCAGTTCAATAACGTGCCGCTGCGGCCCGAAAACTAATACACCGCAGGCATTGCGGCGCGGGGCATTCTGTCCCCGCCGGCCGGCCTTTACATCCCAACGCCCTTATCCGTGGAGCACGAGTAAGGGCGTTGGCGTTTAGTGCCAATGAACAAGCCAGCGGGAAGCTGCCGGCGGATCCGGCCTGTACCCAGGCCGGCACGACGCAAACCGAGGGCTGTTACCTTTGCTGGGCAGCTTTGTACTGGTTGGTAGCTCATCAACCTGATCGGCCGGCCCTGATTTGCGTATACGTTCTTTTGCTTTCGACCCACCCATGAAAGCCTTATTCGTTGCCCTGCTTTTCCTGATCGGGGGGCCGGTTGCCGCCCAGCAGCCGTACCAGTTTTCGCCCCTGCCCCTGGACGCCCACACGCACACGGTGGTGTACGCGGCCACGGTGCCCGTAGAGGGCGTGGCCCAGGCCCAGCTCTACGCCCGGGCCCGGGAGTGGGCCGCCCAGCTTCGCGGGCCGGCGCAAGGCTCGGCCCTGCGCGCGACGCCCGAAACCGGCCGCGTCAGCACCCAGGTCCGGCTTAAGAACGGCCAGGAGTCGTACGGCTGCCGGGTGACGATAACCGCCCAGGAAGGCGCCTACCGCTACGTGCTGACCAACGTGACCTACACCCAGCCCAGCTACGCCCGGGCTGGCAAATACAGCGCACCCGGCCCCGTAACGAGCAAGATTGAAACCTTGGTGTATACCCGGCCGGGCCGCCTGCGCGACAAAAAGCTCACGGAAATAGACCTGGCCCTGCGCCGCCTGCTGCAAGATCTGACCCAGCGCATGCTGAACCAGACCGACGGCCTGGCCCGGCAATAAACCCGCCGCGGCGTACCGAGCTGGCGCTCGGCACTACCGCAGCGGGCCACCGGACCAAAGCTTAGGACACCAGCTCCTTGCGGTAAGTCTTCTCGAACTCCTCGTCGACGTGGTAGATGGATTCCTCGTGCTGGCTCAGGTCGAGGCCCAGCTCTTCGTCGGCATCTTTCACCCGCAGGCCGAAGAGCTTGTCGGTCAGCTTGAGCAGCACCCACGACATGCCGAATGTATAGGCCACCACGATGACCAAACCCAGCACGTGGTAGCTGAATACCGCGGCCGTGCCGTACACCAGCCCGACTTTGGCGGCAAAGACGCCGGTGAGCAGCATGCCTACGATACCGCCCAGGCCGTGGCAGGGAAACACGTCGAGCGTATCGTCGATGCCGGTGCGGCTGTTTTTCCAGTGCACGCCCATGAAGCTGATAAAGGCAGCCACTACCCCAATCAGGATGCTCTGCCCATAATCGACGAAGCCGGCGGCGGGCGTAATGGCCACCAGCCCGACCACGGCGCCGATGCAGGCGCCCATGGCGGTGGGCTTGCCCCCACGAGCCACTTCAATCAGCATCCAGGCCACCAGGGCGGCGGCCGAGGCCAGGTTGGTGTTTACGAAGGAAAGCGAAGCCAGCTCATTAGCGCCCAGGGCCGAGCCGGCGTTGAAGCCAAACCAGCCAAACCACAGCAGGCCCGTGCCCAGCAATACGAACGGCACGTTGGGCGTGGAAAACGACTGGTCGCGGTGCTTCTTGCGCGGCCCCAGCACCAGGGCGCCGGCCAGCGCTGCAACCCCGGCCGAAATGTGCACCACCGTGCCGCCCGCAAAATCCAGCACGCCCCACTGGCGCAAAAAGCCGTCGGGGTGCCAGGTCCAGTGGGCCAGCGGGCAGTAGATGAACAGGCAAAACAGGATGATAAAGGCCAGGTAGCCCTTGAAGCGGACCCGCTCGGCAAAGGAGCCGGTAATCAGGGCCGGGGTGATGATGGCAAACTTGAGCTGGAAGGCAAAGAACAGAATCAGCGGAATGGTGGGCGAGAGCAGCGGATGCGTGGCCGTGCCCACGCCCCGCAGCAGAAAGAACGTGCGCGGGTCGCCGATCAGGCCGCCGAGAGAGTCGCCGTACGACAGGGAGAAGCCCACGAAGTACCACACCAGCGAGATGACGCCCAGGGCCACGAAGCTCTGCAGCATGGTCGAAATCAGGTTTTTGGGCCGCACCATGCCCCCGTAAAAGAACGACAGGCCCGGCGTCATCAGCAGCACGAAGGCCGAGGCGGTGAGCATCCAGGCCACGTCGGCCCCGTTGATGGTGCCCGCAGCCGCGCTGGGGTGGTCGACGCGCACGAAGGCCGCCACCGCACTGAGAAGAAAGAGGCCGAGCAGCGCCAGGCTTCCGTAATTAGCTTTCGATGGTAACGAGTTTTCCATGAGGCAGTTAATTGAGTAAACAAACAGGCTTTTGCGAAAGAAACAGCGACGGTGCGGGCCGCCTAGAAGTGGTACACGGCCGCCAGCAGCGCACTGACCGTGCGTTGGGTGGCCACTCCCGCGTGGTCGACGAACAGGCCGGTAGTGGGGGAGCCGCTATCCAGGCGCACCTCCGGAATCAGGGTCAGGTTGTCGAGGCGGAAGTTGGAAGAGAGGGTAGCTTCCATGACGCTGCCACTGAAGCCCAGCAGGGTTTTCTTGTCGTTGAAATACTCCCCGCGCAGCGTCAGGCCAAACCAGGGCACGGGGTCCAGGTTGGCGTACAGGGCCCCGCCCCACCAAGCCTGGTAGTCGCTCCAGCCGGTTTCGCCCCGCTGCTGCCGGTACTGCATGGTGCCGTTGCCGGAAAAGCTCAGCAGGCGGCTCACGGCGTAGGTCAGCACCACGTCGGCCTGCTGCACGCGCAACGAGTCGTGCTGGGCGCCGCCCTGGTAGTTGAGGTAGGCCTTGACTTTCCCATCGGCCGACGTGGTGGCGACCTGGCCAATCAGGGTTTTGGGCATGCTGCTGGCACTTTTCAGGTCGGTTGGGTTGGCTACCCCGGCCATGAGCGTGGTGTTGCCCAGGGTGAGTTCCGCCTTCAGCCCCGTGTGAAAAAAGGGCCCGTAGGAGAACAGGTAGCTCATGCTGTAATTGCGGTTGAGGTAGGCATCCACGGCCTCGTAGCCGATGTGGGTGGCCCAGCTGCCACCGGTCAGCTTGACGTTTTCGGTTGGGGCGTAGGTGATGAAAGCCTGCTTGATGGCCAAGCGGGTGTGGTCGTCGTTGTAGGAAAACTCCTCGGCCCGGCGCCCGAAGCCGAGGTCGGCCACGAAGCCGACTTTGCCCACCGTATGCTCGGCTTTCAGCGAAACCATACCTAGCTCGAAGGAATTATGGCTGTTGGTGAAGCTGGTCAGGTTGTTATAAGGCGCCTCGCCGGGGTTGTTGAAGTTGTAGCGGTAGTAGCCGTCCACAAACCCCGAGAGCTTCACGGGCGCGGTTTTGACGGAATCATCCGGTTCGGCAGCCAGCGGGACGCACAGGAAGGCCAGGGCAGCAGTAGAAAGCAGCATACTGTCGGGGTTAGGAGTGGCACGGGCAAAGAATTGGCAAGCGCGGGGCACACCGGCCGGGGCCGGCGGGGTGCGCGGGTCACTTTGGTACTTGCTTCGCGGCCAAAAACGGCGGACAGATATTCCCCTGCCCGGTTTTTACCCGGGAAGCACACTCGGTACTCTCACTCGAAATGCGTTGTGCTGGCCTCACCGGGGGGAAGTGAGGCACCCGCGGCGCCAGGAACGCTGGCGGCGGAGCTACGGCCTTACTTAGGGCCACGGCAAGTGCGGACCGCCGCAGTGCCGGCAATCCAATTAGTCCTGCATGGGCAGGCTGTCATTTACAATGCCAATATATATTAATATTATATTAAAAACCTAAAACCACTATCAAATTTTATGTCATTATTTGAAATACATGTTATTATTCACAAAATACCCCTTCTATTTTAACCCATTTCGCGTCTCATAACCTTTCTGATTATTAACATCCCTTCGTAAATTGAGGGCAGCAAAAAGCCCACTACCAGAAATGGCAGCGGGCTTTTTCTTAAGGCTAGCTTCCACGGAAAATTCGGCTACTCGTAGCGCAGCTCGCCGGCACTTACGTTCAGCTTCACCCCGGCCTCGGCCGTGATGCGGCCGGCTACCTGGGCCTGGTAGCCCTTGGCGCGCAGGGTTTCGGCCACGGCTTCGGCCTGGTCCTGGTCGGTTACGAGCAGCATGCCGTTGCCCATGTTCCAGTAGAGGTAAGCTTCCGTGGGCGTGATGCCTGCCAGTTCGGCCAGCTGTTGCATGGCGGGCAGGGGCTCAAACAGGTTGGTCAGCTCGGCGCCGACGCTGTTTTTCAGCACCCGCTTGAAGTTGTCGGCAATGCCGCCGCCGGTGATGTGGGCCGCCGCGTGCAGGGGCAAGCCAGCATCCAGCACCGCACCCACGCCGGGCGCGAAGATGAGCGAGGGGGCCAGCATGACCTCGCCCCAGGTCTGGCCCATTTCGGCGACATCGGGGCCGGTGTAGGGCGCTGCGTGCCACTTCTCCCCGAAGGCTTTGGTCAGGGCGCGGCGGGCCAGGGAGTAGCCGTTGGAGCGGAACGAGGGCGAGCGAAGCGCCACCACGGCCTGCCCAGCCCGAACGTTGGCCCCGCTCAAGGGCCGCTCCAGGCTGGGGTGTAGCACGCCCACGGCCGTCGAGCACCAGTTGAAGTTCATCCGGGCCCCGGGGTAGCCACCGATGCGGTTGCCGAGCTCGGCAATTTCGCCGCCCGTCACGGCAATCTGGCTGAACTGGGCCGCGTCGTGCAGGCCGCGCATCAGCTCGTCGACCACCGCGTAGTCGAGCGTATTCACGTCGATGATGTTCGACAGGTTGGTCGGGATGAAGCCGGCCACTACCAGGTCGTCGGCCACCATGGCAATCAGGTCGTAGCCCAGCGTGTCGTAGCGGTCCAGGCGCTCGGCCACTTCGATCTTAGTGCCGATACCGTCGGAGCCGATGCCCAGCCGCTCGGCACCAAAGCGGATTTCGTTGGAAAAGCCGCCCGCCAGGTCCTGGGCCGGTTCCCCGGGCTTGCCCGCCCGGGTGCTGAAGGTTTTCTGGGCCCAGTGGTAGGCGTTTTTGGAGGCGGCGTTGCCTTCTTCGATGGAGTAGCCGGCGGTGGCTTTGAGCTCAGATGACATGTTAGAAACTAGGTTAAAACTAGAAAACTAGTTCCCCTCCTCAGATGAGGAGGGGTTAGGGGTGGTTGAAACGGAAGAACAAGTATTAGAGCTAGTTTCTAAAGGTCGTTCAACACTCCGTTCAACCACCCCTAACCCCTCCTCGTCTGAGGAGGGGAACTAGACTTCTAGCCTTAGCTTAATGCTCGGTTGGCTCCGGCGCTTTCGCACTCACGGAGGGAATGACGTCCGGCCCTTTCTTGTCACTGCGGTGGCTTTGGCGCTCCTCCTGAATGTGGCGCAGGTACTTGGTCACGTCGCCGGTGGGATACTGGCCGGTGAAGCAGGCGAAGCAGCTGCCGCCGTGGCCGCGCTCCTCGGCAAACAGCTCCTGCAAGTCTTCCACCGACTGGTAGATGACCTTGTCGGCCTCGATGTAGCGGCATATTTCCTCCTCGGTATAGTTGGCCGCAATCAGTTCGGTGCTCATGGCCATGTCGATGCCGTAGATGCAGGGCGAGGTGATGGGCGGGGCGCTGCTGATGAAGTAGACCTCGGCCGCACCGGCCTCGCGCAGGATGCGCACGATGCGCCGCGAGGTAGTACCCCGCACGATGCTGTCGTCGACCACGGCAATCTTCTTGCCTGCCACGAACTCCCGAATCGGGTTGAGCTTTTTCTTGACGATATCCTCCCGGCCCGCCTGGCTGCTCACGATAAAGGAGCGGCCCATGTGGTTGTTCTTCACCAGCGCCCGGCGGTAGGGCACGCCGATGGCCTCGGCCAGCCCCGAGGCCGCGAAGTAGCCCGACGAGGGCACGTCAATCACCATGTCGGGCTGAATACCCGACTCGATGACCTTACGGGCCAGCATCTTACCCAGGCGCACCCGCTCCCGGGCCACCAGCCGGCCATGAATCGTGGAGTCTTCGCGGGCGAAGTAGATGTGCTCGAACACGCAGAAGTTCTTGGGCAGGCTGTACGGGTTCTTGTAGTGCACCTGGAAGTTCTGGTCGATGAAGATGGCCTGGCCCGGCCCCACATTCTTGATGAACTCGAAGCCCAGGTAGTCGAAGCAGGTGCTTTCGGAGGCAAAGGCGTAGATGGGTCCCCGCTCGGTGTCGCGGCGGCCCAGCACCAGCGGCCGGATGCCCAGCGGGTCGTTGAAGGCCAGCAGGCCGTGGCCGGCAATGACGGTGATGGTGGCGTAGGCGCCCTTCACCAGCTCCTGGGTGGTTTCCACGGCGTCGAAAATGTCGATAACCGAGAGGTTGTCGAGGTTTTTCAGGCGCAGCTCCGAGGCAAAGGTGTACATGATCAGCTCCAGGTCGTTGCTGGTCTTGGGCAGCACGTGGTACTTCTCGTGCAGGCGCTTGGCGGCCGAGCGGAAGTTGATGACGTTGCCGTTGTGCACCATCGCCAGTCCGAAGGGGTAGCTGGTGGTGAAGGGCTGGGCCAGCTCCGCGTCGTTGGAGCCCTGGGTGGTGTAGCGGGCGTGGCCGATGCCGATGTTGCCCTTGAGCTTCTTGAGCTGCTTGGGCCGGAACACGTCGGAAATCAGCCCGTTGCCCTTACAGAGGTGGAAGTTGTCGTCGAAGGTGGCAATGCCGGCCGCGTCCTGGCCCCGGTGCTGGAGCGCCGTCAGGCCGAATACAATGTCGTGGGCAACGTCATCGGGACCGTAAAAACCTACTATTCCGCACATGGCAGTTTCAAAAAGTCAGGAGCCAGTTCTCAGGCTAGCGGCTGGGGTGGTGGGTGGTACTGGGTTAACGAATAGCCTCGCGGCCCGGCGGTGCTTGAGAAGGACAAGCAGAGCCGGATGCCGATGGCACCAGAGGTTCGGAGGTGGGATTGGGAGCCGTAGCCACCGGAGCGGCTGCGGGAGTGGGTAGCTCCCCGCGAATCAGGCGCGCCAGGGTATCGGCGTAAAGGAAGTGCTCCACGGCCAGGCCGCGGCGCTCTACCTCGGCCAGGGTCTCGGCCCCGCGCAGGTCTACGGGGTGCTGGGCCAGGATGGGGCCGGTGTCGAGGCCCTCATCCACCAGGTGCACGGTGATTTTGGTTTCCGGCAGCCGGTTGTCGAAGGCCCACTCGTAGGCGTGCAGCCCCTGGTGCTGGTGGGTGTCGGCGGGGTGAATATTCACGATGCGCCCGGCGAAGGCCCGGATGAAAGTGGGCGACAAAATCCGCATGTAGCCGGCCAGCACCACGTAGTCGGGCTGGTAGCCGCGCAGAATTTCCACCACCTCGGCGTCAAACTCGGCCCGCTTCCGGCCCTGGCTGCCGAGGCTGGCCGTGGGGCAGCCCAGGGCGGCGGCCGTAGCCAGGCCGGGCGCGTCGGGCTTGTTGCTGAACACCACCGCCACTTCGGCCAGGCCCGCCAGCCCGCCGTGCTGCACGGCCTGTACCAGGGCCACCATGTTGGAGCCCCTACCCGACAGCAGAATGGCCAGGCGCGCTGGGCGGGGGCTATGCTTACCAGTTGCCTGCAAGGGTGGGTTCCGGCCGCTGGCCGATGTCGGTACGGATGTAGACATCCTTAAATTTAACTCTTTCCGCTTCCCGATACACGTGACTCACAGCCTCTTCCAGCTCCTCGCCGTGTCCTACCACCACCATCACCCGGCCGCCGGTCGTGACCAGCTCGCCGTTTTGCTGCTTGGTGGCCCCGTGAAAGGCCAGGATGCTGGGGTGCAGCTCGTCGAGGCCGGTGATGGGGAAGCCGGTGGGGAACTGGGCCGCCGGGTAGCCGCCCGAAGCCAGCACCACGCCCACGTAGAAGCCGCGCCGCTGCCGCACCACGGTTTGTTGCAGCTTGCCATCCAGGGTAGCCTCAATCAGTTCCAGCAGGCTGCTTTCCAGGGCGGGCAGCAGCACTTCCGCTTCCGGGTCGCCGAGGCGGACGTTGTATTCGAGCAGCTTGGGGCCCTGCTCGGTAAGCATAATACCGAAGTAGAGGAAGCCCTTAAAGTCGAACTGCTCGTTTTGCAAACCCAGCAGCGTGGGGTCCACGATGCTGGTGCGGATGGCGGCCAGCACGTTGTCGTCGCAGAACGGGACGGGGCAGTAGGCGCCCATGCCGCCGGTGTTGGGCCCAAGGTCACCGGCCAGCAGCTGCTTGTGGTCCTGCGACGGGGCCAGCAGCCGCACCCGGTTGCCGTCCGTCACGCCGATGATGCTGATTTCGGGCCCAACCAGCTTTTCTTCCAGCAGGAAGCTAAACCAGCCGGTGTGCTGCTGCTGCAAATCGTCCAGCGCGGCCTGGGCCTCGGCTACCGACGAGCAGACGTAGACGCCCTTGCCAGCGGCCAGCCCGTCGTATTTCACCACCACCTGCCCGTCGAGCTCGGTGGCTTTGGCGCGGGCCTCGTCCAGCTTGTCGCTGCGGTACTGCCACGACATCGCCGTGGCCACGCCGTGCCGCCGCATGAAGTTCTTGCTCCACACCTTGGAGCTTTCCAGCACCGCCCCGGCCCGCGAAGGGCCAAACACGCGGATGTCGGAGCCGGCAAAGTAGTCGACGACGCCGGCCGCCAGCGGCGCTTCGGGCCCGACCACGATGAGCTGCACGCCGTGCTGCTCGCAGAACTGCTGAATGGCCGGAAAGTCGGTGGCGCTGATGTCGGGGTGGCTGTTGGGGATGCCGCCGTTGCCGGGCAGCACGTGCACCGTGGCCCCGTCGCGGGTCAGCTTCCAGGCCATGGCGTGCTCACGGGCCCCGCCGCCGAGGAGTACTATGGGTTTTGGATTCGTCACGGTGTCGTTCACTTGGTGGTTCCCGCAGGGGGCGCAGAGGTTTTCGCGGAGGTGCGCAGAGTCGTTCTAACTGATATCGGTGATGGAAATTATCTGGCCGCCCCTGAGCCCGAACACCGACTGGCCCTGCATGCGCAGTGGGTCGCCGGCTTTCAGGCCGTTGGGGAAGTCCATTGCCGCCACGGCGGAGTAGTCGAGCCGCACTTCCACTTTGTCGGCGCTGATTTGCCAATCGGTGACGCGCTGCTCGCGCTGGGAGAAATACTGCAACGCCTGCTCGGCCTGCCGGCGGAAGCTGTCCTTGCCCGTCAGCGTCAGGTCGACTGCGCCGTTGGTGATGTTGCGAAACACCACATCCTCATGCAGGGGCCGGAGCATGCCGGCTACATCGAAGCCATTGTAGGCTTCGATGTAGCTTTCCACGAGGTGCTTGTGCTGGGCGGCGTCCATTGGTTCAGTTACTTACAGCACCCGCAACTCGGCGTCGGCGGCGCGCAGCTTGGCTTTGGTCTGCTGAATTTCGCGGCTGAGCTGCTCGCGCAGGCGGGGCAGGTTCAGGGCGCGCACGGCGGCCTGGGCGGCGTTGTCGGGGCGCACCACCGTGAGGTTGGGCGTAGCCGAGGGCATAATCACCGAGGAGTTCAGGTTGGCCGTCAGCTCGGCGAAGTCCTTCCACGGCGGGCAGCTGATGACGGGCACGTTGACGTTGGCCGCCAGGGCCCCGCCGAGGCCGTTCGACAGGCCCGCCACGGCGATAATGACGCCGGGCTCCACCGAGTTATTCCACACCTCGGCCATGCCCGTAATGGCTTCCCCGTTTTTGTGGGCCGAAGTCACGCGCAGCTGGGTGAAGATGTCGTAGCCCTCGAAGAAGGAACGGATTTTCTGGCAGTGCTCTTTATCGGCCGGGGAGCCCATGACGATGTTGACCCAGGCGTCCTTCATGATGCCGGCCCGCACCAGGTTACCCACGATGCGGGTCCGCACGTCGCCGCCGGTGGTAATTTCGTTGCCGGTGGGCAGCGGGGCGCCGGTGATGCGCTCGTAGATGTCGAGGTAGCGGCGGCTGGCTTCCTGCGAAACTTCGGGCGTCAGGGCGCGGGGGTACTGGCCGTCCTGCTTGTTCTCAATCAGCCACTGGCGCACGTACTCCTTGTCCATCTGCTCCACGGCCTCGGGGTTTTTGGCGTAGTCCTCGGCGCTCCAGAACCGCGACGAGTCGGGCGTGTGGATTTCGTCAATCAAGATCAGCTCCCCGTTCAGCAGGCCGAACTCGTACTTGGTATCGACCAGGATGATGCCGCGCTCGGCCATCCACTGGGAGGCGAAGTTGAACAGCTCCAGCGACTTGACCCGCATCTGCTCATACAGCTCGGCCGACACCCAGCCTTCCGACACCAGGTTTTCCGGCGTAATCTCGCGGTCCGACTCCTCCTTGGTGGTCGGCGTCACGATGGGCTCGGGAAACTGCTGGTGCTTGGTCAGGCCGTCGGTTACGGTCACGCCCGAGAAGGTGCGCTGGCCTTTCTGGTAGCCGCGCAGCATCGAGCCGGTAATGTAGTTGCGCACAATCATTTCCACCCGAATCGGCTCGGCTTCCTTCGCCAGCGTCACGTTCGGGTCGAGCAGGCTGATAACGTGGTTGGGAATGATGTGCTGGGTTTTATCGAACCAGAAGGCGGCCAGCCCGTTGAGCACCGCGCCCTTGTGGGCCACGGGCGTTTCCAGCACCGAGTCGAAGGCCGAGAGCCGGTCGGTTACCACGATGAGCCGCTCGCCGGACGGGGCGCGGTACGAGTCGCGGACTTTGCCGCGGTGCAGGAGTTCGAGCTGAGGGGTAGCGAAGTGGTTGAGGGTGTTCATGTGGGTACCCCTCCCCCCGGCCCCCTCCCCAAAAGGGAGGGGGAGCCTGACGAGGTTAAGCGGGGCTGGTTTTGGTGGTTAGTGAATTGTTTTTGCGCTTCCGTTATCAGGCCTGTTGATGAGTCAGGCGACTTTGAATCTGGCGTAATACTTTTTCCATCTGGTGCAGAATTTCCTGGTTGCTGAAGCGAAGCACTTCATAGCCAAGCTCGTGCAATACGGAGGTACGGTCCTGGTCGTAGGCAGCCTGCTCCGCGTCGGCGTGAATTTCCCCATCCGCCTCTACAATCAGCTTGGCCGACAGGCACACAAAATCCACGATGTACGAATCAATAGCGTGCTGCCGCCGGAACTGCACCCCCAGCTTTTCGCGGCGCAGCTCCTCCCAAAGCTTAGCTTCAGCTTCCGTCGGCTGTTTCCGATTTTCCCGCGCCCAGGGCCTAAGCGTCTGCCACTTCTGGGCCGTGGTGGTGAAAATGTGCTCCTGCGCCGTCTGAAACTCCCCAACCGGCTCGGCTACCACACTTTCCCGCCCCTTAATTTTAACATTCGACGCTAGGCTCCCCCTCCCTTTTGGGGAGGGGGCCGGGGGGAGGGGTCTGCCGGTGAGGGCAGCCACGTGCGCCACGATGTTGCGGAACAGCCTCAGCCCATCCCCTTCCTCGCTCAGATCCGGGTTTTGGCGCTTGCGCCGGGCCCAGTCGGGGTGGTTGTAGAGCGAGAGGAATGCCTCGGGGTGCGGCATCAGTCCGAATACCTGCCCGGTGGGGTCGGTCAGGCCGGCGCAGTTCAGGTCGGCGCCGTTGGGGTTGAACGGGTACACGTCGGTCGGTGAGCCGTCGAAATCGGTGTAGGCCAGGCAGTTCAGCGCCTGCGCCTCAATTGCGGCCAGGGTTTCCTGGCCCCTGATAATCAGGCGGCCTTCGCCGTGGCGCACGGGCACTTCCAGCGTATCGAGGCCCCTGAGGAAAGGCGAGTTGGACTCGGGGTTGACTTTCAGCCGCACCCAGCGGTCCTCGTATCTTCCGGAAGCATTATGGGTCAGGGTCACCTCGGGCGTTACGGTGCCGCTCAGGTTGGGCAGCAAACCGAGCTTCACCAGCACCTGAAAGCCGTTGCAGATGCCCATGACGAACTTGCCGTGGGCAATGAACTCCTTGATGTCATCCAGCAGGGTGTGGCCCGCGGCGTTTTTGCGGTAGCGCAGCTTGTTGGCCAGCACCACGCCCGAGCCCAGGTCGTCGCCGAACGAGAAGCCGCCGGGGAAGTTCAGAATGTCATAGTCGTGGATGCTGACGTGGCCGTGCAACACCTGGTTGAGGTGCACGATGGTTGGCTCGGCCCCGGCCAGCTGGTAGGCCGCGGCGAATTCTTCCTCGCAGTTGATGCCAAAGCCGGTCAGGATCAGGGCCTGCACTTTTTGGTGCTTGGTGCCTGGTGCCTGGTGCTTAGGTTGCTCGGTTTTGCTTTTTAGCGGCTCGGAGGTTTCGTGGCCGGGGTCAACGCTCTTGAAGCCGGGCAGCACAATCTGGCCTTCCCGGTTCACCACTTCGTGGCCGGGGTCGTCGTGTTGGGGGCGCGGGGGCGTGTGCTGGTCCGGCAGGTGGGGCTTCTGTTCCATGATTACTGCGCTGCTTCGTGCTGGCCGAAGCCGATAATTCTGTTCACCGGACCGTTGGTCCACTCGTGGCGCAGGGCGGCGGTACTGGCCTGAATAACGGTTTTGCCCGCCTGCCGCACCGTCAGCTGCCCGTCCGGGGTTACCCAGCCCAGGCGCGTCGCGCGGCTCCCAAAGTGCTGCTCGAAGGCCGGTACATCTTCCGGGGCCACCGTGGCCACGAAGCGGGAGTGCGACTCGGAAAACAGCTGCACGTGCACCGGCAGCTGACCATTTATCAGGGGAGCACCCGGCTCCCCCTCTCCCCCCGGAGAGGGGGCTGGGGGGTGAGGCAACGGCAGCTCAATGTTGGCCCCGAAGCCGTAACCAAATGTGGCTTCGGCCAGCGCCACCGCCAGGCCGCCATCCGACACGTCGTGGCAGGATTGAATCAGGCCTTGGTCGTTGGCCTGGCCCATGAGCGTGTAGAGGGCCTTGGCCCGCTCAAACCGCACCTTAGGCACGTTGGCGCCCAATTCTCCGAAAAGCTGGTAGAACTCCGAGCCGCCCAACTCGTCGTAGGTTTCGCCCAGCAGGTACACCACATCGTCGGCCTGCTTGAAGTCGGAGGTAACGGTGCGGCGCACGTCCTCAATTTTGGCGGTCATCGAATACAGCACCGTGGGCGGCACCGAAATCTTCACGCCGTCGGCCTTGAAGTCGTTCTTCATCGAGTCCTTGCCACTCGTGAGCGGGATGCAGTAGGCCGCCGTGGCGTCGCGCAGGGCCTGGCACATGCGCACCAGCTTGGCCAGCTTGTGCTTGCCGTCGGGGTTGGTAGCGGGGTCGTACACCGAATCGGGCACGCAGAAGTTGTCGTTCACGGACCAGAAGTTGCCGTCGCCGTAGCTCAGGTTGGGTAGCTTCCCTCCCACCGCCACAATCTGGCGCACGGCCTCATCAAACGCGCCGGCCGACATGTGGTAGGCGTCCAAATCACCGAAGCGGGGCAGAATGCCGTTGCTCACGGCCACGCCTTCCCAGCTCTCGAAGTTGAAGCGCACCACGGCCGCATCCTGCGGAGCCTGGCCGGTAGCGCCCATCAGGGGCTTGATGATGGTGCGGCCCTTCACCTCGTGGTCGTACTGCCGAATCACCGACTCGCGGGAGCAGATGTTGAGGCTGCCCAGCAGGCGGGTCAGTGCGTCGGTGTAGTCGGTGGCAGGGGCCAGCGCGGGTTCCTGCGCCGTGGGCTTGCTCCACTCGGCTTCCAGCACTTTACGCGGCACGCCGTCGTGCAGGAAGTGCATATCCAGGTGGGCCACCGGCTCGCCGGCGAAGCGCACGTCGAGGTAGCCGTCGGCGGTGAAGTAGCCGATATCGGTCAGCTCTACTTCCATTTCCCGGCCCAACGCCAGCAGCTCGTCCAGCTTGGCGGGCTCCACGGCCAGCGAAAACCGCTCCTGCGACTCCGACACGAAGATTTCCCAGGGACGCAGACCGGGGTACTTCAGCGGCACGCGTTCCAGCTCCACCACGGCCCCGCCGCTGATGGTGGCCAGCTCGCCGATGCTCGAAGAGAGGCCGCCCGCGCCGTTGTCGGTGCTGCACTTGATGAGGCCGCGCCGCGTGGCCAGCAGCAGGAAATCCATGGCCAGCTTCTGGGTGATGGGCGAGCCAATCTGCACGGCCGTGGCGGGCGAGGTTTCGTCCAGCTCAATGCTGCTGAAGGTAGCGCCGTGGATGCCGTCCTTGCCCACCCGGCCGCCGGCCATGATGATGCGGTCCTGCGGGTCGATTTTCTTTTCCCAGGAATCCAGGCCGGCCAGCTGCATGGGCATCACGGCGCCGGTGCCGCAGTACACCAGCGGCTTGCCGGCGTACCGGTCGTCGAACACGATGCTGCCGTTCACGGTGGGCACGCCTGACTTGTTGCCGCCGTCCTCGATGCCCTTGCGCACGCCCTCAAAAATGCGGCGCGGGTGCAGCTGGTTGCTCAGCAGCGTGCCGTTGAACTCGGGGTTGCCGAAGCACAGCACGTTGGTGTTGAACAGCAGCCGCGCGCCCCCAATGCCGGTAGCCAGCGGGTCGCGGTTGTTGCCCAGAATGCCGGTGATGGCCCCGCCGTAGGGGTCGATGGCCGAAGGTGAGTTGTGGGTTTCCACCTTCCACACAAACAGCGACTTGGGGTTGATGCGCACGGCCCCGGCGTTGTCGCTGAATACCTTGATCAGCCAGTCGTTGCCGTTGGCGCGCAGTTGGCGGTCCACCTCGGCGGTGGCGTCCTTGATGTAGGTTTTGAACAAAGAATCCACCTCGAACTCCTCGCCGGTGTCGGCGTCGCGGTACTTAATGAGGGCCGAAAACTCCTTGTGCTTACAGTGCTCCGACCACGTCTGGGCAATGATTTCCAGCTCGCAGTCGGTGGGGTCCTGGGACAGACCGGCGGCCTGGCGTTCAGCCTGAATGCTGGTGTAATGGTCGCGCACGACGCGCATTTCCTCCAGGTTCAGGGCGTAAAGGTTGTCCTTGGAAAGCTTGACCAGCTCCTCATCCGATAGGCCCACCAGCCGCACGGTGTCCGTAATAGATTCGGCCCCACCGCCCGGCCGCGGCGTGTAGTCGCGAATCTGGGCTATGGGGCCGACCTCAAAGCGGTTAATCATCTTGTTGCCGAGCAGGTCCTGGGCCAGCTGGCGCAGACTACTTTCCGGCAGCTCGTGCTCCAGGAAGTAGAGCCGTTTGCTGAAAATATGCTGGGTATGGGTGTCGAGCGGCTCGTTGAGGAAGTCGCCGAGGGCGTTCTGGGCCGATATGCCTTCGTCGTCGGTCACGCCGGGCAGCTTGG